>JAZRLY010000014.1:0-28122 GCA_045647065.1 Acutalibacteraceae bacterium
CTGCGGATATTGCAGAGAGATGATGACGGGTTACGGCGGAACAAGCCGCAACAAAAATGTTTATCACTATTATTCCTGCAAGAACTCCCGAAAGAATCTCTGCGATAAAAAGATAATCAAAAAAGAAAAGATTGAGGACAGAGTTGTTTCGGTATGTCGCAAATTACTGACGGATGAAAACATCGAAAAGATTTCGAAATCGGTAGCGGCTGCGTGTCAGGCGGATTATGATAACTCGGGTGTTAAAAGAACAAAAGCCGCCATCCGAGAAACGGAAGCGGCAATAGAAAATCTGTGGATTGCCCTTGAAAAAGGACAGTCAGTTGATATGATAACCGAGCGAATAGAAAAACGCAAAACCGAAAAAGCCGAGCTTGAAGCACAGCTTGCAATTGAAATGAACAAGCAGGTTATTTATACAGAGCCTCAGATCAGACATTATCTGTTTGCACTTCGCGCAGGTGACTTGAACGACATAAACATCCGCCGAGGATTCATAAATATCTTCGTGCGGGCAATTTACCTTTACGATAAGAAAATGACACTATATCTCAACGCAGGCGATAGAGAGGTAGTTATTGATGACATATTAATAGATGAAACAGAGGAGTATTTTGACTCTCTGAATTCTGCTTTAAACGGTGGTTCTACTGTGGTTGCATCTGTTCCACCACAATGGAGAAATCCGAACTTAATGCCAATCGGCAATGGGTTCGGATTTTTTGTTTTTATACGAGATATTACATTTTGAAGTTGTAACAAAAAAGCAGACGGGACTTCCGTCTCGCCTGCAACTGTCTTACTCATTCTTCAGCAGTCCGTTCATGTTCCCTGAGTTCCCGCTGTCCTTCCTCGCTTTCGAAATACTCCTGCATTATCGGAAGTAAGCACCGTGCGATTCTTTCAATTGCATAGTCGGGAATTTCCATGCCGCTGTTTGATTTTTCTGACATCAAATTTAATTTCGCGCTCCTTTCGTGAAAAAGGAAATAATCAAATTATAAAAAACATCAATTCACAATTATATTTCAATCTATTTTAAAATTTCTGTCAACTTATTTTGCAAAGTTGCAAATCGACTGATTTTTTGCAACTTAAAATTCATCACTTGGAACAACAGAAATGCAAAATCAGGGGGTAAAGGTCATACTATACGCACCCCTCAATTACCGCATTTTGGCATCATTGATATACATGCGTTTCAGAGCTTCTAAAAGTCCTCTTTTTCTACTAATCAAAAAGAAATAATAATTTATTTAAATTATGCTATATAAGATTTATTCATAATATGAAACAACTCGGCGTACCAAAAATATCCCACAGAATATTGTATAATGCTGTCAATGATGATAGAATAAATACAGAGATGACATTTATGAACTCATTGCAACCTAAAAAATTACTCATAATCAACATTCTTGATATTCTCAAAAAATATACCGACGAGGACCATCGTTTAAGTCAGAAAGAAATTGCGGAAACACTCGAAACGGAATATGAAATGAAGGCTGACCGCAAGGCGATCAAGCGCAATCTGATGAACCTGATTGAATTCGGTTATGAAATTGAATACAGCGAAGAAATAAGAATGATTGAAATTACAAACGAAGACGGAGAAAAAGAGCTTGTTGAAAGCTATATTCTTTCAGATTTTCACCTTGTGCTTGATTACATTGTAAGTTTTTCCAAAGACGATAAAAAACACATTATCACAACAACCGGTTTTCAATGGAATTTTGATGAAATCAAAAAAATCGCAAAAGAAGTTGAATACACATAAAAACAGCCTGCAACGCTTGTTGCAGGCTTTGTTTATTTCCGATATTCTTTCAGCAATTCATTATATTTATTAATGGCGAGTTTATCATAAGCAACAAACCTGATTTTGTGCTTTTGGGCATACATCTCCGCAAACGAACCGCTTTTGCCCGCGATAATCATATTCGGATTTGCATCATAAAAAGCAGATTGCGAAATACTTATTACCGACGGCGGAATAAATATCATTTCAAGCTTTTTGCACTTCTCAAAAGTATAGGGCATAATCGACTCAACCGCAGGCGGAATTGCAATGAAACGGATTGGTGTAAGCGAAAAAGCATCCGATGCAATTTCACGAACATTTTTCGGCAGAATTATATATTCAAGATTCTTGCATCCGCTGAAAGCCTTTTTTCCGATAACCCTGACTTTTTCATTCAGCTCAACCTTTTCAAGGTTTTCACAATTCATAAAGCTTTCGGTTGCTATTTTGCCTGTGCCGAAGGTTATGCTTTTAATATTTCTGTTGCCGCAGAACACACTTTTCTCAAAAGCGATTCCGTCAAATGCCACTTTTTCGGCAGTCGTTCTGTGAGTATTGACAAGATATTCAGATTCGGGAACAAGTCTTTCGCAGGGATAATAAAAGCCGATATCTTGTCTTACGGTTGACGGAATGAATGCAAAATCTCCTGTTATTTCGGGAAACTTCTCGCCTTTGCGGTAAACATTCAGACTGTGAATAAGCTTGACTTTCTTGCCGCAAAAGCGGGTCGGAATATTAACTTCTTTATGCACGCCTATAACACCTATAACGGCGATTTCGGGCAATTCGGTTCTGATATCGTTACCTCTTAAGGCTTTGAATTCGGAACAATTATAGAGAAGTTTGCCGTCGGTTACGAGAACACGGTTTAACGGACACAGCATTTTTCACACCTCAATTCTTGCAATTTTACCCCACGGGGGCTCGACATTTTTATTGTTCAGAAGCCACAAAACGGGTATTCCGTTTGCAGCTTTCTCATCGGGAAACGGAGCATAACCGTCGGTCAGGATTATTATGCTCGCAGGCGGTTCGTCGCTCATTTGATCATCAACGTATTTGAAAACAACCTCAAAATCTGTTCCGCCGCCGCCTTTTGGTTTAATGACCATAAATTCGTCCTCATCCGAAAAAGGAGTCGGCGGTATTACTGCGGCATCGAAAAATCCGAGAAAACCTTCAAGCTTGCTGTTGAACTGGTCGATAGCGCCTTTGACTTCGGAATAAGCGGCGGATATCATATCGTCGGACATTGAACCCGATGTATCAATCATAAAGAGGATGTTTTTAACGGTTTCATCTTTTTCGTTGAAATCGGGCAGAAAGAAATCGGAATCACCGAATCTTCTGTCGGGCGGACTGAACGAATAATCACAGATTTCCTCCTGCACAAACTCGTTGAGGATTGAACGCCAATCGGTCTGCGGCTTTCTGAGTTCTTCAATCAATCTTTTTGCAAAGGCAGGTATCAGACCTCTGTCTTCTGACGGGTCACGGATACTGATAGCCTCTGCCGCATCAATAATCCTCTTTTGCCATTCTTCGCGCAAAGTGTTATCATCGGCAGTATTCTGCCAACGATCATGCTCATCAAAAACGCCGTTGCCTTTACCGTGGGAATCGTCAGAATTTTCAGAACCGCTGTCATCACTGTCACCCATACCACCTCCGCTATTACCTGCCATACTGCCGGGCATCTTCTTTAATTTCTTACTTTTCATTGCAGGAAGCATGGCATAAACCTCTTCGGCAGTGAATTTTGCTCCCTCTTTTCCGTCGGGCGTTTCGTGCATAAGCTCGCCGTATTGGCCCAGATGAATGTTTTTTCTGTTACCGCCCATTGATTCAAGAATGAGTGAATTAACTACTATATCGCAGGCAATGTTGAATCTTTCAGGCTCAAAATCGCCACTGCGTGAACAGTGCTGTAAAGCAACATGAAGAATTTCATGCATCATAACAATATCAATCTGCGAATCGGTGAGATTTTCAAGAAAATCGGGACCGAAATATATCCTCACGCCGTCTGTTGCGGCAGTTTCGCATTCTTCGTCGATAGTCAGCACCATATGCATCAGCAACAAACCGTAAAAGCCGTTTGTGCAAAGCAGACGGAGCCTTGATTTCATAAGCCTTATTGAATATTCACGGATTTTCTGTTCAGACAGTTCCATTGAGCAGCCTTCCTTTCGTCTGGAGCCACCTTGCAAATTCAGGAATCTGCATAAGCCTTGATTTGTAGCCGTCTTCTATGTACATATAATCCTTGAGAAGAACGGCGGAGAAATCCGCAGGCAGCTTTTCGGCATAGACAATCGAGTTTGCAATTCTCTGCATTTCGTCTTTATGAGCATGGGCATAGACGGTCATTGCGGAAACAAGGGCATAGAGTGCATCGGTTGAATTCGGAACAGTCGGCATTTTACCGTCAAAAACATCTTCAATTGACGGCAGTGAGTTCCAGACCTTGCACCATGTTCTGAATTCGATTGCCGTTCCCGTGCCGACAAGACCCGCAACCATCGGATACATTTCTTCAACATTGTCATCAACGCTGTTGAGCAGATTGCTGACCATTTCCCATGAACGGGGTGTGGGAAATGCAAGGTCATCCTTGCCGCCGTCAAAACCCATAAGCATATTCTGCTTGAACGAAAGAAAACCGATAACCTTGGGATTGATTGCGTTTCTGATTGCCCATTGCTTCCACGATTTGAAGTTGCCCTCAACCTCAATGTGGCAAAGTCGGTTTGCAAGAGCCTTAGGCATTTTGAACGCAACGGATTTATCAGTCACTCTGTTACCTGCGGCAATAACAATGCAGTTATCGGGAAGTTTATGTTCACCGACGACACGGTCAAGGGTTATCTGATATGCCGCCGCCTGAACGGATTGAGGCGCAGCGGAAATTTCATCAAGAAACAGAATATTCACTATTGAATCATCTGCATTCATCTGAAAAATCTGCGGTCTGAGCCAAATCGCAAGGGTTTTATCGGCATTTGCCGTAGGAATTCCACGCAGGTCAATGGGATTAAAAAGCAATAATCTTACATCGGTCACAACTGATTTTTTGCCCGTTTTTGCTTCAATTTCCTTTGCAAGCTGACGAACAAGCTGCGATTTACCGACACCGGGAGGTCCCCACAGCATAACTGACGGCAGAGTTTTTATCGGAAGTCCCAAATTGATAACTCCGCAATATGATTTCGAAAGAATATTTATTGTTTTCTGCACCGTTAAGCTCGGCACACTTGACATTTTTATCTCATTCATTCTTTAACCCCCAGTTTTTTATCAATATTTTTGAGTTGCTTCTTAAGTTCCTCAATTTTGTCGGTATAGCTTTCGTCTTTGGCAAGCTCTGCTTTTATTCCGATTTCTTTTTCACGGAGCTTTTCTGCGGAATCTGCAAGCTTTCCGATATACTCCGTAAGTCCTTCAAGGTAATTGTCAATTCGGATTATCGTTCCGACCTCCGTGTCGCCGAGATTGACATAGTGTCTGCCCGTGTTTTTAATGATAACAAACGGCTTTTCTTTGAGCATATTTGCAGGGAGAATAACCTTGAATCCCTGATATTCAAGAAGTTCTTTTTCCGTAGGCATCATGTTGTTATTCTGTACGGCATCAAAAATCCGTTTTCTGATTATCTGCCTTTGCGCCTTGTCATATTCTCGCTTGTTTGCAGAATAGAAGTCCCTGTCTGCAACACATTCAGCGGTTATTCTGCAGTTATCTGAAAGCATTGCGGGAATTGAATTCAGCTCGTTTTCAAGTGCTTCACGGTTTGAAACAACACCTCTCTGAAGAGCCATATATTTTTCAAGTTCGTTTGCGGTTTCAACCCTCTTTTTAATAAGCGGATTACCGACCGCAAGAGCCTTGACTTCGGCATAATCAAGCACCGTGCCGTCAACATCCGAACCACTTCTCTGCGTGAGCGAACCCGAAAGAAGCTGACTGATGAACCTCTGCTTTGTTTCGAGTAATTGCCACGAATAGGCATCAAAGCTGCCTTCGGTTATGTATCTGAAAATCTGCACTTTGGGATTCATATTACCCTGACGCAGAATTCTGCCTTCTCTCTGTACCATATCCGCAGGTCTCCACGGCACATCGATATGGTGCAGGGCAATGAGCTTGTCCTGAACATTGACGCCGAGACCAAGCTTAAAGGTTGAACCGAGAAGAATTCGGATTTCACCGTTTCTCACCTTCTCGAAAAGCTCACTTCGCTTTTTCTCTGTCTGTGCATCGTGAACATAGGCAATTGCTTCCTTGGGAACTCCCATTGAAATCAGCAAGTGTGAAAGTTCATCGTAAATATTGAATGTGCCCTTCGGCGTTGAAACATCGCAGAATATAAGCTGTGCGCTTTTCTGAAGATAAGTTTTCATATAGATATCAAAAACGTTTTCTGCACAGCGGTAAACCTTTGAATCATAGGTGAATGTTGCGCTCGGTTCTGCAAGACGCAGGTCAAGAGCTGCTTTTCTGCCATCAACGGTGATTTTCAGCATATTATCGTCAGTTCTCGGAACAAGGTGATTCCTGACCTCTTCAACCCTGTCGGAGATCTGGTCGAGATAAAGCTGAAAGCCCTTTGTTTTGGGAATAAGCGCATCGCTGTAACCATCAAATTCGGGTATACCTTCGGAGCCGTCCATTGAATGAAAATCGGCAACAGAAGCCAACAGATTTGTAAGTTCGGGCAGATTATGGAATTTTGAAAGTCTTGTTGCCATTCTGTATTCGCTTGTGTCAACATCAATCTCAAAGCTATCCTCTTTTTCAGCAAACATACCCACCCAGCTGTCAAAACTCTGCAAATCAAGCAGCGCAAGCTCGCCGCCCTGCAGATACTTCTGCATAACATAAACATCTGTCACTGAGTTTGTTATCGGCGTACCCGTTGCGAAAACAACGCCTCTGCCGTTGTTCTGTTTCTGAACACACTGCACCTTTTCGAGCATTTCTGCGCATTTCTTTGAGCCGCCCTTTGAAAGACCGAGAACGTTAGCAATCTTGGTTTCAATCGGAAGGTTTTTAAAATTATGCGCCTCATCGACAAACAAAGTGTTGATGCCGAGTTCGTCGAAGAAAATCTCATTGGTTGCAACATACAATGCTCTTTTCAGTTCGTTGCAGGCTTCACGGAGTTTGCGGCGTTTTTCTTCAAGGCGTGAAGTTCGCTTCAGCCCGTTGCAAAGCTTTTCCGAAACGACATCAAGCAACTCTTTCAGCTGACTTTCGTGGAATTCTCTTGAAATTCCGATGATGTCAAAGCAACTGTATGCCATTATAACGGCATCATAATCATTATCTCTGATTTTCCCCATAACCTCATCACGCTTATCGGGTTTGAAGTTTTTGGGCTCAACGCAGAAAATATCCGCCTGAGGATACATTTTAAGGAATATATCTGACCACTGCCCCACAAGGTTATTTGGCACAACATAGAGATTCTTTTGGGAAATGCCCATTCTGCGCATTTCCATACCTGCCGCAACCATAACATAGGTTTTACCTGCACCCACATCGTGTGCAAGCAAAGTATTGGGCGTAAAAAGAATTCTTGCAACTGCATTTTTCTGGTAAGGATAAAGCTTTATTTCGTCGGACATAGTCGGAAAGTCGAGAAACGAGCCGTCAAAGCATCTTTTCCGAACGCAGGCGAACTTTTCTTCATAAATCTGTTCAAGTCTTTCCTTTCGTTTTTCATCCTTCCATATCCACTTCTGAAATTCCTTGATAATCTTCTTCTGCTTTTCGATTGCAAGTGCCGTTTCTGCATTGTTGACGACTCTTTTCTCTCCCGTTGAAGAAGTCGGACTTTTAACGGAATCCGTAACCCTGATTTGCCTTAAATTAAGAGTTCGCTCAATAATATGCAGAGCATTTATTCTGCTTGTACCGTAGGTGGAATTTGCTTTCGTTGCCATTCTTGTGCCATTGAATCTGCTCTTGAAGTCTATTTCCCATGTTCCCGTTATTTCGTCGTGCTTTGTCATAGTACAATTATGCCAATTATAATAAAGGTCTTTGCACGGACAAAAAAGCTCGTCGATAAAGCTGTCAATTATATCGGGTGGAATCCACGGCGAACCAAGTGTTACATAAATGTCCTCGCAGGCAATTGACGGAGGAATAACCTTTTCAATCGCTTTCAGATTATCGTCAAAATAGCCGTTGAATTCTTTCGTTGCCTTTTGCGCTGCTATCCATTTTCTTTTAAGGTTACCCGTGAGATATTCATCGGCGGTTTCCCAGCCTTTATAGAAGCATTTATCCCACGCTTCGGGATTCTGATAAATTGAGCCTTTAAGTGTTTCAATAACAGTTTTGCAGGTTTCTCCCGTAATCTGCGAAATATACTCGATATCAACCTTGCCGAGATTATTAAGGCTCATAATCAGCGCATCGGGAATGCTTTCGGTATGCACGCCCGCTACACGGGCATCGCCCGCAAAGGGATTCTCCCAGTCAAGCGGCAAATCCATGCTTGTAACTTCGGCAACATATCTGTCGTGACGCTCTTTCTTTATGCGTTCTTTTTCGAGCTTTTTTGCTTCACGCTCTTTTTCAATCTGCGCCTGTCTTTTCCACTCGATTTCCCTCTGTGCCTGACGAAGCGACTCTGCAGCAGCATCTAGATCTTCTCTTGAAAGCATATGCCCGAGTTCTCTTATGTTCTTAAAAAATTCATTGAATACATCAAATGCCTCGCTTGTCTTTTTTTCAGTCATAATCTATCCGCCTTTCATTAAAAGTATATTGCATCGAATGCCCCTTTTTCTGTACTTTACAAACTTATTCTACAAAATGAGATGAAACAAAAACAAACCATCTCTTGATGTTATAAAACTTAAGAGATGGTTTATCTGTTTATTAATTGTTTGCTATGTTATCTTTTCTCCATTGGCGTTGTTTTTCTTCCATCTGTTCAATCTGAACAGCAACGCTCGGAAGCGGTTTATCATTATTCTTTTCGGGGGTATGCTTTCTTAAATTTTTTCTATAGTTTTCGTGATAGTCTTTTATCTGCATCCAATGCTTTTTAATCATAGCTGCAAGTTCAAGAATATACTCGCTGTCCATACCGACCCGGTGTTCGGATTTGCGATAGCCTTTAACTTTTTCTTCATCAAGCAATCCGAATGCCAATCTCATTGCGTCCAGAATGTCAATAATTTCAAAGCGGTAAGGTACCTTAAGATAATGCTTTTGTTCATCGATGCTTTCAAGCAAATCACTGAACTCGCCGTAGATTTTTGTGTAGTTTGTGATTCGCATTATTTCGCTTTCCATATCTTCGTTTTTGTTTTTGTGAATAAAGTTATCAATTCTGTTTACTGTATCTTCTTTGACTCTTTTAGCTGCATCATATGTATCGCTCAGACTTATTTCTGTTTCTCCTCTGAAATATACCATTACTTTGCTGATGTCATCTACATCATCTTTCGGCTTGAATTTGAAAATATCTTTGCTATGGTATTTATGTTTGAACATTGCCTTTTCGATAATATAGGTTTTCTGTTCCTCATTAATCTCACCGAATAATGTTTCTTCAATTCCAAAAAAATCTGAAAGCTGTTTTCTTCTTTTTTCAGATACAATCTTTCTGCCGTTTTCCCAAGCGCTTATCAATTGTCTTGAAACGCCGAGAACATCTGCAATTTCATTGATAGAAAGGTTGCATCTTGTTCTTATGATTTTTAAACCGTTCATGTTATTCTCCTTTTCTTTTGGTGATGTAAACCAATCATAATTTCGGTTTACAGGTTTCGTCAATCTGCAACTTTAGAAAATATTGATAATTTTTTCAGAAATGCGAAGAGCCGCTAACATAAGTTAACGACTCTCTGCATTTACCCAAAATAAAACAAAAAAGAAAGAAAAATTATTTTTTTAACAACTTGGACAACCATTTAGCTGCACCTGCACCCGCAATACCCGATGCAAGAGGTAGGACAATTCCCAAAGGAGTAAATAATCCGGTTAATATTGTAGCCAATGTTGCTCCGCCTATTCCTCCGGCTGCGGAAACTGCAGCTACGGAAACTGCTTTTTTCACTTCAACATATTTATTTTCATCAATATCATCCTTATCAAGAAGGATTGTTACAACTTCAGGCAAAACTGTATTCTCGGGGTTATTTTGAATTTCATGGTCAATAACAGACCTTATAGCTATATATTGTGTTAAATTCATCGGACTTTTTCTGTTTTCAAGATTGCTTATTGTCTGTTTGGTAACTCCGATTTTTTCACCAAGTTGTTCTGCGGTCCAACCTGCAATTTTTCTTATTGAAGAAAGATTATCCTGAAGGCGTCGGATTTGTTTTTGTTGAATTTTATCCATAATTATCTCCTTGTTGTTCTTAATATACCATATCAATTTGACCTTGTCAAGTATTTTGACCGAATAAAATTTTTTGAAGTTTCGTATTGACACGCAATGTAAACTTAATGTATAATTTATAAAACAGAAAATTTCAAATGTGGAGGTGAAAAAATGTTTACACTGATTAATGTAACAGAAGAAAAATATAAGCTTAATTTCTGCCTGACTGACTGTGGTCCTTCCGAAGGATGCAGCCCGGATGACAGCTACAGTGGCGACAGCGGTAACGATAGCGATGATGACTGATTAACATCGACGCAAAACAAAGCAAAAGGGACACTTTATTTCAATGAAAGTGTCCCTTTTTGAATGGAGTATTTATGATAGAAATAAATAAAAATGTAGTTTTTGTTCAAGGCGCTCATTCTGGAGCAATTTATAATCTCAATTCAGGGGATGTTTTCTCTATAAACAAAAACTCGTGCAATGCAGTTCGAAATTATATAGAAGGCAAAGAAACGGATACTGCAGAAAACGAATATATAGATTTGCTTGTTTCCAATAATCTGATAAACAAAGATTTTATTTGTTCGGAATACACACCTACGGCTCCTGACCGTACTCTTGATTTGTGTTGGCTGGAAATCACACAAGCGTGCAATTGTCGCTGTGTTCATTGCTACGAAGGCGACAATCACAGAAGAAAAAAGAATCCGCTTTCTCTGGACGAGTGGAAAAGCATCATTAACCAAATTGAAGCGTGTGGTGTTAAAAGAGTAGTTATAATAGGCGGAGAACCTTGCATTCACCCTTATATCAATGAAATTGCTGAATATGTATCCTCTAAAAAAATTAACACCACCATTTTCACAAACGGCACCCACATAACAGATACCTTGAAAGAAATTGTAATAAAAAATAAGATTAAAATGAAGTTCTCTCTTTACGGTCATTGTGCTGAAATTCACGACAGTATAACCAAAACGCCAGGTAGTTTTGAAAAGCTGATTGAAAGCATTCGTTATTTTCTTGAGCATAAAGTTACCGTTGATATTGCGGTTGTGATTATGCGTGAAAATGAAAAATATGTAAATGAAATAAAAGAATTTCTGAATGAGCAAGGCGTTTTAAAATTCAGGTTCGATGTTATCAGAGAGGCATTTTGCGGAAATCAGTCTGTACATATTCCTTTGACTCAAGAAATTATTAACTCTGTCAAAAGAACCGGTCCGTCTTTTCCCAAAATAACCAAAGAGAGATTTGATTCCGCATGTTACCGCAACACATGCTGGAATGGTAAAATCGTTGTTTGTGAGGACGGAAATGTTTTGCCTTGTGTATTTGCAAGAAACATTTCACTTGGAAACATAAAGAACAATACTGTTAAAGAAATTATTTCGGCAAAGGAAACACAGGAATGCTGGAATCTGACTTTTGATAAAGTCAAAGAATGTTCTGATTGTGAATTCAGGTTTGCTTGCAAGGATTGCAGACCTTTGGCAGAAGCTTCATCGGGACGCTGCGCAAAAAATCCGAGATGCACTTATGATGTATATAACGGTGAATGGAAATGAAAAAAGAAAATTTCAAAATATTAATGATAGCCATAAACGGAGCCTGGAAACACGGTAATATCGGAATTGATCAACTTACGGGATATCTTCGCACAAAGGGTTTCAATGTTGATGTTGCGTATTTCAGAACACTCGATACTGCTGAAAGTATTTTTGAGAAAATCAAAGATGGATATAATTTTTACGGTTTTTCAGTAACATCAGCGAATATCGGTATATGCCATGGGCTTGCAAGATTACTTAAATCATATAGAAAAAATGCAATAGTTGATTTCGGCGGCGGGTACGTGACGAGATATTACAGAGAAGTTTTTTCTGAAAATGATTGTATTGATTTTATGACTTTGGGTGACGGCGAAATCCCAACCGAGATCTTACTTAACAATATAATTTTTGACTGTAGTTTTATTAGAAGAAAAACAACCAATCATCCTTCGATTGCATCAAAAACCGATACAGAAGATAAAATTCAATATACAAACACAAATATAACCCATTATCCCGCGTTTGATTATTACGAAACTGATTCTGCTGTCAGGAATTCAAGGAAAGTACATTGCATTCAGACTAAGAACAATGTTTGCACGGGCAACTGTTCTTTTTGTACGGAGCGGCACGGAAAGGTTCATTACAAAAACATCGCCCATATTGTTGATGAAATCAAACATGTTCACCTCAAATACGGTATTCAGAAAATATTTTTCACAGATGATAATATTTTCGACCCCAATGACGAAGCAGGCAAAGAGCATGTGAAATCACTATGCCTTGAACTATTGAAATTAAAAAACGAACTTAACTTTAAACTTGTCTATCAGTGCTATATAAAAGCAATTTCGCTTCGCGATACCCCTGAAGACAACGAAATTCTCCGCTTGATGAAAGAGGTTGGTTTTGTTGAGGTTTTTGTAGGGATCGAGTCTGCCAATGAAAGTGATTTACAGCTTTATAACAAACACACAACCGTTGAAGATAATTATGTGATAATCGATCTGATAAAAAGACATGGATTGTTTCCGATAATGGGTTTTATTGCTTTTAATCCATACACAACTTTTGAAAAAATCGAAAACAATTTCCGTTTTCTTTGCGATGTTAAATGCACTTATTTGCCTAATTATCTATATTCATTTGTTAATATGAATAAGTATACCGCATTGTATGAACTAACCAAAAAAGACGGACTCGTTTTATCATCGGATGATGTATACACAAATATCAGTTATCGTTACATGGATGACAAGGTCGCTTCGATTCTGAATTATGTGGAAACCGAAATGCTTGAAAGACTGAAAGAAATTCAATATGAAACAGACTGGATAATTTACAGTTACATGGAACATTGCATTTTATATGATATTGAGGATTATTCAAAAGAGTTAGCTAATATTAAAGAAAAAGATTTATCCGTGATAAAAAAATATCTCAGCATTCTTTTTACAGAGCATAACCTTGAAAAATTCAAAAAAGAAGAAAACAAATTCTGGGATCACTTTTTATCTCAGCAGGAACGCATAAAAACAATCTATCGAAGCCTTATGAAGAAACACACCGTATCATCTTGCCTTCCTGTATACGCACGGCAACTTGGAGTTGACGACGAAATTGAAACAAGAAAATGTAATGATGTTACAGTTGGAAAAATAAAAGGCAGTGTTGCAGATTTTTGGTTTGACAAAAACTTAAGAATCAAAAACAATTTAGAAATCCCTGATAAAAGCGATATAAAAACAGTTGTAATTATTCTTGAAAGTCCGCACACATCCGAATATGACGGCGATTTTGTTTCTCCCGCCCTCGGCACAACGGGTCGTAATCTTCAAAAGCATTTTTATGATATTTTTAAAAGTGTGTACAACGAAGGCGAATACAGAGTAATTCTCATGAACAGCATTCAATATCAATGTTCCCTCGGAATGGATACAAACAAATTCAGAGATAACATGTGGCTTAAACTTTGGTTTAAAGAAAATCTCCGAAAAAATTTTATCAAAAGGCTGATTTCATATAATCCCGATATCATTTTTAATTTCTGCACATGCGGAAGCCATACTTTAGAAAGCAACCTGCCTAAAGGATGCAAATCACGTTTAGGCAAGAAATACATCGAGCACTGTATTGCGCCTCTTAAATTTGAAGGAGAATCGCCCTCGAGCTTAAAAATGCTAGTTGCTGATGCAATAACCGAATCAGGAGTGAAAGCCGAAATATACGAAGGAAGCCATCCTTCTGCGTGGAGAATACGGAAGGAAGCGTCTCCTGATGAAAAAATGCATTTTGTAATTACGAGCTTTGAATGTTAAAATTACGAAAAGAAAAACCGTCGTTTCGTTTTGGAAACGGAGGTTTTTCTGTAACAAGATATATTGCATAAAACATTTTTACTATTCCTGCAAGAATTCAAGAAAGAACCTCGTTCTGCTGTGGTTGAATCTGTTCCACCACAATGGAGAAATCCGAACTTAATGCCAATCGGCAATGGGTTCGGATTTTTTGTTTTCTGAAATATCGGTTTCCTATACAAAACAACCGCAACTGCATCTGCAGTTGCGGTTGTTGATAATATATTATTCGTCTGCCAGATTTGCTTCTGCTTCAGCCTGAATTTCGGAGTCATAAGAAAGAACAGGTGCCTCGTTTATGTTTTTTACCTTACGGTCAACATAGTTCTTTGTGATTTTCATAACAAGCGGGAACAGGACAACAACACCGATAAGGTTGGGAATCATCATAAGTCCGTTGAATGTGTCGGAGATATCCCACGCAAGAGTTGATGTCATAACAGCACCGAAGATAACTGTAATAACGTGGATTATCTTGAAGATAACTGTTGTCTTTGCACCGAAAAGATATTCCCAAGCTTTCGAACCATAGTGTGACCAACCGAGAACAGTTGTGAAAGCAAAGAGGAACATCGCAACAGCAACAAATTTTTCACCAATATTACCCCACGAGAAAACACTGTTGAATGCACCTGCAACAAGAGTTGCATCAGTCAGACCTTCTGCAATTTCACCTGTTTTGGCATCAAAAACACCCGATGTAAGAACAACAAGCGCTGTCATTGTGCAAACTACCATTGTGTCGGCAAAAACTTCAAAAATGCCCCACATACCCTGCTTTACGGGTTCTTTGATATTAGAGTTCGAGTGAACCATAACAGATGAACCGAGACCCGCTTCGTTTGAGAAAACGCCGCGCTTGAAGCCCTGGGTTACAGCCACGCTGATTGCTGCGCCGAGAGTACCTCCAACAAAAGCTTCGGGCTTGAATGCATTAACGAATATTGTTTTGAAAGCGGGAATAATCTGATCATAATTAACGCCGATGATAATAAGACTGCCTGCAATAAAGAGAACAATCATAAAGGGAACAATTTTCTCCGCAACGTTTGCAATTCTCTTAAGACCACCGAGAGTGATGAGTGCAACAAGAGCCATTATGATTACACCGAGCACAACATTATAAAGCGAAACTCCGCCAAAAACCTGAACAGAAGAAAGCGCTTCAATATCAAAAGCGGTTGAAACATTGGCAACGATCTTATTTACCTGACCCATACTGCCGATGCCGAAGGATGCAAGCATTGTGAATATGCAGAAAAGGAAAGCGAGAACTTTACCTATTACTTTACAGCCTTTTTTACTGCCGAGACCGTCACGAAGATAATACATCGCACCGCCCGACCACTCGCCTTTGATGTTGCGGCGACGATAGTAAATACCAAGAACATTTTCAGAATAGTTTGTCATCATGCCAAAGAATGCAGCAACCCACATCCAGAAAACTGCGCCTGCACCACCAACGCATATAGCAGCGGCAACGCCTGCGATGTTACCTGTGCCTACCGTTGCGGCAAGAGCCGTGCAAAGCGCCTGAAACGGTGAAATTGAACCTTTTTCTTTAGAATGTCCGATAACATTCTTGGTGAAAAGACTTCCGATAGTGTTTTTCCACCAATGACCGATATGAGATATCTGAAATACCTTTGTGCAGACAGTCATAAGAATGCCTGTTCCGATGAGCAGAATCAAGCCGTATTTACCCCATACCACACCGTTGACGGCGCCGTTGATTTCTGCCACTTTTTCAAAAAAAGCTTCCATTTGATTTCCTCCGAGTAAATATAAAAATAAAAAAATCGGATTACAAGGCGTAATCCGACAAAAGCACAAAATCCCCCGATAAAACGAGTGTTAAAAACTTTGTCCTTTTGCCTGAGAGATTAGCGAAATGCCTTGCCCCTTCGGCACTCAATTTAATGAGATTCTCCAAAGTTATGTCCGTTTGCAGTCCCTTTCCCTTGCGGGAAGCCTGAGAGCGTTACTCCTTCGGCAGCATAAGCTTCTTCTGCAAACATCAGCCATAATTATTCGATTTGCTGTATTATATCACCTAAACATTCAAAATGCAAGTGTTTTTTGCTTTTTTATCAATTAAATTGCAATTCAAATTTTCTCAACACAAGTTGACAAATACCGACATCCGAAATACAATATAAACATTCATCAGCCAATCAGACCGTATTAAGGAGTGTTTATTATGAATAAAATTTTCAGAGCGTTTTTATCGGGTCTTATGCTTCCGTGCATTGGTGCAATGGGAGCTCCGCATAAATTCAAATCAGCAAAATTCATCAGAGAAAATCCCGAGCCTCTGAAATTCGGTAAAGATGGCAAATTCCGCATTCTTCACATAACGGATATCCACGATGTTGAGCCGGAAATGGACGATGACGAAAACAGAGCAATACCCGAAAGCCGTGATAAAGAAACTCTGAATGTTATCAAAAAGCTTGTCGAAAAAACCAACCCCGACCTTGTTGTTTTCGGCGGAGACAACATCAGCGGTTACTGGGAGGAATTTACATACGACCTTGTAAAAAGCACCATTCAGAAAATTACCGCACCCATAAGAGAGCGCAACATTCCGCTCTGCGTTGTTTTCGGCAACCACGACGGTGAGGAAGGTTTCCACACCGAATTTCAGATGATGCAGTATATGGAATATCCCAACTGCCGTTCAAATCTTAACGATGCCGATGTATATGGCTGTGGCAATTGCTGTGTAACAATCAAAAGCAGTGACGGCAAAAAAGATGCTTATGCGCTCTGGCTCATAGATTCCAACGACTATCAGCGCAATTCACAGGGTGGTCTTTCCTATGACTGCATACACGATGACCAGATTGATTGGTACGAAAGAAGAGCTGCCGAGCTTAAAGATGCCAACAGCGGAGCTCCCCTGCCCTCAATTCTGTTTCAGCACATGCCTGTTCAGCAGATGTGTGACGGTCTCCGGGAAGTGACCGCAGATGATGATTATTCTTTATTCCGTGACGGCAAATATTTTAAATTCGGTCACGAGATTCTTGAAGGCAGAATCAGAGAGTGTCCCTGCCCTCCGTCGTTGGAGAATGACCACAGAAGGCAGTTTGAAAGCTGGAAAAAGACGAGCGGGATGGTTGCTGCATTCTTCGGTCACGACCACGTTAATGACTTTCACATCAAAATCGACGGTATCAGCCTTTACCAGACACTCGGTGCAGGCTATTTCACCTACGGTGAAGAACGCGGCGGCAGACTGATTGTTCTCAACGAAAATAATCCTTATGACATTTACACTGAATCAATCGAAATCGAAAGAATAACCGACACAGAAATATAAACAAAAACGGGACGTCCTGCGGAAAAATCCGTAAGGCGTCCCGTTCAGCATTTGCCCTCAACAAACCATTTGCCGTGATTATCCTCATAAATAAAAGTTTCTCTGCCGTTTATCTGCACGGTGTATCTGATTTCTCCCCCGCCGACATTCAGCGACTTTGCACGGCATCTGTTGATAAGCCGTTCAACGGTATAAACCGTTCCGTCCTCCCATTGAATTCTCAAAGGACGGCGTTTACCGCTCTTATCAACAAGGACATAAACATCAACAAAAACCTTCCTGACCAAAATGACGCCTCCATATTCAGAACATTTGTTCGAATATATGATATATCATTCGGTTTAAAAAGTCAACTGTTAATTTGTGACAAAAATTTATTTATATTATCGGCAGCTCCGTCATACGAAGCTTTGCACATCCGTAGGGATAAAGAAGAACTTCCTCTTTTTCACCGATGGGTTCTCTCGACTCGGGGGCTTTGGCACAGACGGTATCATATCCGTCCTCATATCCCCAGTCAATTTTCTTCACACTCGCTTTAACTGTCACGGGCGGTTTCCTCGATGAAAACGGAACATCGCTCAAACCATTTACAGAAAGCTCAAACTTCTCATCGCAATAAGCGTAATTCCAGTCTGAAACAGGAATAAGCTCATAATCGCAATATGGGAATTTTCTTTCCACTCCGTCACGCTCGTACTCAAGCATATTGGCTTTGTATTCAATCGGAACACTGAACACCAGCGAACCGCATCTGACGGTATTGAGGTCGTGCGGTCTTTTATCAATACTGATTTTCACATCAAACGAAACGATGATTTCACGCTTTTCACCCGCACTGATTTCAAACGAAAGCTCAGTGCTCTGCATTTTTTCGCCGTTGACGGTAAGATTCTCTGCAAAAGAAGGAATGCGGATTCTGAAAGTGAAATCCTCGGTCGTTTCAACGCTATATTTAAAACTGTTTTCAAACGGATAATTTGTTTCGATTACTATGTGTTTACCGTCTGCTTTAAGTTCAGAGGGTACAGGTACGGAATTGATAACTTCGTTGCCCTTGTGCATAAACACACTGAGAGCAAACTTCGGCCAAGCCTGATTGAAGTTTGCGGTGCAACAGCCGTAATTCGGCTCAAGACCGAAAAGGTGAGATTCTTCGCCGTTGGTTCTGAAAATCGGCTTTCCGGGAAACTTTATGCAAGCAATCTGATTGCTCATCTGGTCATACTGATGAGTCCACATATCATCGCTTATTGTTGCTGGAAGAGCATTGAAAGCAAGCATTTCAAGCCTTTCTGCCCATTTTTTATCACCCGTGCAGGCAAAGAGAATTTCATAGGAATACATCTGCTCCGCAACAGCGCAAAGCTCCGTGCCCTGAACGGGGCTCAGACCCGAAAGGCATTCGTCACCCGTGAAAAGTCCGACGGGAGTGCCGTTATATTCTTTAAGAATTTCGTGGAGCTTTTCTGCATTATCGGTATATTCTCCGCCGAGAATCCCGCACGAAACAGCCTCACTTTTAAGCATCATACCGATATTAACAATATGGGTATCAAATCTCCAGCGGTTAAGCGGTCTTTTCCACAAAGGAATCGCTTCGTTATAGTCCATCCCCTGCTCTTTGAGAATTTTCGCAAGGTCTGTTAGCCATTCCTCACCGCATCTTTCATAAATAAAATTAATGGCAATAAAACACTCAAACCATCTTGCATTGCCCCAGTCAAAAAGACGGATTTCGCCCGATTTGAGCATTTCATAATAGTTTTTCAGTACCCTGTAAATAACATCGGGAACGCGTTCGTCCTTTGAGCATTCGTAGTAGACGGTCAAAGTTTTTGAAATAAGCTGAACCGCCCAGGTATCGTAGGTCTTTCTGTCCTCATCCTTGCACGGACAAATCCAGCCGTCGTTCTTCTGATAAGAGATAATCGCATCGATATATTTTTTTGCTCTTGCAATCATATCATCATTTTCAAGCAGATACGCAAGGGGAATGAATCCGTCGAGCCAATACGGCACACGCTCCCATCCATCTTTGCTTCCGCCAATCCAGGCGCTGTCTTTGATATCAGGCCACATCTTATCAAGGTTACCGCTCAGACCTTCAGCCTGAATTTCAAGCTGTCTTTTAAGCCAACCGCGAGGCTTTATTTCATTAGATGTATAAAAATTCCACTTGTTCATATTATCACCTTTTTACTTTGAATGTCATCGGCATTTCACTTGTTCCGAGAACCACATCCATACTCTTCATCATAATCGGCTTGAACGCACCGCTGTTTCTGACAAATGAGCTCTGGCCCGCATTTTTCTTTATGAATCCAGGGAAAGAGGGTGTGCTTCTCATAGCAATTTTAACTGTATTGCCCGAAAACTCAAAAGTCATAAACTGCGTTGCAAGAGTATTTATCGGCTTCACAACGGCATTCAACACGCCGTCTTTCATAAAGGCATACGCCCATATTTTATAGGGATAACCCTTGATTGAGCATTCTGACATTCTCGGATTGCCGTCAAGACCGCAATTGATAACGATCTCATCCTCTTCCTCAAACCACTTAACAGTAAACACATTTTCGCTTGTTTCGAAAGATACTTTGTTGAGGTTGGTCTTTGGTCTTTTGGCAAAACTTGAAGTCAAAGAACGCGGAATAAGACTTGCAGGGAAAATCATCTTTGCAATCACATCGGATGCGGAAGTAAGATAAAATGTTTTACCTGTCGGAATCTCGGGCATTCCAATGCACGAAACAGGAACAATGCCTCTGTATTCAAGATAATCCGCAAGCTTTTTATCCCATTCTTCGGTTGAACCGCTTTCAAATGCTCTTGCCAGAACATTGCGCATCAGCTTTGCGTTTTCTCCGTCCTCAAGCGCACAGTTAAAAATCGCAACAACCGCATCGTACTTCGGGAAATATGACACCTGCTGACCAAACATACCCGTCATACTGAATATGTCTTCATAAATCCAGAAAAGATAGCCGTAGCCGTCTTCGTTTTCTCTTTTGCCGAGGTCAACCTGCTTTTTCGTTGCCTCTTTTGTCCACCAAGCAGGGATAATCTGCTTTCCGTTATTCACACCGCCGTCGGCATAGCATCGGCAGATTTTTGCAAGGTCGCGCAAAGTCATATATGCACCCGTACCGCCTATGCATTCGCCGATTGAATTGGTCTCCCACGCTGGTGGATTGATTCCGAGGGGTTCAAAGAGTCTGGGTGTAAGATAGTCAACAAGGCTCATCCCCGAACACTTCTGAATAAGTGCCGCAACCATATGAGCATCGTTGTTGCTGTAAAGGAAACCCTTTTCTTTTCTGAACGGCGATTTCATAAATATTTCGGCATAGTTGCCCGTCATATCCTGAAGGAAGGTGAATTCCTTGTTACTCTGCATCGTAAGAACGGAACGAACCGTCAGATTCTCCCATTCGTCGCTTTCGCAATGTTCATATTCGGGGAAGAAATCCAAAAGCTTTGACTCAAGTGAGAAAAGACCCTCATCAAGTGCAAAACCCGCCGCCGTAGCTACAACCGACTTTGTGAGTGAAAACATAGTATGAGGCATATCGGCGGAATAAGGGTATGCATACTCCTCAAAAACAGTTTCACCACCCTGCTCAATCAGCAGACCGTGATTTTCTATCCCGTTTTTTTCGAGTTCTTTATAAAATCTGTAAATCCATTCGGATGAGAGTTTTGTTTTAATTGCCATAATTTCTCCTCCCCTATTAGTGATTTTATTATATCATTTTATATTTAATAAACAAGAGTAAAATAAAAAAATCCCTGCTCTCGGATGAGAACAGGGATAGAGAAGATTTGATTATTTCATTGCCTCTTCAACAGCAACTGCGCATGCAACGGTCATACCAACCATGGGGTTGTTACCTGCACCGATAAGACCCATCATTTCAACATGAGCGGGAACTGATGATGAACCTGCGAACTGTGCGTCTGAGTGCATACGACCCATTGTATCTGTCATACCGTAGGAAGCGGGACCTGCTGCCATGTTATCGGGATGAAGAGTACGGCCTGTGCCGCCGCCTGATGCAACTGAGAAGTAGTTAACACCGTTTTCGTTGCACCACTTCTTGTATGTGCCTGCAACGGGATGCTGGAATCTTGTGGGGTTAGTTGAGTTACCTGTGATGGAAACGCCAACGTTTTCGTGCTTCATGATAGCAACGCCTTCGGGAACGTTGTCTGCGCCGTAGCACTTAACCTTTGCTCTGTCGCCTGTTGAATATGCTTTTTCTTCAACAACTGTAACAGTTTCAGCATAGGGATCGAACTCGGTCTTGCAGTATGTGAAGCCGTTGATTCTTGAGATGATCATAGCAGCGTCCTTGCCGAGACCGTTAAGGATAACGCGAAGGGGCTTAACTCTTACCTTGTTAGCGTTAAGAGCAATTTTGATAGCGCCTTCAGCAGCTGCGAATGATTCGTGACCTGCGAGGAAGCAGAAGCATTCTGTTTCTTCGGAGAGGAGCATCTTGCCGAGGTTACCGTGGCCGATACCAACTTTTCTGTTGTCAGCAACTGAACCGGGGATGCAGAATGACTGGAGACCGATACCGATAGCTGCTGCTGCGTCTGCAGCCTTTGTGCAGCCTGTCTTGATAGCGATAGCGCAGCCTACAGTGTATGCCCAAACAGCGTTTTCAAAGCAGATGGGCTGAGTTTCTCTTACTATCTTGTCGCAATCGACGCCCTTTGCAAGAGTGATTTCCTTGCATTCTTCGATTGAAGAAATGCCGTATTCTTTAAGACAAGCATTGATCTGGTCAATACGTCTTTCGTAGCTTTCAAATAATGCCATTATTCCTTACCTCCTGCAATTATTCTTTTCTGGGATCGATGTACTTAGCAGCATCTGCGAATCTGCCGTAAGTGCCGATTGCCTTATTGTATGCATCGTTGGGTGTGTCGCCCTTCTTGATGAAGTCGGTCATCTTGCCGAGTGAAACGAACTCATAACCGATAACCTGGCTGTCTTCGTCAAGAGCAAGTCTTGTAACATAGCCTTCAGCCATTTCAAGGTAACGAACGCCCTTAACCTTTGTGCCGTACATTGTACCAACCTGTGAGCGGAGACCCTTGCCGAGATCTTCAAGACCTGCACCGACTGAAAGACCGTCATCTGAGAAAGCGGACTGTGAACGGCCGTAAACAATCTGAAGGAAAAGCTCTCTCATAGCTGTGTTGATAGCATCGCAAACGAGGTCTGTGTTGAGAGCTTCAAGGATTGTCTTACCGGGGAGGATTTCAGCAGCCATAGCAGCTGAGTGAGTCATACCCGAGCAACCGATTGTTTCAACAAGAGCTTCTTCGATGATACCGTTTTTAACGTTGAGTGAAAGCTTGCAAGCGCCCTGCTGGGGAGCACACCAGCCAACACCGTGTGTGAAAGCGGAAATATCCTTGATTTCGTAAGCCTTGACCCACTTGCCCTCTTCGGGGATGGGTGCGGGACCGTGGTTGGGGCCCTTGGCTACGCAGCACATTTCCTGTACTTCGCGTGAATAGTTAATCATTTTAAATTTCTCCTTTCAGAAGAGATGATATTTTAAACCTCTAATATATTAACCTAAAATTCACTTGATATCAAGTGTAATTTTGCACAACAAATTAAAAAATACCGCTCTTTTTATAAACATCATATAAAAAGCTTGCCATTCCGAGCCTCAGCGAGCTTTTTCGCTAATCCCGGAATGGCGATTACAATTATAATTTATTTGCCTTATAAAGACCAAAAGCACCTGCAACAGCCGCAACTATTGTTACGAACATGAGAGTACCGACACCCATTGTGGGTGAGAAGATGAGAACAATAACGCCGACAATTACGGGCAGAGGAACAAGCTTCCAATGCTTTGCAAAATAGCTTGCGCCGAGCGCACCGAAGAGTGCGGGAAGAACCCACTCAAATGCAGGCTTGAATGCCGAGCCTTCCGCTGTGATAAGAGGAAGAACGGGTGAGAATGCAAGAACACCAACAGCAATGATAACCGTTGTTGTAATTGAAGAAACACCGATAGCGATTGTTGAAATAACTTCGCCTTCTTCTGTGTTTGCACGAACCTTTGCATTTTCCATGGCTGCAAGGCCAACAGGAAGCTTGAGGTTTGTGATGTTGCCGGTAACGAAGCTGAGGTAAGTTCCGCCTGCGCCAAGCATAGGAACGTATGTGATAACCTCAATAACAGCAGTTACCCAATAGAGAAGCATAAGCTTGCTGAGAACGGACCAAAGAACATTGAGTTCGGGCCATACATTATAATAAGCCGAAATAGCAACGGGGATTGAAAGGAGCATGAGCAATGCGCCGATGTTCCAGAGGATGCCCCATCTGTGAACCTTATCAAAATATGTTTTCTGCATAATTCATTCTCTCCTTTCCCTTATCTCCAGACGAAGTTAACGATATTTTCGGGAAGAACCGCTTCAAAGAGCATTGCCGCGCCCATACCGATAAACATTGCGATGGGCATAGTGAACGGACGAAGCTTTTCGAGGTTCCATTTCTTACAGATTGCTTCAAGGATAACCATCGCAATTATTGCCACCAGAAGAACTGCAATTGACATAAAGCCTGCGTTACCTACGCCGTCGGATGTCGTGCCTGCAATTGCTCTTGCAATGAAAGCAGAGATAATACCAATGAATGCAGCAGCTGAAATAGCGTCGCCGAGCTTTGCAGCGCTTTCGTTCTTATTAACAGCCTTGCCGATCTTATTCTGGAGCTTTTTGCAAACGAAAGGAAGCATAAGAAGCGGAGCAATGCTGCCGATTGTCATTGCCCATGCAACGGTTGAGAACTGCTGATAGTCCGCAATTGAGTTTGTAAGGGTTCCGCCCATTGCTTCAACAGCAGTCTGTGCAGCTGTTGTTTCATAAGCAAGGTTGCCGATAACTGTAAGTCTTATCCAGGGAAGGACAATTCCGAGGGCATTGGCAAGAACAATAACTGTTGCGAGAATGGAAATTGCGGGTGCAACCGTGAAAAGAATGCTGGAAACAACTGTGTTCTTGAGTGTTTCCTTTTTGATACCGAGTTCTTTTGCGTGTTTCCACGATTTAACAATGAAGAACACGGACTGCAGTGTTACGAATGCAACAACGGCGAGCGCAATTGCATACATAAAGGTACTTTCTTTGAAATCCAAAGATATCACTCCCATATTCATAATGTTTTAATATTATCACAACAACGATATACAAGTCAATATTTTCCCGAAAATGATTGGCATTAAATTTTTTTAAAAATTTTGCAAAAAAGACTTGACTTCCCCGAAAATTTGTGATATATTAATCGAGCGTTCTACGGAACACCACAAAAATGCTGGTGTAGCTCAGTTGGTAGAGCAGCTGATTTGTAATCAGCAGGTCGGGGGTTCGAGTCCGTCCACCAGCTCCAATTAAATATGGAAGAGTTCCCGAGCGGCCAAAGGGAGCAGACTGTAAATCTGCCGTCAACGACTTCGGTGGTTCGAATCCACCCTCTTCCACCACAATGGAGAAATCCGAACTTAATGCCAATCGGCAATGGGTTCGGATTTTTTATTTTTATCCGGGATATTTCATTTTGAGGTTGTAACAAAAAAGCAGGCGGGACTTCCGTCTCGCCTGCAGCTGTCTTACTCATTCTTCAGCAGTCTGTTCCTGAAGTTCCCGTTGTCCTTCCTCGCTTTCAAAATATTCCTGCATTATCGGAAGTAAGCATCTTGCAATTCTTTCAATCGCATAGTCGGGAATGTTCATTCCGCTGTTTGATTTTTCTGACATTAAGTGGATTCTGCGCTCCTTTCATATAAAAGGAGATCTTTAAATTATGAAAAACACATTTTTCCTCGCATTTATATTTTAAACTCTTTCCAGGAAATTGTCAAACTTTTTTCACCATTGCAAATCGACTGATTTTTTACAACTTGAAATTCAGCTTTTGGAACAATAGAACCGTAAAATCGGGGTTGCAGGTCAAACTATACGCACCCCTCAATCGCCGCACTTTGAGACCGTTGATATACAACGGTTTCAGAAGCTCTATTTGGTTAATTTTTAACTGTAATGAAAGTGCTTTTATCAATTGGTTTTTTGCAACCTTAAAGTTCGTTATGTGGAAAAAGTAACCTCAAAATTGGGGTTACAGGTCAAACTATACGTACCCCTCGATTACCGTACTTTCAATCCCTTATGTATCAACGATTCCAGAGCCTACTTTTCCTACGTTTTTCAAACTATTAAAAGGAGTTTTTTATTTATGATTAATAACATTATTTCTTGTGAATTTAATATCGATACCGCCTGCGTTGAAGTCAAACTCGCCGACGGTTCTATGGTGTCAATCGACTGCGATGCAGTTGAAAACGAATATGCAAACAATATGTATGAAACATCAGAACTTGACTATCTCATCTACAACGAGCCGTGGAGTTATGTCAGATTACTGCTCAGCGGTAAGATGGAAGAATATTTGCGATACAACACAGATTATACTCCGTTGTCAGATATGAGATAAAATTTCAGCTGATAACGTCATTTGATTTGGCGTTGACAGTTATCTTTTTGCCATAATTAATTTTTTTGAAATTTAGTATTGACTCTCACCTTAACTTCAGGTTTATACTATGCACATAAGGTACCTTAGATTATGCAAAGGAGAGCTGTTTTATGAAAATCGGAGAGTTTGCAAAAATGTGCGGAACAAAAATTTCCGTTCTGCGTCATTACGATAAAGAAAAGCTTCTTGAACCCCAACATACCGATGTCTTTTCGGGTTACAGATATTATACCTCTGAGCAAATTCTTGTTTTTTACAGAATCAATGCTTTGAAAAAGGCAGGCTTCTCCTTGCAGGAAATCAGAGAAATTATTTCCGGAAGAAAAACCAATAAAGAAATTGAAGCGATTTTTTCACAGAAGGAAATTGAGTTTCTCGATGCATTGAAAAATCTGAAGGAGGCTAAACTTATGATGACAAAGTTAGATATTGTTTTCAAAAATGATACAGCAATTATCACCCGTACTGCTGACGATAACGCAATTGATTTATGTATGGTTGCGGAAACAGAAATAAAAGCGGCTGATTATCAAAGAATATCTCAATATGAAATCCGTGAGAACGAGATTATATGCAAGGTTGTAAAATTAGGTGACGAAACCGAGCAGCCGAAGAAGGAAATTCCTTTTGTAAACGACGATAATGTTATAGGCAAATGGGAAATTCAAGGTGTTTTTGCGGTCAAAGAGGATTATGACCAAAATGTTTTTTGCGACAAAACAGGCTTTTACGGCGGAGATGTAAAATATCTGTATTTTCTTCCCGACGGTGAAGAATATTGGGGTTACAGCTGGACAAAAGGATATTTTATCAGCAATGCTTATCTGACGGGTTCCGCCTATAATGAATATGAGATTGAGGAAAAATTTGACGGAACATATATGCTCATAACACTCAGAGATACAGAGGTCATAAGAGGCGGTAAGCCTACATATCTGCTATTGAAAAAATCAGACAGTAACAGATATTCAGCCGAAAGTATTGCAAGAAAAGATGATATTGATAAGCCTTTTGTAAATGATGAAAGAATAATCGGCAAATGGAGATCTCATTCTTTCTTATGTAATAAAGCTGAATTCCCGCAGGAAGAAGAGCCTATAGACGATTTGTATTTCAAAGAAATTGAGTTTTTCTCAGACGGTAATTGCAGATGCGTTTATGCAGATGCTGTTTTTGAGGGTGAAGATACCGTGATGTGGACAAAAAATTATCTTCTTCGAAAATGGAATTGGTCGGCTTGCGAATATGAAATCAGAACTGTTGACGGAAAAGAATATATGATAATCGAATGGAAAAGTGGAGATTACCGCTACGGCGGATATGATACAAATTATTATGTTTTCACAAGAGTATAAAGTATATTGAAAAGTGGGCTGTAGCTTTCAAGCAAAACAGCCCACTTTTCATCATTTTATTCCATATCTGTCACAGTAATCAACAACAATGTTCTTAAAATGCTCGTGTTTGAAATTATTTTTAACATCACTTATATCAACATATAACCCTGACATTAAATTTTGAATTATAGCTTCTGCCAAAAATGCTTCAAATACATAGTCGTTGGAAAAAGCTTCTTCAATGTTGGTGTTAAGTTCATTGTTTATACCTTTGATTGCTGCACGGTAAATAATATTTTCTGCACCTAAATATTCACCTACATTTTTAAGGCAGTTCAAACCCTTCTTTATATCTGTGACGGTAAATTTTCCTTTATACTCTACAACTTTTTCACTGCCGAGTAAAATATAATCAGTTGTTGTTTCAAGTATTTTTGCTAAATCAGGCAAAAGCGTAATATCGGGTAATGTTTCACCACGTTCCCATTTGCTTACGGCCTGAAATGAAACACCGATTCTTTCACCTAATTCGTTTTGAGTTATTCCTTTTGATTTTCTTAAAGCAGCAATCTGTTCGCCAACTTTTTTTATATTCATTGTTTTTACTCCTCTTTTAAGTTTATTTATATTATAGCAATCAAAAACGAAAAAGAAAATAACCGCATGATTGAATGTTTATCAGAACAACTCAACTTAAACGCATATAGCAAAAAGCGAGAATATAGAATCAGAACTGTGATGGAATGAATAATACTATAATCAAATGAGAACGTGGAGATTACCGTAATGACAAATATGATACAAATTATTACGTTTTCACT
>JAZRLY010000015.1:0-3113 GCA_045647065.1 Acutalibacteraceae bacterium
AGAAATTATTTACCGCTTGGGAACATCATATTTTGCACCGATTGTTATTGCGCTTGTTGAAAGCGGAAAAAGTGTTGGTGTAATTTTGTCGGTTACCATAGCAATAAGCAGTATTCTTGCACTGTCTGCAAAGTATAATCAGCGATTTCTTGCAATCACAAGAAATAAGCGACAGGATATAAGCCATAGATTTGATATGATGCTCAGTTCAAAAATTATGAACATGGACTTTGAAATTCTCGAAGGTCCTTACGGTAAAAACAAGTTTCAGAAAGCCAAAAACTCTCTCGGCAATGAAGGTGTTTATGTCTTTATCGATTATTTCTTTGAACTTATAACTGCAATGGTTGGCTTCACAAGTTTTGTAGTTATTCTCTCAACACTTAATCCGTGGATAGTCGTTATTCTGTTTATATCTTTTGTGTTGCCGCTTCTTGCTGATTTGGTTGCAGATAAGCTTGTTAACGGCACAAAAGATAAAAGAGCAGAGATTGACAGACACCTCAACTATATGACCAAAAGCTCCAGAGATTTTTATATAGCCAAAGATATAAGGCTATATAATATGAGAGATTGTCTGCAACGAATGAGTGAATATTTCATTGGCGAAAAGAAATTCTGGACAAACAAGGTTTATCTTTATTATTTTATATCAGATGTTGTAAGAACATTTATGGGCATAGTTGTCCGAGGAGGTGCCTATGCCTATCTGATTTACATGTGTCTGTCTTCTGATTTGAGCGGTTCAGAGCTTGTTCTCTATATCACATCGATTTTGACTTTCGGAAATTGGATTTCAAATCTTGGTATGAGCATCAACTCAGTGCATCAACTTAATATCAGCATGTGCGATTACCGAGAATTTCTTGACATCAAGAACTCGATGGTGAACGAAAACGGTTTGCCGATTCCAAGCGAACAACCATATGATATCAAAATCAACAATTTGAGTTTTACTTATCCCGGTAGTGAAAGCGCTGTTTTGCAAAACATAAATCTCCACATCGCACCTGGCGAAAAGTTAGCGATTGTCGGTCTTAACGGTGCAGGTAAAACAACTCTTGTTAAACTGCTTTGCGGTCTTTACAGACCAAGTGACGGAGAAGTGTTGCTCAACAACACAAACATTGCAGAGTTCAACAGAGATGAATATTATTCAATTGTTTCCGCTGTTTTTCAAGATGCAAGATTTATGCCTATAAGCATTGCCGAAAACATTTCAATGAAACCGATTGAAAAATCAGACATTGAAAAAATCAACTATTGTATCGAACTTGCGGGACTCTCAGATAAAATTTTAAGCCTTAAAAACGGTATCGAAACAAAACTTGTTAAGAACGTAAATGATGATGCCGAAGAACTTTCGGGCGGCGAAATGCAAAAACTCCTGCTTGCGAGAGCGATTTATAAAAACTCACCTGTAATTATTCTTGATGAGCCTACTTCTGCACTTGACCCGATTGCAGAAAACGAAATGTATCTGCGATACAGCGAACTGACAAAAGGAAAAACTTCCGTATATATTTCTCACAGACTTTCGTCAACAAGATTTTGTGACAGAATAGTTCTTCTTGATAACAATACAATTACCGAAACGGGAACTCACGATGAGCTTATGGCTCTTGGCGGTAAGTACGCAGAAATGTTTGCAATTCAAACTAAATATTATGAAAAGGCAGGTGAAAAGAATGAAAATTAAAGAGATTATTGAAATTATAAAACAAGATCTTAACACTACAAAAAGAGCAATAAAACTTATTCAAACATTTACTCCCAATTATTTTCTTCATTCTTTTCTGTTTGCTTTTGATTTAGCAGCTGCACAGTATATCGGTTATTTTCTTGCGGCAGAAATTACAGATGAAGTAACGGGCGGTAAAGATATAAAAAAGATGGCAATAATGGTTGCTGTTATGGTTATATCAGAGCTTGTGCTGGTGCTTCTAAGCAAGTATTCGTGGCGAAGAATAAGGGTAAATGAAATTATAACACAGCAATGGGAAGAAATTTATCTCAACAACAAAAGTTTCTCAATGGACTACAAGAATATGGAAGATCCCGAAATCAGAGCAAAACGTCAGGCTATTGTTGACAACCGTAATTTGGGTGGTCTATCCTATCTTGTTTCAAGACTGTCACACATAATGCGAAACATAATTAACATTGTTTTCAGCATTATTATGGTTGCTGATATGTTTTTCAATCATTCCGACAAACCACTTACCGGAATTGTTGCTTTTGCAGATTCGTGGGTCGCATCGTTATTGCTCGGTGTAGTAATTATTATATCGTGTGTTGTTTCGTTCATAAGTGTTCAGTATGTTGAGAGCAAAGATTATATAATCAACAAAAAGATTTCTGCTACCAAAAAGATATATTCTTATTATCTTGGCGATTATCTTGATGACAGTAAGGCTTGCAAGGATGTTCATATTTTCAATCAGCAGGAGCTTATAGTAAATGCTTCAGATAAAATACATTCAAAATGGCTTTCGCTTATAAAAGATAAAAACGAATTAACCAAGAAATACGGAGAAAAAACACAAGTTATTGATTACATTATTCTCGGACTTATTTATTCGTTTGTTGCTCTCAAAGCGATAGCAGGAACATTTGGTATCGGCAGTTTTGTAAAATACGCAACTTGCATTCAGAAACTCATGTGGAATACGAATGATTTCAGCCTTATGCTTTCAAGAATGCACTCGCTCAATAAATACATCGAAGATTTCTTTGAATATGTTGATACACCAACCGAAATGCACTATGGCACCATTCCTACCGAAAAACGAATGGATAACAAGTATGACATTGAATTTCACAATGTCAGTTTTAAATATCCGGGTACCGATAAATATGCGATTAAAAATCTCAGCCTTAAATTCAAGGTTGGTGACAGAATTGCGGTTGTCGGCATGAACGGTAGCGGTAAGACAACAATGATAAAACTGCTTTGTCGTCTATACGACCCCACAGAAGGATACATAACACTTAACGGCATAGATATTCAGAAATACGATTATGAAGATTATCTGAAACTGTTTTCTGTTGTATTCCAAGATTTCAAACTATTCTCATTCTCTGTCGGAGAGAACGTTGCAGCAAGCGTTGAC
>JAZRLY010000016.1:0-8546 GCA_045647065.1 Acutalibacteraceae bacterium
GCAAAAGCAATACCGATGCCGATAACCGCCGCCATATAAACTATCATGGCAATGAGAATCTGAATGGTATTGCTGTCCATTTTCTGGAAGTTAAAAAATTCAGCCATAATGTGCCTCCTGCAAAGATTTAATGATTTAAAGTATTAGTATATTAACAGAAAGTCTGTGCATATGCAATACAGACTGCGTTATAGAATTTAGTTCATACTCCATTTCAAGAAATAACAAAACCGCCTTGATATACAAAGCGGTTTTAACTGTACGATTATTCATACAACAATTTTTATTTTAAAAAGACTTTATTGAATTTTGAAACCATTCAGGAACATCGGCAAAAGCGACTGCGAATAATTGCAGAGCGAATAGTTGCCGTTGCAGATGCACCAGTCATAGAGCAACGCTCTTTCAAAAAGGGCATACGCCTTGAGGATTTCGTTAGTTGAAACATCGGAACGGAGCTGGCCGTTCTGCTGACCGTGAGAAATGATTTTCCGCAGAAGTTTAAAGTAGGTTCTGTTATTGTCAAGCAGATGCTTTTCGCCCGTTGTGATAAGCTGGGTTGAATACATTCTCGCAAGTAAATCCAATGAGATACGGTTTTCAATCATAAAGAACAGCTCGCGGTTGAGGTCAAGAAGAGTCTGAAAAGCATCGCCGTCAAGGTCGATTCCGCTTTCAAGCGACTCATATTTATCATCAAAAAGATATGAAAGCGTTGAAAGAAGAGCGTCCTTGCCGCTGAAATGATGGTAAAACGAGCCTTTCGAGGTTTCCGAACGCTCAACAATATCCTCAATGGTCGTGTTTTCGTAGCCGTTCTCATAGAACAGCTCCCACGCGGCATTGACTATTTTCATTTTTGTGTTTCTTGAATCTTTTCTGGGCATAATCTCCCGCCTTTATCAATTATATAAAATCGGAGCGAAGCGACCCTTCGTTCTGCACTCTGAATTCTGCACTTAAAAATTGATAACCCCGAGGTGCTCAAGCAAAATTTTGAGTCCCATAAGAATAAGGATAATTCCGCCTGCAAGCTCGGCTTTTGATTTGAATTTGACACCGAAAATGTTGCCGATTTTGATGCCGACAGCCGAAAGCACAAAAGTGATTGCGCCGATAAAACCGACAGCCGCGCCGATGTTGACATCAGGCAGAAGAGCGAATGTTACGCCGACAGCAAGGGCATCAATGCTTGTTGCAACGGCGAGAGTGAACATCTCTTTGACCGCCATCGAACCCGCTTTTCCGTCGCAATCGCATTCATCATCGTCTTTCGAAAGCGCTTCCTTTACCATATTTGCACCGATGAGTCCGAGAAGGATGAAGGCAATCCAATGGTCGAATTTTGTAATGTATTCTTCAAATGTTGTGCCGAGGAAATAGCCGATAAGCGGCATCAGTCCCTGAAATCCGCCGAACCACAAGCCCGCCAGTGCCATCTGCTTTATGCCTGCTTTTTTAACGGCAAGACCCTTGCAGACCGCAACGGCAAATGCATCCATCGAAAGACCGACGGCAATAATAAAAAGTTCAAGTATAGTCATTTTCTCTGCTCCTTTTAACAAAAAAATCGGATACCGCCGTACCCGAGATTTTATTCATTTTATCATCCGATACGCGGGTTTGTCAACACTAACATATTCTTTCGGTGTATGTGACAAAACAAAACTGCACAAATAATTAAATGTTATATAATTTTTATCTAATAAAGACTTGCAATATAAGTGTATTATATAGTATAATAGCATCAAATGAGATTTTATGATAACTCAAGGAGGATAACCATGAAAAAAGTCGGAATTATTATGGGCAGCGACAGCGATTTGCCTGTTGTTGAAAAGGCTATAAACACACTTGAAGAATACGGTGTACCCTTCGAGGTTCACGTTTACTCGGCTCACAGAACACCCGAGCAGTCAAAAGAATTTGCTCAGAACGCAATTGCCAACGGCTTCGGTGCAATCATCTGCGCCGCAGGCAAAGCAGCTCACCTTGCAGGTGCAATTGCAGCCAACACCACCCTCCCCGTTATCGGTATACCCGTAAAATCATCAACTCTTGACGGCATGGACGCACTTCTCTCAACCGTACAGATGCCCGCAGGCATTCCCGTTGCAACGGTTGCGATTGACGGTGCTGTTAATGCCGCTTTGTTGTCCATACAGATTCTTGCGGTTTCAGATACAGAGCTTGCAGAAAAGCTCGCAGCAGCAAGAGCAAAGGCAACCGAAAAGGTTCTTGCAGCTAACGCAAAAATCGAAGAAAAGTTCAATAAATAACAAATCCGAATTCACTTTACCGGAGGTAAAAATATGGGAGGCTTTTTCGGCGCAACATCAAGAAGAGATGTTGTTCTCGATGTCTTTTTCGGAGTTGACTATCATTCCCACCTCGGCACACGCAGAGGCGGTATGGCAGCGGTCAACGAGAAAAAAGGCTTTCAGCGCGACATCCACAATATCGAAAACTCACCTTTCAGAACAAAATTCGCAGGTATCACCGACGAAATGCAAGGCAATGCCTGCATCGGCTGCATCAGCGACAGCGACCCGCAGCCCATCCTTATCCGCTCAAACCTCGGCGTTTATGCGATAACAACCATCTGCTGCATCAACAATGCAGAGGAGCTTATAGAAGAATTCCTTAATGACGGCGGCTGCCATTTCACAACAATGACCTCGGGCAAAATCAATTCCACCGAGCTTGTTGCCGCTCTTATCAATCAGAAGGAATCTTTCGTTGACGGCATCCGCTACGCTCAGGAAAAGATTGACGGCTCACTCTCCGTGCTCATTCTTCTCGAGGACGGAAGCATCATTGCCGCAAGAGATAAGGTCGGCAGACTGCCCATCCTTATCGGCAAGGATTCCGACGGCTATTGCGTATCCTTCGAATCCTTCGCTTTCGAAAAGCTTGATTACGATATGGTCAAGGAACTTGGCCCTGCAGAAATCGTAAGAATATATCCCGACAGAGTCCACACTCTTGCCGAGCCTCAGAAAAAGCTCAAAATCTGCGCTTTCCTCTGGAGCTATTACGGCTACCCCACCGCAAGATACGAAGGCGTCAGCGTTGAGGTTATGAGAACAAGAAACGGCGCGATTATGGCGAGGGACGATAAGAAAGCGGGCCTTTGCGACGGCATTGATTACATCAGCGGTGTTCCCGATTCGGGCACTCCCCACGCAATCGGCTACGCCAACGAAAGCGACATCCCCTTTGCGCGTCCCTTCATCAAATATACTCCCACCTGGCCGAGAAGCTTTATGCCCTCAAACCAGAACGAGCGCAACAAGGTTGCAAAGATGAAGATGATTCCCGTTCACGACCTCATTCAGAACAAGAGTCTGCTCTTTGTTGACGACAGTATCGTCAGAGGCACTCAGATGCGTGAAACAATTGATTTCCTTTACAGCCACGGCGCAAAGGAAGTTCATATGCGCTCCGCCTGCCCGCCGATTATGTACGGCTGCAGATATCTCAACTTCTCACGAAGCAATTCCGAGGATGACCTTATTGCCCGCCGCATCATCCACGACCTTGAGGGCAAGGAAGGCGACAAATATATTGATGAATACTGCGACGCTTCAACCGAAAGAGGCAAGAAGCTGCGCGAAATCATCTGCAAGGAGCTTAAGCTCACAACCCTCGGCTATCAGTCAATCGCAGGTCTTGTTGAAGCAATCGGTCTGCCCGAAGACTGCATATGCACCTATTGCTGGAACGGCAAAGGCTGATGACTGTGATAAATGTGATGGAGCATAAACATATTTAAGGTAGGGCGTGATGCCCACATCCCGCCGTTGATTATATGATGTTTATTTGTCGTTTTTTCGCCTTTGACGTATACCAGATACGCCTGCAGGCGAGAAAAACGCCATCCGTCATCATTTCTCATCAGCCATTTTAAAACATTACTTACCCCGCAGAAAAAAATAAAAAATGTGAAAAATTCACAGGAGGAATAAATCATGGAAAAAAGCTTCAGCGAAAGCTACGCAGCAGCAGGCGTTGACATTACCGCCGGTTACAAAGCTGTTGAACTTATGAAAACCCACATCAAAAGAACTCTCACTGCAGGTGCAATGTCCGACATCGGCGGCTTCGGCGGTCTTTTCGAGCTTGACCTCACAGGCATCTCAAAGCCCGTTCTCGTAAGCGGTACAGACGGCGTCGGCACAAAGCTCAAGCTTGCATTCATTATGGATAAGCACGACACAGTCGGCATCGACTGCGTTGCAATGTGCGCAAACGATATCATCTGCTGCGGCGCAAAGCCCCTGCTTTTCCTTGACTACATCGCTTGCGGCAAAAACGTTCCCGAGAAGATTGCTGAAATCGTTTCGGGTATTGCTGAAGGCTGCGTTCAGTCAGGCGCATCTCTCATCGGCGGCGAAACCGCTGAAATGCCCGGCTTCTATCCCATCGACGAATACGACCTTGCAGGTTTCTGCGTAGGCGTTGTTGATAAGGATAAGGTTCTCGACAACACAAAGATGACCGAAGGCGACGTTGTTATCGCTCTTCCCTCAAGCGGCGTTCACTCAAACGGCTTCTCGCTCGTCAGAAAAGTTTTTGATGTTGACAACGCAGATATCAAAACTCCCGTTGCAGAGCTCGGCGGCAAATCAGTCGGCGAAACTCTCCTCACTCCCACAAAGATTTACGTTAAGCCCATGCTCGCTCTCTTCGAGGAAGTAACAGTCAAGGCTGTTTCCCACATCACAGGCGGCGGCTTCTACGAGAATATCCCCAGAAGCATTCCCGACGGCTTCGGCGCAAAGATTGACAAGTCAGCTCTCAAGATTCTTCCCATCTTTGACCTCATCGCAAAGACAGGCAACATCCCCGAAAGAGATATGTTCAACACATTCAACATGGGTGTCGGCATGAGCATCGTTGTTGCAAAGGAAGATGCTGAAAAGGCAATCGAAGTTCTCAAGGCTAACGGCGAAGATGCTTACATCATCGGCGAAATCATCAAAGGCGAAGAAAAGGTAGTTATCGCATAACAACTATCCTTCATTCTGCATTTACAAAGGAGAAAACATTATGCCCAGAAAAGCCCGCATTGCCGTTCTTGTTTCGGGCGGCGGAACAAACCTGCAGGCGCTCATCGATGCTCAAGGCTCGGGTATCATCAGCAGCGGCGAAATCACCCTTGTTATTTCAAACAAGGCCGGCGCATATGCGCTTGAAAGAGCCGCAAAGGCAGGCATCAGAACCGAAACCGTACTTAAAAAAGAAACTCCCGATTTTGAGGGCAGACTTATCGAACTGCTTGACGGCGACGGCATTGACCTTATCGTTCTTGCAGGCTTTATGAGCATTCTCTCCGAGCGTTTCACAAACCACTATAAAGACAGAATAATCAACGTTCACCCCTCACTCATTCCGTCATTCTGCGGCGAAGGCTTTTACGGCTTGCGTGTGCATGAGGCGGCACTCGGCTACGGCGTGAAGGTGACGGGTGCAACGGTGCATTTTGTCAACGAAATCCCCGACGGCGGGCGCATCATTATGCAGAAAGCCGTTGACATTGAACCCGACGACACTCCCGAAACCCTCCAGAAAAGAGTTATGGAGCAGGCAGAATGGAAAATACTGCCTATGTCGGCGGAAAAGATTTGCAAAGATATAATTACGGAGGCAAACAAATGAAAGTTCTCGTGGTCGGCGGCGGCGGACGTGAGCACGCCATCATAAAAAAGCTTAAAGAAAATAAAGAAATCGAAAAAATATATGCGCTTCCCGGCAACGGCGGCATTGCCGCTGACGCTGAATGCGTTGCAATCGGCGCAAAGGATATTCCCGCAATCGTTGATTTTGCAAAGAACAACGACATCGGCTTTGCGGTTGTTGCTCCCGATGATCCCCTCGTTCTCGGTGCAGTTGATGAGCTTTCAAAGCTCGGCATTCCCTGCTTCGGCCCCGAAGCAAAGGCGGCTATCATCGAAGGCAGTAAGGTTTTCTCCAAAAATCTGATGAAGAAATACGGCATTCCCACTGCCGCATACGAAGTTTTTGACGATGCAGACAAAGCTCTCGCATATCTCGAAACTGCTCCCATCCCCACAGTTATCAAGGCTGACGGTCTTGCTCTCGGCAAGGGCGTTATCATTGCGATGACACGCGACGAAGCAAAGGATGCAGTTGTTTCCATCATGCAGGACAAGCAGTTCGGCGAAAGCGGAAATCAGATTGTTATTGAAGAATTCCTCGAAGGACCCGAAGTTTCGGTGCTTTCATTCACCGACGGCAAGGTTGTTGTGCCGATGATTTCTTCAATGGACCACAAGAGAGCAAAGGATAACGACGAAGGTCTTAACACAGGCGGTATGGGAACAATCGCTCCCAACCCCTATTACACAGCCGACATTGCCGACAGATGCATGGAAGAAATCTTCCTTCCCACAATCAACGCAATGAACGCTGAAGGCAGAACCTTCAAGGGTTGCCTCTACTTCGGACTGATGATAACAAAGAACGGCCCCAAGGTTATCGAATATAACTGCCGTTTCGGCGACCCCGAAACTCAGGTTGTTCTTCCTCTTCTCGAAAGCGACCTTTTCGAAATTATGAAGAGCGTTGCAGACGGCACTCTCTCTGCTGAGCAGGTCAAGTTCAGCGACAAGAGCGCTTGCTGTGTTGTTATGGCATCGGACGGATATCCCCAGAAATATGACAGCGGATTTGAAATCACAATGCCCGCTGATAAAAATATTTATGTTGCAGGCGCAAAGCTTGCAGACGGTAAGCTTCTCACCGCAGGCGGACGTGTTCTCGGCGTTACCGAAACCGCAGACACTCTTGCCGACGCAATCGCAAAGGCTTACGAAACAGTTAAAACCGTTAATTTTGAAAATGCCTATTACCGTAAGGACATCGGCAAAAAAGCATTGGAGGTTTAATATATTATGGTATACAGAGCGTATGTTGAAAAGAAAAGCGGTCTTGATAACGAAGCTCGTTCGCTCAAAAACGAACTTGTTACTCTTCTCGGCATAAACAGCCTTGAGAATCTTCGCGTTCTTAACCGCTATGACATCGAAAAAATCGAAAAAGACCTTTTTGATTATTCAAAGGGCACAGTTCTTTCGGAGCCTCAGCTTGACAATATCTCCGAAAATCCTGACCTTGAATGCGACAGACTTTTTGCCGTTGAATTCCTTCCCGGTCAGTTTGACCAGAGAGCAAATTCCTGTGCAGAATGCATTCAGATTATCTCAAAGGGGGAAAGACCCCTCGTAAAAACCGCAAAGGTTTACTGCCTCTACGGCAACATCAGCGATGACGAGCTTGCTCAGATCAAGAAGTTCGTTATCAACCCCGTTGAATCAAGAGAAGCTTCACTCGAAGAATACGAAACTCTTGCAATGGACTATGTTGTTCCCGAAAGCGTAATGACTCTTGACGGCTTCATCGCTCTTGACGAAGCAGGTCTTAAGGCATTTGTTGACGATTTCGGCCTTGCAATGGACCTTGACGACATCAAGTTCTGCCAGAAATACTTCATCAGTGAAGACAGAGATCCGACCATCACCGAAATCAGAATGATTGACACATACTGGTCAGACCACTGCCGTCACACAACATTCCTCACAAATATCGATTCCGTTAAATTCGAAGATGAACTTCTTCAGAAGGCATACGACGAATATATCGACGCAAGAAAGGCTTGCAACAGAACAAAGCCCGTAAATCTTATGGATATCGGCACAATCGCAGGCAGATATCTCAAGGCTCAGGGTCTTCTTCCCAAGCTTGACGAAAGCGAAGAAATCAACGCTTGCACAGTCAAGATTGACGTTGAAATCGAAGGCGAAACCCAGAAATGGCTTCTCCTCTTCAAGAACGAAACCCACAACCATCCCACAGAAATCGAGCCCTTCGGCGGCGCGGCAACCTGCATCGGCGGCGCTATCCGTGACCCGCTTTCAGGCAGAAGCTATGTTTATGCCGCAATGCGCGTAACAGGCGCAGGCGACCCGACTGTTCCCGTCAGCGAAACAATCGAGGGCAAGCTTCCCCAGAGAAAGATTGTTCAGACTGCAGCAGCAGGCTACAGCTCATACGGTAACCAGATCGGTCTTGCAACCGGTATCGTTGACGAGCTTTATCATCCCGGCTATGTTGCAAAGAGAATGGAAATCGGTGCAGTTATCGCTGCTGCTCCCGAAGAGAATGTACGCCGTGAAAGACCCGAGGACGGCGACGTTGTTATCCTTCTCGGCGGACGCACAGGCCGTGACGGCTGCGGCGGTGCAACAGGCTCATCAAAATCGCATAACCTCAAGTCACTCGAAAACTGCGGTGCGGAAGTCCAGAAGGGTAACGCACCCGAAGAAAGAAAGCTTCAGAGACTTTTCAGAAATAAAGAAGCATCACAGCTCATCAAGCGCTGCAACGACTTCGGCGCAGGCGGTGTTTCCGTTGCTATCGGCGAGCTTGCAGACGGTCTTGAAATCAACCTCAATGCAGTTCCCAAGAAATACGAAGGTCTTGACGGCACAGAGCTTGCAATTTCAGAATCACAGGAAAGAATG
>JAZRLY010000017.1:0-28855 GCA_045647065.1 Acutalibacteraceae bacterium
GGCATATCTTCCTGGGGAAGAATTCTTGAAACAACACCCTTGTTACCGTGACGGCCCGCCATCTTATCGCCGACTGAAAGCTTACGCTTCTGAGCAATGTAGCAACGGACTACTTTGTTAACGCCGGGTGAAAGCTCATCACTGTTTTCTCTTGTGAAAACTTCAACGTTAACAACGATACCGTATTCGCCGTGGGGAACCTTGCGAGAGGTATCTCTGACTTCCTTTGCCTTTTCGCCGAAGATTGCGCGGAGAAGTCTTTCTTCAGCGGTAAGCTCGGTTTCACCCTTGGGAGTAACCTTACCTACAAGGATATCGCCTGAGTGAACCTCTGCACCGATTCTGATAATTCCGTGTTCATCAAGGTTGCCGAGTGCATCCTCGCCGACGTTGGGAATATCTCTTGTGATTTCTTCGGGACCAAGCTTTGTATCTCTTGCTTCGGTCTCATATTCTTCAATGTGAACTGATGTGTAAACATCGTCACGAACAAGTTTTTCGTTGATAAGAACAGCGTCTTCGTAGTTATAACCTTCCCATGTCATGAAGCCTACAAGAGCGTTCTTGCCAAGGCTGATTTCACCGTGGTCGGTTGCGGGACCGTCAGCAATGACTTCTCCCTTTTCAACTCTCTGACCAGCTGAAACGATGGGACGCTGGTTGGTGCAGGTGCCCTGGTTGGAGCGCATGAACTTGATGAGTTCATAGTAATCGCTTGTTCCGTCATCATTCTTGATGATGATATTGTCAGCGCTTACTTTTACAACTGTACCCGACTGCTTTGCAAGGACTGTTACACCTGAGTCAACCGCAGCCTTGTATTCCATGCCTGTACCGACGATGGGAGCGCAGGTCTTGAGCAGAGGAACTGCCTGACGCTGCATGTTCGAACCCATGAGAGCACGGTTTGCGTCGTCGTTCTCAAGGAAGGGAATCATTGCTGTAGCAACAGAAACAACCATCTTGGGCGAGATATCCATATAATCAACTCTTGAACGGTCGATTTCAATGAATTCATCTCTCTGTCTTGCGGTAATCTTCTGTCTTACGAAGCAGTTGTTTTCATCAAGAGCTTCGTTAGCCTGAGCAACGATGAAATCGTCCTCGGTATCGGCAGTCATATATTCAACTTCATCAAGGACTCTGCCTGTCTCCTTATCGATTTTTCTGTAAGGAGTTTCAATGAAGCCGTATTCGTTGATTTTAGCAAAAGTTGCAAGATAAGAGATAAGACCGATGTTGGGACCTTCGGGAGTCTCGATGGGACACATTCTTCCGTAGTGAGAATAGTGAACGTCTCGAACTTCGAAACCTGCTCTGTCTCGTGAAAGACCGCCGGGGCCGAGAGCCGAAAGACGGCGCTTGTGAGTAAGCTCGGCAAGGGGGTTGGTCTGGTCCATGAACTGTGAGAGCGGTGATGAACCGAAGAATTCCTTGATGGCAACGGTAACGGGACGGATGTTGATAAGGTTCTGCGGAGTAATCTTATCTTCATCTTCCTGAGCCTGGATTGCCATTCTCTCGCGGACTACTCTTTCCATTCTTGCAAGACCGATTCTGAACTGATTCTGAAGAAGTTCGCCGACGGAGCGGATTCTTCTGTTGCCCAGATGGTCGATATCGTCAACATTACCGACGCGCTTGGTCAGGCAGTTGACATAGTTGACTGATGCGAAAATATCGTCAACAATAATGTGCTTGGGAATAAGGTCATCGCAGCGTTCTTTCATTTCTGCAAGAAGAGCTGCCTTGTCGTCACCGCACTTCTCGATAACTTCGTGAAGAACGGAATAACGAACCTTTTCGTTGATGCCGATTGCTTCAAGTTCTTCCTTGGAAATTTCAACGGGAAGAACTGCATCTGCATAAACCATACCATTCGAGATAACGAACAGCTCGCTGCCATCCTCGCAGGCAACAACAACTTTCATAACACCTGCGTTCTCGATTTCGAGAGCTTTCTGCTTTGTAAGGATTTCGCCGGGCTCTGCAAGGAACTCACCTGTATACTCTGAAATAACAGGCTGAGCAACGGTGCATCCGGGAAGTCTGTTGAGCATCGAAAGCTTCTTGTTATATTTATAACGTCCCACTCTGGAAATATCATATCTGTGAGGATCAAAGAAAAGATTGTCGATATGCTGCTGTGCGGATTCGAGAGTAACGGGTTCACCGGGACGAAGCTTCTTGAACACTTCCATAAGAGCTTCTTCGGTGTTTCTGGTTTCATCCTTCTCGAGTGTTGCTTCAAGCTTGTTATCCTCGCCGAAGAAGGCACGGATATCTTCGTTGCTGCTCAGACCGAGAGCACGGATGAAAGCAGTGATGTAAATTTTTCTGTTTTTATCGATACGGACATAGAAAATGTCGTTAGCATCGGTTTCGTATTCAAGCCATGCACCTCTGTTGGGGTTGATGGTGCTGGTATAAAGCTCAATACCTGTTTTGTCGTGAGTCATTCCGTAGTAAACACCGGGTGAACGGACAAGCTGAGAAACGATAACTCTCTCTGCGCCGTTGATAACAAAGGTGCCGCTTTCGGTCATAAGGGGGAAATCACCCATAAAGACTTCCGACTCTTTGATGATGCCTGTTTCTTTATTCTGAAGGCGAATGGTTACTCTCATGGGAACTGCGTAAGTTGCGTCGCGTTCCTTGCATTCGCGAACCGTGTACTTCGGCTTGTCGTCCATTCTGTAGTCAACAAAGCTGAGCACCCAGTTTCCGGTGTAATCCGTGATGTCCGCCGTATCACGAAAAACCTCCTTGAGGCCGGTTTCGATGAACCATTTGTAGGAAGCCTTCTGGATTTCAATGAGGTTGGGCATATCCATAACCTCGTTGATTTTTCCGAAGCTCTGACGCTCACAGCTTCCTCGTTTAACGGTTTTTGTTTTCAGCATTAGGCTAAATCACTCCGTTTCTTTAAATCTTCCATTTCCGTGTGGAATGCCGAATTTTGTTACGGAAACTCTACCCTTAATTCTCCTTATTACGCGTAATATAGGACAATTTATAGGGTATTAATTTCCATTTTACAATTGCGAGATGACATTATATGTGAAAAAAGATTTTTTGTCAATAAAATTTTAAAAATAAATTTTTATAAAAAAATGTTTGTGCATTCATACGAAATTTTCACTTTTTCTCCAGCGATTTTTGTTGATGTTTTTTTACTTTTTGTTAATTGTGTATATAAAGATTTGCTGATTCACGCGTTTGCAAAACAACAAACAAAAAATCCCGTTATCCGAAAAACATAACATAATGCCATCTCGGATAACGGGAAGCGCAAATCAAAACACGACAGAATATATAAAGTTTTAATAATTATAAATAATGGCGGCTCAAATTATTTAATAACAGGGTGACGGCGCTTTTCATCTCCGCAAGCGGAAATGTTTTCAAAGCACAGAGAATAGATATCCCCAGCTTTGCATTCGAGAGTGAAGATTCTCTGCGCATTTCCGTCGAGCGATGCGATATCCGCAGCCTTTGTTATAACGGGCAGACGGGCGGTTTCTTTTGCTGTTCTGATAAGCTCTGCGCCTTTTTCATTGAACCCGATTACTCTTAAATAAGGCACGGTAAGCGCCGCATCAGCGGCTGTAAAACCGAGAAAATAGTTAAGAATAATGCGTCTTATGCGAGCATGTGAATAACGCTTCGTTTTTGAGAATGAATAGAGATCTTCAAGGGTTTTCGCTTTTTCGGATGCCGAAATAATCCTGTTTTCGATTCCTTCGCTTATATCAGGTGCTTCAGAAAGCGATTCAGGGTCTGCGGTGCGCATTCTGTAAAGTATCGCATTTTCTATTCTCTTTATATCGGCAATCTGAGCATTTCTGTAGATTTCCGCCACATTTGCGGGAACAAAACCTTCCCATTCTCCGTCGGAAAACTTTTCTCTGATATATGACGCAGACGCGATTTCTCCGCAGCTTTCTTTTGCATCATGCTCCGCTCCGATTCTCGGAAATGTGACGGGCACTGTCTTGCTTCCGATTCTTCTTAAAGCCGCAATATATTCAACACCAAGGATGTTATTCGGAGATTTTATTATATCCGCACTTTCGGGACTGATTGCTCTGAGCGCATTCTCTCTTGCAGATGCAAAGGATATGCCCTTTTTTAATTCTCTGTCAAGCAACGGTTTGAGTTCTTCAGATTCAAGGGCGCAGACGGCAGAAACAATCTTTTCCGCATCGCCGCATTCGCTTCCGAAAACAAGCTCATCAACAAAGCCGAGCGCATCGATCATCTCAACGCCTGCCTGTGCAAAGCTTTGTGCAGGAGATGCCGCCCACACAGCAGGGAGCTGTAAAACAAGGTCAACGCCGTTCATAAGTGCCGCCTCCGCTCTGACAGAAAGGTCAAACAAAGCGGGCTCGCCACGCTGAACAAAATTTCCGCTCATAACCGCAACAACATGAGTTGCGCCGTTATCTCTTGCCATCTTTATAAGATGGGCATGACCGTTATGAAACGGATTATATTCGGTTATAATTCCTGCAACCTTCATAGCGGCCCCTTTCGCGGAAATAATATAATTAAAGATAATAAAGCTCTTGAAAAATTCGTCCGATAAGTATATAATATACATTTGTAGGATTAAAATCAAGCAAATATTCACTATTAGGAGTGTTAAAATGAAAATTCTTGTCATCAACTGCGGCAGTTCATCACTCAAGTATCAGCTTTTCGATATGGATACCGAAGCTGTTCTCGCAAAGGGTAACTGCGAAAAAATCGGAAACGAAACAAGCTTCATCGGCGGCTCTGCAAACGGTGAGAAGTTTGAAACAAAAGTATTTATGTCAAACCACACCGAAGCATTCCTTCAGGTCAAGAAGGCTCTTACCGAAGGTGCATCAAAGGTTATCGACGATATGAGCGAAATCTCTGCTGTCGGCCACAGAGTTGTTCAGGGCGGTGCTCTCTTCAAGGAAAGCACACTTGTTACAGACGAAGTTATCAAGGGCATTGAAAGCCTTTGCGACCTCGCTCCTCTCCACAACCCCGCACACATTCAGGGCATCAGAGCCTGCATCGATGTTTTCGGCGCAGATCTTCCCCAGGTTGTTGTTTTTGATAACGCATTCCACTCAACAATGCCCCCCGAGGCATATATTTTCCCCATCCCCTATGAATACTATGAGAAGTATGCTGTTCGCCGTTACGGCTTCCACGGCACATCTCACCGTTTCGTAAGTGCAAGATGCGCAGAGGTTATGGGCAAAAACATCGAAGACCTCAAGATTGTTACCTGCCATCTCGGCAACGGCTCATCAATCACCGCTGTCAAGGGCGGCAAGTGCGTTGACACAAGCATGGGTCTCACTCCCCTCGACGGTTTCATTATGGGTACACGCTGCGGCGCTGTTGACCCCTCGGTCATCACATACCTTCAGCAGAAAGAAGGTTGGACGCCCGCTGAAACAGACACAATTCTCAACAAGCAGTCAGGTGTTTTCGGTATCTCAGGCGTAGGCAGTGACGACAGAGACGTTTCCGCAGCTGAAGCTGAAGGAAATGAAAGAGCTCACCTTGCAAGAAGCATTCAGAAATATCAGGTTCGCAAGCTCATCGGCAGCTATGTTGCAGCTATGGACGGCGTTGACGCTATCGTATTCACAGGCGGTATCGGCGAAAACACATTTGACCTTCGTGCAGATGTATGTAACAACCTCAGCTACCTTGGCATTGAGCTCGATGCTGAAGCAAACGAAATTATGAGAAGAGGTAAGGAAGGCGAAATCTCAACCGCAAATTCAAAGGTTAAGGTTTATGTTCTTCCCACAAACGAAGAGCTTGTTATCGCAAGAGATACAAAAGCTATCGTTGAATCTATGTAATTGAATAATTCACGCCGCAGCAGGAATTTCTTGATTGATTTTCCTGCTGCGTTTTTTGTTGACTATTCGGATATATTAATGTATAATATTATATTAGTTATTAATTACGGAGGGATATTGTGGAATACATTGCTCCGATATTCAAAACCGCCGCAGAGGCAAAAGATTTTCCCGTTGCGGCAATTGACTCATTTATGTGGGATATCAACGGCTGCAAGCCTGAAAGCTATGCGGCAATATTTGCGATTGAAGGCGAAGGAATTCACGCAATTCTGTGGTCGTTCGAAGAAAATATCCGATGCGAATGCACAAAGCGTGACGACCCTGTTTATACCGACAGCTGTCTCGAACTTTTCCTTATGCCCGTCAGCGGTGACAGCCGATATATCAACTTTGAGGTAAACCCAAAAGGAGTTTATCTTTCGCAAATCGGCACCTGCCGCGAGGACAGAATGTTCATAAAAGAACTGACCGACCTTGAACCCGAAATTCATCCTATGAAAATTGAAGAAGATGGCAAAAAAGCGTGGGGATACGAAATTGTTCTCTCAGATGAATTTATTTCTGCCCTTTATCAAACCGATTTCAGAATAACTGAATCAGCAATAAAAGGTAATTTTTACAAGTGTGCCGACGGTGCGGAATATCCTCACTACGGCTCACATTTCCCTGTCAAAACCGAAAAACCCGATTTCCACAGACCCGAATTTTTCGGCAACATCACATTCAGAAAGGCTTGAATAATAATGGAAAATGTTAAGAATATAAACGAACTTCTCGGCACTTTCAGCTTCAGCGGCGAGTTTGAAAAATTCTCCCAGCTTCACGACGGACATATCAACAACACCTATAAATTTGAGTTCCGCGAAGCTGACGGCACACTCAACAGATATCTTGTTCAGGAAGTAAACACCTATGTTTTCAAGGACTATGACGGTCTTATGAAAAATGTTATGGGCGTTACCGAATTCATGCAGAAAAAGGTTGCCGAAAATGGCGGAGATATCAAGAGAGAGTGTCTCACCGTTATTCCCACCACAGACGGCAAACCCTATTATATGGACGGCGAAGGCAGATGCTGGAGATGCTATAATTTCATCTACGACACCCATTCCTGCCAGTGCGTTGACTGCGCAAAAACATTCTATAACGCCGCAAGAGCATTCGGTAAATTCCAGAATATGCTCGCGGATTATCCCATCGATTCGCTTACCGAAACAATTCCGAATTTCCATAACACTGTTTCGAGATTTGCCGACTTCAAGAAGGCTGTCGCAGACGACCTTTCGGGCAGAGCAAATCAGGTTAAAGAGGAAATTGATTTTGTGCTTGCGCGCGAAAAGGATTGCTCCGTGCTTCTCGATCTCGTTGAGGAAGGCAAGCTTCCTCTCCGCGTAACTCATAACGACACAAAGCTCAACAATGTTATGTTTGACAACGAAACAAACGAAGGGATCTGCGTTGTTGACCTTGACACAGTTATGCCCGGACTTTCGCTCTATGATTTCGGTGACAGTATCCGTTTCGGCGCAAACACAGCCGCAGAGGATGAAAAAGACGTTTCAAAAGTTTCGCTCAGCCTTGAGTATTTCAAAGCATATGCGCTCGGCTACCTTTCAACCGCAGGTGAAAGCCTTACTGCGGAAGAAATCAATCAGCTTGCTTTCTCATCAAAACTTATGACCCTTGAATGCGGTATGCGTTTTCTCGGCGACTTTATAAACGGCGACGTTTATTTCAAGACCGAATATCCCGAGCATAATCTCGTCAGATGTCGTACACAGTTTGCACTTGTTGCGGATATGGAAAAGAAAATGGCAAAGATGCAGGAAGCAGTTGACGAATGCTGCCGTGAACTCGGAATAGAAAAATGATTGATTATGAGCTCCTCAGCGAGGTTCAGTTCAAAACCCGTTATCTTAAGTGGCGTCACGAAAACGACATCGGAATGATAATGCCCGAATGCACTTCATATGAAGAATATGCCGAGGTTTATCCGATGCCCGATTTTGACTATGTTCACACTCAGTCATTCGCCGATAAAAACGGCGACCTGATAACGCTTCTCAAGGGCAATGCTCACCTGAGCGACTGGATGACAAAAAACCACCGTGAGCCGAGAGATTTCAACTTTTATCTTGTGCTGAAAACATTGACGGATTCTCCAGATGTTGAACCGTTCCCGATGGGATATATAGTGATTTCCTAAATTGCAAGGGGCGGTTCGGATGAGCCGCCCTCTTTATATTTCAACAGAATATAACCGCATGTAAACTCGGGTTTACATATAATTTTTTCAAATGCAAATCTGAATTGGTTGAAAACCTCCGCTTTTTCGTCTAAAATAGCGTCAACACATAAAGGAGGAAGAGATATGAATCTTTCCGAAAAAATAATTTCACTCAGAAAAGAAAAAGGGCTTTCGCAGGAAGCTTTTGCAGAGACTCTCGGCGTATCACGCCAGTCCGTTTCGAAATGGGAGTCAGGCACCGCACTGCCTGATACAGATAAAATCATAGCAATGAGCGAGCTTTTCGGAGTGTCAACAGATTATCTGCTTAAAAACAATTATTCCGATTCCGATTCAAACATTGATAAAAAAGATGATGCGCCCACTGCTGCTCCCGTTCAGCCGCAGGTGCCGAAATATGATAAGAAGAATAAAGTAATAAAAATCATTGCAGCTGTTGTTGCGTTGTGCCTTATTATCACTGCGATAGCAATTCCCGTTCACTACGGCGGAATCCGCGAAGCTTGGTGGGAGCTCAACGGCGGAAAGGTCAAATATCCTTATGTTCTCGTTCACGGCCTCGGCGGCTGGGGTGAGGGCGACGGTGTTAACGATACCGTTCAGTATTGGGGCGCAACCGCCTGCAACCTTACCGAATATCTCACACAGCAGGGTTTTGAAGTTCACGCTCCGAGTGTCGGTCCCGTTTCAAGCACCTGGGACAGAGCCTGCGAACTTTACGCACAACTTACAGGAACAACCGTTGACTACGGCGAATCTCATTCAAAAGAACATAATCACGAGCGCTATGGCAGAAATTACACTGAACCTCTCGTTCCCCAATGGGGCGAAAAAATCAACGGCGGTCAGAGAGTGAAAATCAATCTTCTCGGCCACAGCTTCGGCGGCGCAACCGTACGCCTTCTTGCATCGCTCCTTGAATACGGAAGTAAGGATGAGCAGCAGGCGTCTCCCGAAGATTTATCCCCTCTTTTTGCAGGCGGCAAGGGAAATTGGGTGCACAGCGTAACGACTCTATGTGCTCCGCATAACGGCTCATCTCTTACAGAAGTCCTCAATTCTGTCGGCGGACTTGTCGGCATAGGTGACACCACCGAAATGCTTATGTCACTCTGCTTCGGTGTTGCGGGGATTGCATCCCCCGCCTCAAACATCTATGATTTCAAGCTCGATCATTTTGGAATTGATGATGTCAATCCCAAGAGCGCCATTGACAAAATCACTTCATCGGGCAATGACCACGCCGCTTATGACCTCACACCCGACGGTGCCGCAAAGCTTAACGAAACAATTCAGACTGTTGAGGATGTTTATTATTTCTCATATTCTTACAGCACAACAAAGGAAGGTACTCTGCTCCGAGGTCAGGTACCCCACTCTTCAACGATGCCCATTCTTTATCCGTTTGCTCTTGCTATGGGTTCATACAAAGGCACAACCGAAGGCGGAATCGCCATTGACGAAACCTGGCAGGATAACGACGGACTTGTAAGCGTTGTTTCTGCAAGATATCCCTTTGGCGAAGAATATATTGATCTCTCGGTTGAAGGAATCGAGTTCGCAAAAGGAAAAGAAAAAGAGATTCAAAGGGGCATCTGGAATGTTGCCGAAACAAAGGACGGCGACCACGGCAAGGTTATCGGTCTGGGCAACGAAGCCGATGATACACAGGATTTCTTTATTGAACTTTTTGAGCTGATTGACAAGCTGGAAAGATAATCGCAACTTTATATCGATATAAATGTATATAATATATAACATTTCACCAAAAAAGACCGCTTTGTGCGGTCTTTTTTGGTTGCGGTAATCATTGACTTTAAAGGCAATTTTAGGGTATGATAACAGAGTAAAAATTTATAATGGCGGGAGTTTTGGATATGATGAAAAACACAGACAAAACAATGGAAAAAATCGTTGCTCTCTGCAAGGGAAGAGGCTTCATCTTCGCAGGCAGCGAAATCTACGGCGGTCTTGCAAACACATGGGACTACGGCCCCCTCGGTGCAAGAATGAAAAACAACGTTAAGGACACCTGGAGAAAGAGATTCATTCAGGAAAGAAAGAACAGCTACGAGGTTGACGCAGATATCCTTATGCATCCCAGAGTATGGGAAGCAAGCGGCCACGTTGCAAGCTTCTCCGATCCTCTTCTCGACTGTAAGGAATGCAAGAAGCGTCACAGAGCAGACAACCTCATCGACGACTTCAATCCCGACGCACACGCAGACGGTATGACCAAGGAAGAGATGTTTGAGTATATCAAGGCTCACTCAATTCCCTGCCCCCACTGCGGCAAGCATAACTTCACCGACATCAGAGAATTCAACCTGATGTTCCAGACCTTCAGAGGTGTTACAAACGACAGCAAAAACATCATCTATCTCCGCCCCGAAAATGCTCAGGGCGAATATGTCAACTACCTCAATGTTCAGAGAACAATGAGAGCAAAGCTTCCCTTCAGCATCGGTCAGATCGGTAAGGCTTTCAGAAACGAAATCACTCCCGGTAACTTCACATTCAGAACAATTGAGTTCGAGCAGATGGAGTTCCAGACCTTCTGTAAGGAAGGCACCGACAGCGAGCTTTACGATTACTTCAAGGAATATGGCATGAAGTATTATCAGGATCTCGGCATCAAGGCTGAAAATCTCCGCTACCACGACCACGAAAAGCTGGCTCACTACGCAAAGGCTGCTTGTGACATTGAATTCCTCTTCCCCTTCGGTTGGGGCGAAGTCAACGGTACCCACAACAGAACCAACTTTGACCTCACAAGACACCAGGAATACAGCGGTCAGAAGATGGATTATCTTGATCCCGAAACCAACGAAAAGTTCATCCCCTTTATCATAGAATCAACCTACGGTCTTGACAGAACAGTTCTCGCTCTCCTCTGCGAAGCATACGACGAGGAAGTTATTGATGCTGAAAAGAACGACACAAGAGTTGTTCTTCACCTCAGCCCCGCAATCGCACCCTTCAAGGCAGCTGTTCTTCCCCTCTCAAAGAAGCTTTCACCCGATGCACTCAAGGTTTATGAAAAGCTTCAGAAGAAGTTTATGATTGACTTCGACGAAACAGGCTCAATCGGCAAGCGTTATCGCCGCGAGGACGAAATCGGCACTCCCATCTGCATCACCTTCGATTTTGATTCGCTCGAAGATAACTGCGTAACAGTCCGCGACCGTGACACAATGCAGCAGGAAAGAATTTCAATCGACGCTCTCGAAGATTACATCGCTGCACGCATTGAATTTTAAATTTTGGCAAAAATATTCATATTAATTATAGAAAGGAACCCGGTGAATTATGAAAGTAAATTTCACAGAAACCGTGCTCAGAGACGCTAACCAGTCTCTCATCGCAACAAGAATGCCCTTCGAAGATTTCAATCCCATCCTTGAAAAACTTGACAAGGCAGGCTACTACTCACTCGAATGCTGGGGCGGCGCAACATTCGATTCATGTCTGCGTTACCTCAACGAAGATCCCTGGGAGAGACTCCGTAACATCAAAAAGGCTTGCCCCAACACCAAGCTCCAGATGCTCCTCAGAGGTCAGAACCTTCTCGGTTATAAGCACTATCCCGATGATGTTGTCCGCGCTTTCATCAGAAAGAGCGTAGAAAACGGCATCGACATCATCAGAATTTTCGATGCTCTCAACGACGTACGCAACATCGAAGTTGCAGTTGACGAGACTCTCAAGTGCGGTGCTCACGCATCAGGCACAATCTGCTACACAATCAGCCCCATCCACAACCTTGAAAGCTATGTAAAGCTTGCAAAAGAGATTGAAGCTCTCGGCGTTCAGTCAATCTGCATCAAGGATATGGCCGGCATTATGAGTCCCAAGGAGGGCTATGACCTCGTTAAGGCTCTTAAGGAAAACGTAAAAGTTCCCATCGTTGTTCACACACACTCAACAACAGGCCTCGGCTTTATGACACTTCTCAAGTGCGTTGAAGCAGGCGCAGACGTTATCGACTCTGCTATCTCCTGTTTCTCAGGCGGCACTTCACAGCCCGCAACCGAAACTCTTGTTTATACTCTCAAGCAGTACGGCTACGAAGTTGGCGTTGATGAAAACATCTGCAAGGAAATCAACGATTTCTTCAAGCCCATCCGTGCAAAGGCTCTTGAAAGCGGCCTCCTCAATCCCGTTGTTATGGGCACTCAGACAGATGCTCTCATCTATCAGATTCCCGGCGGTATGCTTTCAAACCTTGTTGCACAGCTTACAGCTCAGAACAAACTCGACAAGCTCGATGAAGTTCTCCTCGAAACTCCCAGAGTCCGTGAAGACCTCGGCTATCCTCCCCTTGTTACTCCTATGAGCCAGATGGTTGGTGTTCAGGCAACAGCAAATGTTCTTGCAGGCGAAAGATACAAGAACATCTCCAAGGAAGTAAAGAGCTACATCAAGGGCGAATACGGTCAGGCACCCGGCAAGGTAAGTGAAGAGCTTCAGAAGCTCGTTCTCGGCGAAGATAAGCCTTACACAGGCAGATTCGCAGATACTCTTGCTCCCGCTTTTGAAGAAGCAAAGGCAGAGCTCGGCGATAAGGCAAAGAGCGACGAAGACGTTCTTTCATACATCGCATTCCCGATGCAGGCTGAAGCATATTTTGCAAAGCGTGACGAAAAAGAAAGAAACACCTTCAAGTACACAATCAGAGAGGTATAAGGAGAACGGAAATGACATTTTTGGATTTCATTAAAACTCCCGCTTTTGCTCTCGCGATAATCTTTGTTCTTGCTACAGTTTACAGCATTTACGCAAAAATCAGGGACGGCAAGGCTGCCAAAACTCCCGCCGCTCCCGTTGCGGACAAGCAAGCTGCTCACGCAAACGCACCCGTAGCGGCTGCAGACGGAATCAGTTGCGGTGAACTCGATCTTGTTGATACAGACGAAAAAACCGCCGCTGTCATTATGGCTCTTGTAAGCTACAAAAGCGGAATTCCGCTCAACAGACTCAGTTTTAAATCGATTCGTTTGATGGAGGATAAATAATTATGAAATATGTAGTAACTCTTAACGGTAAAAATTACGAAGTAGAAGTTAACGAATGCGAAGCAGTTGTAACAAATGTTACAGAAGCTGTTGCAGCACCCGTTGCCGCTCCCGCTCCCGTGGCTGCTCCTGCAGCCCCTGCAGCAGCACCCGTAGCTGCTCCCGTTTCAGCTGAAGGCACCAAGGTTCTTTCACCTATGCCCGGTGCAATTCTCAATGTTAACGTAAGCGTTGGCGCAGCTGTTAAGGCAGGCGATGTTCTTATGGTTCTCGAAGCTATGAAAATGGAAAACGACATTGTTGCTCCCTGCGACGGCGTTGTTAAGCAGATCCCCGTTACCAAGGGCTCAACAGTTAACACCGACGATGTTCTTGCTGTTATTTAATCGGAGGTTAATTGATGGACGTTTTATATGAAAACCTGCTGACCTTAGACTGGGCTCAGGTTGCGATGTGGGTAATCGGCGGCGTTCTGATTTATCTTGCAATTGCAAAAGAAATGGAACCCACCCTGCTTCTCCCCATGGGATTCGGTGCAATTCTTGTTAACCTTCCCAATTCCGGTGCAGCAGCAGTTATTGAGCACCTTTTTGAAATCGGTATCAATCAGCACGAACTTTTCCCCTTGATTCTTTTCATCGGTATCGGCGCAATGATTGATTTCGAACCCCTTCTGACCAACCCGAAGCTGATGTTCTTCGGTGCGGCAGCTCAGTTCGGTATTTTCTTCACACTTTGCATGGCATCACTTTTCGGATTCGAAATCAACGATGCCGCTTCAATCGCAATCATCGGTGCGGCTGACGGCCCCACCTCAATCTTCGTTGCAAATATGCTCAAATCGAACTATACTGCAGCGATTATGGTTGCCGCATATTCCTATATGGCTCTCGTTCCCATCGTTCAGCCTCCCATTATCAAGCTCTGCACAACAAAAGCTGAAAGAAAAATCCGTATGAACTATACAGGCAAGAGCGTTTCAAAGAGAACAAAGATTCTCTTCCCCATCATCATCACTGCAATCGTAGGTATGGTTGCTCCCGATGCTGTTGCGCTCATCGGTTTCCTTATGTTCGGTAACCTTATCCGTGAATGCGGAGTTCTTAATTCGCTTTCAGAAACAGCGCAGAAGGTTCTTGCAAACCTTATCACAATCTTCCTGGGCATCACAATCGCTTCAAGAATGACTGCCGCAGAATTCCTCAGAGTTGAAACTCTCCTCATTATGGGTCTCGGCCTTGTTGCTTTCATCGTTGATACATTCGGCGGTGTTATGCTTGCAAAGGTTATGAACCTCTTCCTCAAGAATAAGATTAATCCGATGATCGGTGCTGCAGGTATTTCTGCATTCCCCATGTCAGCCAGAGTTGTACATAAGCTCGGTCTTGAAGAGGATAACCAGAACTTCCTTCTTATGCACTCAATCGGCGTAAACGTTTCCGGTCAGATTGCATCGGTTATCGCAGGCGGTCTTATCCTCGCATTTTTAGCTTAATATAAGGAGAAGAAATTATGGGTATAAATATTGAATACTTTTTAAACTCTTTGCCTTATATGGGCAAGGGTATGCTCGGAATATTTATTGTTACAACTGTTGTTGTTATGGTTGTTAATGCCCTCAACAGTATGCCTGACAAGAAATAAAAAGTAAGAAGGGCGTTTGGCATAACACCAACGCCCTTGTATTTAAGTAAAAATTGAACAAACTATAAAAAACGAAAAGGAGGCGAAGCTATGAAAATGCCTGTCTCGGAAGCCCTTGCAATAGCCATTATCGGATTTTGCACGGTTCTCCTTATCCTTGCAGTAATCGCAGTTCTCATTATCCTGCTTTCAAAGGCTGTAAGAACAATTGAGAATATGATTGCAAAAAAATCGTCCGCTTCTTCTGCCGAATCGCCTGTTCCCGCACCTGTGCAGCCCGCCCCCGAAGGTGTCAACTGCGGAGAAGTTGATCTTATCGGCATTGATGAAAAAACTGCCGCAGTTATTATGGCAATTGTTTCACAGCAAAGCGGAATTCCTCTCAACAGACTCAGCTTCAAGTCAATCAGACTTCTTGACGATAAAAAGAAAGGAGACAGTACAAAATGATCAAAGATGTTCTTCTCGGACTTTGGGAAAACTCAGGCTTTGCTCTTGTAAGCGTAAAAGAAATCATTATGCTGCTTGTTGCATTTGTGCTTCTCTATCTTGCAATAGTTAAAAAGTTTGAACCCCTTCTTCTTGTCCCCATCGCATTCGGTATGCTTCTTGCAAACCTTCCCGGTGCAGGTCTTATGGATGACCCCAGCGGAATTATGGACACATCAAATCTTGTTGAAGGTGCGCACTGGTATGATTCGGGCGTGCTCAGGCTGATTTACGCAGGTGTAAAAAGTTCGATATTCCCGTGCCTTATATTCCTCGGAATCGGCGCAATGACCGACTTCGGTCCCCTGCTCGCTAATCCCATCAGCCTTCTTCTCGGCGCAGCAGCTCAGCTCGGTGTTTATGTTGCATTCCTTCTTGCTCTTCTTCTCGGCTTTACTCCCGAAGAAGCAGCATCGATCGGCATCATCGGCGGTGCAGACGGCCCCACAGCAATCTTCCTTACCGGTAAGCTTGCTCCCCATCTCCTCGCTCCGATAGCCGTTGCGGCATATTCATATATGGCTCTCATCCCCCTTATTCAGCCGCCCATTATGAAGCTTCTCACAACCGAAAAGGAAAGAAAGGTTGAAATGAAGCAGCTCCGCACAGTAAGCAAAACAGAAAAAATCATTTTCCCGATTGTTGTTGCTGTTATCTGCGCATTCATCATCCCCTCTTGTGCATCGCTCATCGGTTTCCTTATGCTCGGCAACCTCTTCAAGGAGTGTGGCGTTACCGAAAGACTCAGCGACACAGCGCAGAATGCTCTGACCAACATCGTAACCATTATGCTCGGTGTTACAGTCGGTGCAACTGCAAACGGTGAAGCTTTCATCAACAAATCAACTCTTCTCATCATCGCTCTCGGTCTTACCGCATTCTGCTTTTCAACCGCAGGCGGCGTTCTTCTTGGAAAGCTTCTTTACCTCATTACCGGCGGCAAGATCAATCCCCTCATCGGTTCTGCCGGCGTTTCCGCAGTTCCTATGGCTGCCCGCGTTGCACAGACAGAAGGCAGAAAATACAATCCCACAAACTTCCTTCTTATGCACGCTATGGGACCCAACGTTGCAGGTGTTATCGGCTCAGCAGTTGCCGCAGGCTTCCTGCTTATGATGTTTGGTAAATAATTGAATATTATGACTGCCACCGGGTAGTCGCTTAATTAAGATTTAAGCATCCGCAGATACATCGTTAGGTCTTTGAAGATGTATCCACGGATGCTTTTTTTGGAGTAAATACTATGAAAAAGATTCTTGGTTATTTCAGCAAAACTGAAATTTCACTCTGGAGTTTTTCGGTAATTTTAATAATCCTCTCATTCGTTATTTTTGACAAGGAAAACTATCTTACCCTCACTGCATCGCTGATTGGTGTAACCTCGCTGATTTTCAGCGCAAAGGGCAACCCTGTCGGAATGCTCCTGATGGTTATTTTCAGCATTCTCTACGGAATAATCTCCTGTTCATTCGCATATTACGGTGAGATGGTAACCTATATCGGGATGACAGGTCCCATGTCGCTTTTCTCGCTTTTCTCATGGCTCAGGAACCCATACAAAAGCAAGAAATCCGAGGTTTCAGTCAATCATCTCGCTAAAAAAGAAATCGTTTTTATGGCGGTGCTGACTATGATTGTCACGCTTGCTTTTTACTTTATCCTAAGGCAACTCAACACAACAAATCTTATCCCGAGCACAATTTCCGTAACCACAAGCTTTGCTGCAGTTTATCTCACCTTCCGCCGCAGTGCATACTACGCCCTCGCCTATGCAACAAACGACATCATCCTCATCATATTATGGATTCTTGCGGCAAAGCAAAATATTTCATATATCCCTGTCATCATCTGCTTCGTTGTTTTTTTGATAAACGACCTCTACGGTTTCATAAGCTGGCAAAGAATGTCCGAAAAACAGCAAATGGGATATTGATATATTATTCCTGTTTTGATATAATGAATTCATAATCATAATAAAGAGGTAAATACTATGGCTAAAATTATCGGACAGAATATCCCCAATATCCCCTGGCAGGATAAGCCCGAAGGCTACCGCTACCCCGTATGGCGTTACAGCGGCAATCCCATCATTACACGCGACAATCTTTATATGGCAAACAGCATCTTCAACTCTGCAGTTGTGCCTTACGGCGACGGCTTCGCAGGTGTTTTCAGAGTTGATGTTATGAGCCGCGACCACACCCTCGTTGTCGGCTACAGCAAAGATGCTATCAATTGGGAGCTTGAAGAGAAAGTTATCTTCAGAGGCTACGACCCCAGACTTTGCGAAATTGACGGCAAATATTATCTTTCCTGGGTTAACCTTACTCCTCACGGCACAACAATCGGCATCGCATACACCACAGATTTCAAGGAGTGGACTCAGCTTGAGGATGCTTGCTACCCCGTTGCACGTAACGGCGTGCTTTTCCCCAGAAAAGTCAATGACGAATTCCTTCTTCTTATCCGTCCCTGCGACAGAGGACACACTCCCTACGGCGATATCTTCCTCAGCCACAGCAAGGACCTTACATATTGGGGCAAACACAGATTTGTCATGAAACCCGAAAAGAACTGGGAAATGACCAAGGTCGGCGCAGGCCCCACACCCATTGAAACCGATGAAGGCTGGCTTATGTTCTACCACGGCGTACTCACAAGCTGCAACGGCTTCACATATGCAATGGGTGCCGCAATTCTCGATAAAGACGAGCCCTGGAAAGTGCTCCACAGAGCAGACTGCTTCCTTCTTGCTCCTCACGAACTTTATGAATTTGTCGGCGACGTTCCCAATGTTGTATTCCCCTGCGCGGCACTTGCTGATGCTGAAAGCGGCAGAATCGCTATCTACTACGGTGCGGCAGACACATCGGTCGCTCTCGCGTTTACAACGGTTGACGAAACAATTGATTTCATCAAAAAGAACGACCTCATCAAATAATTCATCACACAAAAATATACTCCCGAAAAAGCATTTGCTTTTTCGGGAGTTATTGTTTTTACGAGTTTTAAGCTTTTTTTATGAGTGTAACTACATCAATAGCACCAACGGGGCATTCTTCGTGGCATTTGCCGCAGCCTGTGCACTTCTCGTAGTCAACCTTTGCGCAGAACTTATCGATTGCGATTGCGCCTGCCTCACAAGCCTTGACACACTTCATACAACCGATACAGCCTGCCTTACATTCCTTACGGGTAACCGCACCCTTGTCGTGATTCTTGCAAAGCACAGCAGCCTTTGTTTCTTCAAGAGGCATCATTTCAATAAGACCCTTGGGGCAAGTCTTTACACACATCTTACAAGCCTTGCACATATAGGGATTGATTCTTGCGATGCCATCGCAGATGCTGATTGCATCATACTGGCAAGCATCCATACAGTCACCGAAGCCGAGGCATCCGTAAATACATTCTTTCGGACCGCCGAAAATCTGCGATGCCATACGGCAGCTTTTAACGCCCTGGTATTCAAGCTTTACTTCTGCGTTAACATTGTGGCCCTGGCAAAGCACAACTGCCGCCATAGGCTTAACCTCGCCTGCGGCAAGACCCGTAATTTCGCCGATAGCCTTTGCGGTATCGTTTCCACCGGGTGCGCAGAGCGCTGTATCAGTTGTTTCACCTTTTGAAAGTGCAGCGGCATAGCCGTCACATCCCGAGAAACCACAAGCACCGCAGTTTGCACCGGGAAGGCATTCTCTTATCGCTTCCGCCTTTTCATCAACGGGCACTGCGAAAACCTTTGATGCAATTGAAAGACCGAGGCCTGCAATAAGTCCGATTGCGGCAACGATTATAACTGCAATAACAATAGAGTTCATAATTCCGTTACCTCCTTATGCAAAGATTCCGTCAACAAGACCTGTGAAGCCCATAAACGAAAGTGAAACGATTGCCGCAGCGATAAGAACAATAGGAAGTCCCTGAAGAAATTTGGGAATATCCGCACCCTCCAGTCTGCTGCGTACGCCCGAGAAAATAACCATTGCAAGCATAAAGCCGAGACCTGCACCAACGCTGTTAACCATTGATTCTGCAAAGTTATAGCCTTTGGTAATGTTGAGAAGAACAACGCCGAGAACAGCGCAGTTAGTAGTGATAAGGGGAAGATAAATGCCGAGCGCGTTATAGAGAGGAGGCATAAACTTCTTGAGAATAAGCTCAACAAGCTGAACAAGAGCCGCAATAACGAGAATAAAAACGATTGTCTGAAGATATTCAAGGTCATTTGCAATAAGGAGATACTTGTTGATAGGATATGTAACAGCCGTTGCAAGCGCCATAACAAAGATAACCGCCGCTGACATACCGACAGCTGTGTTCAGTTTCTTTGAAACGCCGAGAAAGGGGCAGATTCCGAGGAATTTACAAAGAACGAAGTTTTCGGTAAGAACCGAAGTGAGGATAATTGCAAGAAATGATTTTACGATTGTTGCAGTCATGCTGTCTCACCCTCCTTCTTTTCTTCGTTGCAAGCCTTGCCTTCTGCAATAAGTGCGCAGTTTTTAGCCATGGGACATGCCTGACATCCGCCGAGTTCTGCCTTGGGCTTGCCCTTGCTTTCCGCAAGCTTGTTTGCACAAGCCATAAGCAGACCGAAGGTAAGGAAACCGCCGGGTGCAAGGATGAATACGGTCATAGGATTGAAAATTTCAGTCCAGGGAAGAGTGAATCCGTTAAAACCGTTAAGCACATTGTCACCAAAGAGCACGAGAAGATTCTGTGCGCCTGCGAGGAACGTGCCTGCGCCGAGAATTTCTCTGACAGAAGCCATGCAGCAGAGAGCGATTGTGAAGCCGACACCCATGCCAAGGCCGTCAACAGCCGATGCGATAACAGAGTTTTTGCCTGCAAATGCTTCCGCTCTACCGAGGATAATGCAGTTAACAACAATCAGAGGAAGAAACACGCCAAGTGCTGCATCGAGTGCGGGAACGAATGCTTTGACAAGCATCTGGACAATTGTAACGAACGATGCGATAACAACGATATATGCAGGAATACGCACTTTTGAGGGAATGATCTTTCTCAGAAGAGAAATAACGATATTCGAGCAAACGAGAACAATCATTGCCGAAATACCCATACCCAGAGCGTTAACAACGCTTGTTGAAGTTGCAAGAGTGGGGCAAGTGCCAAGAACGAGTCTGAAAACGGGGTTTTCAGCTATAAGACCTTTGGAAAATTCTTTACCTAGAGATTTTTTCTCAGCCATTGTCTGCACCTCCTGCTGCTTCGATTGCGGCATTGACCGCATCGGTCACCGCTCTTGATGTTATTGTTGCGCCCGTGATGGCGTCGATTGAATTTTCGCCCGCCTTGTCCTTTGAAACGGTGATTCCGAGGATGTGGCCGATAAATCTGTCGCGGAAATCCTGCTCAGCTGCCTTTGCGCCGAGACCCGCGGTTTCTGCGTGTGAAAGGATGTTGACGCCCGTAACCTTGCCTTCGGAGTCAACACCGGTCATAACGGAGATGTCTCCGCCGTAGCCTTTTGCTGTGTTAACAACAACATAACCGATAACATTGCCCGCATCATCGAGCGCAGTGACAACGCTTGTGCCGTCGTCAAGAATTTCTGCTTCGCCGAATGCCTTTGCATCGGCAAAAACGACCTGTCTTGATTTGATTTCTGTTTCAATTGCAAGCTGCTCGATAATCGGAGCAGTCACCTGATTTGTGAGTCCGAGAAGAGCGGTTGCAACAAGGCAAATAACAAAGAGTGTGAGCGTGGGAACAAGGAATTCTTTCAGTGTTTTCATTTTGCCTCACCCTCCTTTGCCTTTTTTTCTTTAACCGTGCCGAAAGGCTTGGGAGCCATAATTGTTTCGATATGGGGAACAAGAAGATTCATAATAAGAATTGCAAATGATACGCCTTCGGGAAGCGATGCGAAAAGTCTGATAACGCAGGTCAGAAGACCGCAACCAACGCCGAAAACGATTTTTGCATTTGACTTGATGGGGCTTGTTGAATAGTCGGTAGCCATAAAGAATGCGCCGAGAAGAACACCGCCGCTCATAAGGTGATATGCAACGAATTCAAGGTCGCCCTTGCCTGCGATAAGCATAACAACGGCAACAGTGCCGATGAACGCAACGGGGATTTTATAAGAAATAACTCTTCTTGCAAGAAGATATATTCCGCCGGCAATAAGCGCAATAGAGCAGGTTTCGCCGAGGCATCCTCCTCTGACACCGAGGAACATATCAAGGAGCGAGGGAAGCTCTTCTGCGGTTTCGCCGCCAAGAATTGCAAGCGGAGTTGCGGTTGAAACTGCATCCGTTTTCCACGAAAGAGGAGCAGTCCAGTTGCCCATTGCCTGACCGAATGAAAGAAGAAGCACGATTCGGGCAACAATTGCAGGGTTTGCAAAGTTCTGACCGATACCGCCGAACATCTGCTTTACAACAACGATTGCAAAAAAGCTTCCGATTGCCGCCATCCAAAGAGGAATACTGACGGGAAGATTGAATGCAAGGATAAGACCCGTAACAACAGCGCTCAGGTCTCCGATTGTGTTATGTCTTTTCATAACTTTTCTTGCAAGGAATTCCGAAAGAACGGCTGTGATGACCGTTGTTGCCGTAACGGCAAGAACTCTCGGTCCGAAAAGAATAACCGCCGCAACAAGTGCGGGAATAAGAGCAATAATAACGTCAAGCATTATTCCTCTTGTTGTATCTTTAGTGCGAAGATGAGGCGACGCACTGACTACAAGCTTTTTTCCGTTAACCATTATTTATTGCCCTCCTCTCTGAGAATTGCCTTTGCAAGGCGCATATGCTGAACAAGCGGTTTGCCTGCGGGGCACGCAAACGCGCAGCTGCCGCACTCCATACAAACCATAACTCCGAGCTGCTTGAGAGCATCGGGGTCTTTCGCCTTTGCGGCTTTAACAATATTTGTGGGCATAAGACTCATCGGGCAGGCAATAGCACATCTGCCGCATCTTATGCAGTCTGTTTCGGATTTGAGAACAGCATCATCCTTTGAGAATGCAAGGATTGCATTGTTCTGCTTGAGAACGGGAAGGTCTGTTCCGACTATGGCGAGACCCATCATCGGGCCGCCCGTGATGATTTTTGCAGGCTCGGTTTTGAAGCCGCCGCAGAAATCAATGATTTCGCCGATGTTTGTGCCAACGGGTACTCTTACATTCTTGGGTTCGGCAATTGCAGAGCCGTCAATTGTCATCGAACGGCTGACAAGGGGTTTGCCTGTTTTGAGATAACGTGCGATGAATGCAACCGAAGCAACGTTCATAACAACGCATCCGACGTCTGCGGGAAGCTTTCCGGGAGGAACTCTTCTGCCCGTTGCGGACTGAACCATCATCTTTTCAGCGCCCTGAGGATATTTTGATTCAAGAACCATAAGCTTAACTTCGTCGTCAACATCGTCCTTATGGTCTGCAATATTCTTGAGCACCTTGAATGCTTCGGGTTTGTTATCTTCAACAGCGATAACAACCTTTTTGAATCCGAGAAGGTCTTTGAGTGTGTAAACACTCGAAAGAATATCCCATGAATTTTCCATGCATTCGCGGTAGTCAACAGTTATGTAAGGCTCACACTCTGCAGCATTGATAACGAGCGTGTCGATATTCTTATCTGCGGGAAAATTGAGCTTGATATGAGTCGGAAAGCCCGCGCCGCCAAGACCGACAAGACCCGATGCTCTGACAGCCTTGATCAGATCCTCTTTTGTTTCAACACGAGGAGGCTCGATGCCCTCCCAGAGTCTCATTTCGCCGTCCGATTCTATTGTAACAGCCTTTGACATAACGCCATTGGGAAGTTTGACATCGCCTACCGCAACAACCTTACCCGAAACCGATGCGTGAATCGGTGCGCTGACAAACTTGTCAGTATCACCTATAAGCTGACCGACTGCAACCTCATCGCCGACTTTCACAACAGGCTCGCAGGGTGCACCGATATGCTGCTGCATGGGTATAACAACCTTTGACGGAGTCGGAATTCTCACAACTTCCATCTCGGCGGTATTTTTGTGATGGTCAACCTTAACGCCGCCTCTGACCTTTTTAACAGCCTTGAGTACGCCGTCAATTCCGGCCTTAACCATAAATATCTCCTCCTGAATCTTTATTTGAATTAAGTAATATTCTTTTTGATTTTCTCAAGCGCCGGCATAACCGACCCGAGAACAATACCCGTCAGCGCTCCGGTGACGACACCGAAAACCGCAAGTGCGGGTGCGTAGTATATAACATCCGCTGTGCCCGTAATAAACACAGCCGCCGCAAGCTGACCCATATTATGAATCACTGCGCAGATGGCAGATATGCCAACCATACCGAGATGCTTTGTTGCATAACGCATAAGCAAAAACATTGCAACCGCCGAGAATAATCCGCCCGAAAGGCTCATTATCCCCGCCGTCACGCCTCTTGTTGCAAAAGCAAAAACACCTTTGATAAGTGCGATTGCCGCCGCCGTCGGAAATCCGAGACTGCCTGCGGCAAACATCGTTATTATGTTAGAAAATCCGGGTTTTGCTCCCGGAGGAAAAAGCGGCAATGGCGGTATCAAACTTTCAAGAAAGCTGAGCGACAGCGCCAATGCACAGAGTATCGCGGGAAGCGCGACTTTATATGCAGGATTCTTTTTCATATCAATACACAACGGCGTCAACATCCGACCCCTCAACGGTTATAACCGTTTTTGCGGGCAGGCAGACCGCCGTATCTCCGCCTTTTTTAAGGCTCCCCGTATTTACGCAGAGTCTGTCCTCGCATTCCGCGGATTCAAAGCGGATTTCTCCGTTTTCCGCAACGATGACAACCTTCGGCTGAATGTCGGGAGTTATGACGATTTTTTCTTTCACAGAGGATAAATCAACAGTTTCAACAACCTCGCCGTCAACTGTAATCACCGCCTGCAGATTATCACCGCCCGAAATGCTCGTATAAGCAAAAACAAGCGCCGCCACAACTATCGCCGCAATGACTGCGATATCCCCTTTTCTGAAAAGCTTAATTTCCATAGGTATATGAAGCATCGGTTATCTCAATGATATCCGCATCGCCCTCAACATAGATTTTTTTGTCTTCGGTAACAAAAATTGCAGTGCAGCCGTATTCAGCCGCAAGTGCAGAGCCTTTTTCGATTCCAAGCACGAAGCACGCAGTCGAGAGCGCATCGCTCAGAAGTCCGCTGTCGGAAATGATTGTCACGCCGACAAGACCGTTATCGACGGGATATCCCGTTTCGGGATTAAGTATATGATGATATCTTTTTCCGTCTTTTTCAAAAAACTGCTCATAGCTCCCCGACGACGAAACACAACCCTCGCCCATATGAAGCTTTGCAATATAGCTGCCTGCATTTCCTTCGGGGTTTCTGATTCCAACGGTAAAATCTTTATCACCAAAAAGAAGAGTGCTTCCCCCGACGCTCACAACCGCCTTCTTTATATCGCGGGTTTCAAGGTAAGCCTTGACAGAATCAAGGGCAATACCCTTACCCGATGCGCCGAAATCCAGCACCGCAGATTTGTCGCTCATCGTAAGATTACCGCCCGAAAGCAACAACTTTTCGTATCCGCTATGCGAAAGAGCATCTGCAAGAGCATTTTCGTCGGGAATTTCGGGGGTTGACCCGAATTTCCACAAATCGCTGACCGCACCGAGCGTGAAATCAAAAGCACCGCCGCTTTTTGCACACACATCAAGAAGAAGTGAAACATATGCCGCAGTCTGAATATCAAGCTCTCCTCCGCCGTTTCTGTTAAGCGATGAAACGAGCGATTTTTCCGCCGTGCGTGAAAGCACATTTACATCGAGGTTATCGACAATCTTCTGAATTTCCGCCGTGCAAAGATCGGATTCATAGCCTGTCACCTTTGCTGTGACATAGGTTTTCATTGAGAAGAAATCGGCATCGGAGGTCTTATTCAGCACCCCGTCATAAAAAACAAATACCGCCAGCGCCGCAATAATAACCGCGACAGCCGCCGCAACTGCTTTCTTCATCGCCTTCCTCCCCATATTAAATATAATAATATATAATACACTTATTTCTTATACATTTCAATAGCTTTTGTTACATATTTCAAGAAAATGTATGAAAAATGTTTCATTTTATTCTTTTTTATGGTAATATTTTATAAAGAATAATTCTAAGGAGAATACTATGACATATTCAATATATATGCCCGTAAAATGTTTCTGGGGTAACGACTGTGTCGGAGAAAATTCATCCGCACTTGCACTCGGAAAAACCTGCCTTATCGTAACGGGCAAAAACAGTGCAAAGCTCAGCGGAGCACTTGACGATTCGATTGAAGCACTAAAAAAAGAGGGCGTTTCATACGGAATTTTTGACGGAATCGGAGAGAATCCGCTTATCTCCGCCTGCCATAAAGCAGGTGAAGCCGCAAGAGAAATCAACGCAGATTTTATTCTCGGAATCGGCGGTGGTTCTGTGCTTGACGCTTCGAAAGCCATTGCGATTTACGCTTCAAACCCCGCCCTTTCACCAATTGATATTTACAAAAGAGAATATGAAAACAAGGCTCTTCCCGTTGCACTTATCGGCACAACCGCAGGTACAGGCAGTGAGGTGACCGCCGTTGCAGTACTTACAAACGATGAAACGGGCATCAAAAAGAGCATTTCAGGTCCCGATTGCTATGCAGCGGTATCTTTCTGTGACCCGAAATACACCTGCTCAATGTCCTATAAAACAACAGTTTCCACCGCTCTCGATGCTTTCGCTCACGCAATTGAAGGCTTCTTTACCTCGAAATGCAACGGCGCGCTCCGTCTGTTTGCCGAAAAATGCATTCCGGAGCTTTATTCCTGCCTTGAGATCCTCTCAAAAACCGATAAAGTGCCCGCTGAAATCCGCGAAAAACTTTATTATGCATCAATCTACGCGGGTCTTGTCATCAACACCTGCGGCACTGCATTTCCCCATCCTCTCGGCTATGTTTTAACCGAAAATTACGGCGTGCCTCACGGTATGGCGTGCGCCGCATTTTTCTCTCCGTTCATTGACCGATGTGCAGAATATGCATCCGAAAAATTTACGGATTTCTGCAAAATGACGGATGATATCAGCAAGGTAAAAACAGTAATTTCATCCCTGACCGACCTTAACGGTGCTGTAATCGGAGAAGAAAACGCAAAAAAATACGCCCTGCGCTGGCAGAGCGTTATTCCGAGAAACTTCACTGCCTCCCCCGGAGGATTAACCATGGAAGAAGCATCGGAAATTCTTTCGAAAATCTGAGTTGTATGTATCAAAAGCGGCTTGCAAAGGTAAAACCTCTGCAAACCGCTTTTATTTATTTGGTTTTTCTTTTATTTTCTTCAGGGAGACATTCCCTTAGATTCAGCAACCGCAGCCACAGCCGCAGTCATTGCTTCTGCTCATCTGACAACCGCAGCTGTTGTTACCGCAATCGCCGTTACAGAAGAGGAGAATAAGGATGATGAAAAGACACCAGTTGTTATTGCATCCGCAACCCATGAATCTTACCTCCGTTTCCGGTTAAGCAACTTTTTCAGCCGCTTACATTCACATCTTATGTGGGAAACGGAAATGTGTTACAGATATTATTTTTTACTGAGCCGCAGTGCAACATCAAGCTTATCCGTCATTCTGTCAAACAGCTCTGCAATAACAATCGTTATCGCAAAACATGCTGCCGAAAACAAAAACGGTTTGTCGTTCATTCCGAAATAACTGAGAATTATCATCGGTATTCTCTGAAGAATATACACGCTGAAAACATGGTTGCCGAACCATCTCAGAACGGAATTGTTGACACTCATTCTCATCGAAACGAAAACAATCACCATCGCAAAGGCAAGTGCCTCGAAAATGAACACTATTCTCGAGCCGCTCATTCCGAAACGAAGCTGACGCAGCGCAACAAAAGCCGCAATTGCCGATGCCGTGCAGGCAAACCATTTGCCGAAGTTCGGAAGCAGAGCCTTGTCAATTCTATCCTTTGCAATCGCATACCACATTCCGAGCGGATAGCACATAAGAGTGTCATACCACCAGTATTCGTGCGCTCTGAAACGCAGAAACAAAACAACAACAAACGCCGATGCCAGAGTTGTCAGCGCCGCTCCGAGAATAACTCTCTTGCGGACAAATACAAACACCGCAAACGTTATGATATAAAGAAGAAGTATAACAGTTATAAACCACACGCTGTTGCCCACTCCGTCGATTCCGATGAGGGAACGCAGAAGTTTCGCTACGGGATATTTTCTTCCCGTAAGCCAACCCAGAACGAAGAAGATTATAACCGCTATATCAAAGTGAAGAAGCACTTTCGGGACACGCTTTGATATGATTGAAACAGCATATCCGTCTTTTTTACGGAGTCCCAGAAGCACCCCGTAACCCGAATAAAACAGAAAAACAACAACCATCAGCTGTCCGAGGAAAAACATAAATTTCTGGAACGGCAGGTTTAAAGCCGAACTGTCAAGCGTAATATACTGCCTGAGGTGAGAAAGCACCACAATGATAACAAAAACGCCCTTGACCGCACCGGTTTTCTGAGGCGACATATAATCCTCAAATCCGTTCTTACCCCTGAACCTTATGCCGAAAATGCACAGCAATAAAAGCACTATTAAGAAAATCACCATAACTCAAGTTTCTTTCCTTAATTATTTATCTTTTTCGATTGTCTGGAGGAACTGATTTGCCATCGAGATTGCTTCGCCTGCACCAAGCTTTGCAGCAAGCTTGCTGATAGGCTTGAGAGGAATCTTTCCGATAGGCTTGAGAAGGGGCATATCTTTGTCAATTGTTATCTTTGCGTGATTCTTTGCAAGGCGCTGAACTTCGCTGTTGAAAAGAATATCGCCGAGGCTGTCGTTAAGCGAAAGATTGTCGGGATTAATTTCATCGCTTGCGCTGAACCAGTTTCTTACGAAGCTTTCGCATCCCTCGGGAAGAACATAATCGGGATTGGGGATATCCGTGCCGTTAACGGTAATCTCGTGTGTGCATTCGCCCGATTTTGCGGTAATAACATTCTCGCCTTCTGCGATAACAACATCAAACACGAAAATCTTGTCTGCTTCAAGCTCTGTGCTTTCGCCGTTGACGGTGAGAGTCACCTTGTCGCAGTTTGAATAAACCTTTATCTTTTGCTCGCCTGTCGGTCTGTCAACAAATCTTTCGCCCGCAATGTGAACGAACTTTTCATCCGACCAATGTGCTTTATAAACATAGAAAGCATCTTTCTTTATCTTTCTGTCAAAGGTAACCAGACCCTTGTTGTTTCTGCCCCTTACGCCGCCTTCGTTACGGATTGCTGAGCCGAAGTCAAACATATTCCATACATATGAACCCCAGAGCCAGTCACGGGAATTGATTGCCTTGATATAATGCTCGTGATAATATGCCTGATATTCCTCGGTATAGTCGCCCTGAACAGGATTTGCGGAATGAAGATTGGTCATACCCTCTGCACCGTATTCGGAAAGGCTGAGCTTGAGATGAGGCTTTGCTTCGTGGAATTTATCGAGCCACTTGTCAATGCCGTCAACAGTCTGCACATACCAGCCGTAATAGTGGTTATAACCGAGAATATCGGGGATTTCG
>JAZRLY010000018.1:0-47877 GCA_045647065.1 Acutalibacteraceae bacterium
GACCATCTCATAAACCATTAAATATTCGCCGTTACCCATTCTGGCAATCGAAACCATACCCGGTCTGAGTGAAGAATCGGAGCAGGCAACGCACTCAAACTTCTCGCTCCAATTAACAAGGTCGGTTGTGTATTTATAAACGAGCTTCTGCGAATGCTCGGGGTCGGAATCGTCTGAATAGAAACAGAAAAGTCTTCCCGTTTCTTCCTCGTAGATTAAATACGGCTCCCATACACCCCAATCTATTCCGCCTGCCCTGTCAACGTTGCAAAAAGCATTGAACGATTTACCCGCATCGTTGCTTGAATAAAGGGTTATCGTGCTGTCGGTTATGCCTTCGCCGTATATTGACGTTGCGGCAAGAATGACCGTACCCTTTTCAAAATCACCGATATCCGCAGGCAATTCATAAAGAAACGGCATCCATTCGTTCCAGTAACCCTCGTTCAGGTTATCTTTTACCGTGCAGATGTATTGCCAGGTTTCGGCATCGTCGTTGCTTTCGTATATGGGATAAGTGTCGCCCCACTTTTCAAATGTTGCGAGCAACTTGCCGTTATCAGCTTCGTTCTTCTGATAGCGGAGCTTTATGATTGAGGGATATTCAACCACGTTTGCGTTGTTATCTGCAGGAACGTATATATCGCTCACAGACTCAACCTCAAACTCAATCGGCAGATGTTTGTATTCAAAATTCAGACCGACACCCGGAAACAGCGTTCCAAAAACCGTCAGCAATGCAAGCAAAAAACGAAAAAGAATCATTTTATCAGCTCCATCATTGAAATATATGGATACATTATATCACAAAAGCGTTTCTTTGCAACAGGTCGCATATCGAAAACACAAATGCTCCGCAGAGATTTTCTGTGGAGCATTTTATGTCATGACCCTCGAAACGAAAGGAATCGGAGCTGTTATCTGAATATGTCGTGTGCACATTTTGCACCAAGACGAAAACCGGAAACGAAAGCATCGGTGAGGCTACGGGCTGTAAACTCAATGTACTTATCGGTGTAGTTCAGAAACAATGTCTTTTCTTCGCCCGTCAGTCTGTCGGAAAGCTGCTTTTCAAGTGCGATCAGAGCACCGAGCTTTTTCTTAAGTTCATTTCCGAATTCGGGTGTGTAATTCTGCGTTTCGATGTTGCCGTAATAAAAATCTTCAATGAACCCAGCCATAAAAACCTCTTTCCTCCGCTTCGTTTTCTGTATACCTATTTTAACAGATATCAGCCCTCCACGTCACGTTCTATAGCGCATGAAAAATAACGCGAATCAGGAAATATGGCCGGCTATAGCGCACAAAAGCCCGTCACAATGACGGACTTTCTCTTTTAAAATTCGTTATATAAAACCATTTCTTTCATCGGTCTGTAAACCGTGTGTCTTTCGTTGGGGACTGCATCGGGTACGAGCTTTCAATTTATTGTGACAGTTTTTTCATAGAGAAAGCAGAAATCATTTTATATGAAATAATATACTGAAATTTTCAGAACTCATCCTTCTATGTTTTGCACATATTAGAATTAATGTCGTTGTTTAAATTAACAATTGTTTTCATGCTTTCTTTACAATTTAAAACAAAAATGCTATTCTTTTTATAACAGAACAAATTGTAAGTGGTGATTGATCGTGAACAACTCATATAAGTCAAACAACACCGAGTATGCCTTTGACAGCTTTTATGACCTTGATTTCTTAAGAGAAGAATTGCCAGGAATTGAGTACATAAACAGCCTTGATGAAGTCACGCTGTTTTCTGATGCTTTAATAAAACGAGCAAAAGAGCTTGGATGGTCTGAATCAACCGAAACTGCCACAAACTTTATAATCAATCTTTGTAAAAAAGCAGAGGTTGATATAAGCCGTCAAAATATAATAAATTGGCTTGAAGGAGTAGCACCCTCGAGTAATATAAGCGGCAGAGAAAATGTGTATAAACTTTGCTTTGCTTTAAAAATGAATGCAAACGAAACAAAAAAGTTTTTTCTGGAAGCATATCTCGAAAGGCCGTTCAACTATAAAAGCTTGCATGAAGCTGTATATTTGTTTTGCCTAAAATCGGACAAATCTTATTCTGATGCATTAAGACTGATTAAAGAAATAGAAAGTAAAACATACAAGAAAAACCCTAACGCCGAAAGTAATACAGAAAATATCGGAAAAGCAATTCTGCAACAAAACACCGAAGAGGAGTTTATTGCCTATATTTTTGAAAACCGCTCAGGGTTTGAAGTTCAAAATAAAACTGCAACAGATAAAATAAAAGAACTGATTGACAAATGCATTGCTCTGGCAAACGAAGAAATCGCCTGTTCAGACAATGAAAAAGATATTAAATCTACTGATGCATTGCTCAACACCATCTATTCCTATTCAGCAAGGAGTACCGAAGGTGTTGACCCAAAAAGCGGACAAGGTATACGTATTTACAACTTAAGCATAAGCAAATCGAATTTCCCAAAACTTATTAAACGCAATTTTCCTCAACGGCAGCAAATCGAAAACATCTTAAAAGGCAAGGCGTCTTATGAAGTTATCCGTAAAGCTCTTGTAATTCTCAATTTTTATAGTTTCTTCACCGAAGCGATGTTGAATAACATTGAAGGCGGACAAGAACTCTTTTTTGAGTTTTACGATGAAATGGATTCTGTTCTTACCGAATGCGGCTATGTAGGTCTTTACTGGCGAAATCCTTTTGACTGGATGATTGGTTACTGCGCATGCGCGCCGAATCCCGTTGATGAACTTCGAAATCTTATTGAAAAATATTACCTCAGTTGCTTTGATTAATTTCTTTTTACAAAACCTTTAAGCAGGCATAATATCATGTCACAAGGAGGAAAAATTTATGAATCGATATTTACATCCGGGATATAAATTTTCGCTTGATGGTATTGAAGGCGTTTTCAAAATCAAATCGGTTATCGGATATGGCTCTTCATGCGCCGTATATTTTGTCGAATTCACAGATAAAAACGGCGTTTGCACCGAACACCTGCTTAAGGAATATAACCCGAATAAACTTGAACTCTATCGCAGTGAATCAGGTGTTCTCTTTGCGGATAACGACGAGGAAACAGAGAACTTCAATTCGGGGTTGCTTCGTTTTGAAGAAGGTTATAAAAAACAACTTAAAATCAGAAAACTCAATGAAACCAAAAACACAACAAGTAACATTCAAGGAATATATGAAGGCAACGGCACAAAGTATATTGATATGACTTGTTTTAACGGCTTGACATACGATAAAATTCAGGAATCCAATCTTTATGATCTGTTAAGGAGAACAAAAACAATTGCTCAAACAATAAAGCATTATCACAACAACGGATTTCTGCATCTGGATTTAAAGCCAAATAATATTTTCACCATTCCCGAGTCGGTTGAACTTGTTATGCTTTTTGATTTTGACAGCCTTCTGACCAAAAACGAAATAATGTCAGGCAGTTCTGTTTCTTATACCGAAGCATGGGCGGCACCCGAGCTTTTATTGCCTGGCAGAAAAAGTAAAATTTGCGAAGCAACGGATTTGTTTTCAATAGGAGAGATGGTGTTTTATCAACTTTTCGGCAGACACTCTTCTGCTGACGAGCGCCGAAGCTTTGCAAAATATGAATTTGATTATGATTCCGCAATCTGCAAAGGTTCTGATCCCAAAGTTTTTCCGATGCTGGCAGATTTTTTAAACAAAACAATTTGCGGTGTCGTTTCGAAAAGATACACTTCAGCAGATGAAATGATTGAAAGGCTTGAGCAAATGATTCTCTTAGCCAATCCTCATGAGTCCCGAATCATTTCAACCATCCCCTCTTTGCAAAGCTTTTTTGTCGGAAGAACCTGCGAAATTGAGAAAATACATAACAGATTAGAAGAAAATGATTTGCTTTTTGTCAGCGGTATGGGTGGTATAGGTAAAAGTGAACTTGTCAAAAATTTTGCAGTTCAATATAAAGACAGTTATGATGCAGTCATATTTGCCCCTTATATAACCGATTTGATGATGCTTATTACAGATGATAAATCTGTTTCTATCGCTAACATAGAGAGGTTTCAGGGTGAGCAGCCTGTTGAATATTATAACAGAAAGCTCCGCAAGTTGAATGAGCTTTGCGACGAGCGCACCCTGTTTATAATTGATAACTTTGATACAGCAGAAGACCCACAACTAAATGACATTTTAACTCTCAAATGCAAAAAGATAATAACAACAAGAAACAGTTTTGCTGATTACAATTATCCTCAGATTGAAATCGGTTCTCTTGCTATGCGCAGCGATATCAATTCAATTTTTAACCAATATTATAGCAAGCCCCTTGATGAAGAAAGTCAAAAGACTGTTGACTTAATTATTGACCTTGTTGACGGCCATACCATGACGGTTGAGCTTCTTGCAAAGCAGATGAAATCGGGTAGAGCAACTCCTCAAAAAATGCTTGATACGCTTCGCAAAGGCGGAATCGGAGAAAGCGGTAAAGAGAAAGTTGAATCAGGCAAGGACAGCAACTTATCCAGACAAAGCGCTTATGACCATATTCGCGCGCTTTTTGATATTTCTGAGCTTGACGAGAACGAACTTTATATTCTCGGGAATCTTTCGCTCATTCCCCATTCGGGAATTTCGACAGAGCAGTTTAAAGATTGGTGTGAGCTTGATGATTACGAAACAATCAACTCTCTCATAACCGAAGGCTGGATAAGATGGGATGAAGAAAAAGATTTTATATCATTGCATCCTGTTATATCTGATATTATGTTTGAGTTGGTGAAAGAGGAAACCGCAGATATTTCTTTGCTTTTAGACAGTTTTTCAGACTTTTTAAATAATGAAACTTATTTTGATTCTTTAGAGTTTTCCGAACGGTATTATTACATTAATCTGAAAAACACTATTTCTGCAAAAATAACAAAAGCCGATTTGCGAACAAATTTTGCCGCCAAATTTTTAGGTATGGATCCAATTGGATTAGAATTTGGGAATTTTGACTTGCTTATTAACTTTCTTTCTAAAAGCATTGAAATTGGAAAAAGCAATTCAGACTATCCGTCTTGTTTTATTGCCGATACATATAGCAACCTTGGTGTGATATATTTAAGAAAAGATGATGTTAATAATGCTGAATTTTTCACTAAACAATCTCTTGAGACCTATAAAATTTCATATGGTGATAATTGCGTAAAATCTTTCACAAAAGAGATTGCCCGTATCCATAACAATTTAGGATTATTACATCATGTACAAGGAAACTACACCGATGCAAAAAAAGAATATATATATGCATTAGAGTTGCTGAAAAACCATCACAACACTTCAAACGGGTTAGCGGCTACTCTTTATTGTAACTTAGGAGACCTTTGTTTTGATACAGATTATTTCTCAGAAGCAATGAGTCATTATGATACAGGCTTAAAAATTCAAACTGATATATTTGGCGAGTATTCGTCTCATGTTGCATCAACCTATTTTTCAAAAGGCAATCTTTTTAAATTCATTGGAGATTATGAAAACGCAAATAAAATGTATACACGCTCCGTTGAAATTAGAGAATCCCTTTTGGGGTTAAAAAACGAGGCAGTTTCACAATCATACAATGCTTTGGCTCTGCTCAATATGGAAGAAAAAGATTTCATAAGTGCTGAAAAAAATCTAAATCAAGCGCTTAATATAAGGTTATCTTTGTATGGAGAAAATAATATTGCAGTTGCAAATTGTTATCACAACTTAGGAGGGCTTTATGATGAAATTAAAAACAATTCTGTCGCTGAAGAATATTACTTAAAATCAATAAAGATAAGAGAGAATATTAAAATTGATCAATCATCCTTAGCACATTGCTATTGCACTTTAGGTGCTTTCTACACGGAACAATCTTTGGTAAAAAAAGCAGAACCTTTAATATTAAAATCACTGACTATAAGAAAAATGTTGTTGGGCTCAGAACATAGCGAAACTGCACACTCATACTATTGGTTAGGACGACTGAACATTGAAAAAGGTATGTTGTCTGAAGCTAAAGTTAACCTTTTAAAAGCTCTTGAAATTCAAAGCAAAATTTTTGGAGAAGGTGATTCCAGAACTCAGAAAACACAATTCTTTATCAATAAGATTACCAATGAGAAGAATTAGTCCTAACCGCCCTTCGGGGCGGTTTTTCTTTGCAATCCGTTTTTACAAATCGTGTTTTTGTGCTGATATACTGATGTTATCAGGAGGCGATAACAATGTTGAGACAGTCAGCGGAGCAAAACAAAACCGCACCCCTACTCCCGCCAAAATCCACATTTGACCACTGCAAAAAAGTAAACGTAAAAAAGTTTTTGCCGCGTGTAATCATAAAATACATCAAAAAGCCGTAATCCGTTTTTACAAAATCCGATTATTTATCTGCTACAATGCAGATGTTCCGAAAAACAAAAATAAAAAACGAAAGGAAAGATTCACATGAGTTTTTTTTCATCACTCACCAACGCATCCAAAAGCCCCAGAGACACCCACGGTCCCGTAGTTAAAACAGGACCCACCGCAGGACAGAACCGCAGCCGTAATCAGGACGGCACATGGCGCAAAAAGCGCAGCGACGCAGGTTCATCGCGCGGATGACAATAACCGAAACCCAATGAAAGGAGGTGCTTTTATGCTGGCACTCATAGGTGCGATAATAATCGCAGCAGGCGAGATAATCCTCGCAGTCAAAGGCTCATAAGCCACACATAAAAAGCAAGAAAGGAGGAAATGAAAATGCTGGTTTCATTTTTCACCGTCGCAGCAGCTGCAAAAGCAGCATCAACAGCACTCACAGTAGCAAAAATCCTGATCCCCATCGGTTCGGCACTTGTTGCTGCACAGCCCGTAGCAGACACATTCAAATCACAGTTCAAAAAAACTCACTGACAGAAAGGAGAATGTCATTGATAATGACAGGCGCAACCCGAACATCAGGAAACATGTTCTGCCCCAAATGCGGAGCGGCAATCCCTCTTGACTCGCCTCGCTGCTCTGAATGCAGATCAAGCATAGCCCTGATAAGAATCAACAGAAAACCAAAACGAAAACAGACCGATGAAAGGTAACATCGGTCTGTTATTATTTTTAAAACATATTCAAAACATCAGATATATCGGGACGTTTTTCGGGAATTTCGTCACACATGAGAGTGAGTATATCAAACTGCTCTGTATTTATGCCTTCAGGCTTTTCTTCGGGAATATAATAGGAATTGGTTAAAATCTTCATAATTGTTTTCCCAAGTGCATAAATATCAACCTTTGCCCAATTCACATCATCGCTGTCGATAATTTCATCATCAAGAAGCTCAGGAGCAAAAAGGAGCTCGGGATTTTCTGCACTTTCCATTTTCTCACCGACGGCATAAAGAACGGTAAACGCCGCTTCGCTGTCCGTATCCTTTACGCAGTCAAAATTAATAAGGAACGGCTTAAGTCCGTTCTTTATTCGGCAAACAAGAAACGATGACGGCGAAATGCTTCGGTGATAAAACGGTGGCTGGGCATTATGCATTGAGGCGACACCTCTGACTATACCTTTAACAATCTGAAATTTCTCATTATTGGAAAGTGAAGATATATATTCATCGGTTATGCTTTGCGGAAAAGAAGGCAGCGGATAAGTCCAAAATCTGAAATTTTCTCCGTTTTTATTAGAGACAAAACCTGACTGAGGTATAACATTCTGAGGAAAATCAAAATTATCAGTCCAAAGTTTTTGGATTGTTTCAATATCTCTTTTCTGTGTTTCGTTCATCGTTTTATCTGCGGAAGAAAAGAGATAAAATTCAACGTTTTTTTCTCCTTGTCGAACATAAAAATGTTTACCTTCAGGAAGATAAATTCCGTTTTCTTTGCAAATTATTTTTGAAACAGGATAATAATCACCAATCGGAAGTTTGCCACCATCATATTTAACACTATAATTATAATAAGTACTTAACAGATCGTAAAGCATCCGCATATATTTCCTGCATGTTCCGTCATCCGGCACCAACATCTGTGACTTTTCGCCCGAATGAGAATTCTTGCTTGCAAAGCGTAAAATACTGATAACATATTCTTTTAATCGACTTTTGTATATTTCTTCGCCGGTATTTTCAGGAAGGTTAAAATATTTAAATATCGCTTTTTTAAATAACTTCTGATTTTCTGAAAACAAGCACAAATCCACCAGCATATCACCGTATGCGCTTTTTCCGGCAACAATCTCGCTTGTGATCCTTTCTCTCGTTGTCTGAGAATTAAACTTCATTCCGGATTCAATGATTCTGCGTTTGGATTCTTCGTGCAAAACAAATTCCTCAAGCACCTTGCGTATTTTGTGAGCAAAACCTTCAAAATCTATTTTAAGCGTCTGCTCTAAATCAACACAAAGACTGTGAAGTTTCTCGTTTTCTGACTTTTCATAAACAAAACACATATTGCCACATGGAATAGAAAAATCATCGGTAATTTGAATTATTGAAAGCAAAACAATCACCTCTGTCGAATTTTATCATATTCAACAATTTTTTGCAACAACCATAACATTTTCAAGGTAAGTTTTTAGTGTATAAGTTAAATAATAATTGAGTTTCAATTGGTCAAGATAAAAATGCACACCAAACCCCGCACAGTATGAACCGCGCGGGGCAAATAATTACATTATACCTTTTTAAAATTGTGAAACGGTATTGGTTCTGCCAAACAATTATCTAACAGAAAGTTACCTCCGAATACAGATATTCAAAATCATAAATCGGTTTCCCGTTTTTTCCTTTAACCATGTTATCATCGAAATCAACGACGTACGCTTTGATAATAACATTTCCGTTTGATGGTGAAGTCATATTGCAGGTTTTACTGTAGCGGAGATTTCAGCATGTTACTAATTTCCAATCAAACTATTTCCTCTTTCTCAACTCTCTGTAAATTATCTCCTCAAGAGCGCTCATTATAGCGTTATATTTGTGCTGATCTTCAAAGAGTGAAGCATAGGAAGAATAACAATACCATATTCGTGAGGCTTGAAAGGACCTCTGAGCATATCAGCAACGTTCCCAGATCATCGTTGCTTTTTCCGCAATATTTGTTCCGACTACATTGATTTTATTGTTAACCATAACTTTAACCTCATAATGTATTGTAATTTATTTGATGTCCGTTAAACTGTACTTAATTTTCAAGTATCGCCAGATACTCATCCAGTCTTTCGTTAACATATTCTGCGATGAGGTCGGTCATTTTTGATGCGTCGTTATCACGATAGTAGGCATCAAATGCTTCGTAATAACGCTTGCGGTCTGTGAATTTAACGTTTATCGGCGGATAGCCGTTGCGGATGAGGTCAAGATTCAGGATAAGTCTTCCTGTTCTGCCGTTTCCGTCGATGAAAGGATGAATGCCCTCGAATTCAAGGTGGAAACGGGCAATTCGCTCGATGATATTCATTGTTTCGGTTCGCTTGGTATTTTCAATCAGCAGTCCTTCCATAGCTGGCTGAATCATATAGGGCTGCAGAGGCTCTGTATAAGCTCCCATAATGCGAACGGGAATTCTTCGATATGTGCCCTTGTCATCGGGTCTGTTTATCAGAACAAGTGAGTGGATGTTTTTGATTACGCTCTCATTCAGCTGAATATCCTTTGTTGCAATGTCCTGCACATAGAGGAACGCATCACGGTGTCCGACGGCTTCGAGATGGTCTTTGAGGGGTTTCTGGTCGATTGTCATACCTTCAAGAGCCATTGCAGTTTCTTTGAGTGTGAGGGTATTGCCTTCAATTGCATTGGAGTTATAGGTGAATTCAATCATAAACTCTTCACGCAGGCGTTCAACTTCACCAGCCGTGAGGGGGCGCATCTCCGAAAGACGAGCCTTTTTATTCTCAATGTCAGTTAGGATATTATATTTAACTCTGCCGTCAGCGGGTTTCGGTGCGTTTTCGGGAATCATATAGAGTTTGCCTTTCTGAACAGCACCTTCTATCTTTCCTTCTGCACAGAGCATACGGACTCTTCTGGGGGAAATGCCCCATTTTTCCGCCGCCTGAGACGCTTTTATATAATTCATAGAGTGTACCTCCGTTCGGATACGATAATACAAAATAAGTTTATCACATTTCAGGAAGGATATCAAGCGTAAATATGTAAACTTCCCGAAGCATTCTTCCCCAAAGCTGCTGTTTGGGAAATTTGATAAATCTGACAGTGTTTTGACCTTGAATTTGCTCGTTGTAGTTCATAATATTTCTGAAAATCCCCTCCGAGATGGTTGTCAGGACCGTTTCGGAAGGGATTTTTGTTTGTTGACAAATATTCAAATTTTTTGAGGAATACTTTGTTTTTACTGAACGGTAAACAAAACTGTTTTTTCTTCGGAAATTTTGTGATATGCGCTTTCGGCAGTAACAGTAAGGGTATATGTTTTATTTTTTGTGAGAGTATCTTTCGGCACAGTAAAGTTTTGAGTTGTTTCGTCATTTATAAGATAATATGATGCAATAAAGTTATCTTTATAAACCTCGTTGTTGTTCTCATCGGTAATTACAACCTTGTATTCATGAACAATAAAACCTTCGGGTACCTGCGCCTCAGTAAAGGAAATTCTGTAGCCACCGTCATCCGTAACATTTACAGATACTTCGGTGTTTTCAGGGAATACGGGAGCTTCGTCATGTGCTTTCAGATTCTTATACGTATAAGCGAATGTATTCGGGTCGTTTACATTTTCTATAAAGTAATCACAGAAAAATGTATCGGATAAAAGGTCGTATCCGCGTATTCTTATTCTGCCGTAGCTGTCTGCTTCAACTACTGCAAACTGAGCCGCATCTTCATATCCATCGGGATGCTGTCCTACAATATAGTTTTCATCAAGTTCAAATCTTGCCATAGCACCGACACCAACGGATGTATAGGTACTCTGATTTATGCTTCTTGGGTCGTTCAAGGGAAAATGGGAATGTCCCGAAAAATTAATCACCTTGCTGTGTCCTGCAAAAACGGGATTCAGCTGGGGAGTGCACCACAGAGTGCTGCCGTAAACGGTGCCGAACGGATGGGGGTGCTGAAACACCAAAACAGGCTTATCTCCCGAAGATTCTTCTGCTTTGTGAATTTCGTCGCTCAGCCACTTAAGGCTTTTGGGGGTAAAAGTCCATTCCGTAAGCGAGCGTTCACCCGAAAAGCCAATACAAGTAAAGCCGTTGATTTCGGTTACTGTATTAATTTCGTGTGAAAAATGTTTTTCAAAAAGCTCTTTGTAGTTATCTGCCTTCATTTCGTGATTTCCAAGCACATTTATGCAGACAGTATCTTCTCTCACATGCTCTTTAAGAGTGTTTGCATATGCTTCGTAGTCCGGTTCTGTGCCTATGCTTGAAAAATCACCGAGACCGAAAAAGCCGTCAACGCCCTTGTAAGTTTTGTCATTGTCAAAAAGAGCATACGCCGTTTCAACGGCATCGGCAACATTTTCATTTTCATTATGAGTGTCGGTGAATACTATAAGTCTTATTTCGGGAACAAAATCAGATGGGGTTTCGGGAAGAGTTTCCGTGACAGTTCCTCTTGTCACCTGAACCCCACCCCAGCAAAGAGTTATTATGCAAAGCAAGGCAAGAAATGAGAATATTGAACCAAGTGTGATTGCGCAAGTTTTTAATATTTTAACAATAAGCTTTTTCATCTCAATCATCCTTTTTTAGCTTTGATTAGATGATAATCTTGAAAAATAAAAATGTCAACACAAACAGAGTTTTTTCTTGATTATTGACAAAATATTGATATTTTCGGCGGATGAGTCACTCTGAAATTCTGATTTTTGCAACCGTTATTTTATAGGTTGATTCATAATACGGAGGATTGTCAATCGGAGCATACGGTAACAGCATTAAGTTGACAGTAAAATCCGCCCGTGATATGATAGATTTGTTCAGATAAAATAAGAATTCGCACGAAAGGATAAAGAGCATGTTCAGAAAAAGCGTTGTGTTTTTGCTTGTTTTAACTATGTTGGTCGCCTTGCCGTCGGGTGCATATGCTGAAGAAAGTGTTTCCGAAAAGGAAGGCTATGTGGTTGATTTCAGCACCGAATTTAATGATGACAAATTAAATACAGAGTATTGGTTACCGCAATATTTGCCTCACTGCACTGCCAATACAGAAGGCTCATCTGCAAGATATAAAATCGAGAACGGTTGTCTGAATCTGTATATTACAAAAGATTCGCCCGATTATTTTGGCGGTCAGCCCGGTTCAGCAGACCCCGACAACCTTTTATGGATAGCAAACGGTATTCAGACTTGGGAAAAGAATCATCTGCATCCGGGCGGTGCTCATCAGATGGAAGTTGAGCCTTATGAAGGATATGCCACACAGTACGGCTACTTTGAGATACGAATGAAAATGCCTGACACAGGTGGCGGTGGATACGCATCATGGTGGCTTATCGGCGCTCAGGATGATACCGACGGAACAGATTCTGTTCAGAACGGTGAAATAGATGTGTTGGAAACCTTTTTCAAGTCACCCGGAGTTTTTGAACCCAAAGTTCACGCTTGGAATGACCCTGATCTCGGTGAATGGGCAAGCAAAGTTGAATTGGACGGAGAACCGACGGATTATGTGAACGAATTCCACACCTATGCTATGGACTGGAGACCTGAAGGGATAACGTTTTATGTTGACGGAAAAGAAGTGGCACAAACAACAGAATCGCCGCAGTACAGAATGTGTATGATTCTTTCAATGTATATAAATTCCGATTTCAGTGGTTGGGATGAACCTGAAAATGAATATCCTATTGAATGGCTTATTGACTATGTTCGTGTCTATAAAGATAAAAACGGCTATAACGAGAGCGACAGACTTACAAAATTCGAGCGTTTTATAAAAGATTTGCGCGACTCACTTGCCGCGTTTTGGCATCGTGTTTTATCTTTTTTCCAAGACCTCTGTCCGCAATGTCATCAGTTCTTTGAGCGTTTATTAAGTAAGATTCCCGCTTTGTACAGAACAGCAAATTACAATTTATAAGAATAAAAATCCGATTACGGGGCGAATTCCGTATGTGGATTGGCGGCTGACACGGAAAAGATAACCGTGAGGGCGGCATACTCAGAAAGCCGTAAACGAAAAATTCGCTTCACTTGTTTGGAACGGATAACAGGCATTTGATAAAAACCACAGATTCGGTTTAACCGCCGGATCTGTGTTTTTTCTTAATTATTGACAAAATATTGACATTTGGGATTTGAAGATTATTCCAAAAAAGAAAAGAACCCTTGGAATCGGTCGATTCCAAGGGTTTTCGATAATCCCCATTCGGGATAAATTATCTCTTTGAGAACTGGGGTGCACGACGTGCGCCTTTGAGACCGTACTTCTTTCTTTCCTTCATTCTGGGGTCTCTGGTAAGGAAACCTGCCTTCTTGAGGGCGGGACGAAGATTTTCGTCGTACTGAAGAAGTGCACGTGCGATACCGTGACGGATAGCACCTGCCTGGCCTGTTACACCGCCGCCGCCTACACGGCAGATGATGTCAAACTTCTCAGCTGTGTCTGTAAGAGCGAGAGGCTGACGAACGATGAGCTTGAGTGTTTCAAGACCGAAATAATCGTCGATCTCTCTGTCGTTGATTATAATCTTGCCTGTACCTGCATAAACACGTACTCTGGCAACTGAGCTCTTTCTGCGGCCTGTACCGTAGAAATAAGGATTTGAATCGTACATTATTTATTGCCTCCCTTTCTTAAAATTCCCATGCTTCGGGCTTCTGAGCAGCATGTGTGTGTTCTGCGCCCTTGAATACGCGAAGTCTGGTGAGAGCCTTACGGCCGATAACTGTGTCGGGGATCATACCCTTAACAGCGAGTGTCATAGCGAAATCTGATCTGGTCTTCATAAGAGTGCTGTACTTAACCTCTTTGAGATGACCGATGTAACCTGTGTGATGATAGTACATCTTCTGGTTGAGCTTGTTGCCTGTGAGAACTGCTTTCTCAGCATTGATGATGATTACGTGATCGCCGCAGTCTGCATGAGGAGTGAAGATGGGCTTGTGCTTGCCGCGAAGAAGTCTTGCAGCTTCAACAGCAACCTTACCCATGGGCTTACCTGCTGCATCGATCACATACCACTTACGGGTGATATCGCACGCTTTAGGCATATAAGTAGACATAACATTTCCTCCGTTTAATTTTTTCGTGCCTGCATATATTATCATAAGGCTTTGGTTATGTCAATACCTTTTCTTAACTTTTTTAATTTACATTTCACAATCTCTTGTTTTCTCGTTTTTTCTCGCGTTTTCATAGCAAAAGCTCACTTGCGATTTTTTAAATTTGTTTTATTTTTTTAAGTTCACAATGCTTTTTGAGCATAAAAAGTCAGATACGCTTCTTCATTTTTTCAAGCAATGAATACGGAATTTTCATATTCCCCAGACCCGTACCGATTGAAATATGCGGTTTCATTTTTGCGTGGAAGTCCGTACCTCCCGAAATCATAAGCTCAAGCTCCTTTGCCATGGACTGATACTTCTCCTGCATCTCAGGTGTATAGTCGGTATAATACCCCTCGAGACCGTCAAGGCCGTAACTTTTAAGCTCTTTAAGATACATTTTTATCTTATCGTCATCAAACTTCGTGAGATGCGGATGAGCAAGAAATGAAAGTCCTCCGCTCTTCTTAATGAGTTCAATTGCGTCCTTGGCAGTAAGCCTCTGCTGTTCGCAATAAGCGTACTGACCCGCAGACATATATTTGTCGAAGCCTTCTTTGACACTCTTGGTGTAACCTTTATCCATAAGCACTCTTGCAAAATGCGCTCTGCCTACAAAGTTATTCGGCGCAAGCGCGCGCACTTCCTCAATCGTGATGTCAAATCCAAGCTCATTGAGCCTCTGACACGTTACATAGTTGCGCTGAATCCGCAAATCAACAACTTCCCGCAACGCTCTTTTCAAATCAGGATTATTTATATCAATAAAATATCCGAGAATATGGGTTTCGGTTTCGGAAATAACGGAAAATTCAATAGCAGGGATAACCTCTACCCCGATTTTTTCACCTTCCGCAACCGCTTCTTCGATACCGTCAATCGTATCGTGGTCGGAAAGTGCAATTGCGGTAAGGCCCGCTCTTTTCGCTTCTTGCACAACCTCCGCAGGCGTCATTGAGCCGTCTGATTTGAGAGAATGGGTGTGTAAATCAATATATTTTTCCATAAAATCACTTCTCTTAATGTTTTTATATATTTTATCATCTGCAATATTCTTTTTCAAGTATACCGTTGAAAAACAGATGTATGTATGTTATTATTAATGTATTATTTATCTCTTAAGAGGTTGAGAATGAAAAGAAAATTTTCGCAAATAAGAATAATTGCACTCGGCTACATTTCGATAATCGTCATCGGAACACTTCTGCTGATGCTTCCGTTTGCATCGCAAAGCGGTGAAAGCGCCGGATTGGTGCCCGCACTATTTACTGCGGTCTCATCTTCGTGCGTTACGGGTCTTATTGTACTTGATACGGCAACAAGCTGGTCGCTTTTCGGACAGATTGTAATTATCACACTCATCCAGATCGGCGGACTCGGATTCATGACGATTGCAACGATGTTTTCAATGCTTCTGAAGCGAAAAATGGGCTTGCGCGAACGCGAGATTATGGTTGAGAGCATCAACACAGAGCACATCGGCGGAATAAAAAATCTGACAGGCAAAATTGCTCTCGGCACTGCGCTTTTTGAAGGTATCGGTGCTCTTCTGTTGGCAACAAGATTCATTCCCCGATTCGGCATCGGCAAAGGAATATGGTATTCTGTTTTTCACTCGATTTCTGCATTCTGCAACGCAGGCTTTGATCTGATGGGCATAACCGAGCCGTACGCTTCTCTCACCGGATTTTCAAACGATGCGGTTGTCATACTCACGGTTTCCGCTCTTATTGTAATCGGTGGCATCGGTTTCCTTGTCTGGGATGATATCAGCAAACGTAAACTGAAATTCAAATATTACCAGCTTCACACAAAGATAGTGCTTACGGTAACTGCAATCCTGCTTATTATTCCCACCATTCTTTTCTTTATCTTTGAAAGAGAGTTCACAAACAGCGGTCTCGGATTCGGTCACAGTCTGCTGAATGCAATATTCGATTCCGCAACTGCAAGAACAGCAGGATTCAATTCAACTGATACTGCATCTCTCTCCCCCGCAAGCAAAATTCTGACTGTATTACTTATGTTTATCGGAGGTTCGCCCGGTTCAACCGCAGGCGGTATCAAAACGACCACCCTTGCAGTTATCGCAATTTCAACATTCAACGGCATCACACGCCGTCAGTCAAAAGGAATCTTTGGCAGACGCCTTGAAAAAGACGCCATTCACAAAGCAAGCTCTGTTGTTTTCACAAACATCAGTCTTGCAATTGCAGGCATCATCGCAATCCTCGCAATCCAGCCCCATTTTGAAATTTCAGATGTAATCTTTGAATGCTTTTCGGCAATCGGCACAGTCGGTATGACGACAGGCATCACCCGCGACCTTGCGACGGCATCAAGACTGATTATCGCGTTCCTTATGTTCTGCGGAAGAGTTGGCAGCGTTTCGTTTGCGCTTGCGCTTATGGAAAAGAAAGCTGCTCCGCCCGTTAAAAATCCGAGAGAAAAAATCACGATAGGATAGGTGAAATTATGAAATCATTTCTTATTATAGGTATGGGTCATTTCGGTCATCACCTCTGCACAAAGCTTGCGGAAAGAGACTGCGAGATTATGATTGTTGACAAAAACGAGGAAGCGATTGAAGACATGCTTCCATATGTTGTGAGCGCAAAAATCGGCGACTGCACCAACATTGAAGTTCTCAAAACATTTGATATTCCGTCATTCGATACCTGCTTTGTCTGCATCGGCGAAAACTTCCAGAACAGTCTTGAAATAACAAGCCTGCTCAAGGAATGCGGCGCAAAAAAGGTTATCAGCAAGGCAGACAGAGATATACAGGAGAAATTCCTGCTCCGCAACGGTGCGGATGAAGTCATTTATCCCGAAAAGAATATGGCGGAACGGTTTGCTGTCAGTGAAAGCAACGAACACGTTTTTGACTACATCAGCCTCGGCGGAGATTACTCGATATACGAAATTGATGTTCACGACAGATGGGTCGGAAAGACAGTCAGAGAGCTTAATTTCAGAGTAAAATACAATCTCAGCGTTCTCGCAATAAAAAATAACGGCGAAGTCAAACCTGTTATAACCGGCGAAAGACGCTTTGAACGCGACGACCATCTTCTTGTTCTCGGAAGAGAAGAGGATGTACGCAAAGTTACAAAATAAACAAACACCCCGGATTTTCAGTTATCGAAAATCCGGGGAATATTTTTGCTTTTTTTGAATTATACAAGCATTTATTATTCGTTTTTAAACATTTCAATGCCGTTTAATGCTTTTTTTGAATAATATGGCAATTATTGTTCATAATCAATCACTTCTTTTTTCTTATATATAATTTCTTTTTAGAATATTGACACGTTTTATTATTCTAAAGTATAATTATTCCATGCTTTATTATGAGCATCGGGAAAGAGGATTTGTATATGAAAGCGGTATTGTTTTACCCGAGGATTGAGGATTCTTTCAGAGCCTCTTATCCCCCACTCGGGATAATGTCTATTGCATCATATCTTAACACAAACGGACACGAAGCGATTATCTGTGACCGGTTTTTTGAAACCGACGGCGTGAAAGATATTCTGAAAAAGCATTCGCCCGATGTAATCGGAGTTTCCGTTATATCTTTTGCGTTTATAAAAGACGCAACGCATATTTCAAAAGAAGCAAAAGCTATGGGCATCCCCGTCATCTGGGGCGGAATAATACCCTCAACCATTCCAAAGGAAACATTGGAAAGCGGTTATGTTGATTATGTAAGTTTCAATGAAGGCGAATACACCTGGCTCGAAATGGCGGATGCATTCGATGAAGCCAAGCCTTTCGACGGCATAGACGGACTCGGATATATCAGAAACGGAAAATACATCCGCACTCCTGACAGAGAATTCATCAATCTTTCAACCCTGCCTGAAATCGACTGGACTCTGGTTAAACCCGAAAACTATTTTCAGACTTCGTACGGCTACAGCAATATGCTGAGCACATATTTATCAAAGGGGTGTTTCGGAAGCTGCACATATTGCTACAATCCCGAATTTCACTGTTCAACCCGCCGCCAGAGACCGATTGAGCATGTAATTAATGAAATGCGGTATCTCGTTAAAAATCACGGCGCAGGCGGATTTGACTTCACCGATGACCTTATGTTTCTTAACAGAAACAGTGTTATGGATTTTTGCAAAACCATGATTGACAGCGGACTTAACACCTGTTGGAGCGGATATCTTCGCATAGGCATTATAAACGATGTCGATGATTACCAGACTATGTATGACTCGGGATGCAGATGTATGATTTACGGAGTTGAATCGGGATCGGAAAGAATTCTGAAGAGCGTAAAAAAGAAAACTCCGATTGATAAAATTGTCAGCAACATCACGAATTGCCTTGAAGCAGGAATTGTTCCGATTGTTATGTTTATGATAGGCTTCCCCGGAGAAACCGAAGAAGACCTGAAAGCCACCGTCAGCCTTGCAAAACAGATTGAGGGCTCAGTTGTTGCATTCGGCTGCTTCACTCCCCTGCCCGGAACAGAAATCCAGCGCGAGCTTGTTGAAAGCAGAAAACTTATTCCGCCAAAAACACTAGAAGAATATTCAAAGGTCACTTTTGCGGACGATGTCACAGTCAATGCAACCGAGGTCAGCACCCTTGAATTGATGACAATCAGAAAATTCTTCCGACTTCGCGGAATTTTCGCCAAAAGCGGTGATTCGTCGGATGAGCAGTTTTTCAAGGTTCTTGCAAACACAATCAAATCAATGAGTGGAAGAGGTTTTGTCCATTTCATACGAAGCGGATTTTACACCGCATTCAGCCTTGCAAAAACATTCACGATTTTCTTCCACCCCAAAATCAGAAAAAAGTATGGTCTTTACTTCACAAAATAACACAAAAAAATCGGATTGCAAAACTGCAATCCGATTTTATTTTTATACTCTTTTGCCGTTTTCGTAATAGACTCTCGTCACTCGCGGCATAAAAGTGCATATAACTTCATAATTGAAGCTTCCGCACATTTCGCCAAGCTCCTCGGCAGTTATTACTGCGCCACAACTTTCACCCATTATGATAACATCATCGCCTACACGGACATCATTGATATCCGTAACATCAACCATAATCTGGTCCATACAGACTCTGCCCGTTATCGGAGCCTTTTTTCCGTTGATGAGGACATAGCCTTTGTTTGAAAAGGCTCTGTTGAAGCCGTCGGCATAGCCGATGCAGACTGTTGCGATTCTGCGCTTTTCGGCGGTCACATATGTATGCCCGTAGCTTATTCCGATTCCAGGTTCAACATCCTTTATGTGAATAACGTGGCTGACAACCTCCATTGCGGGAGTGAGCTTTATTCTGTCTGCCATAACCTCATCGGAAGGATAAAGTCCGTAGAGCGAAATTCCCATTCTGACCATATCGTAGCGGCAGTCAAGGTCAATGATAGCAGCGCTGTTGCTTGCGTGCTTGATGGGAATATCTATATTTCTGCTTTCAACCATTGAGATAAAATTATCAAAGCGTTCTTTCTGATTAAGCGCAGAAGATTTGTCGCTTATATCCGCACAGGCAAAATGAGTGAAAATGCCTTCAATTTCAATAAACGGCAAGTTCGAAATCTCCTCAATTATTCCGACGCTTTCTTCATTGTCAAAAAAACCGATTCTTCCCATTCCCGTATCAACGGCAATATGGATAACCGCTTTCTTGCCAATTTTCCTTGCAATTTCGGAAAGCATCTTTGCTTCATCAAGCGAGTAAATCGTTGCTGATATATCATTATTTATCAGTTCTTCATACTGGCTCGGACTTGTGTAGGCAAGAACCAGTATGGGTGTTTTTATTCCGTTTTCACGAAGCTCCATTGCCTCTTCAAGAGCGGCAACGGCAAAATAATCCGCTTTGCTCTCAAGCTCCTTTGCAACTCTGACCGACCCGTGACCGTATGCATTCGCCTTGACGATTGCCATTGTCTTTGTTTCGGGATTGAGAATCCCTTTGAGTTCATCGAAATTACTTCGGATTGCCGCAAGGTCAACACGGACGAAGCTTCTGTGATATTCAAGTGAACTGTATTTGCTCTTCATAAAATTCTTCCTTAGAATGATTTCAGTTCAGAGGTTTTTTCAAACCATATTTTGCAGCTTTCTCTGAGATTGAGAGCACTGCAGACAAGCTCTTTCATAAGCGTTACTATCGGGCATATTATATCCGTACCGAATCCGTCGATTGCAACCACGCCTTCGCCCGTCATATCGATAAGACCGTATCTGATCGCAGTTTCAAGAGCTGTTTTTTCAGTATCGGCATCGTGCATAACATCAGGATTCTCAAGAACAAACGCAAGCATTGCGATAAGAGAATAGCATCCCCAATCTGAAACGGTTGCGGTTATGATATTATCCGCTTCTGTGCGCACGCAGATACCGCCTTCACAGCTGCACGAACACGCACCCTCGCCTGCAAACGGAATATTTTTCCTGATATATCCACCGATTGCGCCCATACCGATTTCGTTGCCAAGATCGCCGATTGCAATATTCGGAACACCCATTTCGCAAAGCTTTTCAAAAAGAATATCCTGCTTTGCTTCAAGATGCGTAACATCAACACCTTTTGCGTTGTGATAAACGCCCTTCGCGTTTTCGCCGGGACATTCAACTGCAATAACCGCATCGGGAATGCCGCCGGATAATATTTTTTCCGCACATTCCTCTGCGTCCGCTTTATCCTTTGTGAAAGGAATAACACCCACGGAGCAAGGCGTAAGTCCGACGCATTCCGCAATGTGTCCGACTGCATCTGCACACTCTTCGGGGCATATGATAACGGGTTTTGCCCCGAACGCCTTAACAAGCGCACGGGCAAGCAAAACTGAACCGACCGCACCGTCTGTTTCCGCCTTGTTGAACGGATGCAGAACAAATCCCGTCATAATATAAACAAGACTGCCTTCTCCAAGCGCTTCACAGAGCTTAAGCGCACCATTAACACAAAGAGGTTCTCCGGTGAATTCTCTTGCCGCCTTATAAAGCAGCTTGCAGACTCCGTAGCCTCTCGGGTCAAGGTTCGCAAGGTCATCAAGGCTTTCGCCGAGATTGAGCAGGGTTATTTCATACTGTGTCATTCTCTGCGCCTCCTTGATAAATATATATGCTCAGATATAACAATTAATCAAGGAAATCCTTGAGTCTTTTGCTTCTGCTGGGATGGCGGAGCTTTCTGAGCGCTTTTGCCTCAATCTGACGGATACGCTCACGGGTAACGCCGAATTCACTGCCAACCTCTTCAAGGGTATGAGGATGGCCGTCCTCAAGACCGAAACGAAGAGCAAGAACCTTTGCTTCTCTGTTTGTAAGGGTTTTGAGAACTTCATTAAGCTGCTCTTTAAGAAGAAGCATTGATGCCGCATCTGCGGGTGCGGGTGCTTCATCATCAGGGATAAAGTCGCCGAGATGGCTGTCCTCTTCTTCACCGATGGGTGTTTCAAGCGAAACAGGGTCCTGAGAAACTCTGAGGATTTCACGAACCTTATCTACAGGCATATCAAGTTCCACTGCAATTTCTTCAGTTGAGGGCTCTTTGCCGTTTTTGTGAAGAAGCTGGCTCTGGGTCTTTTTAACCTTATTGATTGTTTCAACCATATGAACGGGAATACGAATTGTTCTTGCCTGGTCAGCGATTGCTCTTGTGATAGCCTGTCTGATCCACCATGTTGCATAGGTTGAGAACTTGAAGCCCTTGGTATAATCAAACTTATCAACAGCTTTTATAAGGCCGAGGTTGCCTTCCTGAATAAGATCAAGGAACTGCATTCCTCTGCCGACATATCTTTTTGCAATGCTGACAACAAGGCGGAGATTTGCTTCCGCAAGGCGCTGCTTCGCCTTCTGGTCGTCATCCGCAATTCTGATTGCAAGCTCGATTTCCTCTTCGGGAGTAAGCAGAGGCACTCTGCCTATTTCCTTAAGATAAACCTTAACGGGGTCATCAACATTGGAAACCTTATCGTCTCCGCCACCGAGGTCGAGCGATTTGGGAATATCCACATCAAAGTTTTCAATTGCTGCGTTGGAAAGGTCATCGACAATCTCGATATTGTTGCTTTCAAGCGTTTCATAAAGCTTGTCAAGCTCCTCGATATCGAGGTCCATCTCGATTATTGCGGCGTCGATTTCCTGGGTTGTCAGCTTACCTGCTGCCTTACCTTTTTCCACCAACACTTTGAACGGGGTCTTCTTCTCGTTTCCTTCCATAAATCTCACATCCTAAAATATATTTTTATTTTTTCTTGAACAAACTTAAATATGCTTCATCGCTCATGGATGTTGTATCCGTTATTTTCGGAGTTGACTTATCCGTAAGCACTGCAATGCAGTCCTCGCACTCTTTCAAAGTGTTGCTCAGACTGTTTGCCTGATGAAAAATTCTTGTTACCGAATCCATTTCTTCCGGCGTGAAGTCCGCTGAAAACAAGCTCAGATCCGGCTCAAGTCCCGCATCAAGCCCTTTTTCAAGACTTTCCATAATGCGTTTATTGAATGCAGTAATAAAGTTTTCGTGGCTTATTCTGCCTTTCAGCTTGAAATAAAAATCGGGATTGCGCAAAAACGACGCTATCAGCGTTTCCTCAGCCTTTGCCGCTCGGAGATTGCCTGCTCTTTCGGGATTGTTCTTATCTTCAAAACTTTTGGCGAGCATTGCATCGGTCTGCTGACGCTTTTTGACTTCATCCGCTTTTCTGAGTTTAGCAGCCGCACTGTTTATCTGCGCTTTTATGCTTTCAACGCTGACTCCGAGTTCATTCGAAAGCCTTGTTGCATAAATTTCACGCTCAATGCTTCCGCATCCCGCAAGCACCTGAGATGCCGCCATTAGGAATCTCAATTTTCCGTCATCTGTTACAAGATTATATTTATTACGCTCTTCAAGAAGCTTGTATTCTGTTTTATTCGCCGCTTCTTTAAGAAGGTCCGCAAATCTTTCTTTGCCGTGTTTTCTGATTATTTCATCGGCATCCTTGCCGCCTGCCATACTTACAACACGCAGCTTAAGTCCCGTTTTACTGAGCACTCCGAGAGCCTTTGCCGTTGCCGCCTTGCCCGCTTCGTCATTATCATAACAGATAATAATTTCATCCGCATAGCGTGAAAGCAGATTTGCCTGCTCACTCGTGAAAGCCGTACCAAGGCAGGCAATCGCATTTGAAAATCCTGCTTGATGAAGTGCTATAACATCCATATAACCTTCAACAAGTATTAACTTTCCCTCGTTGGCATTTTTCGCAAAATTAAGAGCGAAAACTCCGTTGCTTTTCTTATATACAAGTGTATCCGAAGTGTTTATGTATTTGGGTTTTGAATCGTCCATAACGCGTCCGCCGAAAGCAATGACATTGCCGCGAAGGTCGATTATGGGGAACATAACCCTGTTTCTGAAATTATCGTAAAAACTGGTTCTTCCGTCCTTATCCGAACGCCTTGCAAGATTTGCAAGCACAAGCTCGTGCTCGGTGAAGCCTTTTGACTTCATATGATTTATCAAAGCGCGCCATTCGTTCGGTGCATAACCAAGACCAAATTTGCGTATCGTGTTCGACGAAAGTCCTCTTTTGAGGAAATAATCAAGTGCTTCTTTGTTTTTGGGGTCATTGAGACAGGTGTTAAAAAATCTTGCCGCCTCGCGGTTCGCCTCAAGAAGCCGTCTTCTCTGCTTTGACAGAGTATCGTCATAACCGTCCTCAGGCATCGGAATACCCGCCATCTGTGCAACAAGCTTGACCGCTTCGGTATAATCAAGATTTTCCATTCTGCGCACAAAGGTTATAACATCTCCGCCTGCACCGCAGCCGAAGCAATAAAAAGAATTGCTCTCGGGATAAACGGTGAAAGAAGGGGTTTTTTCATTATGAAACGGGCAAAGACCAACAAGATTTTTGCCTCTGCGTTTAAGACTTATGTTGGCGGAAATAACAGATTCAATATCAACCTTACTCTGCAATTCCTGAATGAATCTCTCGTTTATTTTCATTTAAGCCCCTCCTTTCTTGAATCATTTTCTCTTTTTGATCAGTAATACCGCAAGTGCAGCAACACCCGATGCCAGAGCTGCGCAAACCAACGCAAGCGGCAATGTGACCTTGTTCTTTTCTTCATTCTGAACTTCTGTATGTGATTCAGGTGAATAATACACAGGTGCGGTTTGCTGTGTAGTATAAATGTATGTATGATAAACTTCCGTTGTCGTTCCCTCAACCGTTGTTGAAACAGTTGTTGTTACGGGAACGGTTGTAGTCGGCTTTGTTGTGACAACCTTTGTGGTTGTAGGTTTTGCCGTTGTTGTTATCTTTTTTGTGGTTGTAGGTTTTTGCGTTGTGGTCGGTTTTGCCGTAGTGGGTTGAGTCGTGGTCGGTTTCGTTGTTGTAACCGCCTTTGTTGTGGTCGGCTTTTCTGTTGTTGACGGCAAAGTCGTAGTCGGAGCTGAAGTTGTTTCGGTCTTTTTTTCGGTTGTTGTAATTTCGGTCTGCGAAGGCTTGTCCGCACCGTCGATACGCACGGGACTGAAAATCACATATGAATCCGACGGATATTTCAGCCTGCGATTAACGCCCGCACAGCCTTGATAAATAACATTCTGCTCAAACAGAACAAGATAACCGTTTTCGTAATATTTGACTATCGCCCAATGGTCACCGCCGCTGCCTCGCATTTCTGCCGAAACAAAAACAACATCGCCCGCTTTCGGAAAATCGGGTGTAACAAGCTTATAGCCGGGAGTGTTTATTCTCAAGCGCGGCTCGCTGCTTCTGATTTCAACATCAAGACCAAGCGCCTCTCTGTAAAATCTCTCAACAACCTCGCCGCAATGATAAACGGAATTCCCCGTTTCGTTGTAATAAGCTTTGACCCCCATAAATGTGTCGGCAACAAAATTCTGGCCTTTGATTTCCACCCAGCTTCCCGACTGTATGTCGTCATACCAGTTTGCAAACGCCTTCGGCACCGCTCCGCTGACAAACAGAATCACTGCACACAGCAAAGCAACTGCCGTTCTTTTCAGATTCATTAAATAAATTTACCTCCGGTATCAAAGGAAAACATCATTGATTTCGCTCCAAGCTTTCGGAACATAAAGCTCGTTGAATACCCTCACTGCGTATCTGTCGGTCATACCTGCAATAAAGTCGCACGCCGCGGTCTGAATGCCGTCTTTTTCGGCAATTGCCTTGAACTGCTCGGGCAGTTCTTCGGGTTTCTCAACAAAATGCATATAGAGTTTCTGAATCATTTCGACAGCTTTTTTCTCCTCGCTCTTGCAAGCGGGGTTGGTATATACCTTTTCAAACATAAAGCTGTGAAGCTCGTCAAAAACCTGCTGAATTCCTTTTTCAAGCAATATGTCCTCGCCGCTGTTTTCGATACAGCTGAGAACAAGAGTATTAATTCGTGCGCTCTTTGAGTGACCAAGCGCATTTCGGATTGCAAGAGGAATATCCTCTTCGCACATAATGCCCGCTATCGTGGCATCGTCTATATCGTGATTTATGTAAGCAATTCTGTCTGCAAGACGCACGACTCTTCCTTCGAGAGTTGCCGCCTGCTCGCCGTTTGTGTGGCGTTCAATGCCGTTACGCACTTCAAATGTGAGGTTAAGGCCTCTTCCGTCTTTTTCAAGCACATCAACAACACGCATACTCTGCGCATAGTGCTTGAATCCGTTGGGCGATACCGCATTGAGTGCTCTTTCGCCTGCGTGGCCGAACGGAGTGTGACCGAGGTCGTGGCCAAGAGCAATAGCCTCTGTCAAGTCGCCGTTTAACATAAGCGCACCCGAAATGGTTCTAGCTATCTGCGAAACCTCGAGCGTGTGGGTCAGGCGGGTTCTGTAATAATCGCCTTCGGGTGAAAGAAAAACCTGAGTTTTGTGCTTGAGGCGTCTGAAAGAGCTACAGTGGATAATCCTGTCTCTGTCTCGCTGAAAAGCGGTTCTGACAGGACATTCGGCCTCTTCGCGCAGTCTGCCCTTGCTCTCGGATGAGAAAGCCGCACACGGAGAAAGAATCTCTTTTTCTTTTGCACAAGCCATTTCACGAATGGTATTATTCATCATATCCACCCCTTCATAATACAAATACGGCATTATTCGGTCGATTCCTGCAAAGAAATTGTGAACTTTTTGTTAACAATATATTTTAAATATATATTTAGTCAATATCCGCAAAAAACTCCTCGGTTTTTTCGGCTTTGTATCTTCCGTTGCTCACATCAATAAGCTTTGCGTTGAAACCATCGATGATTTCGAGCGGCATTCTGAAAACAAGTGTAACATTATCTTCAAAGATAGTGTCCTCAATCACTCCGCCGCTTTCGGGCACAAGAGATGAAAGTTTTCCGTAAAAATAATAGTCGCAGGTTACCTTGAGGCGTGCGCACATCGCTCTTGTCACGATTCCGCCTGCCGCAACAGCAATCGAAGCTGAATGAGAATAAGCTCTCACAAGGCCGCCCGCGCCGAGCATGATTCCGCCGAAATAGCGTGTGACAACAACGGCACAATCGGTGACTCCCGATTTTTCAAGCACATCAAGCACGGGGATACCCGCCGTACCCTGAGGCTCGCCGTCATCCGAATAGCGTTTCACGCCCGTTTCCCTGATAATGTAAGCATAAACATTATGAGTCGCATCCCAGTGCTTTTTGCTGACGGTCTGAATAAATTCAAGCGCCTGCTCCTGAGTTGTGACAGGCATAATATGCCCGATGAAACGGGATTTTTTCACTATATATTCATCGTTCGAAGCGGTTCTTATCGTTTTGTAGCTGTTCAGAGAAATCACTCCTTTGACAACATGTCATTTACCAACTTATATGTATCAAGGAAAAGCAAAGCGGTGCAAAAACATTTGCACCGCTTGATTTGCTTATTATTTGTTATTGAGATTGAAACGCTTATTGAAGCGATCAACACGTCCGCCGGTGTCAACAAGCTTCTGCTTACCGGTAAAGAACGGATGGCACTTTGAGCAGATATCAACACGAAGATTTTCTTTTGTTGAACCTGTTGCGATAACCTCACCGCAAGCGCAGCGGATCTCTGTCTGTTCGTACTTGGGATGGAGTCCTTCCTTCATTTAATGTCACCTCTTTCGGTATATCCATATACATAACGGAGCAATTTTATCATAACACAAACAAAATTGCAAGTGTTTTTTCAAAATTTTTTATTATTGGCTAATTTCAATAGTTTTTCCGAGCGAAAACGAATAGATTACTGTCTGTTTAACGGGCAAACCGATAACTTCGGACAGGCATCTGCGGTAAACCGAAAGCTGCTCTCTGTAATGCGCAACAAGTTCGGCTTCATCCGAAGCTCTGTCTGTTTTGAAGTCAATAATGACAAGCCCGCCGTTTTCTTCAAAAGCACAGTCAGCAACACCCTCGATGATAACAGATTCACCCTTCGCATCCTCTTCGGGTATATCGGGATTCATTTCCTTCAGCGGAACGGCCACGGTAAAAGCATATTCCTTATATACTTTTTCCGCATTGAGAATTCTCTTTGCAAGTTCGCTTCCAAAGAATTCTGCAATCGATTTTTTATCGACCACCTTTGCTTCCGCTTCGGTCAGCATACCGTTTTCAACAAGGCGTTCAAGCTCTTTTTCAACATCTTTGCCCGCCGCCTCATAATCAGCATACTGCATAAATCTGTGGGTTGCAGTGCCTCTCTGGGCGGGGGTGAGTCTGTCTTTGCTGACAAAAGCGGGTCTGCGTGAAGCAAAGAATTCTCCGCCGATACCCTCTGCATCAAGCTTTGACGCAATTCTCTTTGCAACAACGCCCTCAAGAGATGCGTAAGGATAAACATAATTCAATCTTTCTCTGATTTCGGCTACTGTATCAGGATTTGCCTTTTCACACATAACTTCTGCAGCTTTTTCTTTTTCTTCGAATTTATCGGAAATTATCTTTGTTTCAAGCAAAGTATCGCACTTTATTGCAATCGAAGATGAAACACCTGCGGCATTTCTTAATGCATGTGCATCGGGATGTCTTATCAATGCAGAAAGAATGCATTTTGCGTAACTCGAAAAACCGATAACCGTAAACGGATCGATAAGCATATCGTCCCTGACATTTGCGGCAATTCTCGAAAGTTCCTTTGACCAGTCGGGTGCGGAAGCGAGAATAACCAGCTTTTCTTTGGGTCTTGTGAGCGCAACATAGAGCACACGAAGCTCCTCGGAATGCTCCGCCTTTGTTATTTCAAGCTTTGCGGCAATTCTCGGAAGAGTATCAAACTTCGCATAACCCGAACTGTTTTTGATGCCTATTCCGCTTTCGGGAGCAATAAGCAAATCCTCCCTGACGGAAAGTTCATTATATTTTTTCTCGCAAGCAGCAAGGAAACACACGGGGAATTCAAGACCCTTACTCTTGTGGATTGTCATTATCTTAACGGAATCTTCGTTTTCGGATTCGGAACCTCCCGAAGTAATCTTAACTCCGCCTTTTGAAATGTTATCAATGTATCTTACAAATCCCGCAACGCCTTTTTTACCCGTGCTTTCATATCTTGAAGCAAGGTCGGCAAAGCTGTTGAGATTTGACCGTCTCTTTGCACTGTCTTTCATCGTGCTGACAACTGCTCCGTAACCCGTTTCACTTATAAGCCTTCTGATAAGCTCGCTTGCGCTGACAGTCGATGCAAGCCTTCTCATATCCTTTGTTTTTTCAAGGAACATTTCCGCTTTGCCGTTGCCGTTTTCCGCAGCATAAACAACGCACTGATAAACGGGGCATTTTCTCTGTGCCGCACGCATAAGCGCAAGCTCATCGGGAGTAAATCCGAAAACAGGCGAAAGCAAGACCGCCGTGAGAGGTATGTCATCAACGGGATTATCGATAACTTTGAGCAAAGAAACCATAAACATTACCTCGGGTGAAGAAAGAAAACTCTCGCCCGCCTCACAGCTTACTGGAATTCCCCTTGCGGTCAGTTCATCAATAAATTCTTTTGAGCATCCCTTTACACTTCGAAGAAGAATGCAGAAATCACCGTAGCGCGCCTTTCTCTGCAAGTCCCCTTCGGTGAAAGTTGTACCGTCGGACATTGCTTTTTCTATATAATCCGCAACATATCTTGCCTGCGCCTCATAGCCCGTTTCGGTTTCGATGAGACAGACCTCGGTATCCGCACCATTGCTTTCGGGATAAGTTGCCGCAGCCTCAAGGAATTCGTTTTTATCGTAATTAAGACCGCCTGCGTCACGGCTCATAAGCGAAGAAAAAATGAAGTTGACTATCTCCGTAACACCTTTGCGGCTTCGGAAATTCTTGCCAAGAGTAACCTTTGCGGGATAATTTCCGCTTTCGTATTCTTCCATCCCATCTCTTCGGGCAAGGAAAATCTCAGGCATCGCCTGACGAAAACGGTAAATGCTCTGCTTTACATCACCAACCATAAAAAGGTTGTTTTCATTCTTTGAAAGAGCACTGAATATCATATCCTGCGCCTTGTTGACATCCTGATATTCGTCAACCAGGATTTCGGCATAGTTTTCCGCAAGCTGAAGTGCAAGCGGAGTTTTCACATAGCCGTCATCCGTCGGCTCAACAAGGAGTTCAAGAGCCATATGAAGTGTGTCGGAAAAATCCGCGCCGTTTTCTTCTCTCTTGAGCCTTTTGAATTCCTCAGCGTATTTTATAACGGCGTCAACAAGTTCCGAAATAATCGGCGAAAGCCGTTCGACATCGTCCTTGTGTTCATTTTCGCTTATTGACACATATGAGGCTATATCTGCGAAGCGTTTCTTATAAGTATCTCTTGCGCCCTTGCATATATCTTTAAGTTTTCCCGCATATCCTTTCGGTGCAGTTGCCATTCTTGAAAACGAAGAATCCGCAACGCAAGCCGAGAAATCATCCCACGAATCATCGTGCAAAGAATCGAGAACCTTTTCAAACATTGCTCTGTCGTCTTCGAAAGTGGTCCTGTATTTCGCCTCAAGTTCAGGCTCATCCGCAAGCAGACGGATGCAATGCTCCGCATCGGAAATGCAGGCGTTGATGCTTTTTTCGGCGTGACCGAGAATGATTCCGCCCCACGCACTCTCCTTTATCGGTTTCGGGTTGCTGAACTCACTTGCAAGGGACTTCAGCCACTTTTCGGGGAACGGATATGCGCGCGAAAGCTCATAAAGTTTCAGAATTGCTTCAATCAGCTTTTTATCATCCTTTTTATCGCTGATAAGCTCGCAGAGATTCATAAAGCTTTCTGTCGATTCCGCATAAAGCGAATCCGCAACGGCAGACACCGCACGGTTTCTGAGCAGACCGAGTTTACCTTCATCAAGGAGTGCAAAATCGGGTGCGATTCCGAGCGAATGAAAGTTCTCTCTGACAAGACCGATGCAGAAAGAGTCGATTGTGCAGATATTCGCAAACGGAAGCATAAGCTGCTGACGGCGCAGACGTTTATCCGTCGGATTGAGCGCGATTTTTTTGCCGATGGCGGCATGAATTTTATCTTTCATCTGTGCCGCAGCGGCGTTGGTAAAGGTCACAATCAGCATATTCTCAACACCGCACGGATTCTCCGCATCGCAGATGCGCTGAATCACTCTTTCAACAAGCACGGCAGTTTTACCCGAACCTGCCGCAGCGCTGACAAGAAGAGTTCCTTTTCTTGCATCAATTGCCTTTTGCTGGTCAGCCGTCCACTTCATCGCTCTCATCTCCTTCCGTCAGAATTTTTATTACCTCGTCGGTTTTGCAGTCGTTAAGTTCTCTGACAGGTATATTTTCTTCATAAGAACATACAGATTTATAATCACAGTATTCACATACTTTTTCATAGCTCTTGCCGTAAGCAGGGATTGCTGGAATCTCGCCCGAATGCAGAGCATCTGCCATTTCAGAGAGAATCGTATCCGCCTTTTCCTTAAGCTTACCGAGCTGTTCAAGTCCGATAAGCGAACCCGAAAATTCGCCGCCCTTGAACCTTGCGGGCACAAAAAGTCCGCTCTTTGTTTCATCCATAGCGGTTATCACATCGGGGTCATTGAGGATAATACCATTCATACGGCATTTTTTCTGTCTTTCGGCTTCTATATCTTCATCGCTGAGGCTTCTGTCTGCCGAAACAAGAGGAGAATTCGCAGGATAATATAGTACACCTGCAGGTGTGAATTCACCGTATTTTTCCGCGCCGTTCTGCCACAGAGTGAACAGATAAATGAACATCTGCATATTCAATCCCTGAATAACATCGCTGAGCGCAAAATCCTTGCCCGAAGATTTATAGTCCACAACTCTTATATATTTTCCGCCGTTGACTGTAGCTTCGTCAACTCTGTCAATCGCACCGGAAATAATAACTCTTCCGTTTTGAGTTTTCACTTCGTAGGGAGGTATTTCACCGTCATTACCGATTGCAAGTTCAAAATCAACGGGAGTGAAACTGCTTAGCGAAAGCTCTTTTATTAGCCTTTGGGCAACATCGCAGATCGAAATAATAAGCTTATTGAAAAGATAAACAAATCTTTCACTTTGATTTGCACCGTCAAGACGGCTCATAAGATATTCCTCAAGCAGACCGCTGAAAAATTCCATAAGCTCTTTTCTGCTCATCTCAACAAGCTCGGCTTTCCCGAATCTTGTGAGAAGCTGCTCAAGGGCATAATGGATAACGTTACCTCTCTGCATCGGGTCAAGCTCCGCGACTTTTCTTGGCATAGCTTTTATTCCGTAACGGCAGAAATAGGCAAACGGGCACTTATAGTAACTTTCAACTCTCGAAGCTGAAATGTACATATCCTTACCGAAAAGGCTCATCGCGGCATTCTTATCTTCAATTCTGAAATCGCGGATACCTGACGCACGGTCAAGAGCGGCAATTCTGCCCTCAAATTCGTCATCACCGCTGAAATACTCCTCAAGAGAGGCATAAAGAACGTTTGCATCGCTCTTATTTTTTGCAAGCTGTTCAAACGCAAGTTCTCTGCCCTCAACAAAGTACATTCCGCTCTGCTCATAAGCCGTAACTTCGTTACAATTCGGGAACAAAGCCTTGATTTTTATATAAAGTTCCGAGGGTGAAAGAGCCTCGCCTTTGGCATTCTTTTCAGGGCAGCAAACATAGAGCCTGTCCGACGCACAGCAGAAAGCATTATAAGCAATCAGCTTTTCTTCAGCAAGCTTATATTCTCCGAAATCGGAAAGCCCGATTCCCATTTCGCTCATTTTTCGTCTGTCTTTATCGGTCAATGCATTGCCCGATGAAGGCACAGCGGGGAAAACGCCGTTGTTTGCACCTGCAATAAATACCACTTTCGGCGCAACAGTGCGGATTCGGTCTGCAGAGCCAATAGTTATTTCGTCAAGACCCTGAGGCAGACTGCCGACAGTCTGCACGCCAAGCATAAGCTCCAGCATATCCGCAACCTCGCCTGCCGTGACATTTCTGCCTCTGAGCAGAGTTTCAAGGCTGTCGAGCAGGTCAATGATGGTGTTCCACATACGCTCAAGTTCAAGTGCAAGACCTGTTTCACCCTGACCGTCGAGCGAGCGTGCAAGGCTTCTTATGTTATCGGATGCGCCGACCTTTTCAAGAAATTCAAAAATCGCCTTCGCCGCACCCTCTCCGTCGGTGTCGCGGAGATTCTCGCGGAGTGAATAAAGCGGTGCAACGATTTTTCTGCGTACGGAGTTGAGATGTTCAAGTTCCTTTTGCTCATCTTCTCCGAATTCATCTCCGAATCCGTTGGGATTGCGCTCAAAATCCCTGAGCCATTCCGTGCCGTTTATGTTCCAGAGATATGCATAATTTTCAACATCCGAAATTTCCTGCGTGTCAAATCCCGCAAGACCCGTTTTAAGGTATCGCATAAGTGTTTCAGTGTCGAATCTCGACGATGCAATGCTCACCGCACCGCTGACAAGATTCACAACAGGCGACACATCAACAGGCTGGCGGCTGTCCTCAAAAACGGAAATGCCACACTTTTTGAGCGCACCTCTGAGAACAGGCTCATACGCCGTGCTGTCACGCGCAATAACGGCGATGTCACGGCATCTGTAGCCGTTTTCTCTGATTAATTTTTTTGCTGTACAAGCAATATATTCACATTCTTCATATATATCCGATGCTTTGCAGAGCGTAATTGCTCCGCTTTCTTCCTCATAAACATTCGAAGCGGGTGAGAAAAGCTCTTTTTCGAGAGCAATAAGTTCGGGGGAATTGTATTTTGAAAATTGGGGCGGAAAATTATTGAATTTGCTTCTCATCGAAAGATACTGCGGTTTCGCAACAGGCACTCCGTTTTTGCCCGCAATCTCAATCAGCCTTTTTGCAGTCCTTTTTGTATGTGCAAACAAATCCGTTTCATCGTCGTCGTTTTTGAGATTGTCCGTGCAGAGGGTAACATAGACCGCAGTTGATTTTTTCATCATTTCGGAAATGACCTTATATTCCTGCGCGGTAAAGCCTCTGAAAGCATCGATAAAAACAATTCTTCCGTTGAAATAATCGCTTCCGGGCATAACTTCATAAAGCTCCGTGAGCAGGTCATCGGGGTTGAAATAGCTGTCTTTTGTCAGTGCATCATATGCATCAAGCACGGTCACGATATCCGTAAGCTTCATTTTGAGCAGAGTGTTTTCTTCCATTGCAAGCGCAAGACGCACAGTATCAGTCGAAACGGAATTCTGCTTGAACTCCGATGAAAGCGCAACAAAATCCGATATAACCGACTTTCTTGCGGTGTGATTTCCGTAAAGCAAAAGCTTATCCCTGACGCTTTCAAGCGCCATTCTCATAAGCACGGCTTTTGCGGAATCGTCAAGCCTTCTGCGTTCGTGAAGCGCAGGCTTGCCCACAAGCTTTTCGCCGAGACTCGTAAAGCTCAGCACATCGATATCCGCCATTGCCTTTGCACCAATTCGCTCAAGCATAATTTTTTCGCTCATGAACGAAAACTGTTCAGGCACGACAAGGGTCAGCTTTTTGTGTCCGCCCGACGCAAACTGACCGATAAGATTCATTATATGAGTTGTTTTTCCTCCGCCCTGCGAAGCAAGAATCAAATAGAGCATAATAATTCTCCGATTTAAAATTATAGATTGTATTATATCACAAGATATCGCCTTTGTCAGTATTTATTTTAACTCAAACAGAGGGTCATAAAACGGACATCCGACTGATTTTCTTCGTTTTTGCGCGTTTTAAGCACTGAATTCATCAATTTCTCTCGCTTTTCTATCCTGATTTATTTCTCTCTCAACGCCACCTGTTTTGTGATTGTCTTCGGATTGTTGACATATATTTTTTATTGTTGTATAATATATGCACTATATTTGAAATTCGAAAGGAGCAAATCCATAATGGATGACCCCGGCCCCGCGATTCAGTTGGCGGCATCGGCAGCAGCCGAAGCATCAATCGACCCTCTCTCTATCATTCTGAAAGTACTTCTTCTGTTTGTACTTATCATCGTTAACGCATTCTTTGCAATGAGCGAAATCGCAATAATCTCACTCAACGACACAAAGATGCAACGACTTGCCGAAGAGGGCAACAAAAAAGCAAAACAGATAGTTAAACTCACCGAAAATTCCAGCAGATTCCTTTCAACCATTCAGATAGGCGTTACCCTTGCGGGCTTTCTTACTTCGGCATCTGCTTCGCAGAACTTTGCCGAAATGCTCACAAACGCTCTGATGAAAACACCTGTTGCCCAGATAGGCTACGGAATTATCAATGGCGTATCGGTTGTGCTTATCACAATCATCACATCTTATTTCTCGCTTGTTCTCGGCGAACTTGCTCCCAAAAGAATCGGCATGCAGATTCCCGAGAAGATAGCATTCAAGGTTGTCGGAATCCTTAATTTTGTTGCATCTGCAACCAAACCTTTTGTAAAAGTTCTTTCTCTTTCAACCAACGCAATTGTCCGTCTTTTCGGTTTTGACCCCAATGCAGACGAAGAGGAAGTCACCGAAGAAGAAATCCGTATGATGGTTGATGTCGGCGGCGAAAAAGGCGTTATCGAAGATACCCAGAAAGAAATGATTGATAACATCTTCGAATTCGACGACCTTGACGCGGGCGACATTATGACCCACAGAACGGAAATGACAGCCATTGAAGTTTCCCGCTCTCTTGAAGAAGTTGCGGAGCTTGCGGTTGAAAACGGATATTCAAGAATCCCCGTTTATGAGGATGACCCCGACAGCATAGTCGGCGTACTTTATGCAAAAGACCTTCTCAAATATGTCGGCCACAGTATTCCCTCGGATTTAACAATCAGCGACGTTATGAGAAAGGCTCTCTATGTGCCTGAAACCCAGAGTTGCGGCGATTTATTCAATGCAATGAACGAAAGCCGTACACAGTTCGCCGTTGTTGTTGACGAATACGGCGGCACAGCAGGCATCGTCACTCTCGAGGACGTGCTTGAATCCATCGTCGGCAATATTCAAGATGAATATGACAACGAAGAAGAAGAGATTACACAGATAAACGAAACCACATTCACTATTGACGGTACAACAGACCTCGATGAGGTTGACGAGCTTGTCGGTGTTGAGCTTCCCGAAGGAGATTACGACACTCTCGGCGGATTCGTTATCAGCCTTCTCGGCTATCTTCCGAGTGAGGTCGGCGAAGAGCCAATCGTTGCGGAATATAAAAATCTTCGTTTCACCATTCTTTCGATAGATGAACGCCGCATAGACGAAATAAAAGTTGAAATTCTTCCCGAACCCGAAAAAGATGAGGACGAAGAAGACAAAGAATAAACCTCAACGGGTTACGGCACAGGCCGTAACCCGTTTTTTACGGAGAAAATAATTATGAAAAACATTAGCGTCATTCCCCTTCCCAACAAGATTACATATCTCGGCGGAGAAATCGAAGTTGCCGCTCCCGAAACATCGGTCTGCAGCAGTCTCGGCGAAGAAGAATATATTCTGACTGTTGAAGAAAACGGTACAAAGCTTGTCGGCGGCTCTGAAAAAGCAATTTTCTACGGCATACAGACTCTCCGTCAGCTCGGCAAATCCTGCCCCTGCGTCAGAATAGAGGATAAGCCTGCATTCCCTTACAGAGGATTTATGCTCGACACCGTGCGCCACATATTTTCGGTTGAGGACACAAAAAAGCTCATTGATGCCGCCGCAAGTGTAAAGATGAATGTTATGCACTGGCATCTGACCGACGACCAGGGATTCAGATTCTTTTCGTCACGCAGACCCGAAGCGACCGAAAAAGGCTCGGTGCGTGAAAAATCGACTTTCGGAAAACTTAAGGAAAGCGGCAGTTACGGCGGTTATTTCACTCCAAAAGAGATGAAAGAGATTGTTGACTACTGCGCTGAAAGATACATAACCGTCATCCCTGAATTCGATATTCCCGGTCACACGAGCGCTCTGCTTCACGCATATCCCCATCTTTCCTGCACGGGCGGTCCGATTGATGTAAAAAGTTGTCAGGGCATATTCGACGACATTCTCTGCGCGGGCAAAGACGAAACATTTGATGTTGTCTTTGACATTCTTACAGATATTATTGAAATATTCCCCTCCGAATATATTCACATCGGCGGCGATGAAGCTCCGAAAAAACGCTGGAAAGTCTGCCCCGACTGCCGAAAGAGAATTGCCGTTGAGGGACTCAAAAACGAAGAAGAACTTCAGGGTTGGTTCACAAACAAGGTGATTGAATTTCTTGAAAGCAAGGGAAGAAAATCCGTTGTGTGGAACGAAAGCCTCCGAAGCGGTCTTGTGAACAATGCACTCGTGCAGATGTGGATGGACAAAAAGAAGGATTCCGTTGCATATGCAAACAACGGCGGAAAAATTATCGTTTCCGATTTCTTCCATTATTACTGCGATTACCCTTACGGTATGACCCCGCTTGCAAAGACATATAATTTCGACCCGATTCTTAAAGGAATTAAAAATAAAGATTCGGTTGTCGGCGTTGAAGCACCGATATGGACGGAATACATAAATAATTTTGAGCATCTCTGCTATATGTGTTTCCCGAGATTCACCGCGGTTGCCGAAACAGGATGGACCGAAAAAGAAAATAAAAACGCCGACGATTTCTGCCGACGTTTTGAAAAATATTCGGATGTTCTTTCGGAAATCGGAATAAACCCCGCACCTGACTCAGAGTGGAACCCGACACCGCTGAAAAGACTCAAAATTGTTTCATTCCTTCTCGGACTTCTTGACAGAGATTAAAAAAGCCGCCCTTGGGCGGTTTTTTTGATTATTTCTTATTGATTCTGCCAACATAGCTGAATGCTTCAAGCACTGCAACAACGGAAATAAATCCGCAGCTGAGAATCAGCGACCATCCGAGGTCAATCACGCCATTCTTAAGCTGGTCAATAATTACTTCCCAGACAACAAGATAGATTGCACCTTCGATAGAGAAAAGTGACAAAATGTGAAGCCCCTTAACCTTTTTGCTGCCGATGAGAGCGGAATCAATCGCGATGAATGCCGCAGTCAGAATGAACATCGGAAGAATGAACTCGGGCAGCCAATCAAACCAGTCGGTCTTGCTCAATATGTAATAAACATAACCGGTTATTGAACCGAAGCAAATGAGAGCTGTAACGGCAGGCGGTGTTATTCTGAGAACAGGAAGAACCGAAGTCACCCATGTAACAAGCAAAGCACCTACAACATAGCCGAACCAGTAGTCGTACTTATCGAACGCGATGTCAACAGCGACACAGATTGCCGCAGGAAACACGAGAAATGCCGTGAAGAGAGCTGCATAGCTCTTTGACATCTTTCCGGGAGATTTTAAAAAGCTGAATTTGTTAGTTTCGGGTTCAGGTGTGACAGGTGTGGGATTGCAGTTGTGGCAAACCGTTGTCCCGTCAGGTATCTTGTGTCCGCAATTAGAACAATACATATCTTATCCTCCTTGAATTTGTAACAATATTATACAATTCACCGAATAAAAAATCAATAATAAAATGAAAATTGACAAACAATTCATAGTGTTGTAATATATATTGGTTACTAATTAACGCCACGAAATTTGAAAGGATGACAATTATGGCGATTTTCAGACCCTTCAGAGCAATACGCCCTCTTGCTGAATATGCAGATAAAGTTGCAGCGCTTCCCTATGATGTTATGAACAGTGCGGAAGCTGCAAAAATGGTTGAGGACAATCCTTATTCATTTCTTCACGTTGACAAAGCGGAAATCGATCTCCCCGAAGGCACAGACCTTTATTCAGAGCAGGTTTATCTTAAGGCAAAAGAAAATCTTGATAAGCTTGTCGCAGACGGAATCTGCAGACAGGACGATGAAAACAGATTTTATATATACCGCCAGATCATGAACGGCAGAAGTCAGACAGGCCTTGTCGGCTGTGTTTCGATTGATGATTATATCAATAATATCATCAAAAAGCACGAATATACCCGTGCCGATAAAGAGGCAGACAGAATCAATCACGTTGATTACTGCGACGCTAACACAGGCCCGATTTTCCTGACTTACCGTCCGCAGGCTGAAATTTCCGCAATCGTATCGGATTGGTGCAAATCGCATACACCTTACTGCGATTTCATAACCGACGACGGAATCACAAACACCGTATGGGTTATAGACTGCAACGAAACAAACGCAAAAATCTCGGCTCTTTTCGATGCCATTGACTATCTTTACATTGCCGACGGTCATCACAGAGCGGCATCGGCAGTTAAGGTTGGTCTTAAGCGCAGAGAGCAGTTCCCCGATTTTAACGAAAACGAAGAATTCAACTTCTTCCTTGCAGTCCTTTTTGCTTGTGATGAGCTTGAAATTATGGACTACAACCGCGTTATGAAAGACCTGAACGGCAATACTCCCGAACAGTTCATTGAAAAAATCAGCGAGAAATTCAACGTTGAGCTTTACGGCGATAGCGCATATAAACCCGAAAAATCGCATACATTCGGTATGCTTCTCGGCGGAAAATGGTATAAACTCACCGCAAAAGACGGCACTTATAATGCCAACGATCCCGTTGAATCGCTTGATGTTTCCATTCTTCAGAACAATCTGATTTCTCCCGTACTCGACATTCACGACCCGAGAACAGATAAGAGAATCGATTTTGTCGGCGGAATCAGAGGCCTCGGCGAGCTTGAACGCAGAGCGAACGAAGATATGTGTCTTGCATTTTCAATGTATCCCACAACCCTCGAAGAGCTTATGAATATTGCCGATGCAGGCAAAGTTATGCCTCCCAAATCAACCTGGTTTGAACCGAAGCTTCTCAGCGGTCTTTTCATTCACAAACTCAAATAATCATTTGAATAATAAATATATCCTTTCGGGTAAAACTACTCCCGAAAGGATGATTTTATGTATAAGGCGGCTTTTTTTGACACAAAACCCTACGACAAAATTTATTTTGACGAACTGAAAGGGCAATTCGGAATAGAAATAGAATATTTCGAATCAAAGCTCAGTCCTCGTACGGCGGTTATGGCAAAGGACGCAAAAGCGGTTATCGCGTTCGTCAATGACGATGTCAGCAAAGAAACGATATCCGTACTTAAAGAGAACGGCACGGAGATTATCGCAATGCGGTGCGCAGGATATAACAATGTTGATCTCGCGGCAGCAAAAGACATCATGCCCGTAGTCAGAGTGCCCGAATATTCACCTCACGCCGTTGCCGAGCACACACTCGCCTTGCTTCTCACTCTCGTGCGCAAAACGCATAAGGCTTATATCCGCACAAGAGATTCAAATTTCAGTCTCAACGGATTCGTCGGTTTCGACCTTCACGGTAAGACTCTCGGCGTTATCGGCACGGGTAAAATCGGAATGGCTTTTGTTGAAATCTGCCGCGGACTCGGTATGAACATCATCGCCTATGACCCCTATCCCTCGCAGGGATATCTCGAATATGTTCCGCTTGAAGAGCTTTTTGCGCGCTCCGATGTCATTTCACTTCACTGTCCGTTGACGAGCGAAACCTACCACATCATCAACGGATATTCATTGAAAATGATGAAAGACAAAGTCTATATTCTCAACACATCAAGAGGTGCACTGATTGATACGGAAGCACTGATTGACGGCATCAAAAGCGGAAAGGTCGGCGGAGCGGGGCTTGATGTTTACGAAGAGGAAAGCGAATTCTTCTATGAAGATTTATCCGAAACAATTCTCAAAGATGATGTGCTTTCAAGGCTCATTATGATGCCCAATGTGCTCATCACATCGCATCAGGCATTTCTGACCCGCGAAGCGCTTAAAAGAATTGCAGAAATCACACTCGGAAACCTGCGCAGTTTCTTCGACGGTCAGCCGCTTGAAAATGAAATAGTCGTAAAGAAAAAAATCATTATATAAGATATACCATTTATATATATATCATTTTGCACAAAGCAAATGCTAAGTCGAGAAAATATTGTATAATATGTTCCAATAATTCTGTAATATACAAAATTAACTTGACTTTATGCATACATAACCGTATAATTATACACATATTAATTCTCGAGGTACATATTTATGAGCAAAACAAAGATTTTTATTGACGGCAAAGAAGGAACAACGGGTCTGAGAATTTTCGAAAGACTCTCAAGCCGTGATGATATTGAAATAATGACTCTCAGCGAGGACCTCCGCAAGGACACCGCAGCAAGAAAAGAAGCTCTCAACTCCTGCGACATCGCATTTCTCTGCCTGCCCGACGCGGCGGCAATCGAGGCGGTTTCTCTGATTGAAAATCCCGATGTCAAGGTTATCGACGCCTCAACCGCTCACCGTACTCTCCCCGACTGGGCATACGGATTCCCCGAGCTTTCGGAAGCACATTTAGAAAAAATAAAAAATTCAAAGCGTGTTGCAGTCCCCGGATGCCACGCAAGCGGCTTCATCGCTCTTGTTTATCCCCTTATTGCAGCAGGAATTCTTCCCTCAGACGCTCTCCTCTCCTGCCATTCAATAACCGGTTACAGCGGTGGCGGAAAAAAGATGATTGCACAGTATGAAAGCGGAAAGAGAGAGGCATTTCTCAATTCTCCCCGTCAGTATGCACTCACTCAGGAGCATAAGCACCTCAAGGAAATGAAAGCGATAACCGGAATCGAAAAAGCTCCCCTTTTCAGCCCCATTGTTGCGGATTATTACAGCGGAATGGCAGTTACCGTTCCTCTTTTTAAAGAAAACCTTTGCAATGGTAAGGGTATTTGTGATATAATAGATGCTTACAAAAATACATATGGCTCGGATTTCGTTAAATACACCGAAGAAACAGGCGAAGATGCTATGTTCTGCGCCGAAAAAATGAGCGGCAACGACGGTATGGAAATCCTCGTAAAAGGCAACGAAGACAGATTTATTCTGCTCGCACGCTACGACAATCTCGGTAAGGGTGCTTCGGGTGCCGCAGTTGAATGTATGAATATACTTATGGGAATCGACCCGAAAACAGGGTTGAATCTCTGATATTGAAAGGATTGTAAGAATGAAAAAAATCTCCGGCGGCATCTGTGCCGCAAAAGGATTCACCGCAAGCGGTGTGCATTGCGGAATCAGAAAGAATAAAACAAAAAAAGACCTTGCACTTATCGTCAGCGAAAAGAAAGCGGCGGCGGCATGTGTTTATACAACAAACCTTGTTAAGGGCGCACCCATAACCGTAACAAAAAATAATGTTGCCGACGGCTACGCTCAGGCAGTTATCTGCAACAGCGGCAATGCAAACACCTGCAATGCAAACGGCATTGAAATCGCAGAAGAAATGTGTACTCTCATCTCAAAAGAACTTGATATTTCCGCATCGGATATCATCGTTGCATCAACAGGTGTTATCGGTCAGACTCTCGACATCACTCCCATTGCAGAGGGCATCCCCGCTCTTGCAAAAGAGCTTAAAGCAGACAGTGAGGATGCTGCTGCGGCAATTATGACAACCGACACAGTGCCCAAAATCATTTCATATTCATTTGAAGTCGGCGGCAAGGAATGCAAAATCGGCGGTATTGCAAAAGGCTCGGGTATGATTCATCCCAACATGGCAACTATGCTTGTTTTTGTTACTACCGACTGTGCAATCTCTCCCGCTATGCTTCAGAAAGCACTCAGCGAAGATGTTAAAAATTCATTCAATATGGTAAGCGTTGACGGCGATACATCGACAAACGATATGGTTTCCGTTATGGCAAACGGTATGGCAGGCAACGAGGAAATCACTTGCGAGGGCGCGGATTTTGACGAATTCTGCAAGGCTCTCAATGCGGTAACAACCTATCTCTGCCGTATGATTGCGGGCGACGGCGAGGGCGCAACAAAACTTCTCGAATGCATTGTAACAGGTGCCGCATCAAAAGAAATCGCAGTCACAGTTTCAAAATCGGTTATCTGCTCATCGCTCTTCAAGGCTGCAATGTTCGGCGCGGACGCAAACTGGGGTCGAGTGCTCTGTGCAATCGGCTACAGCGGAGCAGATGTTGATGTCAACAAAATTGATGTTTCGTTCAAATCAGCCGCAGGTCAGGTTGATGTGTGCGTAGACGGTGCGGGCATCGACTTCTCCGAAGAAATTGCAAAGGAAGTTCTTACAGAAAAAGAAATTCAGGTTCTTATCGACCTTAAAAGCGGCGACGCCTCTGCAACTGCATGGGGATGCGACCTGACATATGACTACGTTAAAATCAACGGCGACTACAGAACATAAGGATGTATTGAAATGGAAATCACAAATAATCTCAGGGGCCAGGTTCTTGTTGAAGCCCTCCCCTATATTCAGAAATATTCAAACAAAATCGTTGTTATCAAATACGGCGGAAACGCTATGATCAACGAAGACCTCAAGAATGCCGTTATGGGCGATATCGCACTTCTCTCTCTCATCGGCGTCAAGGTAGTTCTTGTTCACGGCGGCGGCCCCGAAATCAACGACACTCTTGCAAAAATCGGCAAAAAGAGTGAATGGGTTGACGGCTTGCGCGTTACCGACAAAGAAACCGTTGATGTCGTTCAGATGGTGCTTGCAGGCAAGGTTAACAAGAGCCTCGTTGCTCTTCTCGGCAGACTCGGAAGCAAGGCTATCGGACTTTGCGGTGCGGACGGACATCTCATCAAAGCAAAAGTAAAAGATGAAAGACTCGGCTATGTCGGTGAAATTACCGAAATCAATCCCGAGCCGATTCTCGACCTTCTCGAAAAGGGTTATGTTCCCGTAATTTCAACAACCGCTTGCGACGACGAGGGCAATATCTATAACATTAATGCCGACACGGCAGCCGCAAAAATCGCAGGCACGCTCAAGGCTGAATGTATGATTTCAATGACAGATATCGCAGGCATTCTCCGCGATAAGGATGACCCCTCAACACTCATTCCCAAAATTTATGTCAGCGACATTCCCCAGCTCATTCACGAGGGAATTATTTCGGGCGGTATGATTCCGAAGATTGACTGCTGCGGCGAAGCAATCCGCAGAGGTGTCAACAAGGTATTCATTCTCGACGGAACCGTTCCCCACTCACTTCTTATTGAAACTTTGACCGATGAAGGTCTCGGAACAATGTTCGTTCAGGGTTAAGGAGCAACTTTTATGGCTATTTTTGAAACAGACAAGCAATACATTGCAAATACATATGCTCGTTTCCCCGTTGAGCTTTCAGAGGGCAACGGCTCTCTGCTCTACGGCGAGGACGATAAGGAATATATCGACCTCGGAAGCGGAATCGCCGTTAACACTTTCGGTGCGGCAGACGACGAATGGGTTGAGGCTGTCACCGTTCAGGCATCGCTTCTCGGTCACACTTCAAACCTCTATTACACCAAGCCTTGTGCTGAACTCGCGCAGATGCTCTGCGAAAAAACGGGAATGAAGAAGGTGTTCTTCTCAAACTCGGGTGCGGAAGCAAATGAATGCGCAATCAAAACCGCCCGTCTTTGGGCACTCAAAAACAAGGGCGAGGGCAATTCAACCATCATCACCCTCAAAAACAGCTTCCACGGAAGAACAATCACAACTCTTGCCGCAACGGGTCAGGATAATTTCCACACCGATTTCGGACCTTTCACAGAAGGCTTTGTTTATGCGGAAGCAAACAATCTTGATTCCGTCAAGGAACTTGCAGATGCAAACGGATGCGCCGCAATTATGATGGAAACAATTCAGGGCGAAGGCGGAGTTCTTCCCCTTACTGATGAATTCGTCAAGGGCATTTTTGAAATTGCAAAAGAGAAGAATATGCTCGTCATCATCGACGAAGTTCAGACAGGTAACGGCAGAACAGGAAAGCTTTACAGCTATATGCACTACGGCGTGATGCCTGATATCGTTTCAACCGCAAAGGGTCTTGCAGGCGGTCTTCCTCTCGGTGCAACAATGCTCGGAGAGAAGGTTCAGGATATTCTCACTCCCGGCAGTCACGGCTCAACCTTCGGCGGCAACCCCATCTGCTGTGCGGGCGCAATCAGCATTCTTTCGAGAATCGACGACAACCTGCTCACCGATGTCACAAAGAAGAGTGAATATATCATCTCAAGACTTTCAAAGTGCGAAAAGGTAAAGAGCGTTTCAGGCAAGGGCTTTATGCTCGGCATCGAATGCGAAAAGCCTGCAAAGGAAATTATCGCAGCGGCTATGGAAAAGGGAGTTCTTGTTTTAAGCGCAAAAACAAAAGTAAGGCTCCTGCCTCCCCTCAACATTCCTTTTGAACTTCTCGAAAATGCAATCGATATTCTGATTGAAGTAATTGAAGAATAAAGAAAACGGGTCGGAAATTCCGACCCGTTATTTTATTGCTGTTCTTCTTTTGCAAACTTTTTATCAAAATATCCCATCAGCCATACTGCCGCAATAACGTCAACCACAATTTCAAGAAGTATGAGAAAAACCGCAAGAACGTTCTGAGCCCAATCACTCGTTGCAACAGGAAAAATCTCCGCAAGAATCGCCACGAGATAATGCACGATGCTCGCCGCCTTTGATGCAACATAAACAACGCCCAGAAACATAATTCTGTCTTTGCGCTTGTGATACGCCATGTGGGCAAAACTGTCATATATTATGAACGAAATCGCAACAGAGCCAATCGAAACAATATCGCCCCATATGGTAAGATGAGTATAGTCCGAATAGAAGAAATTTATGAATCTGTCAAACAGAAATGCAAATGCCGCGTTGACCGACGTTTCAAGGAAAACCGCAAATGCGATATACTCTCTGACGGATGAAAGCCTTTTTCTTTCTTTTTCCATCTTATGCCTGAGAAGCTTCGAGAGCCTGCTTAACGTCTGCGATGATATCGTCAACATGCTCGATACCGACGGAAAGACGGATAAGGTCATCCGAAATACCGCAGTTGATAAGCTCCTGAGCTGTGAGCTGACGGTGAGTTGTGCTTGCGGGATGGAGACAGCAAGTGCGTGCATCAGCAACGTGAGTTGCGATTTCGGCAATCTTGAGGCTGTCCATAAACTTTGTAGCCGCATCTCTGCCGCCCTTGATTCTGAATGAAATAACGCCGCTTGTACCGCTCGGCATATATTTCTGAGCAAGCTCGTAACCCTTGCTGCCCTTCATTCCGGGATAGGTTACTTCAATTGCGCAGCCGCTGTCACGGATGAATTCTGCAACCGCAAGAGCATTTGAGCAGTGTCTTTCAACTCTCAGAGGAAGAGTTTCAAGACCGAGATTGAGAAGGAATGCATTGAAGGGTGAGGGAATTGAACCGAGGTCACGCATAAGCTGTGCCATACACTTTGTGATATAAGCCGCATTACCAAAACGCTCGGTATATGTGATGCCGTGGTATGAATCATCGGGAGTGGTCAGACCGGGGAATTTGTCATTCTGAGTCCAGTCAAACTTGCCGCCGTCAACGATTACACCGCCGACACTTGTTGCGTGACCGTCCATATATTTTGTTGTTGAGTGGATAACGATATCCGCACCAAGCTCAAAGGGACGGCAGTTAACGGGTGTGGGGAATGTGTTGTCGATGATAAGGGGAATGCCGTTTGAATGAGCGGCATTTGCAAATTTTTCGAAATCAAGCACTTCAAGAGCAGGATTTGAAAGTGACTCCGCAAAGAGCGCCTTTGTGTTGGGTCTGATAGCGGCATTAATCTCTTCTTCTGTTGCCTGGGGACTTACAAAAGTGAAGTCTATGCCGAGCTTTCTCATAGTAACATTGAAGAGGTTGAATGTGCCGCCGTAAATGGTCGATGCACTTACAACATGGTCGCCCGCACCTGCAATATTAAAGATTGAATAGAACGATGCTGCCTGACCCGACGAAGTGAGCATTGCGCCGACACCGCCTTCAAGGTCGGCAATCTTTGCAGCAACGGCATCGTTGGTGGGGTTTGCAAGACGGGTGTAGAAATAACCCGAAGCTTCAAGGTCAAAAAGCTTACCCATTTCAACGCTTGAATCGTATTTATATGTTGTGCTCTGATAAACGGGAACCTGTCTGGGTTCGCCGTTTTTGGGTGAGTAACCGCTCAAAATACATTTTGTATTAATTTTGTAGCTCATTTTTATGCCTCCAGAAATTCTTTCATAAGTCCGCAGCCGACTTCAACGAAATCGCCCGTTGCTTCGGCTGTTTTTTCGTTTATGGTATCAACGCCGTCAACCTCGCCGTTCTTATGATAAATCATAAACGGAACAGGGTCGGATGCGTGAGTTTTGGTAACAATCGGTGTGGGATGGTCGGGGAGAATCATAATCTTATAGTCCTCGCCGCATCCGTTAAGATAGTCAAGGATAATGGGAAGAACTCGCTCATCGATAAGCTCGATTGCACGGATTTTGTTTTCGGGTTCGTTTCTGTGACCGCATTCATCGGGAGCTTCGATATGGATATAAACAAGGTCTTTGCCGTTTTTCCATTCATCAACCGCCGCCTGAGCCTTGCCTTCGAAGTTGGTGTCGATATAACCCGTTGCACCCTCAACCTCGGGAACGCCCATGCCTGCGCAGATTGCAATACCCTTAAGAAGGTCAACGGCAGAAACGATGCTTCCCTTGACTCCGTAAGTTTCTTCGAAATCCGAAAGAGCAGGCTTGCTGCCCTCGCCCCAGAGCCAGATTGAGTTTGCGGGAGCCTTGCCCTCTGCGATTCTTCTCTTGTTGACGGGATGGTCTTTGAGAAGCTCATAGCTCTCTTTCATCATCGCAACAAGCTTTTCTGCATTGGGTGAGGTTGAAAGATATTCGCCGACAACTCTTCCCGAAATATCGTGGGGAGGTGTCATCTTGCCGAGATCGGTTGTGCCGTTATCCCAGATAAGGCAATGGCGGTAGCTGACACCGTTATAATATCTGAATTCGTCGTTGCCGAAATGCTCCTGAACGGTCTTGATGATTTCAGCCGCATCCTCGCTCGAGATATCGCCTGCGGAATAATCTATCATTGTTTTGTCGTCATAATTTTCTTCATCGCTGAGAGTAACAACGTTGCAACGCAGAGCAACATCGGTATCCTTCATCTTAACGCCGATGCTCACAGCTTCAAGAGGTGAACGGCCCGTGTAGCAGACCTTGGGATCATAGCCGAGAACGCTGAGGTTCGCAACGTCGCTGCCGGGTTTAAGACCGTCGGCAACGGTTTTCACAAGACCGACTCTGCCCTTCTTTGCAAGTGCATCAAAATTCGGTTTTTTTGCAAGCTCCATAGGAGTTTTGCCGTCGTGTGCGGGAACGGGA
>JAZRLY010000019.1:0-1791 GCA_045647065.1 Acutalibacteraceae bacterium
GTTGCCGATGAACGCAACGGATACCTTGCAGGTGTTGATATTCTTTGCGACGGCGGAAGCACAAGAGGTCAGAAGGAATTTAAAAAGAAAAAGAAATAAAAAAATTGCATAAAAACATTAAACCACTTCACCGTTATGTACCGCCCCAAATTGTGCGAACAGTACAAAAACCACCCCTACGGTAGAAAGTATTAAAATTTAAGCGACATACTGACTTCGTTTTTCGAGCGGAGTCAGTTTTGTTTTTAATTGGATGCGTTCATTGTTGTAAAAATGTATGTATTCGCTTATGAGGATGCGAGCCTCCTCATAAGTTTTTAACTTTGTTCTGTAAATACATTCTGTTTTGAGAATTGAGAAAAAGTTTTCAGCCATTGCGTTATCATACGGATTTCCACGTCTTGACATTGAAGGTGTTATGCCGTATGATTTTGTCAGGTTAAAATATGCTTGCGATGTATATTGAAACCCCTGGTCACTGTGGAGTTGCAGCTCTGCGGTGACCTTCTCTTTTCTCTTGGCTACTGTGATGGTACTTAACACAAGATTGATGTTCTGCTCTGTACCGGTTTGGTAAGCAACGATACTGTTATCATACAAATCTCTGATTACAGAAAGATAAAGTGTTCCTTGTTGTGTTTTGATGTATGATATATCTGTAACCCACTTTTGATTTGGTCTGTCAGCATTGAAATCTCTGTTGAGCAGATTCGGATAGCGATGAAAATAATCACCGTAATTGCGGTATTTCTTTCTTCTGATCTCTGATAACAAATTGTATTTCTGCATAACTCTTAATATTGTTTTGGGATTGTAATGAATTCCGTTCTTTTCAAGCCATATATGTACTCTGCGATAGCCGTATGTTTTACCGCATATATCCTGACATTCTCTTATCTTTTCGGCTAATGGCAAATCCTTTGCAGGCATATCCATTCTTTTGACATAGTCGTAGTAACCGCTTCTTGATACATTGAAAAAGCGGCACATTTCACTTATTGAATACTTTTCTTTATGACGGTAGATAACCATGTATTTCACACTTGTCCTCACTTCCTTTCTGTGAGCGAGAGAAAATCCCGCATCAATTCAATCTGCATTTCCAATGATTTTATTTTTGATTCTTTTCTGGCGAGTTCGTATTGTAACTGGGTAAGTTTACTTAATTGCTGAATTGATGGCGGTAATTCATTGCCATCTTTTCTCGGTCTGCCTTTTGGCTTTAACGGTATTCCTGCAACTTGCTTTCGTTGATTTCGGTTATATCTGTGAAAAAATTCTTTTATTTGCATTTGCTCAAATCCTAATCGTTCTGCTATTGCCCTATGCGTTAATCCTTTTGTTCTTAATTCTAATATCTCTCTTTCGTATTGTTTAATGTGTTTGTAGTTTCTGGACATAAAAATTCCTCCTATGATAGATTCATTCTACCATAGGAGGGTGTTTTTTTCATTGTCCGTTTTTTACGGACCTGTTCACATTCGGCCGAAGCGGTTTTTTCCGTTATATCTCCTTCTTCCACCTCAAAGGGCTGTTCCTTTGCGATGTTTTCAAGGCAGGTGACGGCAGCTTTCAGCTTACCGCCCGAGTCAGATACGGCGATTGTTTTTATCTCGCATCCTCTGAATGAATCCGCACAGTTGCCGAGAAGCTCCGCCCAGGCAACCCTTTGTGCCCTTGAATCGCTCAGATTCAGCTCCGTTTTTCCGTAGCTTTCATTTATTTTGTAAACAATTCCAAGCGGCAAATCCGTTCCGTTTATCCGCAGATGCTTTTCCACCTTATAGCCAC
>JAZRLY010000020.1:0-6196 GCA_045647065.1 Acutalibacteraceae bacterium
GCAAATCTGTCTCCCTTTGCGCCCGAGAAATGAACGGGAGTTTCGTGAAGAGGAGTCAGACCTCTGACACCCGTAAGATACTCTGCAAAGGATGAAAGACCAAGTCGGAGGCCAAGCGGGCTTAGGAAGACAATTAGGGGCTACAACTCCTTGGCTCACAGAACGACATGGCTACGATCCGACTTGCAAATCTGTCTCCCTTTGCGCCCGAGAAATGAACGGGAGTTTCGTGGAGAGGAGTAAGACCTCTTACGCCCGTGAGATACTCGGCAAATGACGAAAGACCGCCTTCGTAGCAATATTCACGCTCGATGATATTGTCGGGGTCTCTGCTGTCTGTAAGCTTGATTGAAAGACCTGCATTGAGGAATGCGGATTCGCGCAGACGTCTTTCGAGAGTTTCGAAGTCATAAACAGTTGTTTCCTGGAAAATAAGCGGGTCAGCCTTAAAACGGATGAGTGTACCCGTTTTATCTGTATCGCCGACGATTTCAAGGTCTGTTTCAATGTTACCGCCCTTGACGAAACGCTGACGGTGAATGTGGCCCGCCTGCGAAACTTCAACTTCAAACCACTCTGAAAGAGCGTTAACAACCGATGAACCAACGCCGTGAAGACCGCCCGATACCTTGTATCCGCCGCCGCCGAATTTACCGCCTGCGTGAAGCACGGTAAGAACAACGGTAACGGAGGGCAGACCCATTTTTTCGTTGATGCCGACGGGAATTCCTCGTCCGTTATCGCGTACGGAGATAACATTGCCCGGCTCGATGCCTACCTCGATGTGGGTACAGTAGCCTGCAAGAGCTTCGTCGATTGAGTTATCAACGATTTCGTAAACAAGGTGATGCAGACCTCTGGGGCCGGTTGAACCGATATACATACCCGGTCTTTTACGGACAGCCTCAAGACCTTCGAGAACCTGAATCTGACTTGCGTCATATTCTTCGGTAACGACGGTGTCCATCTCTTCGGAATCAGCTTCGAAAGCAACGACTTCCTCTTCGGTTTCAGCCTGGGGATTTAATTCTTTGTTGTTTTCAATATCCATGTTATCACCTTAATTTCCGTTTCCAAGCATTGACATCATGCCTTTTTTCTTTGCCTTTGCAGGTTTATATTTGGGCGGATTTTCAAGACGCATTCTTGCGCCCTTGCCTCCTGCGGATGCAAGATATTTGTTGACGTTGATTACGGGGCTCATCATATCGTCGCTCATATAATCAACACAAACCGCGAGCATTTCCTGATCGTTATTCATTGCGCCGAGAATGGTTACGGCAATGAGACTCTGGGTTTCGTTGGTGCCGTCCTCATAGATTTCGTTGAGGAGGTTGAAGAGTCTTTTCATCTTCTGGGGATTGTTTTCTTTTATTGTTTCGAGAACGGCGGGAGTGCCGTGATTCATAAAGAATTCTTCGGGAAGGAACTCGCCGTACTTTTCGCAGTTTGCTTTGTATTCATCACGAAGCTCGGTATAAATCGCGGTGAATCTGTTTGCAAGAGTATTGGGGTCATATGAAACCGAGCCGCTCTTTGCCGCCGCCTTTGAAACAGGGGTCGGAAGCTTTGACTTGACGGACTTCTTTGCGTGAGTACCGAAATGCTCAACAAGAGTATCGGAAAATTCGTTGACGATGTACTTTACATCCTTTGCGTCTGCAGTTTCGGCATCAAGCCCTGAAAGTAAAAGCTGTGAAAAATCACTGCTGAGTATTTCGCCTTCCTTGGCAGCTCCGAGAAGAGCGATTTTATTGTTGAAATGCTCCATTTTGAGAGCCTTGTTTTCGCCCTTGTATTCAATGATTATTCTGCCCGAATCGGTAACTGCGGGAAGCTCTCCCTTTTCGACTCCTTCGGGGATGACGGGGGTGAATCCGCATTCCTTGAGGGTTTCGTTCAGACCGCCGTTGATGTCGGCAAGAACAGCATAAATATCTGCCATGGCAAAAAACTCCTTTATATATAAATATAATTACAGTTTATTATAACATATAAAAATAAAAAGTCAACTATATAATGTAGTTAAGACATAGAAATAAAATACATATTCTATCATATTTTGTGGGATTTGACGGACATTACGCAGTTGACTATTTCCATATGCTGTGTTATCATATTTAATTATAAAAATGATTATAATGGGATTGTGGCGACAATTATTAAGGAGATTTGTTATGAAAAAGAAAGTTCTCGTGCTTTTCGGCGGCGTTTCAAGTGAACACGATGTTTCACTCAATTCCGCAAGCTCCGTAATCAAAAACATTCCGGACAGATAAATACGATGTAATCAAAATGGGCATCACCAAAGACGGCAGATGCTTCATCTATAACGGCTCACCCGATATGCTTCCCGATGAAAAATGGCTTGAGGACACCGAAAATCTCGAACCTGCAGTTATCTCCTGCGACCGCTCGCATCACGGCATTATCCGTCTTTCAAGCGGCGAAATCGAGAAAATCGATGTTGCCTTCCCCGTGCTTCACGGCAAAAACGGCGAGGACGGCACAATGCAGGGACTTTTTGAGATTTCGGGCATCCCCTATGTCGGCTGCGGCACTGCAGCAAGCGCAATTTGTATGGATAAAGCCGTCACAAACGCTATGGTGGACTTTTCTGGCATAGACCAGGCTCAAGTGGACCGCTTTCGATAAACACGCTTATTCGGTCAATAAAACCACTTTATTGGAAGGTGCGGCAGAAAAGCTCGGCTTCCCGATTTTCGTAAAGCCCGCAAATGCAGGCTCATCCGTCGGCATCAGTAAAGCTAAAAATATTGAAGAACTCGAAGCTGCCTGTGAAAAAGCCTTTGAGCACGACAGAAAAGTTGTTCTTGAAGAAGGCATTATCGGTATGGAGGTTGAGGTTGCCGTTATGGGCAACGAAAACCCCGTTGCTTCGGTTGTCGGCGAGGTTGTTCCCTGCAACGAATTCTACGACTACGATGCAAAATATCTCGCAAACGAAAGCGAGCTTCACATCCCCGCCCGTCTTTCGGACGATATGCTGAAAAGTTCAGGCAGAGGCTGTCAGAGCATACAGAGCGCTCGACTGCGAAGGCTTCACAAGAGTTGATTTCTTCGTATGTGAGGACGGCTCAATCAAGCTCAACGAGCCCAACACCATCCCCGGATTCACATCAATCAGTATGTATCCCAAGCTTTTCGCTGCATCGGGAGTGCCCTATGCAGAGCTTCTGGATAAGCTGCTGACACTTGCAATGGAAAGATAAGTATGAAAAACGCGATTATAAAAATAACTGACCGTCACCTTCAGGACGGCGAGGAATACACAAGCGAGCTGACCACGGCGGGCGAATATGAGCTGACCGAGGATGATTGCAGAATCGTTTACAAAGAAACCGACGAAGCACTGCTCGACTGCGTGACAACCCTCACCGTTGAAGGCGGCAAAAAAATCAGTATGGTTCGCTCGGGCAGATACAACACCGAAATGATTATCGAGCTTGAACGACGACACAGCTGCTACTATTCAACCCCCTACGGCGAAATGCTGATGGGCATTTACTGCAAATTCATTGAAAATAACATCAGCGAATCGGGAGGCACACTCCGATTTGCTTACACAATCGATTTCAACAATGTTCCGGCATCGGAAAATGAGCTTCTCATCACCGTTGCCCCGAAAATACAGGAGGAATAAAAAATGTCAGTTTTGGTAAAGCAGACAATCAAAGAGCTTCGCACCGCGATTATGGAAGCCGCAGGCAGAGCCGTTGCAGACGGTGTTTTCCCCGAAGCTCCTCTCACCGATTTTATCATTGAAGTACCTGCAAACAAGGATAACGGCGACTATTCGTCAAACTGCGCAATGGCGTGGGCAAAATGCCTTAAGAGCGCACCCCGTAAGATTGCGGAAACAATCGCAGAGCGCCTTGATCTTTCCGACACTTTCTTTGACAGATGCGAAATCGCCGGTCCCGGCTTTATGAATTTCTATCTCAAGGAGAGCTTCAACGCCTGCATCATTCAGGACATCCTCGAAAAGGGCGAGAGTTACGGCCGCTCCGACTACGGCGAGGGCAAGAAAATCAACATCGAATTCGTTTCCGCAAACCCCACAGGTCCCATGCATATGGGTAACGCAAGAGGCGGCGCTCTCGGTGACTGCCTTGCATCCGTTATGGACTTTGCAGGCTATGATGTAAGCCGTGAATTCTATGTTAACGACGCGGGCAATCAGATTGAAAAGTTCGGTCTTTCGCTCGATATCAGATATCAGCAGCTCTATAAGGGTGCGGATGCTCCCGAGCTTCCCGAGGACAGCTACCACGGCGAGGATATCATCACAAGAGCGAAGGAATTCGCCGAAATCAACGGTGATAAATACATCGATGCAACCGAGGCTGAGCGCAGAAAGGCTCTTATTGATTACGCTCTGCCCAAAAACATTGCGGCAATGAAAGACAACCTCACCAAGTACCGCATCGAATACGACACCTGGTTCCTTGAGAGCACTCTTCATAACGGCGGTGAGCTTGCTGAAACGCTTGAGATTATGAAGAGCAAGGGTCTTACATATGAAAAAGACGGCGCTCTCTGGTATAAGAATAAAGAAGTTCTCGGCGCAAGACTCGAAAAGGAAGGCAAGACTCCCGAAGAAATCGAAAAGCTTGAGCTTAAGGACGAGGTTCTTATCAGAACAAACGGCAATCCCACCTATTTTGCCGCAGATATCGCATACCACCGCAACAAGCTTCAGATAAGAGGCTTCGACAGAGCAATCAACATCTGGGGCGCTGACCATCACGGCCACGTTGCAAGAATGAAGGGTGCGCTTGACGCAATCGGATGCAACGGCGATGACCTCGACATCATCCTTATGCAGCTTGTACGCCTTACCAGCAACGGCGAAGTAGTTCGTATGAGCAAGCGTTCGGGCAAGGCAATCACTCTTGTTGATCTTCTTGAAGAAATCCCCATCGATGCTGTCCGTTTCCTCTTCAATATGAGAGAACCCGGCTCACAGATGGAATTCGACCTTGACCTTGCTGTTGAGCAGAGCTCACAGAACCCCGTTTACTACTGCCAGTATGCACACGCAAGAATCTGCAGCATCCTCAAGAAGCTTGAGAGCGAAGGAAAGCAGTCCAGAGAATGCACAATTCCCGAGCTTGTTCTTCTTTCGGCTCCCGAAGAAAAGGAACTCATCAGACACCTTGCATCGCTCACTGATGAAATCGTTATTTCCGCAAAGAACTATGACCCCGCAAAGATTACACGCTATGCCGTTGACCTTGCAACCCTCTTCCACAAGTTCTACAACGCTTGCCGTGTTAACTGCGAGGATGAGGCTCTTATGCAGGCAAGACTCAATCTCTGCCTCTGCGTAAAGAGAGTTCTCAACAACATCCTCACAATGTTCAGAATCACCGTTCCCGAAAGCATGTAATCAATTCGCAATTCGCAATGCGTAATGCGTAATTAACAAATTAATTATATAAAACAAATGGCTTGAACAGGTTATTTCCCGTTCAAGCCATATTTTTATGCAGTTTTAATCAAGCTCAAACTGTCCCGTATAGAGCTGATAGTATTTGCCTTTTTGTGCTATAAGGTCGTCGTGGTCGCCACGCTCAATAATTTCGCCGTGTTCAAGCACCATAATCGCATCGGAATTGCGGACGGTTGAAAGTCTGTGTGCAATAACGAAAACCGTTCTGCCTTCCATAAGCTTATCCATGCCTTTTTCAATAAGACGCTCCGTTCTTGTGTCGATGGAGCTTGTTGCCTCGTCAAGAATAAGCACGGGAGGGTCTGCAACGGCGGCTCTGGCAATCGCAAGCAGCTGTCTCTGACCCTGCGAAAGATTTGCGCCGTCACCCGTAATCATCGTGTTATAGCCTTCGGGGTGTCTTGTGATGAATGAATCGGCATTTGCAAGTTTTGCGGCTGCGATGATTTCTTCATCTGTTGCATCGAGCTTACCGTATGCAATGTTATCTCTTACCGTGCCCGTAAACAGGTGGGTATCCTGAAGCACCATTGCCATTGAGCGGCGAAGCTCGGCTTTTTTGATTTTTTTGATATTTATACCATCGTAGGTGATTTTGCCTTCGTTTACATCATAGAAACGGTTGATAAGATTTGTGATTGTTGTTTTGCCTGCGCCCGTTGAACCTACGAAAGCGATTTTCTGACCGGGCATCGCATAAAGCGAAACATTTTTGAGAAC
>JAZRLY010000021.1:0-53315 GCA_045647065.1 Acutalibacteraceae bacterium
TTAAGCGCAAGGGAAAAGTAATGGTTATCTGTGAAAATCCCAAGCACAAGCAGCGTCAGGGTTAATCCCGACGAAAACCAAGTTTATTTGGAGGTGCAACTGACAAATGGCGCGTATTTCAGGTGTTGACCTGCCCAGAGAGAAGAGAATTGAAATTGCTCTTACTTACATCTACGGCATAGGTCGTAAGACTGCAAGCGACATTATCGCAGCAACCGGCGTTGATCCCGATCTCAGAGTTAAGGATATGACTGAAGACGATGTTTCAAAGCTTCGTGATTATATCGAGCATAACCTTACTGTAGAAGGTGATCTCCGCAGAGAAACCGCATTCGACATCAAGAGACTCATCGAAATCGGATGCTACCGTGGCGTTCGTCACAGAAAAGGTCTCCCCGTAAGAGGACAGAGATCAAAGACAAACGCTCGTACACGCAAGGGTCCCAAGAAGACCATTGCAAACAAGAAGAAGTAAGTCGAGGAGGGATATTATGGCTAAAGCAGCAAAAAAGACAACAGGTACTCGCAGACGCCGCGAACGCAAGAATATCGAGCGCGGTGCAGCCCATATCCAATCCACCTTTAACAACACTATCGTTACAATCACTGATACCCAGGGTAATGCAGTTTCATGGGCAAGTGCCGGTGAAATGGGCTTCCGCGGCTCAAAGAAATCAACTCCCTTCGCAGCTCAGACTGCAGCCGAGACAGCAGCTAAGATTGCTATCGACCACGGTATGAAGACAGTTGAAGTTTATGTTAAGGGCCCCGGCCAGGGACGTGAAGCGGCTATCAGAGCTCTTCAGACAGCAGGTCTGGAAGTTAACATGATTAAGGATGTTACTCCCATTCCTCACAACGGATGCCGCCCGCCCAAGAGAAGGCGCGTGTAACCAGAATTTTTTGGAGGTGTAACACATATGGCAAGATATACCGGTGCGGTATGTAAACTGTGCCGCCGTGAAGGCAAGAAGCTTTACCTCAAGGGTGAGCGTTGCTACACCGGCAAGTGTGCTGTAGAGCGTAGAGCATATGCTCCCGGCCAGCACGGTCAGAGCCGCAAGAAGGCAACTGAATACGGTCTTCAGCTTCGCGCAAAGCAGCAGGCTAAGCGTTACTACGGTATTCAGGAAGGCCAGTTCTATAAGTATTTCCTTATGGCTGAGCGCAAGCAGGGCGTAACAGGTGAAAACCTTCTCCGCATCTGCGAAAGCAGACTTGATAACGTTGTTTATCTTCTTGGCTGGGCTAACTCCAGAGCAGAAGCAAGACAGCTCGTTACTCACGGCCATTATAAAGTAAACGGCAAGAAGGTCAACGTTCCTTCATATCTTCTCAAGGCTGGCGACGAAGTTGCCATCAAGGATAAGAGCAAGGAAAGCGACAAGATCAAGGCAACAATCGAAGCAAATGCTTCAAGACCCGTTGCTCAGTGGCTTGACCTCAATGCAGAAGCTCTCACAGCAAAGGTTCTCGCTCTGCCCACTCGTGAGCAGATCATGGTTCCCGTTGAAGAGCATCTCATCGTCGAACTTTATTCAAAGTAATAGCCGTCCTGATTTGCCTGCAAAGGCATTTCAGCGGTGTTTACTCGCTGTCAACAGCGTTTTTGAATGCATTTTTAAGCAGGAATCATTCTCCTGCGTCTTTTAAAGGAGGGTTTTAGAATGATTGGTATCGAAAAGCCCAGAATTGATACAGCTGAAATTTCCGATGACGGAAAATACGGCAGATTTGTTGTTGAACCCCTCGAAAGAGGCTACGGCACAACATTGGGTAACAGCCTGAGAAGAGTTCTTCTTTCATCTCTTCCCGGCTACGCGATAACCTCCGTTAAGATTGACGGAATTCTTCACGAATTCAGCACCATCCCCGGTGTTAAGGAAGACGTAACAGAGATCGTTCTCAATCTCAAGAATGTCATCCTCAAGATTCACGGTGACGGTCCCAAAACAATCTATATTGATGCAAACGGTGATGAAGAAATTACAGCCGGCAGCATCAAGACCGATTCAGAGGTTGAAATCCTCAACCCTGAGCTTCACATCGCTACTCTCAACTCTGACGCAAACGTAAGCATGGAGCTTACATGCGACAAGGGCAGAGGTTATGTTTCTGCTGACAGAAACAAGCAGATGATGCAGCCCGTTATCGGTGTTATTGCAATTGACTCTATTTATACTCCCGTATTAAAGGTTAACTACACAGTTGAAAATACCCGTGTTGGTCAGATTACAGACTATGATAAGCTGACTCTCGAGGTATGGACAAACGGAACCATTAACGCTATGGAGGCCGTTTCTCTCGGCGCCAAGATCCTCAACGAGCATCTCAACCTCTTCGGTGACCTCTCAGGTGAGGCATACGATACAGAGGTTATGGTCGTTAAGAACGATAGCGGCAAGGAAAAAGTCCTTGAGATGACCATTGAGGAACTTGACCTCTCTGTGCGTTCCTTCAACTGCTTGAAGAGAGCGCAGATTAATACGGTTGAAGATTTGATCAACAGAACCGAGGAAGATATGATGAAAGTCCGTAACCTCGGCAGAAAGTCTCTCGACGAAGTTGTTGCCAAGCTCAATTCTCTTGGCTTTGATCTTCGCAGAGACGAGGACTAAGAGTGACGAGTATTAATCGTTACACTACACTGTAAAGGAGTGTGAACTTATGCCCGGTACCAGAAAGCTTGGCCGTACAAGCGACCATCGCAAGTCGATGCTCAGAGGCCTTGTTACCTATCTTTTGGAAAACGGCAGAATTGAGACCACCGTTACAAGGGCTCAGGAAGTTCGTGCAATGGCAGAAAAAATGATCACCATTGCTAAGGACGATTCTCTCCACTCAAAGCGCAAGGTTCTTGCATACGTTACCAAAGAGGACGTTGCTAAGAAGCTCTTTGATGAGATTGCCCCCAAATATAAGGAAGTTAACGGCGGTTATTGCCGCATAATCAAGACAGGTCCCCGTAGAGGCGACGCAGCTGAGATGTGCATCATCGAGCTTGTCTGATTAGCTTTATAAAAAGAGAACCCCCCGCTCACATCGAGCAGGGGGTTTTTGTTTTTGGCTGCTGATAAAGTCGCTGAAAAATAAAAACAAAAAATCCCGTCATAAAGACGGGATTTTTATTCTGGAGCGGATGACGAGGCTCGAACTCGCTACCTCCACCTTGGCAAGGTGGCGCTCTACCAGATGAGCTACATCCGCAACTGCAAGAGAGATTATAACAGAGTGAGCCGCAAATGTCAAGAGTTATTTCAATTTTTTTTATAAATTTTTAAAAATAAATTAAGGCGGCTTTCTTTGATGAAAACCGCCTGTTTTTGTGATTAGTCTAATTCAAACTGACCTGTATAGAGCTGATAGTATTTACCCTGCTGGGCGATAAGGTCGTCGTGGTCGCCACGCTCAATGATTTCGCCGTTTTCGAGAACCATAATTGCGTTCGAGTTGCGTACGGTTGAAAGTCTGTGAGCGATAACAAAAACCGTTCTGCCTTCCATAAGCTTATCCATACCCTTTTCGATGAGGCGCTCAGTTCTTGTATCGATTGAGCTTGTTGCTTCGTCAAGGATAAGCACGGGCGGGTCTGCAACAGCAGCTCTTGCAATTGCAAGAAGCTGACGCTGACCCTGCGAAAGATTGGCGCCGTCACCTGTAATCATCGTGTCGTAGCCGTCGGGGAGACGGGTGATGAACGAATCTGCATTTGCAAGCTTTGCGGCTGCAACGATTTCTTCGTTTGTCGCGTCAAGTCTGCCGTAAGCAATATTATCTCTTACAGTGCCCGTGAAAAGGTGGGTATCCTGAAGAACCATCGCCATTGAGCGGCGAAGCTCTGCTTTTTTGATTTTCTTAATGTTGATGCCGTCATAGGTGATTTTGCCTTCGTCAACATCGTAGAAACGGTTAATAAGATTTGTGATTGTTGTTTTACCTGCGCCAGTTGAACCGACAAAAGCAATCTTTTCGCCGGGTCGTGCATAGAGCGAAACATTTTTGAGAACGGTCTTTTTGCCGTCATAGCTGAATGTTACATCGTGGAAACGGACATCGCCTTGCCACTCGGTGTAAGTGATGGTGCCGTCGCTGTGGGGATGCTTCCATGCCCAGATGCCTGTTCTTTCTTCGCACTCAACGATTTCGCCATTATCGAGTTTCTTTGCGTTGACGAGAGTTACATATCCTTCGTCCTTTTCAGCAGGAGTGTCGATAATCTCGAAGATTCTTTCAGCACCCGCAAGGGCAGCGATGATGTTGTTGAACTGCTGTGAAATCTGGGTTATCGGCTGGAAGAACTGACGGGTGTAGATGAGGAATGTGAAAAGCGCGCCGACGGTGATTCCGAAGAAATTCTCTGCGGGAACAGTCATAATCAGCAGCGAGCCGATTGTTGCGGTTGCAGCGTAAGTGATATAGGACATATTACCCATAATGGGCATAAGAATGCTTGCGTAGGTGTGGGCGTTCGTTGCGGCGTGGCGGAGATTCGCATTGATTGAGCCGAAGCCGATATTTGCCATATTCTCATGACAGAATACCTTAACAACCTTAAGACCTTCGATATATTCCTCAATATATCCGTTGACTTCGCCGACACATTTCTGCTGTTCTCTGAAATATTTTGCACTCTGTTTGCCCAGCCCCTTGATAACAAAGAATGCAATGAAAAGCATCGCGATAACAAAGATGGTCAGAACGGGGCTGTAATAAAGCATCATTATGAATGTGCCGACAACCGTAACTGTTGACGAAACGAGTTGAACAAAGCTCTGACTGATGCATTCGCGCAGAACATCTGTGTCGTTTGTGTAGCGGCTCATAAGTTCGCCGTGAGTGTGGGTATCAAAGAATTTAATCGGCAGGTCCATCATATGGTTGAAGAGGTCTGATCTGATTGAGTTGAGTGTTTTGTGAGCAACCTGAAGCATAATTCTTGAATATGCATATGATGCCAGAACACCGAGAACATAGATAATGCCAAGCTTGATAAGAATTTTTACAAGCGGAGCAAGAAGTTCTTTTGTTGCTTCGGAGCCGATGACAGGGAGAAGAAAATCGTCGGTTATTGTTTCAACGAAAGAAGTGCCGATAATGCCTGCAAGCGCGCTGAATGCAACAAAGATAAAAACGAAAACAAGCATTATTTTTGATTTGCCGAGATAACCGAGTAAGCGGGAGAAGGTGGCTTTGGTATTCTTCGGCTTTGGCCCGTGCGGGCCGTGTCCGCCGCCCTTGGGCGGTTTTTTCATCTGCGGTGCCATTATTCTTTTCCCCCTTCCTGCTGTGATTTATAAACTTCGGTGTAAATTTCGTTTGTGCCGAGAAGCTCATCATGAGTGCCGACAGCGTTGATTCTGCCGTCATCAAGCACAATGATTTTATCTGCGTGCTGAATTGAGCTTATGCGCTGAGCAACAATGAGGGTTGTAACACCGCCGTGATTATCCTTAAGCCCTTCGCGGATTTTTGCGTCCGTAGCGGTGTCAACGGCGCTTGTGCTGTCGTCAAGAATAAGAACTTTCGGGGATTTGAGAAGCGCTCTTGCGATGCAGAGTCTTTGCTTCTGACCGCCCGACAGGTTGACGCCGCCCTGACCGAGATTTGTCTGATATCCGTCGGGGAATGAGGTGATGAAATCGTGAGCCTGAGCAATTTTGCAGGCATTCTCTATTTCTTCAATCGTTGCATCTTTTTTACCCCATCGGAGGTTTTCTTCAATTGTGCCTGAGAAAAGAAGGTTGACCTGGAGCACCATCGCAACAGAATCACGCAGATTTTTGAGAGTGTAATCCTGAACGGGTCTGCCGCCGACCTTAACAACGCCATCTGTGACATCATAAAGTCTGGGAATCATCTGGACAAGCGTTGTTTTTGCTGAGCCCGTACCGCCGATGATACCGACGATTTCGCCTGATTTTATGTTGAGATTGATGTTGTCAATAACATTTTTCTTGCCTGTTTTCTTATATTTGAAGCAGACGTTTTCCATATCGATGCTGCCGTCGGCAACGGTGAGAGAGGGGTCTGCCGCGCTGTCATTGATTTCGGGAACTTCGTTTATAACCTCGGCAACACGGGTGATTGATGCTCTGGACATCGTGACCATAACGAATATCATCGAAATCATCATCAGCGACATAAGAATGTTGTTGACGTAAGTGATGAAAGCGGTGAGGTCAGCAATTTCCATTGTGCCGCCGATAACGAGATTGCTGCCGAACCAGAGAATGGCGATAATGCAGCCGTAAATTGTCATCTGCATAAAGGGGCCTGAAAGAATCAGAAGCTTTTCAGCAAAGATTGATGCATCCTTAAGTTCGTCATTCGAAAGCTTGAATTTGTCTTTTTCGTGCTTTGCCCTTACGAATGCTTTGACAACTCTTGCGCCGATGAGAGTTTCCTGAATGGATGCGTTGAGTCCGTCGTATTTTTTCATCAGCTTCTTGAATCTCGGCAGAGCGAGACTGCCCATAAGTCCGAGAAGAATGAGCAAAACAGGTGCAGCAACAGCAAAAACTTTTGAAAGCTCCGCGTTTATTCTGTAAGCATAGGTGAATGCCATGACGAGCATTATGGGTGAACGCACGAACATTCTGATAATCATGGTGTAACCCATCTGGATTGTGTTGATGTCCGTAGTCATTCTCGTGATGAGCGAGGGGGTGCTGAAACGGTCGATATTCGCAAAGGAGAAATTCTGAATCTTTGCAAAGATAGCCGCTCTTACGTTTGCACCGAAGCCCATACCCGCCTTTGCCGCGAATCTTGCTGCGCCTGCGCCTGTGAGCAGGGAAAGAAGCGCCATACATACCATCTTTCCGCCTTCGGTGAGAATATATTCGATACCTGCGCCGCCGAGGATGCCGTTGTTGACCATATCGGCCATAACAAAAGGAATCTGCACTTCCAGATAGACCTCAATGATTATGAGCAGAGGCGACAGCAGAGAAACAAAGCGGTATCCTTTTGTCTGCTTTAAAAGGGTTTTAAGCATTTTTATCATCTCCGATAGTATTTACTAAAAAATTCCATTTTTAAAAAGTAACAAAGAAGTGCCGAAAACAACCCGCCCTCAAACGGTTCGGATTATGTCCGGCACAGTATGTACGGTGAAAATTATCTCTGAACTTCGCCCGTGATTGCGTTGATAACATTCTGGAATACCGCAACATGGGAGTTAGAGATATATTTATCAAGATGCATCGAGCCGAAGAACCAGCGTCTGAATTGGCAAGCTTCCGAAAGCTCTTCAAGATAGGTGTTAAGACCCGTTACGCTTGCTGTTTCGCTGTCTTTGAGTTTTAAGAAGCTCTTGATTTTGACGGGGGGCTCGTGAGTGATGACATAGTCGATTTTGCAGTTGAGCTTTTCAAGGTTTGCTGCGCCTTCAAGAAGCTCCTCTCGGCTCGGGAACTCAAACTTCGACCACGCATTTTCCTCAAAACGGATGTCGATATCGGGGCTTTCGCCACCGCCCATAGTGAAGAAGGTCATATTGTCGATTTTGAAAATCTGACCTCTCATCAGGTGATAAACGTTACCGCAGATATGGTGAACCTTGCCGCCGTTCCAGAGCGAAACGGGGTAAGCATTGAGCAGCTCAAAATTTTCGTGAGTGCCGTCGATAAAGCAGATATTGAATTTTTTGTTGCCGAGCTTTTTGAGAATCTTCTGCTCTGCCTTACTGTTATCCCAGACGAACCCGAAATCACCGCAGATAATAAGAGTATCGTCTTTTTTCAGCTGTTTAATCGCGGGCGAATCAAATCTCGAAAAATCCCCATGCATATCGCCGGTTATGTAGACCATTCAAACGGCTCCTTTTTTATAATATATAGTCTACTATACTTTATTTTAAATAAAAAATCAAGAGGGGGAACAATTTTCCGCTTTTACCTTTGTATTCAACATTTACAAATGAACAAATTTGTGATATACTGTCTTTTATTACAGAAAAAATTTAAAATGGTGTGAAAATATGAAGAAATTATTCAGCATTCTTTTTGTGATATCAATGCTAATCGGTGCGGTTTTCTGCGTACCTGCATGGGCTTCGTATGACGAGGTTATGGAGTCAATGACGCTCTATTCCGATTGTCTTCTTCTTGTCAGTTCGGATAATAACGAAGTCATTTTTGCAAAAAACGAAGGCAAGCAGACTTCGCCCGCAAGCCTTACAAAGGTCATAACCGCGATTGTTGTTCTCGAAAACTGCGATAATCTCAATCAGCTTGTAACGGTTTCGGAATCCGCAATCAGAGAGCTTGACGGCACGGGCAGCTCGCTCGGCGGACTTCAGGTCGGCGAGCAGGTCAGCGTTTACGACCTTCTTTGCAACCTTCTTTTGCAGAGTGCAAACGAAGCTGCAACAACCCTTGCAGATTTCATTTCGGGCGGCGACAGAGCAAAATTCGTCGGCATGATGAACGAGGTTGCCGAAAGACTCGGATGCAAAAACAGCCATTTTATGAATCCCCACGGTCTTGATGACGATAATCAGTATGTAACCGCAGAGGATATGGCAAAATTCGTAAAGCACGCAATGACACTTCCCGATTTCAAAGAGATTTTCGGCAAGGTAACATATACTCTCAAGGCAACAAATCTTCAGGAAGAGCGCAACATCCGCAACACCAACGGTCTGATGAACAGCGCGGTCAAGGATTATTACTGCAAATATGTCAAGGGCGGCAAGACGGGTTCAACCTCGATTGCGGGCCGATGCGTTGTTGCTGTTGCCTCAAACGACGGCTATAACTACATAGGTGTTGCCCTCAACTCAACTATGAGTGACGTTGACGGCGACGGAGTTAACGAAAACGGTTCGTTCCTCGACTGCAAAACGATGTTTGAATGGGCGTTTAAAAACATTGAGCTTGTTGCGATTTCGGATACAAACCGCATAGTCGGTCAGGTTCCCGTTAAATATGCAAAAACGACTGATTTCCTCACTCTTTCACCCGCCGAAACGGTTTACAGCCTTGTTCCCTCGGGCACGGATTCGGGAAGCCTGCTTGTTGAACCCATTGAAGGCACTATGCCCGAATTTGTTAAAGCGCCCGTGAAAAAAGGCGAAAAAATCTGCCGTGCAAAGGTGCTTTATGCGGGCAAGGTGATAAAAGAAATCGACCTCGTTGCAAGCATGGATGTTGATATGGGCATCTTCTCATTCCTTGGCACGCTTGCAAAGAGCCTTGTTTCGTCGTGGATATTCCGCATCGCGGCAATTCTTGTTATTGTTGCGCTGATTATCATTATTTTCAGAAAACGCAAAAAAGCTAAAGAAAAATCTGCGGAAAAAGGCAATTACAGAATTCTCAATTACAACGACTTTATGAAGCTGAAATAAGGAGAAATAAAATGGAAATCTACAAAGGCAGAGGCGCTAAAGAGGACGAAAAAGAGCTTCTCGAAGTGCTTGACGATGTTTTCTTTTCGGAAGATGACGAAGCAACAAAAAGATGCTTTCTTGAGCTTCTTCCCAAACTTTACAAAGACCAATATAACCCCGGTTATAATAATGTGATTTTAAAAGAAGACGACGCAATCAAAGCTGCCATCGGCTGCTATCCCCTCGATGTTACCGCCGCGGGCAGAAAGCTCCGCTGTATGGGTATCGGCAATGTTGCGGTTGCAAAGGATTCCCGCCGCAAGGGATATATGGTTGAGCTTATGAATCTTGCTCTCGACATAATGAAAGAAGAGGATTTTGACTATTCTCTTCTCGGCGGTCAGAGACAGAGATACGGCTATTTCGGCTATGAACCCACAGGCTCGGTTCAGCGCTTCACAATCAATAAGGGCAACATTGCTCACATTAAAGGCAAGGATTACAAAACCGCCTTTACCGCAAAGGAAGTCAGCGAAAGCGATGTTGAAACAGTTGATAAAATCGTTGAGCTCTATAAATCTCTGCCCTATTATATGGACAGAAACAGAGAAAATTGCCTTGATGTGCTCAGAAGCTGGAGAAGCGTTCCCTATGCGGTGTACGGAAACGGTGAATTCAAGGGATATTTCTCCGTTGAAAAATTCGGCGGACTTCAGGAAATCAAGGCAGTGAATGTTGAGGATACAATCGATATTATCCTCTGTGCGATGGATGTTATCGATACAGACAGTGTCAGCTTCAGCGTTCCCGTTTTCGATGCGGATTTATGCGACTATATGATAAAATACGGTTGCGGCGCATCAATCTGCAACGCAGATATGATAAATGTTTTCAATTACGGCAGATATATTGAAGCTTTCCTTGCAATCAAGGCAGAGCGAATGAACCTCTGCTCAGGCACTCTCAACATTCTTATTCACGGTTATAAGCGTGACGAAAATCTTGCCGTTACCGTTGACGGAAAGAATGTTACCGTTACCGAAACCGACGCAAAACCCGATCTTGAGCTTGACCACCACAGAGCGATTGATTTCCTCAGCGGAATTTATTCGAAGGACAGAAATTCCGTTCCCGCCTTTGCTCAGGGATGGTTCCCGATTGATTTCTACGCATACGGCGCAGATAATGTTTAATTAACAATAAAGGAGCATCCAAAAGGATGCTCCTCTTTTTTATCAGAATGTGTGTACACCGGCGCCGATTTCGGTTGATTTGCCGTCAAGGATAACGGTTGCGGTTGCGCCTTCGGGCACGGTGAATTCATAGGTTGTTTTGCCGTTTTCGGTTTTCCACTCGGATTTGACAGCTCCTCTGCGTGTTTCAATCGAAGCCTTTACATAGGTCAGTCTGCTGTCGGTAACGGGAGCAAGAATGATATGCTCGAATCCGGGTTTGCTTTCATCTATCTTGATACCCGCCGCGTCGCCGTAAAGCCAGTCGGCAACCGCACCGTAAGCGTAGTGGTTGAATGAATTCATTGAGGTGCTCCACATTGTGCCGTCCTCACGCACGCTGTCCCAATGCTCCCAGATTGTTGTTGCGCCCATCTTGACCGAGAAGAGCCACGACGGATATTCTTCGCGGAGAAGAAGGCTGTATGCGGTTTCGGCATAGCCGTTATCGGAGAGTGCGTGGAGAAGATACGGAGTGCCGACGAATCCCGTCTTGAGATGACCGCATTCGGTAACAAGCTCGTTGAGCTGTTTTGCGGTTTCGGCGGCATTATCGGTGATTCCGAAATGAAGGGGAAGCACGCAGGCGGTCTGTGTTGCATATTCGGGCAGGATTCTGCCGTCCTTCATATATTCGCGTCTGAATGCATTGATTGAATTCTCTCTCTTTGCCCAGATTTCGGAGGCATCCTTTCCGCAAAGCTCAAGCGATTTTGCATAAATTGCGCTCGAGTAGATATAGAATGCAGTTGCAATAAGACTCTTTTCGGTGCCCTTTGAGCAGTCCTCGGGGCTGCTGCCGTCAAGGTTGAGCCAGTCGCCGAAATGCCAGCTTCTGCTCCACAGTCCGTTGTCTGCGCGGGTTTCGATAAACTCAATGTAATCTTTCATTGACTCAAGTGAATCCTCAAGAATCTGCTTGTTGGCATAGGTCTGATAAATCTGCCACGGACAGATTGTTGCGGCGTCCGCCCAGGCGGCGGAGCAGTCCTCGTCAGGCTGAAAAACGCCGGGGATTACGTGGGGAATTGTGCCCCAATTCGTCTGGTCTGCACGAAGGTCGGCAAGCCACTTTGTGAAGAAACGCTCAACGTCAAAGTTATAGGATGCGGTTTTGATGAAAACCTGAGCATCGCCCGTCCAGCCGAGACGTTCATCACGCTGCGGGCAGTCGGTCGGCACGTCGAGGAAGTTGCTCTTTTGACCCCAGATGATGTTGGAGAAAAGCTTGTTGACTCTTTCGTCCGAGCATTCAAAATAACCTGTTCTCTTTATGTCGGAATGAACAACGATTGCGGTGAAATTCTCCGCCTTGACCTCGTCGCTCCAATTTTCAAGTCTGATGTAACGGAAACCGTAGAAGTTATAATCGGGTTTGTGGATATGCTCTTTGCCGTCGCAGATGAAAACAGCCTGAGCCTTTGCGCTTCTGAGGTTATCTGTGTAGAAGTTGCCCTCTGCATCAAGCACCTCGGCGTGGCTGATAACGGCTCTTTCGCCCTTTTCACCCTTGATTTTAAATTCAACATAACCCGTCATATTCTGACCGAAGTCGATAACGGTTTCGCCCTTGGGAGTTGTAATGATTTCAATGGGGGAGAGTCTTTCGTGCTCAACAACCTTTTCGCCCTGACGGTCAAGCAGAATTTTTCTGTCCTTTGTGAAAACCTGAGCCTTTGAGGGGGCGATGTCCTTGTATGCAGGGTCATAAATATAGCCGTTGTAAAGATGCGAGTAAACATATTTTCCCTTTTCGCAAGTCCAGTCGCCGCCGCTGGTAATGATTTCGGTTTCGCCGTCGGCATAAACGATTGTGAGGGCGCAGATTGCGGCAACCTCATTGAATCCGAGGAACGAATCGCCCGAATGCATTCCGAAATAATTGAATGCCTTCCAGCCGGGGCCGACTCCGAGGGTGATGGTATTTTTATCTTTAATAAGTGATTTTACGTCATATGTGTCAACCTGTAAGCGGTGTTTATATGAAGTCCAGCCGGGCGCGAGGATAAAATCACCGACTCTTTCGCCGTTGATTTTTGCAACGTAAACGCCGAGTGCGGAAACTTCAAGAACAGCCGAAACAATCTCTTTTTCAGCTTTGAAATTTTTTGAAAAAACAAGCTCTCTGTCGGGAGAGATTTCCGGGCTTTTTATCCACTGTGCGTTAAGAATATTTTTCATGGCAACCTCCGAATGTTTGATGATTTTATTCTATATCACCGCCGCTTAAAATGCAACACAAAAAATTTTATAAAATTACCCTTGATTGAAAATCGTTTAACTGATAAAATACAATTATTATAATATGAGGATGGTTATATGAAGCGTTACATAAGCATATTTTTGATTATATCTCTCTGCTTTTCGTTTGCGGCGTGCACGGTGAATGAGAAGAAACCCGATGTGACAGTCACCGTAACCCAAGAGGCAACAACATCCGTACCCGCTCCTCTGACCCAAGCCGAGGAATTTTCAAAGGATTTTACCGATGAAAACGGAAGAATTGTCTATACTGTCAGAGCACAGCTTCCGAAGATAACGGGAAATGTGAGCGAGGACATTGCAAAGGACATCAACCGTTCCGTTTACGGAATTTTTGAGGATGCGTGCGAAACTGCGGAAAGCAACATTGAGAATGCGGCGAATTTTATGGATTCGCAGAATTCCGAAACACCGTGGGCAAGGTCAGTTGATTATGAAATCAACCTTTGCAACGACAAATATTTCAGCATCACTGCCAGGGAATATTTCACGATGTTTGGCAGCGATAACCTCGAGCCTGTCAAGAGGGGTTATACTTTCGACGTTACAAGAGGAAAACTCTGCACTCTTTCCGATTTCTTTTATGAGGATCATTCCTATGACAGCGTAAGGCAGTTCATAATTGATGAATTTATCTGCAAGGATGTTTCGGCGGTTTACTGCAGCGGTGCGGAGCTGACCGAAGAGATGCGAAGCAGCGTAAACGAAGTTTTTGACACCGAAAACTTTTATCTGACCGACAGCGGAATAGGATTTTATTTCAGCGAAAATGCGATAGACCCCTACCTCTACGGCACATTCGTTGCCCACTACACGTGGCAGGAAATTGCCGTGATTCTGAAAAGACCTTGATAATAGTATGAATATGTGTTATTATATGCGTACCAACGAAAGGAGAATATAATTATGATCGGTTTAGGCAAGTGGGCTTGCAGCGTTAACACAATGTTTTTCTCAGGCGAAGTTAAAATCAACATTTTTGATAATAACGGCACTTACGGTTTTGAGCTTGATATCCCCGGAATTCAGGTTCCCGATATCACCGTAAAGAGTGTTGAAGAGGATGACGACACAGTCAATGCTGTTGTTCAGACATCTCTTCTTCCCGGCAAGGATATTGAAATGACCGTTACATTTGACGAAGATGAATTCGACGGATTCCTCAAAATCCCCTTTATAGGCAAGGTCAAGTTCAAGGATGGCCACAGAGTAGAAGAATAAAAGATAACAGGTGTGACCGAAATCACACCTGTTTTATTTTTATCTGTGAATTAAATTTGCATCAGATTCTGTTGAAACTACTGTTGAGGTTTCATCAAGAAGTTCACTGATTTTGACTAATCTGAGTTTTTCAAAATCAGCTTTAAATTGCTCCAAGGTTTGTTTCTGATTCATCCACATGAAAATATATGTTCCGTCAACTCTTATTTCTGCATGATATCCTCTGTTTTCATAAGCAGACGAATAAATCCTGGCAACGGCATCGTCTTTTATTATTTCTGTTTCGAACAAAAGGTTTTCGTTTTTGCTCAGGTCTCTGTCATTGTTTGTTTCGCACTCCGGAGTAAACGCATAGCACATAACGCGCTTATCGTCTGAAAGATAGGAACTAATATGGATTTCATTTCTTTCGTGATAAAAAGAGAATTCATTATCCTCCAAAAATCCATCATCAAACAGCAAAACGGAGGCTGATTCAAGTTCGCTTACCAGTTTGTCGGTGTTCTTATAATCGTACATTCCGTTCATAGACAAATTTTCGTGGTTTTCTTCCATATAACACTCAAATTCATCGGAAGTTACCTTGCTCAATGTATTTCTTATTTCATTAAGAACAGAAAAGTTTGTAAAAATCACTTGCGGACCGCTTTGTTGATTTGTACCGTTTGGGATTATCGCTGTATCGTCATCACTTTTTTCGCAAGATGCCGAAAATATAAGCATTAAAACAACTGAAATAATTAATATTTTTTTCATGTGTATACTCCTTCAATTTGAGAGATAGATATTAATAGTTCAGTAAGAGGGAACGAAAAAGAATTTCTCGTCTTTTTGCTTCGCAAAAATCAACCTCCCTTTTCACAAGGGAGGCTTTTTATTTTTATTCCACAAATGTGACATCCGCAAACTTTGCGCCGACAAATTCCGCGAGTGCCTGCGGCTCAATGCCGAGCATGATGCCTCTGACACCTGCGCTGACATAGATTTTGTCAAAGAGGGTTGCGGTTTCATCGATGACGGTTGCAAACTGCTTTTTCATTCCGACGGGCGAGCATCCGCCGCGGATATAGCCCGTTGTTTTGAGCAAATCCTTGACGTGGAGCATTTCAACCTTCTTTTCGCCGAAAGCCTTTGCCGTCTTTTTCAGGTCAAGCTCTTCGCACGCGGGAATACAGCATACTCCGAAACCGTTCTTCTCGCCGCAGAAAACAAGAGTCTTGAATATCTGCGACGGGTCTTTGCTGGTTTTTCTTGCGGTGCTGATGCCCGAAAGGTCGTTTTCGTCAACGGGGTATTCCATTATTTCAAACGGAATTTTTGCACTTTCGAGCAATCGCATTGCATTGGTTTTGGTCATATAATCACTTCTTTGAAATTCTGAACTCAAACTCAATCTTCTTGTGGCTGTTGAGTCTGTATTCCTTATGGAGATGAGCGCAGCCGGGCATATCGCCGCCCACGCCTCTCATCGCACCGTCAATGCTCAATGTGATGCAGTTATCCTTATCAAGCTCGTAAAGATGCTCTGCCTTGTCGAGCTTTTCAGGGTTATAGTAGCTGAGGTTGAAGCCGAAAGGCTTATCCATCGAGTCAATTCTGATTCCGAATCCCGAATCGTCGCTTACCGAAAGATTGCGCACATCGGTTCTGTGGCCGTTTTCCTGCGGACGCATATATCTGTGCTCAAGCTCGGCAACTGTCATTGCGTGCTTTGCGATTTTTGCGCCTGTCTTTCTGTCGATATATGTTTCGTGCGGACCTCTGCCGTACCACTCGGCATTTTCGAGTGTGCTCTTGATGCCCATTCTCATACCGACCTTGAGCATCGGAAGGAGCAGACCCATCGCGCTGTGTTTAACGGTAACTTCGCCTGCGGGGGAGAAGATATAAGTTGTTGCAACGCCTGCAACGAAAGGTGCGTTCCAGTTGACTTTTACCTCAACGCCCGAGGGAGTTGACTGCGCCTTGACGGAACGGACAACGGTCTGTGCAGTTGTTCTTCTCCACTGATAGAGCGGATGGATTCCGTTGATGGGAGGAACAAAGTTGAGATATTCCCTGTCGTTATCGGTGAGTGCTCTGAAGAAGTCGGGTCTGAGAGGCGAGCCTTCTTCGATAACCTCTTCTTCGCCGTATTTAAGCGATGAAAGTGCGCCCGCCGTGATTTTTGCGGAGAATCCGTCGCCGATGATATTGACATTTGAGCCGCTCTTGAGGAATTTGAGGTCGCCCTTTGCGGGATTCTTCTTTGCCGCGGTCTGTTCACGGAGAACAAACTGGTTGAAACTCTGCTCATAGCCTGCTTCTGCCCAGGGTTTGTCTTTGATGAGGATAAACGAAACGGTGAGGATAACTTCGCCGTCGTTATAGTCGCTGAGGCTTACGGGAAGCTGAAGCTTTTCCTCCGAAAGGGGAGCGACAACAAGGTCTGTGATTTCTCCGCTCTTGACTTCGTCACCGTCGACGGTAACAGTCCAGCGGAATTTATAATCCTCTGTTGAAATGAAGAGGTTTTTATTCTTTATTTTAATCTGACCGTTGCGGCAGTCGCTGTCAACGGCTTCAAAGTTTGAGTAAACATTCTTGACTTCAAAATATGAAGGTTGAGGCTTTCTGTCGGCAGAAATAATACCGTTTGCGCAGAAATAGTAGCTCGACGCGCCTTCGCCGAAGTCGCCGCCGTAGAGCCATTTTTCCTGGCCGTTTTCAACTTTGCGGATTGACTGGTCAACATAGTCCCAGATAAAACCGCCGCACATATGGTCATATTTTTCGAAATCGTCAACATATTCCTTGAAGTTGCCGAGGCTGTTTTCCATAGCGTGGGCAAACTCGCAGTAGATGACGGGATGGGTCTTATAAATCTCAGCGGGAATGGGTTTGTTATCTGCCGCAAGAACGTTTGCAATGTTTTCATAGGGGCTGATTTTCAGCTCCTTTTGCTGACGCATTGCATCAACAACATATTCAACAGGATACATACGGCTGATGAAATCGCTCTTTGTGAAGTCGAAGTCACCTTCGTAGTGGATGGGTCTTGACTTGTCGAGCGCAAGGATTGCATTCTTTTCGTGAACGAAGTTTTTGCCGTCACCCGCTTCGTTGCCGAGCGACCAGAAGCATACGCAGGCATGGCTTCTGTCACGGAGCACCATTCTCTCTGCTCTGTCCTCAACGGCTTCCTTGAATTCAAGGTTGTCGCCGGGGCAGTTCTTGCGGCGTACGCCGTGGCTTTCGACATCGGCTTCATCCATAACGTAAAATCCGAGTTCATCGCAGAGGTCATAGAATATTTCCGCGTCGGGATAGTGGCTTGTGCGGATAGCGTTGATGTTGGCACGCTTCATCAGATGAAGGTCCTGATAATATCTTTCAAGAGGCACTGCCCAGCCGTTGTCGGGGTCAAAATCGTGGCGGTTAACGCCCTTGATGATAACTCTTTTGCCGTTCATATAAAGGGTGTCGCCCTTGATTTCCATTTTCTTGAAGCCAATTCTGATGCTCTTTGCGGAAAGCACGGTCTTACCTATCTTGAGGCAGAGAACAAGCTGATAGAGATTGGGTTCTTCAGCAGACCAGGCCTTGACATTTTCTTCAACATAGGTGAAATTAAGCACGGTCTTGCCGTTCTTTGCGGCGAGCTTTTCGGCAGCAACCTTCTTGGGTTTGCCGTCAACGATGATTGCAACCTCGAGCGCGCAATCCTGCTCGTCAGCATAGTTCTGAAGTGTTACTTCAAGATTGAGAACGCCGTTTTTATATGTATCGTCGAGGGTAGCGTCTGCAAAGAAATCGCGGATGCAGAGTTTCTCTTCCGCATAAACGTAAACATCTCTGTAAATGCCCGAAAGGAACCACATATCCTGGTCCTCGAGGTATGTGCCGTCTGTGTAGCGGTAAACTTCAACGGTAATGCGGTTTTCGCCAACCTTGACATAATCGGTGATTCTGAATTCTGCGGGGGTCATCGAGCCCTGCGAATAACCGACCTGTCTGCCGTTTATATAAAGGAAAAATCCTGCTTTAACTGCGCCGAAGTGAATGAAAATTTCCTTGCCTTCAAAGCTTTCGGGAATTTCGAATGTGCGGCGGTAAACACCAATTTCGTTAAGGTCGTGATTAATTTTGGGGATTTCGCTCTTGACCGATGAAACTGCCGAGGGAAGTGAGGAGCAAAGATAGATGGGCTTGCCGTAGCCTTTGAGCTGCCAGAGCGAGGGCACGGGCATATCATCCCAGTCGGAGTCATCAAAAAAGTCGCTGTAATAATCGGTTCTCAGGTCGTCAACGCCCTGCTGCCAGTAGAATTTCCAGGTACCTGCAAGCGAGAATTTAAGAGGTGCCTCCGAGCCGTCAAGAGCTTCCTTGACAGAGGGATGGGGCAGAGCAGTGTTGTGACCGTCTTCTTTATTAACCTTAATAATATAAGGGTTTTCCCAGTATTTGAGTTCAGACATTTTCATCTTCCTTTCTGCGGAAATGAGTTATACATTAAATATGATATCATAAAACAGGAAGTTTGTCTATAAAAAAATAACCGCCATCAGGCGGTTATCAGCAGTCAAAAAAAATAGCCGCCCTTTTGGACAGCTAAATAAAAGTGTCGGCGTCGACCTATCTTCCCGGGCCGCTTCCAGCCAAGTATTTTCGGCACTGTTGAGCTTAACTACCGTGTTCGGGATGGGAACGGGTGGACCCTCAACGTCATCAACACCGACTAAAAAACGCAACGGCGTTTTTCGAATGCTTGATGATTATAACCCCTGGTTCACGATTTGTCAAGCCTTTTTTCAAAATTTTTTAATTTTTTTCTAAATTTCTTCCGCAACGGCGGAAATTACGGTCATATCGTCAAATTTTGCGCCGCATTTTCTTCTTGCAGAATCAAGAATATTTTCGGAAAATTCGCTTGCATCGGGACCGCCCGCAAAGGCTCTGATTTCGTCTTTGAGCCACGCACTTCCGATGCCGAGTATTCCGTCGCTGACCATAACGAGCGTATCGCCGCCGCGGAGTTTAAGTGTATAGCGGCTGAAACTGACTTTATTAAGTATACCGAGGGGTGTTGACGGTGTTTCTACAGTCCTCACCTTGCCCGAAACGGTGTAAAACGACGCAGCCGCACCCGCTTTATATAGCACGGTATTTCCGCTGAAAAGGTCTATTTCCGCAACGTCGAGCGTGGAGAGAGATTCGTCATCGGATTTGACGGAGAGAGCAGAATTTGTGATGCTCAATGCGGAGTCAAGACTCAAGCCGGCCCTGATTAGCCTTGAAAAAAGCTCAACCGTCATTGCTGAGTCGATAGCTGCCCTGCCGCCTGTTCCCATACCGTCGCTGAGGATGATGTATGCCTTTGAATCGGTGCGGAAGCATTCGAAATAATCCCCGCAGAGTTTTTGGTTTCCGCAGCTTGCCGATGCCGAGCCGAAGCGGATTCTGAACAGCTCCTTGCGGTTGAAAAGAAGCTCTTTTCCGTCTTTGTGCTCACGGATTTTCGGTGGAAGAAGCTGCGCTTCCAACTCGCGCGAAAGTTCCGCCGTCAGGCGTGAAAGCGAGGTTGAAACGGGAATATCCTCAACAATGCATGTCAGCTTCAGCGCTCCCGAAGGCGGACACACACATCGGGCGGAAATCGCGTTGAAGCCATTGTCCGCAAGCACGCGCATTGCGCTTTTTTCTTTGTTGAAAAGCACCTGAGAGCCTTTACCGATTTCCTCGGAAAGTTCGCGTAAAAGAGCCGAAACCCATTCAAACTGACTGCAGGCAAGCTCTCTGTTTCGCGCCGAATTTGCCTGCATCACATTGACCGCTTTCTGACCCGCATATACACGGTTGAAGCAGTCGGCAAGTCGCGGTGCGCTCGGGCATTTTGAGTTGAAATTGACCGAAAAATCCTCGCACCCGACCGTCTCGCCCTGCGACAGCTTTTTGACGATTTCCGAAAATTCTCCGTCCTCGGGGCAGAAGGTGTCTTTAAGCGGACACTCGGCGCAGATTCTCTCACGCACTCTCATACAGACCATAATATCCGTCGCGGGGGAGAGTGCCTCAATTCCCTTCGAAACAGAGGAAACGCACTCCGAAACCGAGCCGATTGCCTTCGCAGCTTCGTTCAGTCTTTCGCCCGCCGAGCAGAATTCAGTTTCCATGCGCAAAACGCCGGGATTCAGAATGTCATTACGGATTTTGCGGAGATATTTACCCGGTATTACCGCGAAAACAAAGGCTGCTGCCGCCGCTTCCGCAAAAACGGAAATCCCCTCGGATGAGCCGTCAAGAAGTCCCGCAATACCCGCCGTCAGTGAAAATGTAAGAGCGCAGAAAAATCTGCCGAATTTTGAGAAAATGCCCGAGAGCAGACCGCACACGCCGTAGCATATGCTCAGTGCAACGCTTGTGCCCGAAACGGCAATGCATCCGCCGATTGCAACTCCCGCAACGCTTCCTCCCGAGCGGCTGAAAAGATAAGCAGCCGTCAGAATAACGAAGCATCCGAAGAATCTTGCGGGTCTGAATCCGAGAATGCTGATTTCAGATGCGCCGAGAAGAACCGTGCAGAGGCTTGCAATGATGCAGACGAGTGAATGGTTGTCCAGCATATAAATATTCTGTCTGCGCCTTATGCAGTCTGCGGTGCCTGAATAGAAAACAACCGAAGCGCCGCACAGAAGCGATGAGCAGCAGATAAGAATAAATTCATTGAGCGACGGCATTTCCGAAAACATAACCGCCGTTTTACAAACGAAACAGAATGCAAAAACGCTGACCGAAAGAATCAGACGCCTTTTCTTTTTTATGTTCATTTTCTCGAGAATAAAAATCGTTGCCGCAACTCCCGCCAGCGGAAGAACGGCGCTCAGCATTTCTCCCGCGCTCAGCCGCAACGCTGCCCCCGCAACGCCGCCGATGCACGCAAAAACAAGCTCATATCCCGTGAAAGCGGCGGCAAGACCGATGCTCAGAGGAATGCGCATCGACATCAGTTCCGCGCCCGAGAGAATGAAAGCTGAAACAAAACAAACAGCGCAGGTCAGAATCAGAACACCTCTGTCCCACAGCCTGTCCGAAAAATCGGGTCTGTCAATAACAGTTGTTTTTTCCATATTTATTATTCCTTTCGCAGATATTCACACAATAATTTTACACACATTTATGGCAAAAACTGTCATTTATTATCCCGCTCCATATAAATAATAAAAAATTTTTTTTGTAAAAATTATAATAATACTGTTCAAAAGTGTTATTTTATGATATAATCAATTGAATATAGCTAAAAATAGGAGGAGTCTGCTTTATGGAAATGCAGAATGAGCGACAGGGACTTATAATCGGGCGTAATGCCGTTGCGGAAGCTCTCAAGAGCGGCAGGGCAATTGACTGCCTTCTTGTTGCAAAAGGAGAGAGAGGCGGCTCCGTCGGAAAAATAATAGGTCAGTGCCGTGACAAGGGTATTGTTATCAAAGAAACAGACCGCAGAAAGCTTGATAAGCTCTGCGAGGGTGAAAATCATCAGGGTGTTGCGGCGTGGGCGGCCGTGCACGAATATTCGTCAATTGACGATATTCTTCAGAATGCCGAAAGCAAGGGCGAGCAGCCTTTTGTTATCATCTGCGATGAAATCGAAGACCCTCACAATCTCGGCGCAATCATCAGAACTGCCGATGCGTGCGGCGCACACGGAATCATCATCCCCAAAAGACGCGGTGTTGCTCTCACCTATGCGGTGGGCAAAGTTTCTGCGGGTGCGGTTGAATATGTGCCCGTTGCAAGAGTGTCCAATCTTCCGTCGGCGATTGATGAGCTCAAGGAAAAGGGATTCTGGGTTTACGGCGCGGATATGGACGGCACACGCTGGGACAAGCAGGATTATTCGGGCGCCGTTGCGCTTGTTGTCGGCTCCGAGGGCAAGGGCATCAGCAGACTTGTCAGGGAGAAATGTGATTTTATCGTGTCGCTCCCGATGAAAGGAAAAATCAATTCACTCAATGCCTCCGTGGCAGCGGGAATTTTAATGTATGAAATTGCAAAGAACAGGTAGGTGAAGACTTTGGACGAATATATTAAGAGTACTTCGGGCGCAGATGAGCTTGAGAATATTCTTGCACAGGTCAGGAAGTCAAAGTCGGATGCAAACAATGCGGATGCACCCTCAAAAACCTGGTCTATCGACGATATCGACAAGCTGATTGCGCAGACCAACGGCGAGGAATACACCCCGAAGCCCAATCCTGCCCCCTCAACTCCGGCGGGTGATTTCGAGAGAATACTCAGCCGTGAATTCGATACGGGGATTTTTACCGTGAAGCCGATTCCCGAAGAACCCAAAAAGGAAATTCAGGATATTTCTTCCGTTTCGGAGGATTCGGATGTTGACGGTCAGGAAAGATTCTTTGAGAAAACATATGAATTCGACGAAACCCTTTTTGAAATAGAAACCGTTATCGTACCCGAGGACCTTCCGAAACCCACGCCGTCGATGTTTGCGTGGCAGAATGAAGAGGCAGAAGTAAAAGAAACTCCCAAGAAAAAGAAAGAGCCTTCGGAAATAAAGGATTTCTATGAGGGTGAAATATCCGCTTCGGATTTCTTCGGCAAACCCGAGGAGAAGAAAGAGGAAAATGTCCATATCAAGGAATCCGATTATAAAACAAGATTTTTCACAACTCTGAAGCTTGAACGCACCGCAGAGGTTGATGTTGTTGAAGATGGTCCCGTTGATAAGCCGGGCATCGTTGTCAAGAAATCGGGCGAATCGGAGGAGAACGGACTTGAGGCTGTGCCGAAGGTGCTTGCTGCCGAAGATGTCGCAAAGGAAATTGCTGACGAAAAGACGAGAGTAATGGATGCTGTCGGCAAATCGGAGAAAAAGCGTTCGGAATCCGCCGATGTTGTTGAAGGCCAGATTATGCTTACGGGATTTGACGATGGCGATGATTCCGTTCCCGAGCAGGCAAGCGAGGATGATGTTGAGGTTGCTCTCTGGGAAAAGCGTAAGCAGAAAGCGAAGAATTTCAAGCTTATTGAGGCAATCGATCTTGATTCCGACTTTGAAGGAGATTATGAAGCTCCTCCGGAGGATGTGGCAAAAGCCGAAAAGGCAAAGAAGAAAAAAGAAAAGAAGCTTGAGCTTGAGCAGGAAGAAGATAAGCCTGTTGCAAACGAATATTCTTCCCCTGCGGAGCGTGCTTCAATTCATAAAAGACTCAGAGATGAATCAAAAAAGGCAACAAAGGGAATTATGGCTGTCGGCGCAATCGCGCTTGCCATGCTGATAGTCAATCTTATCCCCGGCATTGCTTCAAAGCTTTCAATTGAAACAACAGCATTTGTTGACGGTTCAACGGTAATGTGTGTTATCAATGCTGTTCTGCTGATAGCCGCCGTAGCGCTTAACAGCGTCAGATTCATTGACGGACTCACATCGCTCACCAAAAAGAAAATCACAAGCGCATCGGCGGTCAGTCTGTCGGTGGTTGTTGCGATTCTTCAGAATACTCTTGCCGCAGTTGTCGGAGGCTACGGCACGGAAACAACAGTTTTCTCTGCGGCGGCGGTGTTTGCAATACTCATCAGCAAGATTGCGGATAAAATCGATGCCGAAAGAATTCTCGGCAACTTCGAAGTCTGTGCTTATAAATACGAACATAATATGTATGCGGTTCATCCGTTTGAGAATGAATCCGAGATTTTCGAGCTCGGAAGAGGTCTTATGATGGGCAATGCGGAGCTTCTTTATTCGTCAAAGCTTGCATTTCCGTCGGATTTCGTCAAGAATTCAAAAACGGATTCAAGCGATAAAAAGCTCACGCAGATTCTTGTTCCCGTTGCGTTCGGCGCGGCAGCAGTTGTTGCGATAATCGCAGGTATCGTTGAAAAGAGTGTGATGAGTGCGTTCTCGGGATTTGCGTGTACATTCTGTGTGTGTGCGCCCGTATTCTCATCATTTATTCCCGCTTTCATTGCGAGAAGTTCAAACAGAGACCTCAACTTTACAGGCACGATGATTTCGGGCCTCGATGCAGCTGAAAAAACAGCGGCAGCCAATGCCGTTGTGCTTGATTCGGCAGATATCTTTGACCGTTCGCGCTGCACAATGCACGGCATGAAGGATTTCAAAAATATCCGTATTGACGATGTTCTTCTCTATGCGGCTGCGCTCATTATTAAATCGGGCGGTCCTCTCAGAGAAAGCTTTGAACAGGTCATTGACGGCAGACAGGATTTGCTGCCTCCCGTAAGAGAGCTTGTTTATGAAGATAAGCTGGGCATTGCCGCAAGAATCCATAATCAGAAGGTTCTTCTCGGTAACAGAAATCTTCTTGTCAACCATAATGTCGATGTGCCCGAAAAATCGATAGAGGAAAGATATTCGCACAGCGGCAGAAAGGTTATGTATCTTGCCGTTGCAGGCAAAATAGCAGCGCTTTTTGTTGTCAGCTACGCTGTTGACAAAAACCTCGGGGGATATCTCAAGATTCTCGAAAGTAACGGAATTCAGGTGCTTATCCGCACAAACGATGTGAATGTCACCGAAGAATTGATTGCGGAAAGCTTCGGTATGCCGCAGCAGAATTTCAAGGTGCTTTCGTCCGTTGCGGGCAGGCTCTTCAAGAGAAGAAGAGATGCAGTCTGCGATAAACTTCCTGCAAGAATCGTTCACGACGGAACGGCTTATTCGATGCTCAGAGCCGTTGCGGCTTCGTGCAGCATAACAACAAAGAGAAAGCTCGGCTCAATCGTTCAGATTGTTCTGACCGCGCTGGCATTTATAACCTGCGCCGTGATTTATGCAACATCTTTCGGCTTTGTTCTCAACGGACTTACGGCGGCTCTTTTCCTCGGAATCGGACTTTTGATTTCGTCGGGAATAATGCTTATCGGAAAAATAAAATAAAAAATTTTCCGAAAACCCTTGACAAACCGTGGGATATATATTAGAATAACTTGCACAATAAAGCAGAGCAGGTTGGCTCTCACCTTCCGGGAAATGCCCCGCGTCGGTCAATAGCTTAAAGTTTTATGCGCGTCAAGTGCGTAAAAAGCGTTGATTTTATGCGAGGTCGGGATTTCCTGCCCTCGCTTTTAATTTTATGTTGGAGGTGCTTTAACATCAGCAGCAAAGAACAGCAGATCAATGAGGAAATCCGTGATAAAGAAATAAGAGTTATTTCGAATGACGGTGAGCAGCTCGGCATTATGTCGGCATCAGAGGCTCTCAAACTTGCCGAAAGCAAGAATCTTGACCTTGTTAAGATTGCTCCCGCGGCAAAACCGCCCGTATGTAAGATTATGGACTACGGTAAGTTCCGATTTGAAAAGGCAAAGAAAGAGAAAGAAGCAAAGAAGAATCAGAAGACTATCGAAATCAAAGAAATCAGACTTTCTCTCAACATCGACACCCACGATTTTGAAACCAAAATCAACCACGCCCGCAAGTTCATCGCTTCAGGCAACAAGGTCAAGGTTTCCATCCGCTTCAGAGGACGTGAGATGGCTCACAGCGATCTCGGTTTGTCAACAATGCAGCGTTGCGCGGAAGCTATGGCTGACTGTGCAAGTGTCGAAAAGCCTGCCAAGCTTGAAGGCAGACAGATGCTGATGTTCCTGGCTCCGAAAAGCTCAAAGTAAAAAGGTTTATAATATTAAGGAGGAAATATAATTATGCCTAAGATCAAGACTCACAGCGGCGCAAAGAAGCGCTTCAAGATTTCAAAGGGCGGCAAGCCCATGCGCGCTCATGCTTACAAGTCACACATTCTCAACAAGAAGAACACAAAGCGCAAGAGAAACCTTCGCAAAACAACTGTTGCTGACGTAACAAACTGCAAGCAGATCAAGCGTCTTGTTCCCTATAAATAATTCTTGTAATTCAACTATCAGATAATAACGGAGGATATAAAAAATGGCTCGTATTAAAGGCGCACTCATGACGCGCAAGAGAAGAAATAAAGTACTCAAGATGGCTAAGGGCTACTACGGCTCAAAGAGCACACTCTTCAAGACTGCTAAGCAGGCTGTTATGAAGAGCGGTAACTATGCTTACATCGGCAGAAAGCAGAAGAAGCGCGATTTCCGTCGTCTTTGGATTTCACGTATTTCAGCTGCTTGCAAGATGAACGGCATGAACTACTCAACATTCATCAACGGTCTCAAGAAGGCAGACATCAATCTCAACAGAAAGATGCTTGCTGAAATCGCTGTTGCAGATCCCGCAGCATTCACTGCTCTTACCGAAAAGGCAAAGGCAGCTCTCAACTAATCATAGTATTCATTCATCAGAGATGTGGCATTCCGTTACATCTCTGATTTTGTGCTTTTTATATAATATAAAGGTATCAAATATTTAAACAATATAGTGAGTGTGTTATGGAAAAAATAACCGCAAGAACCAACGACAAAATTAAATATGCCGTTCGTCTTGGAGAAAGTGCTTCGCTGCGAAAAGAGGCGGGGGAATTTTTTCTCGAAGGCGCACGACTCTGCTCCGATGCCGTTCAGACCGGCATAGAAATAAAGCAGGCGTTCTTCACTTCAAAAGCTTTGTGGAAATATTCCGACTATGTTGATGGCATTATCGCCCGAAGCGGCATATGCTATGAAATAAGCGCAGAAGTTTCTCAGAAGCTTTCCGATACCGAAAATCCTCAGGGCGTTTTCTGTATTTGCAAAATGAAATCCGATGCAGATAAAAATGCCCTTACACCCGACGGCAAATACCTTGCCCTCGAAAATCTTCAGGATCCCTCAAATCTCGGCGCCGTGTGCAGAAGCGCGGAAGCGCTCGGTCTTGACGGACTGATTGTCAGCGGCGGATGCGATGTTTATAATCCGAAGGCGTTGAGAGCTTCGATGGGCTCGCTCCTGAGAATGAATGTTATCCAGCCTGATAATCTCTGCGAGCTTCTCGGTCAGGCAAATTCCGCAGGAATAAAAACCCTTGCTTCCGTTCCGAAAAACACGGCGGCGGATATAAGAACCGTTCCGATGGACGGCGGAGTTATCTGCTGTGTTGGTAACGAAGGCTCGGGTCTTTCAAAAGAAGTCATCGAAAAATGTTCCGTTCAGGTCACAATCCCGATGAGCGGCAGAGCGGAATCTTTCAATGCGTCCGCGGCAGCGGCAATCCTCGCGTGGGAGCTGAAAAGATGACGGGCAACAAAAAATACTGGGTCTGGCTCTCGCTTGCGCTTGGCCCTTCAACAAGAAACGACGCAATTCTTTCCGCTTTTCCCGACCCCGAAAAGCTTTATTTCTCTTCTGAAACGGAGAGGATGGTAACGGGCGTTTTCACAAAGCGTCAGCTTGAAAAAATCGCAAACACGAAGCTTGAGGACGCGGAAAAGATAATTACAATATGTGAGAAATACGGTTGGCAAATCGTAACGCCAGACGATAAAATCTATCCCGCAGGTCTGCGCAAGCTTATTGATATGCCCGTTGCGCTCTATGTTGACGGCGACATAAGCTGTCTGCGCGGCAAAGTTATTATTGCAGTTGTCGGAACGCGCAAGCCGTGCGATGAAAGCGTTGCGATTGCACGCAGAATCAGTTCGGACCTGTCAAAAGCGGGCGCGGTTGTTATCAGCGGCGGCGCACTCGGAATAGACAGCGCGGCGCATGAAGCCGCACTTGAATCGGGAGGAAAAACGGTCTGTGTTCTCGGCTGCGGACTCGGCTCTGATTATCTCAGGGATAACGAGGCACTTCGCAGAGAGGTGAGCCTTAACGGCGCTCTCGTGACGGAATATCCGCCGATGACAAGTGCATCAAGAGCGACCTTCCCCGCAAGAAACAGAATTATTTCGGGCATGAGCCACGGAGTGCTTGTTGTTGAAGCGGGTGAAAAGAGCGGTTCGCTGATAACGGCAAACCGCGCTAACGAGCAGGCAAGAGATGTTTTCGCAATTCCGGGCAGTATTCTCACAACGGCATATAACGGCGCTAACGCTCTCATCAGAGACGGTGCCAAGGCGGTTTCCTGCGCAAAGGATATTCTTGCACCGTATGCGGTTATGTATCCCGACAGACTCAATCTTGATGCAATCGGAAACGAACCCGCTGAAATCAGGTTTGCCGTGAGAGAAATCAAACCGAAACAAGTTATAAAGAGAAGCGTTACGGGTCTTGACCCCGACTGCACTGCGGTCTACAATCTTTTCGGTGAAGAATCGCTTCACCCCGACGATATCTGTGCAATGAGCGGACTTCCTCTTTCGAGAGTGATAACCGCGCTTATGAATTTGCAGATTATCGGATATCTTGAATCCGACGGCGGCAAAAATTACAGAATAAAATAAACTTTAATATATATCAGTAGGGAGAAAAAACCAATGTCCAAGCTTATTATTGTTGAGTCCCCCGCAAAAGCAAACACAATCAAAAAATATCTTGGCAAAGACTATGAGGTTATCGCATCAAAGGGTCACGTCAGAGACCTTCCCGCGGCAAAGCTCAGCGTTGATGTCAAAAACAATTTTGCTCCGAAATATGCACTCATCAAAGGAAAGGAAAAGCTTGTCAAAGAGCTTAAAACTATGGTTGACGAGAGCGAAGCAGTTTATCTCGCAGCCGACCCTGACCGCGAAGGAGAAGCAATTTCGTGGCATCTTGCAACGGTGCTCGGTCTTGATCTTAACAAGGAAAACCGAGTAACCTTCAATGAAATCACAAAGACCGGTATCGCAAACGGTATGGCAAATCCCAAAAGAGTCAATCTTGACCTCGTTAATGCTCAGCAGGCAAGACGAATCCTTGACCGTCTTGTTGGCTACAGACTCAGCCCCTTTGTTTCGCAGAAAATCAGAAGAGGTCTTTCGGCGGGCAGAGTGCAGAGCGTTGCAGTAAGGCTCATTGTTGACCGCGAAGAGGAAATCAATGCGTTCAATCCCGAGGAATACTGGATTATCGAAGCAAAGCTCGCAACATTGCAGAGAAGAACTTTCACTGCAACTCTCTATTCCGATGAAAACGGCAAAATCAAAATTGAAAACGAAGCTCAGGCAAAGAGCTATCTTGACCGCCTTGACGGCGCGGATTACACCGTGAAATCAGTCAAGAAGGGCACAAGAAAAAAGAATCCCGCACCTCCGTTTATCACCTCAACCCTCCAGCAGGAAGCGTCGAGAAAGCTCGGCTTCCAGGCTGAAAGAACAATGAGAGCGGCTCAGGAGCTTTACGAAGGTGTTAACGTAAAGGGCGTCGGTATGATGGGTCTTATCACCTATATGAGAACCGACTCACTCCGTATCTCCGAAGAAGCAAGAGCGGCGGCAAATGATTATATAACAAAATCATTCGGAAAAGAATATCTTCCCGAAAAACCCGTATATTATAAATCGAGAGCAAATGCTCAGGACGGCCACGAAGCTATCAGACCTTCAGTGCCTTCAATGACACCCGAGGATGTCAAGAGCAGCCTCACATCTGACCAGTATAAGCTCTATAATCTTATCTGGAAGCGCTTTATGGCTAGCCTTATGGCAAGCTGTGTACAGAACACCGTCAAGGCTGAAATTATAGCCGCAAAGGAAGAAAATGCAAAGGAATTCTGCATTTTCACCGCTGCGGGTTATTCGGTTAAGTTTGACGGTTTCACAAAGCTTTATGAGCTTCCCGAAGAGGATGCCGAAAAGGGCGTTCTTCCCGAATTCAAGGCAGACGAAAAGCTCAAGCTCCGTGAAATCACACCCAATCAGCATTTCACTCAGCCTCCCGCACGCTACACCGAAGCTTCGCTCATCAAAGAGCTTGAAGAAAACGGCGTCGGCAGACCCAGCACCTATGCGACAATCCTTTCAACAATCATCAAGAGAGGATATGTCCAGAGAAAGGCAAAGCAGCTTGCTCCCACAGAGCTCGGCTGTGCAACAACGGGCCTGCTCAAGGATAAATTCCCCAAGATAGTCAATACCAAATTCACCGCATCAATGGAAACCAATCTTGACCGTGTCGGAAGCGGCGAGGTTGACTATATCAAGATGCTTGACGAATTCTATACCGACTTTGAAAAGACTCTCGACAAAGCAAAGGTTGAAATGAAGAATGTCAAGATTCAGCTTGAAGAGGACACAACCGATATCCCCTGCGACAAGTGCGGCAGAATGATGGTTATCAAAACCGGCCGTTACGGCAGATTCCTTGCCTGCCCCGGCTATCCCGAGTGCAAGAACGCAAAGCCTCTGATAGTCAATACGGGCGCAAAATGTCCCGTTTGCGGCGGCGAGATTATCGAAAGAAAGTCCAAGAAGGGTCATGTTTTCTACGGTTGCGGCAACTGGCCCAAGTGTAATTTTATGAGCTGGGATGCTCCCGCAGAGGAGAATTGCCCCGAATGCGGCAAGGCTCTTTTCAAGAAGAAGACAGGTAAGCTTGTTTGTATGGCAGAGGGATGCGGCTTCGAAAAGTCACTTCCCGGAAAGAAAAAGAATAATGAATAAGGTTAAAATAATCGGCGGAGGCTTTGCCGGTGTTGAGGCGGCGTGGCAGCTTGCAAACAGAGGAATCGAAGTTGAGCTTTACGAAATGAAGCCCGTCAGATATTCGCCCGCTCATTCGAGCGAGGGTCTGGCAGAGCTTGTCTGCTCAAACTCATTCAAGGCGATGCGTCTTGGATGCGCGGCAGGTCTGCTCAAGGCAGAAATGGAGCTTATGGGTTCGCTCTGCGTTGAGTGTGCGAAGGCAACGGCTGTGCCCGCGGGCGGTGCGCTTGCGGTTGACAGAGATAAATTCTCTGCACTCGTAACCGAAAAAATCCTCTCCCGAAAAGAAATAACTCTTATAAGAGAAGAGGTAACGGAGATTCCCGACGGCGTTACAATTATCGCCGCAGGTCCTCTTGCATCCGCGGCTCTTTCGGATAAAATCAAAGAGCTTTGCGGAGGAAACCTCAGCTTTTTTGATGCGGCGGCACCCATCGTGACTGCCGAAAGCATCAATCTTGAAAGGGCGTTTATGCAGTCGAGATATGATAGGGGTGACCCTGAGGACTATATCAACTGCCCGATGAATAAAGATGAGTACGAGGCTTTTTATGAAGCTCTCATAACGGCGGAAAGTGCGCCGACCCACGAATTCGATAAGCGCAAGGGCGTTTATGAAGGATGTATGCCTATCGAAGTTATGGCATCAAGAGGGCACGACACTATCCGCTTCGGTCCGATGAAGCCGTCGGGTCTTACCGACCCGAGGACGGGTCACAGACCGTGGGCAAATCTTCAGCTCCGTAAGGAAAATACATCAGGCACGATGTATAACCTTGTCGGCTTCCAGACCAATCTCAAATTTCCCGAGCAGAAAAGGGTGTTTTCAATGATACCCGCTCTTGCCGATGCGGAATTTGTGCGCTACGGCGTTATGCACCGCAACACCTTCGTTGATTCTCCCCGCCATCTGGGAAGCGATTTCGGCTTCAAGGGAAGAGAAGGACTGTATTTTGCAGGTCAGATAACAGGTGTAGAGGGTTATATGGAATCCGCGGCATCGGGAATTCTTGCCGGTATCAACGCGGCAAACAGAATTCTCGGCAAGGAGGCTTTCGTGCCCGGTGAGCTTACTATGACCGGTGCGCTCGCACGCTATATCAGCGACGAAAGCGTCACCAATTTCCAGCCTATGGGCGCGGCGTTCGGACTTGTTCCGCCGCTTGACGAAAAAATCAAGGATAAGAAGCTCAGGTATGAGGCGCTTTCCGCCCGAAGCCTTGAGCAGCTCAAAAGTCAGCTTGACACGGATTAATAAACGGTTCCCGAAACAATTTTCGAAAGGAAAGTTTTTAATGCTTGAAAGATTGATTGCGCTTATCTGCGAAGAGCTTGGCTGTGACGAGGCAAGCGTTGACGGAGGAACCCTTCTCGGCGAGCTTGTCGGCGACGAAATTGAAATCCGTGAGCTTGTTCAGGCTGTTGAGAATGAATTTGACACGGAATTCGGCGAGGAGATAAACGGAGATTTTTCCGTTGCCGTTCTTGCCGGAATGATCGAAGAATAGAGGAAGAGTATAATGAACGAAAAACTGATTCTTCTCCAGAAGAATCTGGGATATAAATTCAAGGATATATCGCTTCTCGAAACCGCGCTCACTCATTCGTCCTATGCGAATGAGCAGAATGACGGCACAATCTGCAACGAAAGGCTCGAATTTCTCGGAGATTCGATTCTCGGCTTTGTTTCGGCAAAGTATTTCTATGAGAATTTCGATTCACCCGAGGGCGAGCTTACCAAACACAGAGCGGCAAGAGTCTGTGAAAAGGCGCTGTGTCTTTTTGCGAAAGAGCTGGGTATCGGCCCCGCATTGAAACTCGGCAAGGGCGAATCAAGAACGGGCGGCAGTGAAAGACCGTCTATCCTTGCGGATGCTTTTGAAGCGGTGCTTGCGGCAGTCTTTCTTGACGGCGGACTTGAAGAAGCGAGCAAAATAGTTCTGCGTTTTATTCCCAGACACGATGCGCTTGACGAAGCAAAGGACTATAAAACTCTGCTTCAGGAAGTCATCCAGCGCAACCGTGAAGAGCATATCGAATATGTGCTTACCGATGCAAGCGGACCCGACCACGCAAAGACGTTCAGCGTTGAGGTGCATCTTAACAGCAACGTTATCGGCAGAGGCACGGGCAAAAGCAAAAAGCTTGCCGAGCAGCACGCCGCAAGGGAAGCTCTTGAGCTTATGGGAATAAAATGAAGCATATCAACATAGCTCTTTTTGTTGTGCATAAGGGATGTCCGCATATGTGTTCATTCTGTAACCAGAGAAGCATTTCGGGCAGTCATAACGAAATAACCGCGGCTGATGTTCATTCGGCGGCGCAGACTGCAATCGCATCTCTTTCGCAGAGCGATGCGGCAGGCGGTGAAATTGCGTTTTTTGGTGGAAGCTTCACAATGGTGGAGCGCCCGTATATGCTTTCGCTTCTTGAAGCGGCTTATGAGTACATACAAAAAGGGATTTTCAAAGGAATAAGAATTTCAACAAGACCCGACGGCATCAGCCGTGAAATCTGTGAAATTCTCAAAAAATACGGAGTAACCGCCGTTGAACTCGGCGCGCAGAGTCTTGACGACAAGGTGCTGATGCTTAACGACAGAGGGCACACCGCAAAGCAGGTCTGTGATGCGTGCATACTTCTCAAAGAATACGGCTTTGAGGTCGGACTTCAGATGATGACGGGTCTTTACGGCTCGGATGATGCCGACAGCATTGCAACCGCAGAAAAAATTGTTGAACTCAAACCCGATACGGTGAGGATTTACCCCACCGTTGTGCTCAAAGGGACAAGGCTTCACGAGCTTATGCAGGCGGGTGAATTCATCCCGAAGGGCATACCCGAAACGGTTGAGCTGTGTGCGCAGCTTATCCCGATGTTTGAGGATGCGGGAATAAAAGTCATCAGAGTCGGTCTGCATTCGGGCGGAGAAGTGGAAGGCAGTTTTGCGGGCGGGGCTTATCATCCGGCGCTCCGTGAGCTTTGCGAGGGCAGAATTTATTTCAATTATGCGCTCGGAGAGCTTGAAAAATTCGGTCAGGGCAGTTACACGCTGCTTGTTTCGCCGAAAGAAATTTCAAAAATGACAGGACAGAAGAAACAAAATCTTACAGTACTTCGTGAAAAGGGATATATCTGCACCGTCAGAGGTGAAGAAGGACTCTCAAAATATGAGGTTAAGGTGATTAAATGATATTAAAAGCGCTTGAAATGCAGGGCTTCAAATCCTTTCCCGATAAGACGGTGCTCGAATTCGGCAAAGGCATAACGGCGGTTGTCGGCCCCAACGGCTCGGGTAAGAGTAATATCTCCGACGCCGTGCGCTGGGTACTCGGTGAGCAGTCAACAAAGACTCTCCGAGGCTCAAAGATGGAGGATGTCATCTTCGGCGGTACAAGCCAGAGAAAGCCTTTGGGCTATGCCGAGGTTACTCTGCGTCTTGACAATTCCGACAGAGGACTCAATAACTACGATAAGGACGACGTTGCCGTCACCCGACGCTATTACCGCTCGGGTGAAAGTGAATATAAAATCAACGGTGAGGTCTGCCGTCTGAGAGATATCCACGAGCTGTTTATGGATACGGGTCTCGGACGCGACGGCTATTCAATGGTCGGTCAGGGCAGAATTGCGGACCTCGTTTCCGCACGCTCAACCCAGAGAAGAGATATGCTTGAAGAGGCGGCGGGTATTTCGGCATTCCGTTACAGACGCGCCGATGCAAACCGTAGACTTGATCAGGCGGAGGAAAATCTTGTCCGTCTGCGCGATATTCTTGCAGAGCTTGAGGGCAGAATCGGACCTCTTAAGGTGCAGAGCGAAAAGGCTCTCAAATTCCTTGCACTTGCCGACGAAAAGAAAACTCTCGAAATCGGTTTGTGGCTCCACACAATAGAAAAATCGAAAAACGGTCTGCGTGAGCAGGAGCATAAGCTTTCGGTTGCTGCATCGCAGTATGATCAGACCGAAACAGAGCTTGTTGAACTTATCGAGCAGATAGAGCAGGCGATTGTTGAGGGTCAGGAAATGACTCTTGAAATCGAGCGTCTGCGCCAGAGTATTTCCGAGGGTGAAGAGGAAGCCGCGGTTATCGACGGTAAAATTGCCGTTGAGAAAAACACGATTGAACATAACAAGCAGACCATCGAGCGTATCACGGGCGATATGGGCGACAGCGAAACCTCAAAGGCTGAAATTGACGCTCAGATTGAAGCCGCACAGAATGATACTGCCAAAAAAGAAGCTCTTGCTGCTGAAAAGAAAGAGGCACTTGCCGCCGAAATCAAAAAACTTGGCGAGCTTATGGGTCAGAACTCCGAAAACAACGAAAAGGCAAGAGAAATCAATGATAAAATAACAGCTGCAGCGCTCCGTCTTGCAGATATGCGTGTTGAAAAATCAACCGCCGAATCCGCAAAGCACGAGCTTGCCGCACGAATTGCCAACATAGATGAAATCATCGAAACAAGAGGAGGAGTAATCACTTCTCTTGAAAACGAAAAAGCCGCCGCGCAGAAAGAGCTTGATCGCCTTAATGACGAAGCGGCAGAGCACGAAAATGCGCTTGACGGCTACCGTATGATTATCGGCACAAGAGCCGATAAGGTTGAAAAAATGCGCAAGGAGCTTGAAAGCATCAATCTTGACATTTATCAGAAAAATGCAAGAATCAAGATGCTCGATGACCTTGAAAAGAACCTTGACGGCTATGCGGGAAGTGTTCAGAAGGTTATCAAGGAGTCAAAAAGAGGTGCTCTCAGGGGTATCCACGGCACCCTTTCACAGCTCATTTCAACCCCGTCCGAATATGCAATCGCAATCGAAACCGCTCTCGGTGCGGCGATTCAGAATATCGTCACCGATGATGAAAACACCGCAAAAAGAGCGATTAACTACTTGAAGGATAACAGAGCGGGACGAGCAACCTTCCTGCCCCTTACCTCGGTCAAGTCAAGACCGTTTACCGAAAAGGGTCTTGAAAACTGCGAGGGCTTTGTTGATATGGCGGATAAGCTGCTCGAATTCGACGGCAAGTATTCCGAAATCATCGGTTCGCTTCTCGGCAGAACAGCAGTTGTTGATAATATCGATAACGGCATTGATATGGCTAAAAAATATTCCTACCGCTTCAAGATTGTTACCCTTGACGGTCAGGTGCTTAACGCAGGCGGTTCGATGACGGGCGGTTCGAGAGGCTCGGGCGCAGGTTTCCTCAGCAGAGCAACCGAAATTGAAAGCCTTAAGGAAAAGGTTGCCGTTCTCGAAAAGCAGTATGACGAAAAGCAGTCGTCATTTAAGACTGTTTCCGAAGAGCTTGCACTCGTTCAGGCAGAGCTTGATGCAAGCGAAGCAGAGCTTATAAAGACTCAGGAGGATATCATCAGAGCCGAAAGTGCGCTGAATCTCATCAAGGACAGATATTCCGCCGCAATGGGTCATATCAACGAGCTCGAATCCGAAAAGGAGAGAGCAAAGGCAAGAATCCTTGAATCCGAGGATGCTGAAAAGAAAGCGGATGCAGAGATTGCCACAGTTACCGCAGAGGGCGAAAAGCTCGCCGAACAGCTCATCGAACTCAACGCTCAGCGTGAATCGCTTGAAATGCTCCGCGAAGAATCCGCAGAAATTCAGAATGCTCTCAACCTTGAAATTGTTGCTCTTCATAAGGATATCGAGGCAAACAACGAAACCGTTGCAGGCTGTATCGAGCGCAAAGAAAGCTTCAGCCGCCGTGCCGATATGCTCAATGAAGAGATTGAACAGATCAAGCAGGAGAACGAAAACATCCTTAAAAATATTGCCGAAATGGAATCAAAAGCGGCTTCGCTCCGTGAAAATTCGGTAAAGACAAACGAAAAGATTGAAGAGCTTCGCGAAAAGCGTACTCAAGGCGAAGCAAAGAGCACATCACTCCGTGCAAAAGAGCGTGAAATGACTGCTGAAAGAGAAAAACTCGGCGGTGAGCTTGCAAGACTTGAGGAGCGCAGAGATGCAATGCAACGCGAACTCGAAACGGCTCAGAACAAGCTCTATGACGAATATCAGCTTTCTCTCCGTGAGGCGGCGGATATGAATATCGTGCTCGAAGATATCCCCAAAGCACAGCGTACTCTTCAGGAAATCAAGAATAAAATCCGTGCACTCGGCAATGTCAATGTCGGCGCTGTTGAGGAGTATAAAGAGGTTTCCGAGAGATATGAATATATGAGCGTTCAGATAGGCGACATCGAAAAGTCCCGTGAAGAGCTTATTAAGCTTATCGAAGAACTTACGGGTAAGATGGCGGAGCGCTTCAGAGAGCAGTTCAGACGAATCAACAACCATTTCAGCGACACATTCAAAGAACTTTTCGACGGCGGACGCGCAGAGCTTGTGCTTGACGACCCGCAGGATGTTCTTGAATGTAACATCAACATCAGGGTTCAGCCTCCCGGAAAGAATGTTCAGAATATCGACCTTCTTTCGGGCGGTGAAAAGGGTCTTGCGGCTATCGCGCTTCTCTTTGCAATTCTCAAGGTAACTCCCGCACCATTCTGTATCTTTGACGAGGTTGAGGCGGCGCTTGACGACGTTAACGTCAGCCGTTACGCATCATATGTCAGAGAAATGACGGGCAACACTCAGTTCATCCTCATCACCCACAGACGAGGCACTATGGACGAAGCGGATATGCTCTACGGCGTAACGATGCAGGAAAAGGGTGTTTCCAAGCTTCTCGAACTCAAAACCGCAGAAATGGCGAAAAAGCTCGGACTTGAATAATGAACAGAGTGTAAAATGTTACAAAATCAGTCAAAAGCAGGAAAACACACACTTGATTAATTATTTTTAATATGATACAATAAATAAGTAACGATATATTCTTATCAAGGAGGAATTAGAAATGTCAAATCACGGTATTATTACTTACCCCGATGCGCAGGCTGTGCAGAAGCAGCTTGACGAACTCATCAAAAAGCCTATTTACTCAATCAGCCCCGATGCTCTCAAGGCATACGAAGCAGATTATTTTGACAAGAAGTGTGCAAAGTCAAAGGTGATGATCGAAGAAGCAAAGCAGGTCATCCCCGGCGGCGTTCAGCACAACCTTGCTTTCAACTATCCGTTCCCCCTCGTTTTCACAAAGGCTGAGGGCGCATATCTTTACGATATCGACGGCAACAAGTATTATGACTTCCTTCAGGCAGGCGGTCCCACCGTTCTTGGCAGCAATCCTCCTGCAGTCCGTGAGAAGGTTATCGAGCTTCTCAACACTTGCGGTCCTTCAACAGGTCTTTTCCACGAGTATGAATACAAACTCGGCAAGAAGATTTCCGAGCTTATTCCCTCGGTTGATATGTTCCGTATGCTCGGTTCAGGTACAGAAGCTTGTATGACAGCTATCCGTGTTGCTCGTCTTGCAACAGGTAAGAAAAAGATCCTTAAGATGGGCGGCGCTTACCACGGCTGGTCAGATCAGCTCGGCTATGGTATCCGTGTTCCCGGTTCAAAGTTCACTCAGGCAACAGGTGTTCCTCTGTTCTGCTTCAAAGATACAGAAGAATTCTTCCCCGGCGACCTCAATGACCTTGAAAGAAAGCTCAAGGCAAACAGACTCAAGGGCGGCACAGCTGCTGTTATGCTTGAGCCCGTTGGTCCCGAAAGCGGTACAAGACCCGTTGACAAGAACTTCTGCAAGGGCGTTGAAGCTCTTTGCCGCAAGTACGGCGCACTCCTTATCTTCGACGAAGTTGTTACAGCATTCCGCGTAAGCATGAGCGGTGCTCAGGGTTACTTCGATGTATCGCCCGACCTCACCGTATTCGGTAAGGTTATGGCAGGCGGATATCCCGGTGCAGGCGGTCTCGGCGGTAAGAAGGAATATATGAAGCACCTCGGCGCAGGTCTTGACGACACAGGCAAGAAGATTAAGAAGGCAGCCTGGGGCGGCACAATGTCAGCTAACCCCCTCAGGTGCGTTGCAGGTTACACAATGCTTGAAGAGATGGAAAAGGCAGACGCTTGCTACAAGGCAGCTCTTATGGGCGACAGACTTACAGCAGGTCTCCAGGAAATCATCAAGAAGAGAAACCTTCCCTTCGTAGCATTCAACCAGGGTTCAATCTGCCACCTCGAAACTGTTGGTACTCTTAACTTCTCCATCAACTGGAAGAAGCCCTGGACTATCCCCTCGGTTCTCGATGCAACATCGGCTCGTAAGAAGGAAATGACTCACATGGGCGCTGCATACATGGCAGAGGGTCTTGTAACTCTCGCAGGCAGCCGTCTCTACACCAGCGCTGCATACACAGAAGAAATGATCGACGATGCAGTTGCAAGATTCGATAAAGTTTTCGAGAATATTGTGTGTCTTGATAAATAATTAATAAATTTGGCGGGATACCCGATATCCCGCCTTTAATTTAACATAAGGAATGAAATTATGGACGTTTTAACCGCAAAAAAGCTTGTTATTGAAGCAGGCGAAAGACTTGTTGAAACAGGACTTATCGCAAGAACATGGGGTAATGTCAGCTGCCGTGTTGACGATAAGACTTTTGTTATAACTCCCAGCGGCAAGCCCTACATCGGCCTTACTCCCGATGATATCGTTGAGGTTGCAATCAATACTCTCGAATGGGGCGGCAACGTTAAGCCTTCATCCGAAAAAGGCATCCACGCCGAGGTTTACAAGCAGTTCTCCGATGCGAATTTCGTTATCCACACTCACCAGAAGGTTGCTTCTGCAGTAAGTGCGCTTTCGAACGGCATTGAAAAGGTAACAGGCGAAGCAGCAAACCTCATCGGCAGTGTTATTCATCTCGGCGGCTACGGTCTGCCCGGCACAAAGAAGCTCAAGAAGGGCGTTACCAACGCGCTTAAACTCGGCCCCTCAAAGGCTGTTATTATGGCTCATCACGGTGCTCTTTGCTTCGGCAAGGATAGCGAAGAGGCTTTCGAAGTTGCAAGCTCGCTTGAAAATGTTTGCGCAGATTATATCCTCGCAAGCGCAAAAGAAAAGCTTGGCATAAATTCAAACAATCTCGACAGCTTCTGTTCAGAAATTGCTGATAAGCTCACAAAATCCGAAAAAACTGTTGAAATTGATAAATCGATGCTGTATAATAGTACTTGCAACAGAGAAAGCGGCGAAATCGTTTTCACAAACGCTGAAAGCGGCGCTGAAATTTCAATGGATCTCAACAGCGGAGCGGCAAACGAAGTGCTTGCTGAAACAGCAAACGCACACAGAGATATCTATCTTGCCTGCCCCAAATTCAACAATATTATTCACAATGCTTCAAGCGAGGTTGTTGCCGTTTCCAGACTCGGCAAAACAATGAAACCTCTGCTTGACGACTTTGCTCAGATCTGCGGACCTACCGTCAAATGTGCAAAATCTTCCGATAAAGCTGCAAAGAAAATCAAGGGCAAGAATGCCGTTCTTATCAAGGATAAGGGTGCTCTTTGCTGCGGTGCAAACGAAGGTGACGCTCAGGCAGTTGATATGATTATGAGCAAAAGCAGCCTCACCTTGCTCACCTCAAAGATATTCGGCAAGTCAAAGGCTATCAACCCTGCCGAGGCATGGATTATGAGAATTGTTTATACTCTCAAGTATTCCAAGCAGGCAGAGAAGTAATTTTAATCAGACCACTACCATCTTTTGTCCCCCCCGTTTTATACGAGAAAAATCCGAGGCTTCAGGCCTCGGCTTTTTCTTTATACGGACAAAATGAAAAGCAAAAAGAAAATCCCCTCTGCCGTAGCAGAGGGGAAAACTGTTTGTATTATTGATTAATACTTGATGTTTGAGTAAGTTGCTGTAAGCTTAGCAGCGCCGTCGCCGTTGATCTTAACAACTGCCTTGAGCTGAAGAGTTGCAGCGAAAGCATATGAATATGTGATGTTTGTGATCTTGCCGCCTTCAACAGTAACCTGAACCTTGATGTCCTTGTAATCAACGTTTGTTTCGTTAACTGTAATAGCTGTTGTGAATTCAGCAACACCATCAACAACTTCTTCGTGTGTGATGAAGTCGTTTGTGAATCTTGAAAGGCTTGTTGCGCCTGTCTTCTTGGGGTTGTTTACATTTGCAAGAGTGAATGTGTAAACACCGTTTGCATAGCTGAATGAAGTGAGATCAGCTTCCTTAAGAGTTGTTGCCTTAAGAGCATAGTCATCTTCAGCTTCTGTGATTGTACCGATACCGAGGAAACCACCAACAACTGTGTCAAGGTTTGAGTTTTCATCGATAGCGCTGATGATGCCGTTGAGGATATCAGTTGCACCGCCAACATCGATGGGGTCTGTGTATGAGCAAACTCTCTTGTAGCCGTACTTGCCCTTTGCTGCCTTAGCTGTTTCAGCGTTAAGGAAAGCAACGAATTCAGCCTTTGTCATTTCTTTGTCTTCAACGGGAGCTTCAGTAGCAACTTCTGATTCGTCAACTGCGGGAGCTTCAGTAGCAACTTCTGATTCGTCAACTGCAGGAGCTTCGGTAGCAACTTCTGATTCGTCAACTGCGGGAGCTTCTGTTGCTGCTTCTGTGGGAGCATCTGTTACAACTTCTTCTGTAACGGGAGCTGTTGTGGTTGTGCCTTCATCGTTTCCGCCGCAAGCTGCAAATGCGAAGAGCATTGAAACTGCGAGGAGAACTGCGAGAATTTTTTTCATGATTCTTCCTCCTGAAAAATAATAAAAAATTTTTTTGCGCAGTTCTTATGATGATTCTGCGCACTTGTAATATAAAAATACTCCAAAAACGGCAATTTGTCAAGGGTGAAACCCAAAATCACATTCCAAAAAACAACTGCTCTTTTTATATATAATTACTTATATTTCAATATTTACAAAACTTTAATATTATAAATAGGTGACATATCAGAAAAAGTGTGTTATAATACTATTTAATTATAATGGAGGGATGTGCGTTATGGCGGTCAAAAAGTTTATTTCGTGGAATGTCAACGGAATCAGAGCGTGCCTCACAAAAGATTTTTACGAGAGCTTTGCGGTGCTGGACGCCGATATATTCTGCCTGCAGGAAACCAAGATGCAGGAGGGTCAGGCAGAGCTTACTCTTGACGGATATCATCAGTACTGGAATTATGCGGAGAAAAAGGGCTATTCGGGTACTGCTGTTTTCACCCGTGAAGAACCTCTTTCGGTTGCTTACGGTATCGGAATTCCCGAGCACGACACAGAGGGCAGAGTCATAACCCTTGAATTTAATGATTTTTACTTTATAACCGTCTATGTTCCCAACGCACGTGACGGACTTGTGCGCCTTGACTACCGTATGGAGTGGGAGGATGCGTTCAGAAATTATGTGTGCGAGCTTGATAAGAAAAAGCCCGTCATTTTCTGCGGTGACCTGAATGTTGCCCATAAGGAAATTGACCTGAAGAATCCCAAGTCCAATAAAAGAAACCCCGGTTTCACCGATGAGGAGAGAGGCAAATTCTCCGAGATGCTTGAAAGCGGATTTGTTGATTCGTTCAGATATTTTTATCCCGACCTCGAGGGTGTTTACAGCTGGTGGTCATACCGTTTTTCTGCAAGAGCAAAGAATGCGGGATGGAGAATAGACTATTTTGTTGTTTCCGAAAAATTAAAAGAGAAAATGAAAGATGCGAAAATCCACAATGAAATTTTTGGTTCGGACCATTGTCCTGTTGAGCTGGAAATTGAAATATGAGGAGAAATAAAATGAAAAACAATGCTTTAAAAATAATAGCCGCCGTGCTTGCGGTTGTGATGGTTGTATCGGGAATAGTGTTTTTTGTTTCATCGGGAAAAGATAAGTCCGAAATAATAAACAAAGATCCCGAACCCGTTGTTTACACCTACGAGCAGAGCGAATATTTCCTCAGCGGAAAGCTTTCGGTCAAGGGTGCAAACGGCGAGGTTTATCTTCCCACGGATTTCGATAATATTTATTATGCCGCTTCGCTTGACGGAAGCGTGAAATTCTTTGAATATGCAAGCGGTGCGATGAATCCCTGTGCTCTTGAAGTAAAGCAGGTCAAGGCAAACCTCAAGGCAAGCTACGAAACCATTCCCGTTACCGTCAATTATATAGAAAAAGACGGCAAGGCTTGCGGCTACGGTGTTTTCACCGCAGCTATGAGCGCGGATGTTGACGTTTATTCCTATGCATTTGTCAAACTCACCGCAAAACCCGCAGGCTACGGCGAAGGCTATCTTCTCCTTGCCGATTTCGATAAAAACAATTTCTATAAGGCTGACAAGCTTTATTCCGAAATCTATAACTTCAATCTTGCAAACGGCTCGGCATCAACCTATGTTTCCAACCACACAAGAATGATTGACCGAAACGGCACATTCCGTCAGGACTGGACTCTGCTTACCGATGATTTCGTGAAGAATCTCGGCAATGCAAAGCATTTCCTTTCATCAAGATACTATAATGAAAATGATAAGGGCAGAAGAGCCGATGTTATGGAGCTTTCAAACGCCTACAGACCCAAAATCGTTGTAAAAGACATCCTCGGTGTATGGTATGTCAACGATGCAAACGGTATGCATTTTCTTAAGAAAAATGATTCGGGATTTGCAAATATGAATCTCGTAAACGGTGAAGAGAGAGTACTTACTCAGTTTGAGGGCGATTATTATGACGATTATATGCAGTGCGGCAAATATCTTATAAACAGAAAAAGTCTGGTAATGACCGACCTTATGACCGGTGCAACACAGACTTTCAAGGATATTGATATTACTTCGGCGGATGTATTCTCCGTAAGCCCCGACGGCACAAAGGCTGTTTTCGCTTCTCTCGGCGAAGTCAATGCAAACGGTGCATCGGTGCAGAAGCTTGTTTACTGCACAGCTGACGGCTCGTCAGAGCCTGCAATCTATGCCGAACCCCTTCTCTTTGATGAGAGTGCGGGATTCGTTTGGGTTGATAATTCAAGCGTTATGAGTGTCCGCGCACTTGACGGTACAGGCGCAAAGGTAGGCTCGGTTGTCTATACATTCTGAAAAAAAGACAGCCTGTAAAGGCTGCCTTTCATCAGATATTCTCTTCTCTGAAATCAACAACAAGCTCATCCTTTGCGGGTTTGAGCTGAGTATATTTTACTCCCGCAGAGTCAAACATACGCTTTGAGGCGCGTGTGCCGGGAGTGTCCGCATATTTATCCGAAAGATAAAAAACTTCTTTTATTCCGCACTGAATGATTGCTTTTGCGCATTCGTTGCAGGGGAAAAGAGCAACATAAATCTTGCATCCCTCAAGGCTTGCTCCGCCGTTGTTGAGGATTGCATTAAGCTCTGCGTGGCAGACATAGGGATACTTTGTGTCGTATGTTTCGCCGGTGCGCTCCCAGGGGAAATCGTCATCGTTGCAGCCTCTGGGGAAGCCGTTATAACCGACGGACATAATCTTATTGCTGTGGTTGACTATGCAAGCACCGACCTGAGTGCTGGGGTCCTTACTGCGGTAAGATGAAAGAAGGGCAATGCCCATAAAATATTCGTCCCACGAAATGTAGTCTTCTCTTTTCGGCATATGGATTCTCCTAAAAAATTATTATAATTGAATTCTAACACAAACAATCAAATTTTACAATATAAAAAAATAATTCCGAATTATACAAGAGGTGTATTATGGGTCTTTTAAAGAAAATATTCGGTGACTATTCTCAGAAAGAGGTCAAAAGAATCAGACCTCTCTGCAACAAGGTTCTTGCCCTTGAAGCGGAGTATGCGAAGCTTACCGACGAGCAGCTTCAGGCAAAAACTCCCGAATTCAAAGAGCGTCTTGCAAACGGCGAAACACTTGATAATATTCTCCCCGAGGCATTTGCCGCCTGCCGTGAGGCATCGTGGCGTGTCATCGGTCTTAAGCATTTCCCCGTGCAGATTATCGGCGGTATCATTCTCCATCAGGGCAGAATCGCTGAAATGAGAACGGGTGAAGGTAAAACTCTCGTTGCAACCCTCCCTGCATATCTTAATGCGCTTTCGGGCAACGGTGTTCACATTGTTACGGTCAACGATTATCTCGCACGCCGTGACAGCGAGTGGATGGGTAAGGTTTACCGTTTTATGGGTCTGACCGTCGGTCTTATCATTCACGAAAAGGAAAACCCCGAAAGAAAAGAAGCCTATGCTGCGGATATCACCTACGGCACCAACAACGAAATGGGCTTTGACTATCTGCGTGACAATATGGTTGTTTATAAGGAACACAAGGTGCAGAGAGGTCATAACTTTGCAATCGTCGACGAGGTTGACTCAATCCTTATCGACGAAGCGAGAACTCCGCTTATCATTTCGGGCAGAGGCGAAAGGTCCACAGAACTTTATAAAACGGCAAATCGCTTTGCTCTTACTCTTAAATGCACAAGAATAAAGGAAGTCAACTCCAAGGAGGAGGTTGACGACCTTGTTGACGAAAACTGCGATTACGTTGTTGACGAAAAGGCAAAGACCGCAACTCTTACCAAGAGAGGTGTTCAGAAGGCGGAGGCTTTCTTCAACCTCGAAAACCTTATGGATGCGGGAAATATGACAATCCAGCATCACATCAATCAGGCACTTAAGGCAAACGGCGTTATGCGTCGCGATGTTGACTATGTTGTCAAAGACGGACAGGTTCTTATCGTTGACGAATTCACGGGCCGTATTATGATGGGCAGACGCTATAACGAGGGTCTGCATCAGGCTATCGAAGCAAAGGAAAATGTTAATGTTGAGCACGAGAGCAAGACTCTTGCAACAATCACATTCCAGAATTATTTCCGTCTTTATACAAAGCTTTCGGGTATGACAGGTACGGCTATGACCGAGGAAACCGAATTCAATCAGATTTACAATCTTGATGTTATCGAAATCCCCACCAACAAGCCGATGATAAGAAAAGATATGCCCGATGTTGTTTACAAAACCGAGCAGGCAAAATACGATGCGGTTATTCAGACCATCGCCGAGTGCCACGCCAAGGGTCAGCCTGTGCTTGTAGGTACCGTTTCGATTGAAAAATCGGAGCTTCTGAGCGCACTGCTTAAGAGAAAGGGTATCAAGCACGAAGTCCTCAACGCAAAGCATCACGACAAGGAAGCTGAAATCGTTGCTCAGGCAGGCAAACCCTATGCCGTAACAATTGCAACGAATATGGCAGGTCGAGGTACCGATATCAAGCTCGGCGGTAACTCCGAATATCTTGCAAAATCAGAGCTTCGCAGAAAGGGTTATTCAGAAGAACTCATCGCAGAGGCAACAGGTTTTGCAGAAACAGATAACGAAGAAATTCTTCAGGCAAGAGCCGAATATTCTGTTCTTGAAAAGAAATATGACGATGAAATCGCACCCGAAGCAGAAAAGGTTCGCGAAGCAGGCGGTCTGTTCATTATCGGTACTGAGCGTCACGAATCAAGGCGTATCGACAATCAGCTCCGAGGCCGTGCGGGTCGTCAGGGCGACCCCGGCGCAAGCAGATTCTTCCTTTCGCTTCAGGATGACCTTATGCGTCTTTTTGGCGGCGACAAAATTACAACCATTATGAACACCCTCAAAACTCCCGAGGATATGCCCATCGAAGCAAAGATGATTTCAACCACCATCGAAAGCTCGCAGAAGAAGATTGAAGGCAGAAACTTCGGCATCAGAAAGAGCGTTCTTCAGTACGACGATGTTATGAACCGCCAGAGAGAGCTTATCTATAAACAGCGTAATCAGGTGCTTGACGGCGAGGAGCTCAAACCCGTCATTACGAGAATGGTTGAGGGAAGCATCAACGATGCGGTTGATTTCTTCTGTTCAGACAAGATTTCAAAGAAGGATTGGAATATAGACGGTCTGCGCGATAAGTTTAAAGGTTGGCTTACAAATCCCGATGACTTTACGGGTAATTTCGACAAGGAAAAGGCAAGAGAATTGCTTCTTGACAGAGCGCACACGCTTTACGAAGCACGCGAAGAGATGTTTGGTATCGGCGAAAACGGCGAACCCCTTATGCGTGAGCTTGAAAAGCAGATTCTTCTTCGCAATGTTGACAGACAGTGGATGGATCACATCGATGCAATGGACCAGCTCCGCAGAGGTATCGGATTGCGCGCATACGGTCAGACCGACCCCGTTGTTGCTTACAGAAATGTCGGTTCCGATATGTTTGACAGTATGACCGAGGCAATCCGCGAGGATACTGCAAGACAGATTATGACCGTTGTCATCAAGAGTCAGGAAGAAACCAAGCGCGAGCAGACTGCAAAAATCACTGCAACAAGCGGTTCTTCCGACGGCACGGATAAAAAACAGCCCGTCAGAAAGAAAGAAAAAGCAAGACCCAACGACCCCTGTCCTTGTGGCAGCGGAAAGAAATATAAGAACTGCTGCGGAGACGTAAGAAAGCAGTAAGAATTCTCCCTCCGACTGTCCGTCGGGGGGAGTTTGCGCATATCTTAATAAACTTGTAACTTTTTTGCTGCTTTTTTTGTAATTCTGCCCCGATATAATCATAATTGTCCAAGGGTGAATTGATTTTCAGAGGTGAAACTGATGTATACCGTACTCGTTTGCGATGATGACATCGCGATTCTCGATTCCGTTGAAATTTATCTCAAGCTTGAGGGGTATAATGTGCTCCGTGCCGAAAACGGCAGACAGGCTCTCGAGCAAGTTAAGGATAACGAGGTGCACTGCGTTATTCTCGACATAATGATGCCCGGCCTTGACGGACTTCAGGCAACGCTCAAGCTTCGTGAAATGCACAACATACCCATCATTCTGCTTTCCGCCAAGAGTGAGGACACCGACAAAATAACGGGTCTTTCATTCGGCGCGGATGACTATGTGACAAAGCCGTTCAACCCTCTGGAGCTGATGGCAAGGGTGAAATCGCAGATAAGACGCTTCACTTCGCTCGGCTCAATGGAGAAAAAAGAAGGCGTTATAACAACGGGGGGACTTTCGCTTGACGTTCTTGCAAAGGAACTGACTCTTGACGGCGAAACCGTTAAACTTACTGCAACGGAATACGGAATTATGAAGGTGCTTATGGAGAATCTCGGCAGAGTGCTTTCCTCCGACCAGATTTACGAGGCGGTGTGGGATGAACCCGCGTTTGACTCCAAAAAGACTGTGACGGTACACATCAAGCGCATCCGTGACAAAATCGAAATCAATCCCAAGGACGCAAAATATTTAAAGGTGGTGTGGGGCATTGGCTACAAAATCGAAAAATATTAAAGCAATAAAAATTGCCGCCCTTGTTCTGGCGGTTGTGATGTTTCTTGCATCGGGCTTCTTCGGAAGTTTGTTCATAAGAAGCTTTGCCCATTATGCGGGAGACGTGAGTAAAACTTATTTTGAAACTCCGTCATTCCGCTATCAGATGAACAGATTTATAACTGAGATGTTTCATTCGGCGCATTTTCTGACGGTCAACAGCATTGAAGATTTTCAGAAAACAGCCGACGGAAAAGACATAAATCAGAGATATCAGAAAGAGGCGGAGAGGGTTTCGCAGGCATTTGATTTGCTTGCAGGCTCGGGACTGAAGGTGCATTACGATGCACAGAACCGCTACCGTTATTCGCTTGTTTATAATAATATCACTTATTATCTCGATTATGAGGGCGGATTCATCTCCAAAGAGGAGTTTTCGGATCTTTACTATGTTGACCATCACGAAGAAGTCTATGCGGATGCGGAGTCAACAACAATGGTGCAGATTCCCGTTGAAATCGTTGATAACCAAATCGTATACACTCAGGTTCATGTCGAAAATCCCGAGTATGTCTATGACCCTCATGTCACGGGCAATGTTCCCGATTTTGTAAGCGATGTCAGCAAAGCGCTCAATACTCTTTATTCGGTTGACGGAAACTACTGCTACGGTGAAGTGACCAAGGATGATTTTATCAGTCTTGTTGACCAAAACCGCGAAAACGAGCTTGAGAATTCTTTCTATCGGAACAACGTCAACAAAAGAAGCATCAGCAATGTAAAGAATATCAACTATGCGATGATTTATAAATCGGGTGCGGTTGTCACAAACTGCGGAATCACCGCAACGGATACCGAGGCACAGGTTCTTGAAAAGCTTGTCGGCAGCGGCAAATTTGCCGAGGGTTACGTCAACGGCAAATATACATTATATAAGGGCAACGCACCCCAAGAGAGCAAGAGCGTTTTCGGTATGCTGCGCAGCTGGATGTTCAGCGATTATTATTTCAAAAGCGAACTTGAAACAAAGAATTTTCTTCACGGATATTACGAGGATGTTCAAGCGGCATATTTCGGACTTCCCGTTTACAAAGATGTTGACGGCTTCTCGATTTCCGAGCGGGCATACAACGATTTCAGAAACACTCATATTTATTCACCCGCAATTCTCCTCACTCTTACCGTCATTACATTCCTGCTTGCGTGCGCGGCGTGCATTTATCTTATCGCTGTTGCAGGCAAAACGGCAGACGGAGTAAGAATCAACTTTACCGATAAAGTTCCTGCCGAAATTAACTGGGCACTGGGTCTTGCGGCGATGGTATGCCTTGCCGTTGCGGCATCCTTCCTTGTTGTGGGTGAGTTTGACCCGGTGGGTCTTGCCGATGATTTTCTCGGAAGCGATGTCAGCTTTGTGACCGGTTCACTCAACAGTCTTGCCCGACTGACGAGCGAGCTTATCGCTCTGTGTTTTGTGGGATTCTTTATGATCTGGACAGCTCTCAATATGAGCTTTGCAAGGAATATCCGCAATAAAACCTTTATAAAGCATACACTTTGTTATTTCATCATCAGACTTGCATGGAAGCTGATTAAGTTTATCCTTAAACCTTTCGGAAAGCTCTTTAAATTCCTTTGGAAAAAGTCAAAGAAAACAGTTGAAAAGATTAAATATATCTTTACCTGCGACTATTCAAAGGGTCAGGGCACGAAGTTCAAGATTATTGCCTGTGTTTCCGCGGCTTTGTTTTTGGTTGCAACAATTATTTACTATCTGATTATAGGCGCAATTGCGGACTTTGAAGAAGTTACAGCTTTTGTGATGACCTTGTTCGGCATATTTGGTGATATCGCAATTCTCGGGTTCATTCTTCTTATCATCGTTTCTGCCGACAGAATTTTCGAGGCGGTCAACGATGTCAAAAACGGCAATCTCAACCGCACGATTGACACAAAATATATGCCGCCGTTTATGCGCCGCTTTGCTGAGAATATACTTTCTATGCAGGACGGCTTGCAGAATGCGGTTGAAAGCGCAGTGCGTGACCAGAGGATGAAAGCGGAGCTTATCACCAATGTTTCCCACGACCTCAAAACCCCGCTGACCTCAATTGTAACCTATGTTGACTTGCTCAAAAAGTGCAACATCGAGGGTGAGGATGCCAACAGATACGTCGGCATTCTTGACGAAAAGGCGCAGAAGATGAAGAAACTCATCGAGGATCTGGTTGAAGCTTCGAAGGCTTCGTCGGGCGCAATGGAATTTCATCCCATAAAGATTAATCTTTGTGAATTCGCGGCGCAGGCAGTCGGCGAGCACGAGGATGAGCTTAAGAATAAAAATATCGGAATTATGCTCCGAATGCCCGAAACTCCCGTTATGGCAATGGCGGATTCGCAGAAAACCTCACGCATTGTGGAGAATCTTTTCTCCAACATCAGAAAATATGCGATGAACGGCACAAGAGCCTATGTTGAAGTTAACGACGGTGCAAACGAATGCTCAATCACATTCAAAAACATCTCGTCAGAGGCGCTCGATGTTTCGGCGGATGAACTGACACAGCGTTTCGTCAGAGGCGACGCCTCACGTTCAAGCGAGGGTAACGGACTCGGCCTTTCAATCGCAAAGAATCTCTGCGAATTGCAGAAGGGTAGGCTTGAAATTGCAATCGACGGCGACCTGTTCAAGGCAACGGTAATCCTTCCAAAAGCATAAAAATACCCCCGTACAGCAAGTCTGTACGGGGGATTAATATTATTTTGTTATCCGTTGGTCTGATTTCCGTCGCCCTGAACGGGGATTGCTTCGCCGAGATAGGTCGGCTCGGGTTTGATGATTGAATAAACAAAATCCTTGTTTCTTGCAAGAATTTCTCGGATATCTCTGTAAAGCTGACCCGAGTAGCTTCTGGGATTGGATGCAACGCCGTATGCTTCAAGACCGAGTGCACGTGCATCATAAATCGCTCTGTGAAGGTGGTAATCCTGCGTCACAATCAGTATCTTATCTGCCTTAAAAATCTCTTTTGCTCTGTACATACTCTCATATGTTGAGAAGCCTGCGTGGTCCATAAAAACATCCTCGGAGGCAATGCCTCTCTCGGTTGCGAAATCTTTCATAACATTGACTTCATCGTAGTTTTCCTTGCCGTGGTCGCCGCTCATCAGCATTTTTTTGCTCGCACCGTTTTCATAAAGTTCAACGCCTTGCAAAAGCCTGTCCTCGAGCATATGGCTCGGCGTACTGCCGTAAACACCGCAGCCGAGAACAAGAATGCAGTCATATCCGCTGCCTGCATTTTCGGGGGTGAGGATATATTTTTCCGTGCTCTTTTTAACATAAAAATTTATGCCGAACACCGCAACTCCGCAAATAATGCCGATGCAGATTACGGCAGAAACCAGTCTTTTTATAATTTTCATTTTAATTCCTTTCTGAAAGATAAAAGACGGAGAACAGACAAACCGTTCTCCGTCTTTTATCGGATGGCTCTGACATTGTTGCTCACAAATGCAGAAAGTGGTCTTAAAACCACACTATATGCAAGTATACCCGATATTTTTTGCGGGGTCAACAGTTTTTTGGAAAAATCCGGATTGTTTTGTCAAAATACGGTTGTTGAAACCGCAGCAGTTGTTGTTTCTGCGGTTGTTTCGGGTGCGGAAACAAGGAATTTCGCACTTACCCATCCGCTGAATGAGTTGTATTTTGCATATGCCCAGCCGGGTACGGATTTTGTGACATTGATAACGGTGCCGTTGGGGATTTTGGCAACAACGCTTGCCTGCGCGTGTGCTTCGGATCTCATATTGAGTACGCTGCCCGAAGTCTGAATGCAATATGTACCGCGTGCGATAACCTCGCCGCTGTCTTGCGAACCGGAAGAGGGAGCAACGGTTGTTTCAACGGGAAGATATTCTTCTTTGACGGTTATTTTACCCCATTTTCCGTCCTTGAGAGCGAGATAAACGCCGTTTTCACCCTGAATGATTGACATGAAGACGAAGTCAACAATCGTTTCACCTTTTTTATTGATAATTCCGAATCTGCCGTTTTTGCAGACGGGTGCAAGTCCGTTTCTGAATCCGAATGCGCAGTCGCGTTCCATTGTATCAGCAACGGCGCAGGATTCAAATTCAAAGGGTATGGCGGTAACGCCGTTTTCGTTTATATATCCCCATTTTCCGTCTTTTTTGACAGCTGCAAGTCCGTCGGAAAAATCCATCGCGTTTTCATACATAAGCGCGATATCGAGTCTGAGAATATGGCTCACATAGCCGTATTTTGCGCCCTCTTTGAGAGAGTCGGCAACGGGATAAAGACCGGGCGAGAGCATAACCTCGCTTGTCTTGACCTCGCCTGCATAGCCTTTTTCGTCTGTCCACGCAAGATGACGAACCTTTTCTTCCCAACAGGGGATTCGCTCGGGCGATTTGAGCCCGTGGTACTGACGGCTTGTGACGGTTTTTGTATCCGCATCAACAAGGAGCAGGTATTCGGAGCGGGGACTTTCGGCTATGTAGCGGTAGTTTCTCCAGGTGTCGCTGATAACAGAAAATTCATTATGTTCAGCCTTTTCTGTGATTTTGCCCGAAAGAGACATAATACCTTTTTTGCCCGTTGAATAGTCGGTGAAAACCGCCATTTTTTCGTTGAGGCTCGTGATGTCGGCTATGTTTTCAAATCCCTCGGTTGAGAAAGTGTAGCTTGACGGAATTTCCTCTTTTTTGTCGTCCGATGCAAGCTTTATTCCGACAAAAATCGCCGCAACAACAAGCGCTGTTATGACAACTGACAGCACGATAATCAATGCTTTCGGTATTCTTCTGCGCTTTTTGAATTTGATGTTTTTCATAAATTTCCCCCCACAGAAAATTTTTCCTTTTCAAGTATATCATAATATCGTTTGCCGTACAATTACAAAATTATGACAATACGGTTAATTTTTAATAAAGATTATTTTCATTCGCACTTGACTATTCAAAGATTATAATATATATTATAGTAGTAAAATTATTCAAGGAGGAATAACAAATGAAAGTCTTTATGATCGGCGGAACAGGTCTCCTCGGCTGCGAAGCTGCAAGAATCTTTATTGAAAGAGGCCATCAGGTAAAGAGCGTTGCTCTTCCCCCTCTCCCCGAAGGTGCTCCTATCCCCAAGGAAATGGAAATAGAACTTTGCAACATCTATGAAAAGTCAGACGAAGAAATCAAGGCAATTATGGCAGGTTGCGATTGCTTTGTTTTCGCAGCAGGTATCGACGAAAGAGTTGAATTCCCTGCACCCGTTTATGATGCATATTACAAGTACAACATTGCTCCTCTTGAGAGAATTCTTCCTCTCTGTAAGGAAATCGGTATGAAGAGTGCTGTTATCCTCGGCTCATACTTCTCATTCCTTCACAAGAATTACCCTGAGCTTAAGGCTACCGAAAAGCATCCGTACATCAGAAGCCGTATCGATCAGGAAGAGGTTGCTTTCTCATTTGCTGACGAAAACTTCGATGTTGCTGTTCTTGAGCTTCCGTACATTTTCGGCACACAGCCGGGCAGAAAGCCTGTATGGGTTATCCTTATTGAGCAGATCAAGATGATGGATAAGCT
>JAZRLY010000022.1:0-36035 GCA_045647065.1 Acutalibacteraceae bacterium
TGCCGAAAATACTTGGCTGGAAGCGGCCCGGGAAGATAGGTCGACGCCGACACTTTTTTAATTTTGCCTTAATAGCTCAGTCGGTAGAGCACGCGGCTGTTAACCGCGGTGTCACAGGTTCGAGTCCTGTTTGAGGCGCCAACAAAAAGAACCATCCATTTGGATGGTTCTTTTTGTTTACCTTGAAAAAGAATCAAATCTGTAACACAGTAACTTTAACAACCCGTCGGGGCTGTTACAGGTTAGAGTCCCTGTTCGAGGCACCGGAAAAAAGCATCATAATTGTTGTCCCCAATCCCTTTATATTTCTGTTGCTTTCTGTTATGTTTCAGTTATAAATTCAGAAAGGGTTGGAAATATGAAATCGAAAAGAAAAAATATTTATTTTCGGAATAACTTTTACAGTTGCTTTTATTGTGTGGACATGGTTGATACAAACGGCTGATGTTCAGGCAATATGTGTAAATGGTTTTATGAAAGCGTCATACCCCTCATCGACGACATTGCTTGTATTGGCTGTTATGCCGACGCTTGTTTTTCAAAGTTACCGAAAGCATGTTACTTTTAAAGAGAACAAGGCTGAAAGCATTGATTTATAAGATTGATGTGTGTTATAATTATTTCTGTAAAATCCGATTAAAGAGGTGATTGAAGTGACAGATATTTCTGCCCTGATGAACGAGTTCTTGAAAAAGCTCGATGAAAACTTCGGTGAACGAATATGGTTTGTCGGCTTGCAGGGAAGTCACGCCCGCGGCGAAGCAACAGAAACGAGCGACATTGACATCGTTGTCATACTTGATGACCTGACTATTCCGGATATCGGAATTTACAATGCGATGCTGGATACTTTACCGCACAGAGATTTGATTTGCGGTTTTCTGTCGGGTAAAAGTGAGATTCTGAATTGGGAACCGTCAGACCTTTTTCAGTTTTATTATGATACCAAGCCTTTGAAAGGGAGCCTGAATGAGTTGCTGGTTTTGATTAACGGCGATGCCGTTGAAAGGGCAATCAAAACAGGTGTGTGCAACATATATCACGGCTGCGTGCATAATATGCTGCACGAAAAAAGTGAAGAAATTCTGAAGGGATTATATAAATCCGCATCTTTTGTTGTGCAGGCAATCAGCTTTAAGCAAACAGGAAACTATATCAGCCGTCAGAAAGATTTGCTCGGAATCGTTTCTGAAGAAGAGCGTGCTGTTATTGAAACATTTTTGAATTTAAAAAATGGCGGTACGGTTGATTTTGATGAAATGTCGGCAAGGTTGTTCGAATGGTCGGCTAAACGCATCGGAAACAAAAATTGAATTTTAATTATAATTTTCTGGAGATGAGGAATGATGAAAAAATTAAAAAACAATAACATAGTTGATTTCAGCCTTACAATTGTATTCATCGGGCTAATCGTCTATGCCGCGTATTCTCTTTGGTACATATTTTACGGAACGAACAGCGGTACAGATGTTCATCTGTATACCGTCATTTCGGGTTCAGCGCTCGGATGGTTTATGACTTTGTTTGTGAAATCCTTGTTCAAAAATGCGGGAGCAATAAAAAATCTAATTGCATTTTTGGCAGGTAATGCTTTGTTTCAAGGCATAATCTGGGGCATAAACGCAAAAATTAATGCCGAAATAAACGGGGAATGTTATCGGAATCACGAGGTAGTTATTGCGGCGTTTACCGTAACTTTTGTATTGTCGGGAGTTCTTCTTTTTGCGGCATACATCATAAAAGCAAAGAACAAACACAAAATACTGAATGTTATTCTCGCTGTTATATTTTTTGTAGCTTCGTGCGGTGGAATTTGTTTTATAAATATGGATAATATAAAATCACTTGATTATAAAAAGAACATAAAGTTTGATACCGTCAGCGCTGAAGAAATGGTTCTTGACGAAAACGATCAGAAGCTTTGCGGTGATTGGTTTGACAATGCATTTTTTGGCGAAAACGATGGATATCCCTTCACATTCAAGGTTGACGGTCAGGAGTTTAACCCTGCCGATTGGGATAAACAGTTAACGGAATCGCCCGAATTCGGCGCGGTTTATGCGGGCGGAAAGACTGAATATACCGTCCTGAAAAATCGCACTAACGGCCTTGAGGTTACGGTAGAATCGACGGCTTTCGAAAAGAACGCGACCTGCCAGTGGACCGTATACATTAAAAACACAGGTTCGGAAAATTCGGGAGTTATCAGCGATTTTTATGCTCTTGATTCTTCTTTTGAAACAGGAGACGCAAAGCTTTATTATTCAATGGGCAGTAACACCGCTGCAAGCGATTTCTCGCTTGTTGAGAAGAATCTGACATCTTTCAAAAGAAAATTCAGCGGTACAGACGGCAAACCTACCGAAGCATATCTGCCTTACTTTAACATCTACGGTGAAAATTACGGTATGATTCTCGGTATCGGCTGGACAGGTCAGTGGGCATCTGAAATGTCTGAAGCGAAGGGCAAAACAAACATATCCGTTAAACAGGAAAAATTCGAGGCATATCTTCTCCCAGGGGAAACAGTCCGTTCGCCTCTTGTTTCGCTGAGCTTTTATGAAAACGGCAATCCTTTGAAGGGCTTCAATCTTTTCAGAAAATGGATTAATGATTGCGTATATTCCGAAAATATTACGCAGAATTCATACACCGTAATGGAAGTCGCGGGTCCCATGTCAACAAGAACCTCGGATGAGATAATTGAAATTCTCGATGGCATTGACGAGTCTGTTTATAATCAGACAGATGCGTTCTGGATGGATGCAGGCTGGTATGAATGTATCGAAGGCTGGTACGACGGAGTCGGCAACTGGACGGTTGACAAATCGAGATATGATAACGGAATTTCCGAGCTTTCGGGATATGCCGCAAAAAAGGGTCTCGGTCACGTTCTCTGGTATGAACCCGAAAGAGTTTATCCCGGCACGCAGTTCCATAATGTCGGTTCGCAGAACGAAGAATGGTTGATTACTGTTGACGGCGAAGACAATATAATGTGGAATCTCGCGGACGAGGATGCATTCAGATATTACAGCGAATATCTGCTGAATTCGCTCAAGGAAAACGGAGTTACCGTTTACCGTCAGGATTTCAACTTCAGCCCTTATCAGTATTGGAAGAAAGCCGACAGGGAATACTATGGCGGAAGAACGGGCATCTGCGAAAACCACTATGTATCAAATCTTTACAGATTCCTTGATTATCTTAAAGATAACATTGACGGACTTGTTATTGATAATTGCGCTTCGGGCGGAAAAAGGCTCGACCTTGAAATGACTTACCGCAGCATTCCGTTCTGGAGAAGCGACTATAACTGCAGCTATCATCCCGACCTGTTTGATGCCACCCAGTCGCACACTTACGGAATTTCTTTCTGGCTTCCGATTACAGGCTCGGCTCTGTATATGCAGAATGAGTATTCTGCAAGATCGGCTGTGATGCCTCTTATGCTCATGGACTTTTTCTCACATCAGAATCCTGATTTCAGTTTCCATAAGGAGCAAAGAGAATTGATGGCGGGCAATTATTATCCCCTTGATTTTGGCAGCTTCGATAATGACAGAATGCTCGCAATGCAGTTCTCTTCCGAGGATGCTCTTTCGGGAACAGCTTTAATTTATAAGCGTGCAAATGTAACCGATGATGAATATACCGTCAAGCTTAACGGTCTTGTGGCATCAAAAACCTACAATGTTTACGATATTGACAATCCCGAAACTGTTTATACTTTGTCGGGAGAAGAGATTATGAATGACGGAATAAATCTCAATCTTCCCGAAGGCGAAAAAGCAATAATTCTGATGTTCAGCGCTCAATAAATAATGATTTTCACTGCAATCGGAGGGTTTGATATGAACGAAAAATGGGTTCAGGCGTGGGGTCAGGCACATGCAGCCTTGTCTTTTTTCTATTATCCGTCGTGTCCCAAAACATACAGAATGGTTATATGTTCGCCGATTTCAGGCAGAAAGATACGCCTGGAGTTATCCAATGAATGTGCCAAAAACGATGTTTATATCGGCTCGGTAACGGTTGCAAAATGCGACGAAAGCGGATGTTTTACCAATGAATGTGAAACTGTTTCGTTCAACGCTCAAAACACTTTTTGCATAGAAAAGGGTAGGGCTATAACAACCGATCCGATTGATTTCAGCATTGAAACGGGCGAATATTTCTGCATCAGCATCTATGTTGAGAAAGGTGCACTAAGAAGCGGAAATCTGATTGACAGCGTTGAGCTTATTACAGTCAAAGGCGATGTCACAAAAGAAAAATTCGTCATAAATCAACGAAGAAAAAGAGATAAGGTCAGGGAAGTTGCATCAAAAGTGCTGAAGATGTATTTCCACAAACCGATTCCTCTTTTTCAATCGGTGGAATTACTTAATGATACGGGTGCTGGCGCGATAACCGTTTTCGGCGATTCAATCAGTCAGCAAGGGTATTGGACAAACGCTTTTGCAGAGCGTGTCCGCAAGGAATTTCCCGGAAGATATTCGGTTATAAACAAGTCCATAATGGGCAACAGAACTCTCCGCGATTTCAACAGAAGATTTTTCTGCAAGGGTTTGTTCGGCATCAGCGGTCTTAACCGTGTGCAGAGAGATATCCTTAACTACGAGGATACTGAATATGTGATTTACGCGCTCGGCACAAACGATTTTCTTCAGTATGGCACTATTGCAGCTCCCAAAAGCGAAAAGCCGACTGCAAAAGAGCATTTTGACGCAGTGGCGGGTCTTTCGGATTTACTTGAAAAGCACGGTAAAAAGTTTGTTGTTTTCAATGTTCTTAATTTCGGTGAGGCGATTGATTCGAGACACGAAAAGGAAGTAATGGTTAAAGAATATAACGATATGCTCAGCGAAAATGCTGATAGATTTCATGCTGTTTATGACCAGGCATCGCTTGTTGTTAATCCCGATAAGCCGCATTGCAGTAAAAAAGAATATCTCGGAAAAGATTATATTCATCCCAACAAAGAGGGAGGAAAACTTGTTGCTGATAATGTTAATCTTGACTGGTTCAGATAAGGCGACGGAAAATCACGGACTATATAAAAATCACTTCGAAAGGAATTTTTATGGATAAAATTGGTTGGCTTGATTTGACCGCCCAAAAAGAGTTTACAGCCGACGAACTTTGCAAACATATGCTTGAAACACAGAGCAGAATAATCATTCTTGATGGCAAAAGCGGGTGCGGAAAGACAAGTGCTATAAGAAAGCTGAAAAAAGAGAGTGGCAGAACAGTAAACTATGTCAATCATTTATTCGTGACAAATTATATTTGCCGTCACATAACTGACGAACCTGTTTCGCAGGAAGAATTTGACAAGAAAATCAACTGCGATTTTTTCTGTGTGGAGGATATTGATTTTCTTGCCGGTCTGGTTTCTCTGCAAGAATTCGTCGGAGAGTTACTGAAAGAAATAAGCGGTAAACGAAAAGTTATAATAACCGGAATAAATATAAGAAAACGTGTGCCGGAACTTTTGAATGCATTGGGCAATTCATATGAAGAAATAATATACAAAGAGTGAGAAATTACATCTTTATTTTTCAGAGAAAAGATGTTATAATTGAACGAAAAACCAAAAGGAGCAGTACAGAATGTATATCACAAACGACATTAAATATATCGGTGTAAACGACAGAGAAGTTGACCTTTTTGAAGGTCAGTATGTTGTTGAAAACGGAATGGCATACAACTCCTATATCATCGAGGACGAAAAAATTGCTGTTTTTGATACTGTTGACGCCCGATTCGGCAACGAATGGCTTGCAAATATAAAGGCTGTGCTCGGTGAGCGCAAACCTGATTATCTTATCATTCAGCATATGGAGCCCGACCATTCCGCAAATATCAATCTTTTTGCAGAAAATTATCCCGATGCAAAAATCGTTGCATCCAAAAAGGCATTCGGAATGATGCTTCAGTTCTACGGCAGTGACTATGCGGACAGACAGGTTGTTGTCGGCGAAGGGGACACTCTTTCGCTTGGCAGCCACGAGCTTACCTTTGTTACCGCACCGATGGTGCATTGGCCTGAGGTAATTGTTACTTATGACAGCAAGGACAAGGTGCTTTTCTCTGCTGACGGTTTTGGCAAGTTCGGTGCTCTTGATGCAGACGAGGATTGGGCGTGCGAAGCAAGACGCTATTATTTCGGTATCGTCGGCAAATACGGCGTTCAGGTTCAGGCTCTTCTCAAAAAAGCCGCCGCACTTGATATCAATATTATCTGTCCTCTTCACGGTCCTGTTCTTACCGAAAACCTCGGATATTATCTCGACCTTTATAACACCTGGTCGTCCTACGGCACAGAGAGTGAAGGCGTTGTGATTGCATACACAACCGTTTACGGCAACACACGCAAAGCCGTTGAACTGCTTGCAAAGAAGCTTGAAGAAAACGGATGCCCCAAGGTTGTTGTCAACGACCTTGCTCGCTGTGATATGGCAGAGGCGGTTGAGGATGCATTCCGCTATGGAAAAATTGTTCTTGCAACAACCACTTATAACGGTGAGATGTTCCCGTTCATGAGGGATTTCATCAGCCATCTGACCGAAAGAAACTTCCAGAACAAAACCGTAGGATTTATTGAAAACGGAACCTGGGGACTTATGGCAGAGAAATTTATGAGAAGAATGCTCGAAAACAGTAAGAACCTCACCTATACCGAAGCAGGTGTTCATATCAAATCGGCTGTGAATGATGAGAATATCGCTCAGATTGAAGCACTTGCAAAAGAGCTTTGCAAATAAACAAATTGAAAAATCCGCTCATTTCAGAGCGGATTTTCTTATTGCCTGAATGGCGGCAGAATATGCTTCGGGGGAAGGTGTCACATCCTCCGACAGAAACGAGGGGAAGTTAACGGAAATGTATTTTCCGATGGTCAGGGCAGAACGCGTATTTTCGATTATTCTGTCTGCCTCTGCCAGCATTTCGGGGTAAGTTCTGCATCCGCGGAGAGTGATGCAGCGCGCCAAAAGCTCGGTGTCGGATGAAAAGCATTCTGACGAGCGTGCGTCAAGACCTAATGCACGCAGTGTTTCGTGGTTTGTTTCACCTGAATGTTTCAGACCGTTGAGCTTTCGGAATTCAGAAATTCCCTTTTTAGTTTCAAAATCAAAAATTCCGTTTTCTTTTCCGTGATAAAGATTCAATTTGCGAAGTTCGTGCTGGATTGCAGCAACTCTTTCACCGCTGCTTCCGAGCCTTTCTGCTCTTGCACAGACCGAAGAAATAAGGAAAAGAAAAACCAGATCAATCGCTAAAAGCGCTGTAAGTTTCCACAATTTTCTTGTTTTAGAGCTCATTTTATCATCTCCCGAAAAATATTTTTTTATTCATCTTCGGATTTATAACATATAAAATCTTGCCTTCGGAAAGGATTATTTGAAAAAATATCAAAATTTTCAATTAAGAATAATAGTAAAAAAACACAAAATTTCTGTTATTTGTTTGTTTTAGTGACAATTCACCAATTTAAATTTGTAATCGGGCAAAAAAGTTGTTGACAAATTTCAAAAATTGGCTTATTATAATTATTAATAGGGTTTTGCGAGGAGTCTTGATGCACTTGAATCAGCAAAAAAAATTGTCTGATGAAGAATTGGCTGTTTTTGCCGCAAACGGTGATGACGAAGCTATGGCGCTTCTCATTTCTGCGGTTACGCCGATTGCAAGAGCAAAGGCGTCAGATTTCGCAACCGCAAGAATTTCAAACGAGGATTTAACCCAGGAAGGTATGCTCGGCTTTCTTGATGCTGTCAAGAAGTTTGATCCGTCAAAGGGAGTGCCGTTCAAAGCTTTTGCCGAAACCTGCATCAACAACAGAATTATTTCGGCAGTCAGATTCAATCTCAACAGCAGAAACGCCGCGCTTTCCAAGGCGGTGCCGCTTGAGACAGATTCCGAAAAAGCCGCTGCAGGTAATGACCCTGCCGACATTATTTCCGATAAGTTTGAAACGGAGCATATTGCTGATTTTCTTAACAATGAGCTTTCCGGCTTTGAAAAGAAAGTTCTTGAGTCGCGTTTTCAAGGGAAAAGCTATGCGCAGATTGCGCAGGAATTTTCTTGCAGCGAAAAGGCTGTTGATAATGCGCTTCAGCGAATCCGAAGCAAGATGCGTAAAAGACTTAACAAATAATACTCCGCAAGGAGTATGGATATGCCCCCGTAGCTTAAAGCAGAGCGTTGATATTCAAAGGTGGCGGTGCGATTCCGTCCAAGGGCGTCAAAAAATATTTTTTTCAAGCGAGGTTAACAACAATGTACGAAGACAAGACTCTCATCTGTAAGGAATGCGGCGAAGAATTCATCTTCACAGCAGGTGAACAGGAATTCTATGCTGAAAAAGGCTTTGTAAATGAGCCCCAGCGCTGCAAGACATGCCGTGACGCACGCAAGAATGCTGCCCGTGGCGAGCGTGAATGGTTTGAGGCAACATGTGATTCCTGCGGTGGAGTTGCAAAGGTTCCCTTTAAGCCCCGTGAGGACAGACCCGTTTACTGCAGCGAATGCTTTGCAAAGAAGCAGGAGCAGGCATAAGCTCTGACTTTATTAAACGCTTAAAGAACCCCCTCGGAATTTCCGAGGGGGTTTAATCATTTTATTTCAGGTGAAAATTTTTTATAAAATCTCAACTCATGGATTATTGAAATATTGTTCTTGATTATGCAGACAAATACGGAGTTAAATAAAAACCGCCCTTATGGGCGGTTTTTATGCTTTACCGACAATCAATTTTGAGCCGACCTTGATTTTTATCTGAGGTTTGTTCTTTTTTGTTTTGCCTTCAGGGAGAACAAGGACATTGCCGTATTTGAAAGCATCCTTGAGTATGGCGGTCATTTCTTTATTCTCGGTGAAATTCTTGGTTGCGAGCGGTTTTGACCACTTGTTTCCTATTTCTTCGTAGCTGTCAAGCGCGAGGTCGGCATCGGGTACGCTTCCGCCGAAAATATATGCGGATTTGAGTCCCGAACCCTTATAATCGCCGATAAGCCACGAAATTCCGCTGTCGTTGAGTGCGGTAAGCGATTCAGCAAGATTTTCTTCTGCTCTTATTTTGCAGATAATGCAAGGTATACCGTTGCTTTTATAGCTTTTCAAGTGCCTTAAGAGCGCGGCAGTTTCAAAGTTTGTGCGGAAATGAGAATAAAATCCGTAGGCAACATTCGGAATGTCGTTGCTCTCGGGCAGGGTGTCAGGTGTGCCCGCTGCTTCGGTGATAATGATGTGCTTTTCATCGACCGTTCTTATCGCTTTGCAGATTCGTCTGTAAAACTTGTTGAGAGTGTCAACCTTGCTTTCCCAGTCAGCCATACGAACAAGAGGTCTGTTAAGAAGGTCATATGCCGCAACGGTTGCTTCGCTCTTATAGTGCAACGCAACCTGAGTCCAGAATCGGATAACGGCATTTCTTGCTTCGAAGCCTTCTTTGCCCGAATTGAAAAGAATGCTTTCGTCACCATTTCCGCAAGCTGAATCCGTATTCTGGAATCCTGGTGCGGAATGAAGCTCAAAGATGACATAAAGCCCGGCTTTTCTGCATTTTTCAACAAGAATGTCAAGCTTATCAAAATCGATGTCATCCTTGCAGTTGTCTTTTCTGCAAAGATACTTGAATCGAAGGGGAATTCTTACACAGTTTGCGCCGAGTTTTTTGATGAGTTTTATATCCGACGGAGAAATGAAGTTTTCATAATACTTCTGACAAAGCTGTCTCGCACCATAGCTGCCAAATCTCTTTTCAAGTGTATAAAAAACATCGTAGCCCTTAGGAGATTCGATATCCGCTTTGTTGAAATAAAAAATGTTATCGTTAAGATTTACTCCGCGCAGGGGAGTGATAATGCCGTTTTCATTGACGAAGGCGGCGTTTTCCGTGTGCAGAAAATCCGATTCCGCAATCGGTTTTGCCGCCGCAGAAGCTTTTGCAAAGCCGTAAATTGTCGGCACCGCAGCTGCCGCTGCACCTGCGGCACAGCCTGCAATCATAATTTTTTCGCTATCTGTCAATGCAATCTCCTCCTTTTGAAATTAGAGAAAATATAAATAATCAAACAAAGCACAGCGATGCCTGAAGCCGCACCGAGTGAGTCAATAAACCAATCAAAAAAGCTGCAGGCACGCTCTTCAACAAAAAGCTGATGAAATTCATCTGTTGCAGCATATGCCGATGCAATTGCAAAGGAAAGAAAAGGCTTTGTTTTTGAGCAGGTCTGATAAAGAGCATTAAAAACCAGAACGGCAAGACCTGTGAATTCGAGAAAATGAGCCGCCGTGCGAAGCACAGACTCGCTTATCGGGAGTTTAAGAAGAAGCAGAAGCCAACTGCTTGTGTCACCTGATTCCGTGCCGTTCTGAGCTGAAAGATAAAATATTATCCCCATACAGACGGCAACAGATGCCCACGAAATTATAATCAGAAAAGGTCTTTTTTTCATCAGTCAAACCTCTTTGTTCCGATAAAACTGATGCTGCTTTCCGAATCAAAAACAGCAATTCCTTCAACATCCTCCGAGGTAACAAAACAACTTGAACGGGAATAAAGAGGATAACAAATCGCTTGCTGAAGAATGTAGCTTTCAGCGGTAAAGCATCCGCCGAGAAGCTCGTCATCGCTTTCAACGGTCATAAGTCTGTCGATTATAACCGAATAATCATCTCCGCGGAAACGGAAAATTCCGCCGCTTTTGAAAGATGCAAGAAAATCAACCGCGCTGCTGTAAGCCGATTCTGTACCCGTCAGAGCAATCTGATAGTTGCCGCTGCTGACCGCCGAACGGATTTCCGACGGAGTTTTGTTTTCAATGGTTATGCCGAGGCTGATGCCCATTGTTTTCTGCCATATCTGAAGCTGATTGCGCACTGCGGAATCAAGCCATTCTGGGCAGAGAACGGTCAGCTGAATTTTATCCTTGCCAATTTCCGAAAGTCCTGTTTTCCAAAATTCATTTGCTATCGCTGTATCATAATTGATTTTCGGGGTCTGACCGCCGACTGCATCGCGGTAGTTAAGACTGCCTGTTGAGCAACTTTTCGGGACAAAACCGTCTGTCAATTCCGAGTTTTCGGGAGCCTGCGCAAAAAGATTGCGGTCAATAGAGCTGCTCAGGGCGATTCGGAGATTCGCATTGCTCAGATAAGAATCCGAGCAGTTGAAAAAGAAACCGAACACGGAATTCGGGCTGCTTTTTGCAATCACGGAATTATCGGGAATCAGTGAATCGGGCGGCATAAAAGCGCCGCTGACATTACCGATGGATATTTCGTTTCCAATGGTTTCTGTGCTGTAGTCAAAATCAAAATTGACAAGAGAGGGCATAACAGTCTGTTCACCCGCGTAATAATTATTGCGTCTTATTGTAAGGGTGGATTCCGAATCCCACGAGCTGACATAAAACGGACCGTTGCAAAGCATATGACGGCTGCTTAATCCGTATCTGCCGCCGGTTGCGGTGAAGAATTCTTCGTTGCACGGCATAAACACGCTTTCTGTCAGCCTTTCAAGGAAATCCGCACACGGCTCGGTGAGCTTTATGACAAGAGTAGTGTTATCCGGTGCGGCTACACCAAGAGCTGAAACATCCGCGTTACCCGAGTGAATTTCCGTCGCATTTTCGATGATAAACAGCCTGTGTGCGCTCGGTGAATTTGTTGCGGTTGAAACAGCACGCTGCATGGCGAACACAAAATCATTTGCTGTCAGCTTTTCGCTGGAAAACTTCTTATAGAAATCCTCACCGAATTCGCTTTTGATTGAAATCGGGCAGTACCATTCGGTGTCGGGTTTAAGGGTAAATGTGTATGTGAGTGAGTCGGGGGAAACAGTCCACGACTGAGCGATTCCGGGGATGATGGTTCCGTCTGCTGAACGGCGTACAAGACCCTCAAAGGTGTTGTTGATAATGATATGCGCCTCTGTGTCGCCCGCGTACTGTGGGTCAAGTGTGGAAGGACTCTTTTTCAGTGAATAGTAGATAGTACCGTTATCGCCGCCACCCGAACAGGAGGCAAGAGATAACAGCATTGCTATCGCTAGAATTATCGAAAGAAAACGCCTCATTTGTTTTCCTCCATCCATTTTGCAAGCTGGTCTGCAAGAGGGTTGCTTGAAGTTTTCTGCTTTGCCTGCTGCTGCATATAGTGAGCAACATCACGCTTGCCTGCGCCTGCACTTTCTTTTCTTTTTTCAAAGTCGGAGAGTTTTTCTCTGTATCCGCATACGCAGAAGAATGCTTTTTTGTCGCCTTCACCCCTCATTTCAAGCTTCTTGTGGCATTCGGGGCAGCGTGCATTTGTGATGACAGTAATGCTCTTGCGGTAGCCGCATTCTCTGTCCTGACAAACAAGCATTTTGTCCTTTTTGCCGTTGACTTCAAGCAGATATTTGCCGCATGCGGGGCAAGGTTCACGGGTCATATTGTCATGTTTATATTTTGAATCGCTTGATTTTACGGAGCTGACAAGCGAGCGGGCATAGTCACGCATTTCGGAGATGAACTTTTTACTGTCCGCACTGCCTTTTGCGATAAGTGAAAGACGCTGTTCCCATTTTGCGGTAAGTTCTGCAGACTTAAGGTCGGGCGGAACGATGTCAATAAGCTGTTTGCCCTTTGAGGTCGGGAATATTTCCTTGCCTCTGCGTTCAACGCAGAATGAATCGAAGAGTTTTTCGATAATATCCGCTCTTGTTGCGGGAGTGCCGAGACCGCCTGCTGTTTTTAGCGCATCTTTGAGAGAACCGTCGTCAACCTGACCCGTCGGATTTTCCATTGCGGAAAGCAGAGTCGCTTCGGTATATCTTGACGGCGGTGCGGTTTTTCCTGCACAAAGACGAACACCCCGTGGGAATACGGGCGAACCCTGAGAAAGTGCGGGAAGCTGCTGTGACGCGATATCGTCGCCGTCGTCGTCATCATCTGTGAGCGATGAATCGTAAAGCGCTTTCCAACCTGCAGATTTGACAGACTGACCCTTGGTATAGAATTTGTGATTTCCTATTGTTATTGTCACCTGCATTTCGTCATATTCAAACGGCGCACTGAGCACGGCGATGAAACGGCGTACAACAAGGTCGTAAATATGGCGTTCTTCCCTTGTTAGCTTGTTAAGGTCGACATATTGCTCTGTGGGGATGATTGCGTGGTGGTCGGTGACTTTTGCATCGTTGACGATGTATTTGGTCGGAATCGGTTTTGCACGCAAAACCGCATTCGCAAAATCCTTGTAAGGTCCGACTGCAATTGCACGCAGACGCTCGGGAAGTGTTGCAGCAACATCCTTGGTTATATATCTTGAATCTGTTCTCGGATATGTGAGAAGCTTATGGGTTTCATAAAGGCTCTGCATAAGCGAGAGAGTCTGTTTGGCGGAATAGCCGTATTTTTTATTGGCATCCCTCTGAAGCTCCGTGAGGTCGTATGCGGCGGGAGGAGCTTTGAATTTATAGGTTTTTCTGACTTCGGTAAGCGTTCCTCTTTTTCCCTTGACATCATCTGCAACAGCCTGTGCCGCGGCGGCGTCAAAGAATCTTGCCTGATTGTGCTTATCTTTATAAAGTGCCGTAAACCCATCAAAATCCGCTTTAACGGTAAAATAATCCTTGGGACGGAATTTGAGAATTTCTTCCTCGCGCTTGACAATCATTGCGAGGGTCGGAGTCTGCACTCTTCCTGCGGAAAGCTGTGCATTATGCTTGCAGGTGAGTGCACGGCTGACATTGAGACCTATCAGCCAGTCGGCCTCTGCACGGCACTGTGCACTGCGGTAGAGATTATCATACTGCGATGCAGGTTTGAGCGATGCGAAGCCCTCGCGGATCGCCTTGTCTGTCTGCGACGAAATCCACAGACGGAGCATAGGCTTTCTGCAGTTTGCCTTCTGAATTATCCATCGTGCAACAAGCTCACCTTCACGGCCGGCGTCGGTTGCAATGACAACCTTATCAACCTCATTGCTTGAAAGAAGCGAGCTTACGGCTTTGAATTGCTTCGAAGTCTGCCCGATGACAACGAGTTTCATTCTTTCGGGCAGCATGGGCAGGTCTTCCATTCTCCATGTTTTATATTTATTGTCGTAGGCTTCGGGGTCGGCAAGAGTGACAAGATGACCCAGCGCCCAGGTGATTATATATTTGTCGCCGATTATGCATCCGTTGCCGTTCTTTTTGCATCCGAGAACGCGGGCAATGTCCCTTGCAACGGAAGGTTTTTCGGTTAAAACGAGAGTTTTTGCCAAAAAACTCACTCCAATCATTACTATAATACTCCAATTTATATGATAACAAAAACAATATAATTATATTTTCTAAATAAGAATAATAATCAAAAAATATATCACCCTTCCCGAAACGGAAAGGGTGACCAAAAACAGTTCAATTATTTATTTCTGCGTTTTTTGATTATCTTTCTGAGAATAATGATTGCAACGGCGATAACCGCAACAACGGGAATGATAATCGGGAGTCCGCCGATGAAGTTAACAACAAAATCACTTATCCATTCGCCGAGCTCTTCAAGGTTGTCGAGGAATGTGTTTTTGATTCTGGTGCCGATGCCCGGCTTTTCCTCTGTCACGCGTTCAACCTCATCAATATTGAGTGTGATTGTACTGTAACCGATTCTGTTTTCAAGCACACGCATTTTTGCCGTATATGATTCAATCTGATAGTTAACCTCGGAAAGTCTTTCCTGAATGGAAAGCACATCTTCAAGTGATGCGGCTTTCTCAAGAAGTCCTGTAAGTGTTGTTCTTTCTGTTTTAAAAGCATTGATGCGGCTTTCGAGGTCAACGTACTCAAGAGTAACGTTTTGCTGATTTTCGGTTTTTCTGATTATTTTACCCTTTTCTTCAGCACCTGTAAGGAATTCATCGAGCTTGTCGGCAGGAATACGGACAACATATGTTGAGCTTCTGTTGGAGTTTGCGGAATAGTAACTGCCCATATGATTTGTGGAGTTTTCAACATATCCGCCAAGCTTTGCAACATTTGCTGTCAGTGCAGTAAGATAAGCTTCGTATTCTTTGGTCTGGATTGACAAATCAACGGTTTTGATAATTTTTTCTTCAGTTGCATTCTGTGATTCGGGAGCTTCCGCGCCTGATGCGGACTGGTTTGCGGTATATTTGAAATCACCGCTGATATCTGCCGCGCTGTCAGAATAGAACTCCATACTGCCCTCTGTAATGAAGGCTCCGTTTTCCATATCGGCGGCAGCCATCTTGTCGCCCGATGTTCCGCACGCCGCAAAGGAAAGCATAAGAAGAATACAAAGGGTAACCGCGAATAATCTTTTTTTCATATTAATCAACCTTTCTTTTATGGTTTTATCTTTGCGGAAATGTTAAATTTCTGCAAAGTCATTGACATTTATATGATTTTGTGGCACTAATATATATAGAAAAGAATTTTGGGAGGAATCCTTTATGAAAAAGATAATTGCAATTCTTGCCGCTCTTGCGACTGCGCTTTCGCTTGCATCGTGTTCGGTAAAAAATGATAAAACAACTGCTGAACTTGTTTCAGAGCAGGAAGCAGAGTATTCAAGAATTATTGAATCGATGTCACAGGCAGAGATTGAGCGTTCTGAAAAGATGGTAAAAAACATTGAAGACCTTGGCAAAACTCAAAAGAACAAGCAGATTGTTGTTAAGGTAGCATATCCTAACGGTGAGCATTATCAGGTTTTCACTTTTAACAGAAAGGGTATCTGCCAGAAGATCAGAGACTATTATTTCTATCAAACCGCCGAAATGTTTGAAATCGGTAATGAAAAGCAGAAAGAAACCACCCGAAGAAAGAAGATCGACACTGATAAGACTGCAAGAATGATTGCTTTCGAAAGCGATTATGATGTCGAAGAAAGAAATAAGTTTGACCAGATTTATGAGCTTTATAAGAATGAAGACAGCAAAGCTCAGGGATATGAAGTAATTGAATAATTTTGTTTTCCGCTCTCTTTTAAGAGGGCGGATTTTTTATTTATAATAGTTTTCGGGGACAATTATTTCCGCAGCCATTGAGCCCGTGTCGCTTTCGCGTTTTGTGAATGCGGTATAATATTCATCGATTGTTTCTCTGTCGGAAGACCAGATTAACTCCGCGTTGAAAATTTCGTAGGGTTCGTTCTCTTCAAAGGGAGTGCGGTAAAGCGGAAATACTCCGTAAAAATTGTTGATGTATCTTGCATAGTCGCGGTTGGCTTCATCGAAAATTTCTTTTGAAATTCCGAAGTGATCAACAAACTGAACAATCGCCATACCGTTATCTGCCGTTACGGATGATGACCACGATATGAAATCATCATAATCAACGAGTTTTATAAATGATTGGGGAATTACGGAGTAAATATTTCTGAATTCTCCTGCGTCAAAAATAACCTGAATGCATTCGCCTGAAGTGTAAGTATATTTACCGTCACCGTTTTCATTGTTGAGCGAATTGCTTATCTGGGCTGAGCTGTCCGAAAAAAGGTCATAATCACCGTCAGCGATAATTATATCTTCAGCCGCAGCTTCGTTTTCCATCATACCGGCGGGCGCCCCCGCTTTCATAAGAAAACCGGGGGAGAAAACAGCAACCGTAATAACAAGCATTGCCGCCGCTGCCGCAAGCGCAGTATAATTTATTCTTCTTCGCTTTTTGCCTTTGCAGGCTTCGAGGATTTTCTGCTTTTGCAAATCGTCAAGCTTTATTTCCTCTGCCGCATCTTTGAGTTTATCGAATTCGGTCATTGTTTCGCCTCCTTTTCATAGATTTCACGCAGGGCATCGCGTCCTCTCTGCAGTCTTTTTTTGACTGCCGCGGATGACATACCGAGCAAGGACGAAATTTCATCCGCCTTGTATCCTTCAACATAGTGAAGATGCATAACTATTCTGTATTTTTCTTCGAGCGACACCAGCAGACCGAGGATTTGCGCATTGTCCTCGCTCGTACCGAGATTGCGGATTTCGTCAAGGCTGACGAAGCTTGCCCGCTTTCTGCTTCGAAGAATATCGTGGCATATGTTGGTTGCAACTCTTATAAGCCACGCCTTTTCGTGGTCGGAGTTGTTGAAGTTGGGCGCTTTTGTTATGTAACGCAAAAAGCAGTCCTGAACGGCGTCCTGAGCATCTTCTCTGTTTCCCGTCATAACGGAACACAGGCGGTAAAGGCTGTTGCCGTATTCTTCCAATGCCCTTTCGGCATCGGGATGGATTTTTTGAGTTTTAACGGGCAAGCAATCGCCCCCTCTCTGATTTGAAATCAAGCGAATTTTGTTAAATAAAAACCACCTTTTGTCCTCTCATAAGATAAACGAAACGAAAGGGCAAAAGGTGACAAATATTTTTATTTCTTATAAACTTTTATAATTTCGCCGATATAGACTTTATGATAGTCCTTGTTGGCATAGTTGTTTTCGATTGAAGCATCCTCAAAGCCTGCGGGGTCAATGAACTGCGAAGCCATTTTGCGGCAGACGAGAGTATATTCAGCCTGTTCAAAGGTTACGCCGCCGTCGGTGAAGACGGGCGCAAGTCCGCAGACTTCTGCTTTGTTAATGTCTCTGCCGCTTTTTGAGCCGCAGATGCGCAGAGCATCTCTGAATTCCTCACCGTAAAAGCTGAGCGTGAAAACATCGTTATTTTCGATGAATTCATAGGTGTATCTCTGAGGGCGGATGAAAATGAACACAGCATCCTTGCCCCAGATTTCGCCGAGTCCGCCCCAGCTGACGGTCATGGTGTTAAACTTCTCTTCGTTGCCTGCAGTTACAAGCCCCCAGCCGTCAGAAATAAGTTCAACGGCGCTCTTTTTTATTTCTCTGATATTGATTTCTTTCATAGCATTTCCTCCGTACTATAAATTTTGAAGGGGTTAAATGAATGACAAAACGATAAAAACAATCCAGAGGATGACGGGGATACCGTATTTTTCAAGGCGTGCGCCGACGGATGTAATAACAGAAGGGATAAATGCCAATATTCTGCCGACTACATTCATCTTTTTCTGCGAGAATGCGACATCATGAAGATTCATTGCGTCCTCAACAAGCGGAAAGAGGTTGCAGAGAAGCGAAATGCCGACATAAGTGAGAAGTACATAGAAGATGAAAAGTCCGACTGAATCCGACGGTCTTACGCTGAGAAGGCAAAGATTGATATAACCTGCAAGGAATATCGGGAAACCGGTGACAAGATTCATGAATCCCGGACCCGTTGCCATAAGATATGATGCGAATCCTTTTTTGGCAAGTCCGTGTTCAACGTGACCGCATGCCTCGTCGATTCTCAGATATCCGGGCACTTCAACGGGAAGTCCGAGAATTTTGCAGGTGAGATGCTCCCAGAAGCCTCTGAGATATGCCCCGGGGAAAGTCAGAATTTTAGATGCAATATAAAGAGCTGTCATGCGAGATCACACACTCCTTCCGTAAGAACTTGCTGGGCAGTTTTTTCTCCTTTGATAACAGAAGTAACCTGATTTGAAGGCGAAAAATCTTTATAATAATCAACGATTTGATCGATATAAGTGGCGTTTTCACCCGAGGTAATGCCGTTCATCTTGCAGATATTGGCGCAAAGATATACCGTATTATCGAGCTGGGGAGTGAATCCGCTGCTGTCCATATAATAGTTTGCCATGTAGGATGCGTTGGAGTCTGCGGTGAATGCTTCTTCAAAAGCTTCGCTGTATTTTCCTTCAACGAGGTAAATGAGTGCAAGCTGGCGGTGAAGCTCTGCGGAGAAGTCGTTTTCAAGCAAACCTTCTTCAATCACAAGTTTGCTCTTTTCAATATCGCCGAGAGCACGGTGATATGCTGCTTCAAGAGCATATGCGCTGTCAAAGCCTTCGTTGTTTGTCTTGAATTCGCCAAGAAGCTTGCTTGCGCCGTCGGTGTCACCCTTTGCGAGCATGCATCTGAGGATGAGGCTGTGCGCTCTGTAGTTGGTTTTATCTTTGTTTGCAAGGATTTCGGCATATCCGATTGCTTCGTCGTATCTGCCTTCCTGCACAAGAATATCGGCGGATTCAATGCAGTAAAGCCATGAGAAATCTCTTCCCTGAGCCTTTGCGCTTTCGTCAGCCGCCTTGACATATGCGAGTCTTTCGTCAACGCTGAGCTTATAGAAATCAGCCGCGTTGAAAAGGAAATAGTTAAAATATACGTCGTTCAGACCTTCTGTGCCTTCAAGCGCATAGAGGGCATCAAAGGTTTCTTTCTGTGTAGCGCCCGTGAGCATAGCATCGAGCGGCTCTGCCATTAATGAGTAGTTGTTGTAGAATTCATCATATATGTCGATGTATTCTTTGATTCCGGGAAGATGCTCAGCGGCGTTTTCGCCGTAAATCATCATTGCCATATATGCGGCATCAAGAGGCGAACGGCTTTTTGCATAGCTGATTATTGTTTTTTCTGCAATGGCGTTGCCTTCTCTGACAAACGGACTTTCCGCACCAATAATGCTGCTTATCTCGTCAACAACCGATGAAACCTGCGAATATTCAAGATATGCGGCATACCAGCGGTCCTGAGATGCATAAACATCGCCTCTTGCGGCCTGAAGTGCGGGTGCGCTTGCAAGCAGAGCAATAGCAAGAGCAAAAAAGCTCACGCAGATAACGGCGATTCCCGAAATCCACGCAAAAAACGGAACTTTGCTTTTATACATTGCGGCTTCGCAGGCGGGACAGTAATCACTGTCTTCACCCTTGCGGTTTTCGCCGCAAATGATGCAAAGAGAATCTTCGTCAATTTCATCTGCAATGTCGGAAACGGTTTCCTCCGCTTCGTCAGTAATTACTTCTTCGGCATTTTCATCTTCGGCCAGAATTTCTTCTTTTGCTGTTTCTTCCGAAACTTCGGTTTCAGTGTTTTCTTCTTCGGGGATACCGTTCAAGAGTTCTTTATCCAAGAAGCATACCTCCTTATTCTTTATAACTTATTTATTTTATCACTAAACAGATGTATTTTCAATAAAAATTAAAATTTTTGCATTTTATTCATATTTTATACCGCCCTTGATTTTCTTGAGTTTATATGGTAAAATCAGCAGTATGAATATTAACTTAAGTTTTTTAAAAAGAATTACGGCGGTTATCCTGTCGCTGATTATGACGGTAAGCCTTGCGTCGTGCGGTGTGAACAGAGTATCCGAATCCGAAGCAAAGGGTTCAACAATCTCAAATGTTGTGCGCGTGACATTTCCCGAAGGAACATCGGTTAGCCAGATTGCGCAGATGCTTGAAGAAAACGGAGTGTGTGCGGCGTCTGATTTTATGGCAGAGGCAAATAATCCTCTCAATCTTGAAGGGATGCCTTTTGAAATAGAGAATTCCAAAGACCGCGCGTTTCTTCTTGAGGGATATATTTTCCCCGACACTTATGAATTTTACCGCAACGAAAGCGCGTCATCCGCAATCAGAAGATTTCTTCAGAATTCGGTAAAAAAGTTTGACGAAGAGATACTTCTTCGCTGCGATGAACTCGGTTTCACTCTTGATGAAATTCTGACTCTTGCATCGATAATTCAGGAGGAAGCGGGAGACCCTGCCGAAATGGGAAAGGTTTCTTCCGTTCTCCACAACAGACTTTCAAGCAGGTCATTTCCGAAACTTCAGTGTGATGTTTCCGTATCTTATCTCGAGATTTATGTGAAGCCGTATGTTGATGAAGAAAGATTTTCTTGTCTTGCGGAGCTTTACAACACATATAAATGCAAAGGTCTGCCCGCAGGTCCGATAACGAATGTCGGTATGGATGCAGTCAACGCCGCTCTTTACCCCGAAGAAACCGACTATTATTTCTTCATTACGGATGGCGACGGTGAATATCACTACGCCGAAACTTGGGCGGAGCATGTTGAAAACTGCGATGCTGCAGGGCTTTAAAATATATACCGAAAGGATTTTTACTATGAAAAAAATAATTTCAGTCATTCTTATTGTTGCTTCTCTTACAGTGCTTTTTGCTTCGTGCAAACCGAGCAAGGAAAAGGTTATCGTTTCCGGCAACTATACTTATGTTGCTCTTGAAGATAACACCGCAAAAATAACAAAATACACTTGTTCAGACGAAATGCTTGAGCTTAAAATACCCGCATCAATCGACGATATGACGGTTACGATTATCGGCTCGGGTGCATTCAGCGGAGTTCAGAATATCGGTGCGGTAACATTCCCCGAAACAATAACACTTATCGAAACCGATGCGTTTACCGGCAGCTCAATCAAAAAGGCTTATCTTCACAGATGCTCGGCGCTCACCGAGATTCAGCCGAAGGCATTTGCAGAGTGCCACAATCTTGTGCAGGCAGATTTTCCCCGCAGCCTTGAAACAATCGGAGAAGGCGCATTCTATTACTGCGACAGCCTTAAGGTTGCCAACTTCAGAGGAGATACACAGAACATTCATCAGTTTGCTTTTGACGCTTGCCCCAAGGTTAAATTCTATGTTAAATCAGACCTGATAGAGGTTATTAAATTTGCACAGACCTATCACATTGAGCTTTCTGTTTCAGAGAAATAATATGATACTTACGGATGCGTTTCGGCGCGTCCGTATTTTTTATTTCGTCAACAGCTTCTTTGCCGAGCAGAAGAAGAGCGAAAATATTCGGCACCGCCATCAGTCCGTTGAGAGTGTCTGACAGATTCCACACACTTTCAAGGCGGATAAGACTGCCCGCAAAAGCGGATATGATATATATAAGGTTATATATTCTGCCGCTTTTTTTACCGAAAAGATATTCGGCGCCGCATTTACCGTAGTATGACCACGCAATCAGCGTTGCAAATGCAAAAAGACATATGCAGGAATTGAGGAAATAACCGCCCCATTTCCCGAAAACACTTTCAAAAACAGCCGTGCAAAGCTGAACTCCGTCAAGTGGTGTTCCGGTGAGTCCGACTCTGCCCGTAAGCATCGCCGCACCCGTTACGCTGCACATAAAAACCGTGTCAATAAACACTTCCAGTATGCCCCAGTAACCTTGCTCGGCGGGGTGTTTGCAGTCTGCAGCGGAGTGGATGATTGCACTGCTCCCGAGCCCCGCTTCATTTGAAAAAACACCCCTCGAAATGCCGTATCTTGCCGCTTTTGCGATGCCGAATCCGCTGACCGACCTGAGAGTAAACGCCTCCTTGATGACGGTCTTGAAACACGGAATGAGGTTTTCACGGTTTTTTGCGATGATGATAAAGCAAGCGGCAACAAAGGCAACCGAAAGCACGGGGATAAGCTTTTCAGATATCCGTGATATTCTTTCAAGTCCGCCCGAAATTGCGACGGCAACAAGTACGCATAGTGCAACCGCAGTCACAATCGGTTTGACCCCGAATCCGCTCATTCCCTGAGCAACGGAATTTGCCTGAGTCATATTGCCCATTCCGAGTGATGCACCCGTCAGAAAAACCGCATAAACCGAAGCAAGGCCCTTCATTCCGAGTCCGTTTTCTATGTATTGCATCGGTCCGCCTTTGAGTTTGCCCGAAAAATCACGGATTCTGTATTTTATTCCGAGAATGTTTTCGCAGCAGCAGGTCATCATTCCGAGCACGGCGGATGCACACATCCAGAAAAGCGCACCCGGTCCGCCTGAGAGAATTGCTGTTGCAACTCCGATGATGTTGCCCGTTCCGAGACAGGCGGCAAGTGCCGAGGTCAGCGCGGAAAACTGCGAAATTGAGCCGTCACTATTCTTACGTTTTCTGCTGCGGAATGCGTTGACAACGGTTTTTCCTGCCCAATGTTTTATTCCGCAAATCTGAAAAAAACCAGACCTTACCGAAAGATAAAGTCCCGTTCCAAGAAACACAGCAAGCATCGGCGGACCCCATATGAACGAGCTGATTGCGTAATTGATTTCGGAAAGCATCAGTATCACCTCTTTAAAAATTATGAAAGAGGAATGAAAAAAAGTATATGTTTTTATTGTTTATTGACTGTTTGATGTTTTTGTTGTAATATATATCCATCAGTATTTTTCAAGGAGAACTTTAATGGAAAAGAAATTGGTTGTTGCGAATATAGGAATGAAATTCGGTATGTGCCATGTTGAAGGCGCAATGAGCTACGGCGCGGAGATTGCCGCAATCTGCGACAGCAACGAAGAGAATCTTCGTTTTGCGGGCGAAAGATACGGAATACCCGAGGAAAAGCGTTTCACCGATTATATGGATATCGTCAATAATAAGGATATAGATGTTGTAACGGTTGCAATCCCCGACCAGCAGCATGTCAAGGTGTCCTGCGATTTGCTTCGCTCGGGCAAGCACGTGCTTTGCGAAAAGCCTCTCGCGCTTACCAGAGAGGATATCGAAGAAATGGTAAGGGTTGCAGATGAATCGGGCAGCAAATTTATGGTTGGTCAGATTTGCAGATTCACTCCCGCGTTCGAAAAAGCAAAAGAAATAATTGAATCGGGAACAATCGGCGAACTTTATTTTGTTGAGTCGGAGTATGCACACGACTATATGAAGCTTTGCGATGATTGGCGTGCAGACCCCAACCGCCACGGAGTTATCGGCGGCGGCTGCCACGCTGTGGACCTTCTCAGATGGCTTGCGGGTGACCCTCAGGAGGTTTTTGCCTACGGTACCCATAAGCTTTTGCCGATGGTTTCATATGACGATGCAACTATTGCAGTTATTAAATTCGGCGAAAATGTTGCGGGCAAGGTTTTTGTTTCAACGGGATGCAAACGCGACTATACTATGCGCACGGTCATTTACGGCACAAAGGGAACGCTTATCTGCGACAACACCTCTCCGACGATGACGCTTTTCACCACCGACGAAGAAGGTGTTACCAAAGAGCCGCAGACAATCGAGGTTGAGGTTAATAACCACAATGCTGCAAGAGAATTTGAGGTTTTTGCCGATGCTATTCTTAACGATAAGAAGGTCGTTACCGATGCCCGTGAGGGAGCAAAGACTGTTGCGGTATGCCTTGCGATCGTAGAATCTGCAAAAACAGGTAAGCCGGTAAACCCCGATTATAATTTTTAAACAGGATAATTACTTAACGCCCTGAATTCGTATCCGTTTTCGCGGGCAAAATCAATGATTCTTCCGAGAGCTTCGGCGTTGTCGGGAGAAACTGAATGAAGAAGAATAATAGCTCCCGGATGGAGACGTGCGGTGACTGTGCTGAATGCATGGTCGCCGCCTTTTGTTGCATTCACATCCCAATCCGCATAAGCGCAGGACCAGAAAACGCTTGTGTATCCCATTGAACCGACCAGTTCAAGCGCGCTTTCGGTGTAGCATCCCTCGGGGAATCTGAAAAACGGCGAAGTGTAGCCGAATTCAGTCCGCAGATAATTGTCGCATTCAAGAATTTCATCTGCCATTCTCTGTCTGTCGATTTCAGCAAAATTCGGATGCTTTGCCGAATGGTTGCCGACAATGTGCCCCTCGTTAATCATTCTTGCAATCAGATCGGGTGATGATTTGATGTGGTCAAGGGTGCAGAAAAATGCGGCGGGCACATTTTTTTCTTTGAGAGTATCAAGTACCTTGTAAGTCAACCCGTTTTCCCATCCGCAGTCGAATGTGAGATAGAGCACCTTTCCTTGGGATTTGTTGTCATAGCAGACGGCTTTATATTTTTTAGACTGAAAGAAATTCTGCGCTCCGACGGAATTCATATGAGGCTGAGAATCTTTTGCGACTCCGTAGCTGTGTTCGATTCTTTGAGTTGGGAGATTGCGGGTGTTATCGGGGTCGGCAACTTCAAAAACGGCTGTGGGCAATATGCTTCTGCCCGTCAGCGGAGAAGTTTCTTTGGGTGCTGCCGCTGTTGTGACAATCGAAGTGACCGTGCGATCATCCTCAACGGTGACGGGTGCATTGACGTTGTTGTTTTCGAGTGTTTCCCTGCCGTTGCAGGCAGCAAAGGTAAAGAGAATCGCGATTACGAAAAAAATCAATAATTTCTTCACATTTATCACCTTGAAATGAAAATTTTGTTCATATATAGTATTCACAGGTACTTTTTTAAAATTCTTGAAAATTTTTTGAAATTCGATGCAACAAAACACAAAGCAAGTGACACTTATTATTGAGAGTTGTTGGGAGGGTATGATTTGAGCGCTCGGATTAATCAGCTCGTTGCCCGTGCAAAAGAGGGAAACGCCGAAGCTTTCGGCGAACTGTATGAGCTTTATTATAAAGAAATGTATTGCTATGCGTGTTATGTCACGGGTAGTGAAATTCTTGCTCAGGATGCGGTATCGGATGCGGTGCTGTCTGCGTTCGAGCAGATAAAATCGCTTAAGAACGAAAAAGCGTTCAAAAGCTGGATTTTCAGAATTCTCTGTGCGTCATGCAAGCGATACTATACGGATAATCAGAAGAAAAAATCGTTGGTCTATCTTGATGACGAAGAGAGCAGTTTCACGGAGCCGACGGGTACGGATAACCCCGCACTTTCCGTTGAATTAAAAAATGCGCTCAATTCATTATCAGCGGAGGAAAGAGAGATTGTTGTGCTCAGTGTGTTGGGTGAATATAAAAGCCACGAGTTGGCAGAGATACTTGACTTGCCGCCATCAACGGTGCGCTCGAAGCTGAAGCGAAGCCTCGCAAAGCTGAAAACCGCACTCGGCGGAGAATATTGACGAAGGGAGGGTGACCGAATGAATAAAAAAGATAAGCAGATTCTTGATATGCTCGGGAATGAACTGAAATCAGAGGTTGAGAATGTGAATGTGCCTCTTCGGCTTCAGAAAGAAAGCATAGTCAGAATGCTCGAAAATGCAGATAAGAATAAAACCGAAAATACTGTAAAGACAACCAACAAAAACAATATAATCATTATTCGCAAGGCTATGGCTATTGCAGCGATGCTTGCCGTTGTTATCACCGGCACATTGCTTATGAAGTCACAAAGCGGAGTAAAGGTTGTCAGAGCGGACACATTCCACGAAAAGCTCAAAGATACATCGCCTGTCAAAGGCGTTGAAAGCATTGAAGATGTTGAAAAAGCGGTCAGAGAAATTCTTGACGAGTCAAGAAACAAGGAAGAAAGCGCCGCGGTTATTCAGACATCCCGTCCCCAAAACACCCAGACGGTTACCGAAGCCGACCCCTCGGTGTCCGATCATATAATAGAGAGCTACAGCGGATATATTGCGAGCGCAAAGCTTGAAAACAGCGAAGCAGATGAAAGCGCACCGATTAACCCGATAACCCGCAAAGAGCCTGACGGAGTTGCGGCTTACGGTGAATTCAAGGCGGATATCGTCAAGAGCGACGGAGAGTATCTTTACATCGCGTCAGCCGGCACCAATATCGGAACAGGCGACACCGTTGAGCGGATAAAAATTGTGAAGATATCAGCAGACGGTTCGATGGAAGCGGTTTCGGAGGTTGTTCTTTCTGAAAGCACGGTTGGCGGAAACTTTGACGAATGCATTGAAATTCATTTAAAAGGCAACCGACTCACCGCGATAATGAAAAGACATAAATATACCTTTGCTGAGTCGGGCAAGGCTTATGATAATGTTTCGACTCTCGCAGTTTACTACGATATAACAGACCCGTATGCTCCCGTAAAAATAAGAGAGCATCTTCAGGACGGTGAATACATTTCATCGGCTGTTTACGGAAACAAGCTCAGCCTTGTTACCGCAAAATCCATCTCGGAAGGGAACAGCGACGGTGAAAATGCCGTTCCCTCATTCTGTATCGATGGTGCAAAGATTAATCTCAAAGCGGAGGATATCCGCATCGCGGTTAATGATCCCGGAAATTCGTATCTTTTTGTTACGGTTACGGATATTTCCGATTTCACAAAGGGCGTTGGCAGATTCGCTCTTCTCGGATGTGACAATAAAATCTATTGCACCTCATCGGTGATTGTTGCCGTAAGGGAATTCACATCTCAAGAAGAGAACGAAAACGGTGCCCGCAGCACATTTACCGAAGTCCATAAAATCAATCTTGAAGGTTCATCCGTTGTTTATTCGGGATGGTACAGACTTCAGGGGTCTCTCTCCGGCGGAATTTCCGTTGATGAAGAAAACGGATATATCAGAGCGTTGACAAGCGATGGCGAAACCAACCGTCTGTATGTTCTTGATGCGGATATGAAGTTTGTTATTGGACTTGATATTTTCAACAAAGAGAACCTAACGGGTGTTAAATTTATTGGCGATAACTGTTATGTTTCGGCTGAAGGCGGAAAGAACGTTGTTATTGATTTCTCAAATCCGACATCGCCCAAAGTAGAAAGAATGGTTTCGAAAGAAATATTCGCCGAGGAACTGTACGAAGTATCGGAAACACAGCTTGTCGGCGTCGGCGACTCAAGACTTGAGGTTGTCAAAGAAGACAGCGAAGGGCATATGTTTATGCCGATAAGTGTTACTCTTTTTGATGTCAGTGACCCCGAAAATCCTGTAGCCGCCTCGTATTATTCGTTTGATGAAAGTTTCAGGTCTGTTGCGGCGGCGGATAGCCGAAGCGTTATGATTGACAAAGAAAAGAAAATCTTCGGTATTCCCGTTCTGAAAATCAACAACGAAAACGGAAGCCGGAGTTCGGAGTATGTACTGTTTGATTTCTCAGACGGTGAGCTTAATCAGGTCGGCACATATACCCATTCGGTTGTCGGCGATGCCGCCGTGAGAGGAATCTGTGTCGGTGATATTTTATACACCGTTTCGGGTGAAAAGGTTGTTTCGTTTGATATAAGTGCAAAAGAGTCGTCAACTGCAAAACTTGCAGAGTTCCCGCTTTGATTGACGGATGGAAATGATCGGAGCACTGTCTCCGACAAAGCGGGATTCATATAAAAAACTCCGTTTTCTTTTGTGAAAACGGAGCAGGGGACAAAGGCGGAAGTGGTAGGAGCGCATCGGCACAATGCGCTCCTCTGCGGAATGTGAACCGAAAAATCAAAGGTCATCTGCATCCTGCACAGGATAAAGGTCATCGTATGCCGTGCCTGTGTAGCTGCCCAGAACATCGTTGTGGATGTCTTCGTCGGGCAGGTCGTAATCTTTACTGTTTCTGCCGCCAAAGTGCCACTGAGCTTTGTTTTCGTTATTCTTTTTGGAAAAATCAAAGGACATTTTTATGCTCCTTTCACTATAGATTGTTTTTATTTTTCTCTTTTAAATATAAATAATGCATATTATCAACAATAAAAGTTGCAGTCGTGCGGTCAAATTGGTAAATATATTTGCTTGACAAATCGGCGTATAATGTGTAAAATTGATAATGCACTCAAAGGTCGTAAGGCCAAAAATTCAATGAAAAGGATGGTAACAGAAAATGAAAAAGACATTTTCAATGCTCCTCGCTGTTATTATGGCAGCTATCGCAGTATGCACTTTCTCAGTAATCGGTTTTGCTGATGAAACTACTACAAATGATGACCCCGTTGATAACTTTGTAACAACAACAGAAACAACAACAAAGGCTCCTGAAACAACAAAGGCTGCAACAACAACTACTGCAGCAACAACCGCAGCCGCAACAACTGCAGCCGCAACAACTGCTGTAGCAACAACCGCTAACGGCGAAACAACAACAAATATCATTGACGGTATTCTCGGCATGCTCACAACAACTGATGTTTCAGCAGAAAACGAAGCAGAGCCCACCGTTACCCGTGACCCCAGCCAGACATATATTGATGACGGCGACGAAACAACAAAGCCCGCAACAACAAAGAAGCCCGCTAAGGTTGAATCAAGCATTCCCTCAACAGGCAGCGGCGTTATCGTTCCCGCAGTTGCTCTCCTTGCTCTCGCAGCAGGCGCAGTAGCAGTTGTAAAGACAAAGAAGGAAGACTAATCCTTAATAAAAGCAAGAAAACTCCGAGGTTTTGACCTCGGAGTTTTTTGTTATCAATATCCGTTTATTTCTTTTCTCTGCATTGCGCCGAGGATTTTGCTCCGCACATCGCCGTATTTCTTTTCGAGCGCGCTGAGCATTTCCTTGACCTCTTGTCTTTCGGTTGTGCCGTCGGCGGGGCAGTTGCTTTTTACTGTCGGCAGGTTTTCTTTTCTGACCACTCTTGCGCAGTCGCTCTCTCTCGCAAAAATCATCGGACGAATCATATAGATGTCCTTGCGCGAAAGATATGTGACGGGCATAAAGCAGTCAAGCGTACCGCCGTTGAAAAGATTCATAATAAAGGTTTCCGCAAGGTCGTCAAGATGATGGCCGAGCGCAATTTTGTTGCAGCTTGCCGATATTGCCGCATCGTGCAGAGCACCTCTGCGCATTCTTGCACACAGACTGCACGGGTTGCTCTCTTTTCTTATATCAAAGATAACTTCTGCAAGCTGAGTTCTTTTTATGATGTATTCAACATCAAGCTTTCTGCAAAGCTCTTCAATTTCGGAATAATCGGCATCAACTCCGCCGAAACGCGGGTCGAGAGTGATTGCAACAATCTCAAATTTCTCGGGATAAAACCGACGCAGGTTTGCCATTCCCGCAAGAAGTGCAATTGAATCCTTGCCTCCCGAAACGCCGATTGCGATGCGGTCGCCTTCTTTTATCATTTCATATTGCTGACAGGCAGCTCTCATATGGCTTAAAAGTTTTTGCATAAGTTTATACCTATTCTATAACAACGGGTTCAACGCTGACAGCCTTGCCCGTCTTGTTATCAAATTCAAAAATGCATCCGTTCATCATACATTCGCCCTCTGCGGTATCAAAGCGGGCGGGCATACCCGTGCGGAGCCATTCAATGGAGATTTCGGGTTTTACTCCGAGCACTGATTGCTTCGGCCCCGTCATACCGAGGTCGGTGATGTAAGCTGTACCCTTGGGGAGAATCTGAGCATCGTTGGTCATTACATGGGTGTGAGTGCCGAAAACGGCCGAAACCCTGCCATCAAGGAAGAATCCCATTGCTCTTTTTTCGGCGGTTGCCTCTGCGTGAAAATCAACGAGGGTTATTCTGCAATCTGAAAGCTTCGGAAGAATCTCTTCAACAACGGCAAACGGATTGTCGCAGTTATCCATATAAACATTGCCCGAAAGATTGATTATGCCGACTTTCGCAAATCCCATGTCAACGGTTGAATATCCTGATCCGGGATTGCCTTTGCAGAAATTAGCGGGGCGGATGATATCGTCGCGTTCGTCGAGCATTTCATAGAATTCGCGGCGGCGGTAAACATGATTGCCTGTTGTTATGAAATCAATGCCGCTGTCAAAAAGATACTGCGCAGAAAACGGCGTAATACCGTTGCCGACAGCTGAATTTTCACCGTTTGCGATGCAAAGGTCAATCTTTTTCAGCTTTTTGTATGCAGGCAGAATGTCACGCAGGAATTCGCATCCTTTTGCGGACACAACATCGCCGATAACGAGAATGTTCATATTAATCACCTTGAAAAATAAGGGACTGCAAAGAGCAGTCCCTTGTATTTATTATTTAGCGTAATCGACAGTTCTGCTTTCTCTTATGATATTAACCTTGATCTGACCGGGATATTCCATGCTTTCCTCAATCTTCTTGGCAACATCTCTTGCGAGAAGAACCATCTTGTCGTCGTTGACAATCTCGGGCTTAACCATAATACGAACCTCACGGCCTGCCTGGATTGCGAATGAACGGTCAACGCCTTCAAAGGACTCTGCGATTTCTTCAAGCTTCTGAAGACGCTTGATATAGTTCTGAACATCCTCGCGTCTTGCGCCGGGTCTTGCAGCGGAGATAGCATCGGCTGCCTGAACAAGGATAGCGGTGATGGTTTTTGCTTCAACATCGCCGTGGTGAGCCTTGATTGCGTGAAGGATGTTTTCGTTTTCTTTGAATTTCTTAGCGAATTCAACGCCGAGGTCAACGTGTGAACCTTCCATTTCGTGGTCAAGTGCCTTACCGATATCATGAAGCAAGCCTGCTCTTTTTGCGGTTCTGACGTCGGTGCCAAGTTCCGATGCCATAAGACCTGCAATGTAGGAAACTTCAAGAGAGTGCTTAAGAACATTCTGACCGTAGCTTGTGCGGTATCTGAGCTTACCGATAAGCTTGACGATTTCGGGATGAACATTATTGACACCCGCATCGATAAGAGCGTGTTCACCGGTCTGCTTGATGGTTGCTTCAACCTCACGCTTTGCCTTGTCATACATCTCTTCGATTCTTGCGGGGTGAATTCTGCCGTCAGCAATGAGTTTTTCAAGAGTAAGTCTTGCAATTTCTCTGCGGACGGGGTCGAAGCTTGAAACCGTGATAGCTTCGGGAGTATCGTCAATGATAAGGTCAACGCCTGTAATCATTTCGAGAGTTCTTACGTTTCTGCCTTCGCGGCCGATGATTCTGCCCTTCATTTCATCGTTGGGAAGAGCAACAACGGAAACGGTTGCCTCCGCAACATGGTCTGCAGCGCAGCGCTGAATTGCGGTTGTGATGATTTCTCTTGCGAGAGTATCAGCCTCATCCTTTGTCTTCTGCTCAAAATCCTGAATCTTGACAGCTTTTTCGTGATTGAGGTCTTCGTCAAGAAGGCTGAGGATGTAGTCTTTAGCCTGCTCTTTTGAGAATCCCGAAATTCTTTCGAGAATGTCGAGCTGGCTCTTCTTCATGCTTTCGATTTCTTCAAGGCGTTCATCAGCAGCCTTGATTTTTTCGTTGAGAATTTCGTCTTTCTTTTCAAGGTTTTCGCTCTTCTTATCGAGAGATTCTTCCTTCTGGGTTATGCGGCGCTCCATTCTCTGAACTTCGTTGCGCCTTTCGCGAAGCTCTTTTTCGGTTTCGGTTCTTTGCTTGTGGATTTCATCCTTGGCTTCAAGGATAGCTTCTTTTTTCTTTGCTTCTGCGGATGCGATGGCGTCGCTGACGATCTTGTTAGCTTCCTGTTCGGCAGAGCCGATAGCCGCTTCCGCAACCTTTTTCCTATGTAAACCGCCGAGCACGAATCCGAGCGCGATGCCCACAACGAGTGCAACAACAGCGGCAATAAGAATTATGATCCAATTATCCAATTGTGCAGGGACCTCCTTTTTTAGATTTTTTGCGGCTTTTCAAAAAGCCGATATAGAAAAATTTACCGAAAAATCAACTAATGGTGTATCAGAGCATTAAAAACGCTCATCTTGGCACAAAATAACACCATTGTATTAATAGTATACTTTTATAGGGATATTGTCAAGTTTTTTATCGATTTTTCATTAATTTTTCTATTGACTTTACACTTTTGTGGTGATAATATAATTGTAATATCTCAAATCGTTGAGGCAGAAGGCTGTTTGCAACAGAGCTTTTATCAGAGAGTCGCTTCATTGGCTGAAAGGGCGGCAGAGTTCAGCAATCGGTTACCGCCTGCCGAGTGCCACTGTATTCAAGGTGTGCCGTTTCAGCCGCGTTAAGGCTTTCGAGAGCCGATTTATCGGAATTACGGGTGGAACCGTGGAGTGTTTATTATGCTTCATCCTGTTTTTGCAGGGTGGAGCTTTTATTTTTTGTAATTTATGGAAAGGACAGATATATATGATTAATGTTACTCTCAAAGGCGGCGTTGTCAAGGAATTTGAAAACGGCACAACCGCTATGGAAATCACAAAGAGCCTCGGCATGGGTCTTTACAAGGCTGCTTGCGTATGCAAGATTGATGGCGTTGTCTGTGACCTGAGAACAGCTCTTGATAAGGACTGTGAGCTTGAAATTCTTACATTTGACGATGCAGACGGCAAGTGGGCTCTCCGCCACACCGCATCACACATTCTTGCTCAGGCAGTAAAAAGACTTTATCCGAATGCAAAGCTTGCAATCGGCCCCGCTATTGATAACGGATTCTACTATGATTTTGATGTTGATGTACCCTTCACTCCCGAAGTTCTCGAAAAAATCGAGGCAGAGATGAAGAAAATCGTCAAGGAAGGTCTTGTTCTCGAAAAGTATGAACTTGACCCCGAAGATGCAATCAAGATGATGGAAGAAAGAGGCGAAACCTTCAAGGTTGAGCTTATCAAAGAGCATTCCGACAAGGGCGAAAAAATTTCGTTCTACAAGCAGGGCGAATTCGACGAGCTTTGCGCAGGTCCCCATATTCCCGACACAAGCAGAGTCAAGGCTTTCAAGCTTACATCCTGCACGGGTGCATATTGGAGAGGCGACTCCAACAACAAGATGCTTCAGCGCGTTTACGGTACTGCTTTCACAAAGAAAGAGGACCTCGAGGCATATCTTGAGGCTGTTGAAGAAGCAAAGAAGCGTGACCATAACAAGATCGGCAGAGAGCTCGGATATTTTACAACTGTTGAATCAATCGGTCAGGGCCTTCCCATTCTTATGCCCAAGGGCGCGAGAGTTGTTCAGCTCCTTCAGCGTTGGGTTGAAGATGTTGAGCAGGCAAACGGCTATCTTCTCACAAAGACTCCTCTTATGGCAAAGAGAGATCTTTACAGAATTTCAGGTCACTGGGACCATTACCGTGACGGTATGTTTATCCTCGGCGACCCCGACGACGAAGAGAAGGAATGCCTTGCACTCCGCCCGATGACCTGTCCGTTCCAGTATCAGGTTTATCTCAACAGCGCAAGAAGCTACCGCGACCTTCCCATGCGTCTGGGCGAAACATCAACCCTCTTCCGTAACGAAGATTCGGGCGAAATGCACGGCCTTATCCGTGTCCGTCAGTTCACAATTTCGGAGGGTCACCTTGTTATCAGACCCGACCAGCTTGAAGAAGAATTCAAGGGTTGCCTCAGCCTTTGCAAGTATTTCCTCGGCACAATCGGTATGCTTGATAAGTGCACTTTCCGTTTCTCACAGTGGGATCCCAAAAACACAGCAAAATACGAAGGCACCGCAGAGCAGTGGAATGCCGCTCAGGAAACAATGGGCAAGATCCTCGATAACCTTGGCGTAGACTACGAAATCGGTATCGACGAAGCCGCTTTCTACGGCCCGAAGCTTGACATTCAGTTCAAGAATGTTTTCGGCAAAGAGGACACAATTGTTACAATCCAGATTGATATGCTTCTTGCAGAGAAGTTCGGTATGAACTATGTTGATACCGACGGACAGAAGAAGCTTCCCTATATCATCCACAGAACCAGCCTCGGCTGCTACGAAAGAACACTTGCTTATATTCTTGAAACATTCGCAGGTGCACTTCCTCTCTGGCTCTCACCCGAGCAGGTCAGACTTCTTCCCATCGCAGATCGTCACCACGCATATGCAAAGGAAGTTGCCGCAAAGCTTGAAGCAATGGGCGTCAGAGTTTCAGTTGACGACAGAAGTGAAAAGATCGGCTACAAAATCCGCGAAGCACAGCTTGAAAAGCTTCCCTATATGCTCCTCGTCGGCGATAAGGAAATCGAGGACGGTGCAGTTTCGGTGCGTAAGAGAGGCGAAGGCGATATCGGCGCAATGAATGTTGATGAATTCATCGCATCCGCACTCGCAGACATCGCTTCAAAGAAAATCTGGTAATTTTATCGGGCGCATACAAACCGTATGTGCCCGAATTTTTTTATAAAAAATATAGATTTTATAACTTGATAGTGATATAATATATAATTATTCAAACATAAACCCTACGGAAGGATGATATATATGAAATATGCAGTAGTGCTTTATGACGGAATGGCGGATTATCCCGTTCCCGTGCTTGACGGCAAAACTCCCATGGAGCTTGCAAAAAAACCTAATTTTGATGCTCTTGCAAAGAAGGGCAGAGTCGGTCTTGTAAGAACAGTTGCAGACGGTCTCAAACCCGGCAGTGACGTTGCTAACTTAAGCGTTCTCGGCTATGACCCTAAGGTTTGCTACACAGGCCGTTCGCCTCTTGTGGCTGTGAGTATCGGCGTTAAGATGAAGGATACGGATGTTGCGCTTCGTTGCAACGTTGTTACCCTCAGCGACGAAGAAAACTATGCCGACAAAACAATGATAGATTATTCCGCAGGCGATATTTCAAGCGAAGATGCGGCGGAAATCATCAAAACCGTTCAGGAGCATTTCGGTAATGACGAATTCAAATACTACAACGGTGTAAGCTACCGTCATTGCCTTATCTGGGACAACGGAACAACAGACCTTGGTAAAATGACTCCTCCCCATGATATTTCGGGCAGAGTTGTGGGCGAATATCTTTCAACTGCTCCCAATGCCGAAAAACTCATCGCAATGATGAAAGAGAGCTATAATCTCCTCAAAGACCATCCCGTAAACAAAAAGAGAATTGCAGAGGGTAAGGCTCCTGCAAACTCAATCTGGCTCTGGGGTGAAGGCAGTAAGCCTGCTCTTTCCGATTTCGAGGAAACCTACGGTGTCAAGGGCAGTATTGTTTCGGCGGTTGACCTGCTTAAAGGTATTGCAATCTGTGCAGGCATGGGTGTGCCCGAAGTTGAGGGTGCAACAGGCTACATAGACACAAACTTCGAGGGTAAGGCTCAGGCGGCTGTTGATGAATGGAAAAACGGCAAAGACCTTGTTTATATCCATATCGAAGCTCCCGATGAATGCGGTCACAGAAACGAACCCGAAAACAAAATCAGAGCAATCGAGCTTATCGATGAAAGAGTTCTTCCCATTGTTCTTGATTATCTTAACAATTGCGGCGAAGACTATAAAATAATGATTCTTCCCGACCACCCCACTCCCATAGTCACAAAAACACACGCATCAGACCCCGTACCCTTTATGATTTACCATAAAAACGGCGAAGTTGACGGCGTTGAAACAATAAACGAGAAAACAGCCGAAGCAACAGGCGATTTTGTTGAAGTCGGTTGCGGACTTATGAAAGAATTCTTGGAGGCATAAAAATGAGCTATAAGATTAATACAAAATGTATCCTCAGCGGATATTCACCCAAAAACGGCGAGCCCAGACAGGTGCCCGTATATCAGAGCACAACCTATAAATACGATTCAAGCGTTGAAATGGGTAAACTTTTCGATCTTGAAGCTTCGGGATATTTCTATACCCGTCTTGCAAACCCCACAAACGATGCCGTTGCCGCAAAGATTGCAGACCTTGAAGGCGGCGTTGGTGCAATGCTCACTTCATCGGGTCAGGCAGCATCCTTCTATTCAATTTTCAACA
>JAZRLY010000023.1:0-4246 GCA_045647065.1 Acutalibacteraceae bacterium
CTGTTTGACAGCATTATTTCAAATTTATCTTTTAGTAATTCTGATTATTTCATCGTTATGGAATCAACCAAGGAAATCATAGGCTTGGCTTCAATTTCAACATCTTCAACAGATGTTGTTGATATTCCATACTCTTACGGTAAGGTGAAGGATTTTTACATTTCACCTAAGCACAGGCGAAAAGGTTACGGCAGAATTTTGAATCATCATATCGAAAAAATTTTTGATGAGAACGGAACAAATACCATTTTATTAAGTCCTGACCCGATAAGCGGAATTGATTTCTGGAAAGCTATGGGGTATTGCGATACAGGTATTCATCAGGGTTGGGTACGGCATTTTATATACATCAAACATATAAACGTAAACAGACCTGATTTTGATAATGCAATTTCAAAACTTGTTACATCAACGGATTTGATTGGGATAAACCCATATAACAATCCGCAGATAAAAGAAGTTTACGGTGTTTGGAAAGAATACTGCAAAGATATTAACCGAAAGCCACACAAAAAAGATATTGAAAATATGGCTTGGAATGCAAGAAAAAACAGAAACGTCAGTTTTAAAGCTATGTATTATCAAGGGAAAGTCATAGGATTTATCTACAATGCTGATTGTGAAATAAACTATACTTTGCCTGAACATAGAGCAGGAGAAAACTATGAGCAGTTTAAATTGGACTTTTGATACAGTTGCAGATACCTACGAAAAACTGCGACCCGGATATGTTGATGAGTTGTATCAGACTATCTTTGATTACAAACCTGTCAATAATACAAGCCGTGTTGTTGAAATCGGCATTGGCGGCGGTCAGGCTACTTTACCTTTTCTTAAAGCAGGTTGTGAACTTACCGCAATTGATTACGGTGAAAACTTCTGCGAAATATGCCGTGAGAAATTTAAAAGTTATCCGAACTTTTTAGCGGTTTCAGGAAAGTTTGAAGATATTGAATTGAATGGCGAGTACGATTTGATTTATTCAGCATCAGCTTTTCATTGGATACCCGAAGAAATAGGATATAAAAAGGTTTTTGATATGCTGAAAGACGGCGGCGTTTTCGCACGATTTACAAACCATCCGTACCGTGATAAAGGAAAGCCTGAACTGTCGGCAGAAATGGACAGAATCTATGCAGAATATTATTATAAATACCACAACAAAGAACCTAAAACGATTATTGAATACACAGAACAACAAGCAAACGACAGATCTTTGATTGCAGAGAAATACGGTTTTACGGATATTCAATATAAGCTGTTTTACCGTACACGCACATTCTCTGCAAAGGAATATATAATGCTTCTTGGTACATATTCAGACCATATCGCTATTGAAGAAAAAATACGAACAGAGTTCTTTTCAAAGATAGAAGATGCAATTAACCGACACGGCGGAGAAATTACTGTTTACGATACAATAGATTTGCAGTTGGCAAGGAAAGATTAAAGGATTTGATACGATGAAATTGGTTATAATATTTGGAAATTTGGCTGTCGGTAAAATGACGGTCGGGCAGGAACTTACAAAAATCACAGACCTCAAGCTGTTTCATAACCATATGACTATTGAACCCGTTATTGAGATTTTTGGATACTATGAGGGCAAAACGGTGCACAGATTGCGTCAGGTTTTCTTTGAAGAGTTTTCAAAAAGCAATAATTACGGAATGATTTTTACTTATGTCTGGGCATTCGACCATCAAGGCGATTGGGACTACATAAAATATGTTTCCGATTTGTTCAAAGAGCAAGGTGCAGAGGTTTATTATGTTGAGTTGGTTGCTTCACAAGAGATAAGGCTCGAAAGGAACTCAACAGAAAACCGTCTTAACAATAAACCGTCAAAGCGAAATCTTGAATTTGCAAGAAAAGATTTGCTCGACACCGATAAAAAATACCGCACTGAAAGTTATGACGGTGAGATAACATTCCCCAATTATATTAAGATTGATAACTCTAATCTTGCACCCGAAGTTGCTGCGGAAATGATAAAAGAGAGATTTGATTTATAAGGTGAGATTATGATTGACTACACTAAAATAAATTCAGAAACTTGGGATTTGTGGGCGGAAGACGGTTGCGAATACACCTTGCCCATAAGTCACGAAGAATACGAAAAAATTACTGCCGATAATTTTTCGGTTATTCTTACTCCTTGCATCGCCGTTCCTCACGAATGGTTTGGTGATTTGAAAGGCAAAAAGGTGTTGGGACTTGCAAGCGGCGGCGGTCAGCAAATGCCCGTGCTTTCAAAGCTCGGGGCAGAGTGTACCGTGTTTGATTATTCCGACAGACAGCTTGAAGCAGAGAAATTGGTGTCCGAAAGAGAAGGATACAGCATCACAATCATCAAAGGTGATATGTCAAAAACGCTTCCCTTTGAAGATGAAAGCTTTGATTTGATTTTTCACCCCGTTTCAAACAACTATGTTGAAGATGTTTACCATGTCTGGAACGAGTGCTACCGTGTGCTTAAAAAGGGCGGTAGATTGCTTTCAGGTCTTGATAACGGCATTGACTATTTATTTGAAGAAGATGACCCATTGAAAGTTGTTAATCCCTTGCCGTTCAATCCTCTCAAAATGCCGAAAGAACGTCTTGACGCAATGATTGCAAACGGTGACGGCGTACAGTTCAGCCACACATTGGATGAGCAAATCGGCGGTCAGCTGAAAGCAGGATTTACACTCAAAGCATTATACGAAGACCGTGACGGAGAAGGCGGAAATATTATCGGCAAATATTATCCGCAGTATGTTGCTACATTTGCGGTGAAATAAGGTGAGTTTATGGACAACTTTAAAAATAACGCAGACAAATTGCTTTATAATTTCGGTTTGCTTAATGAATTAAAAAATTACGGTACTACCCACATTGTTGGTAGTTATGCTATGGACTTAATGGCGTGGAACGACTTGGATATTTATGTTTCAAATGAGTCAATGTCAACAGAAAAACTGTATAAACTCACATCTTTTGTACTTAATACTCTCCACCCTGTATGGTATGAAGCAAAACAAGATATTATTGATGGCAAAATTGCTTGGTTTCACGGGTTTGAAACAGAGGTTTTAGGCGAGCTTTGTAATATTGATATATGGTTCTTTGATAATGAAACTATCACAAATACTATTGAATTTTGTAACAGAATCAAGGCTCAAGCAGATACCGATGAAACAAAGAGAAAGTCTGCAATAAATATCAAACAAGCCTTAATTGAAAATGAACAATATGGCTTCAGCAAATATACAAGTATGGATGTATATAGGGCTGTGTTTGAAATGGGAATAACAAATTATGATGAGTTTATAAATACATATAAATTGATTTAAGGAGATAACCTTATGTATAAATCCGAATTCTGTGAAGTGTATTACGAAGAAAACTACAATGTAGTATTTGTGAAATGGAAAAAGTTTTGTTCTCACGAAAACTACCGCGAGCCACTTATGCTGGCACTCGAAATAATCAAAGAGCATAAGTGCGACTATGTTGCCGACACACGTATGGGTTTTGAAAACCATCCCGACGATACAAAATGGGTTGCCGATGTTTTTATGCCTACAGCGGCAGAATACGGATGTAAAACAATATGGTTCATCATTGATAAAGAAAACTCTTTGAAAGAAGAGCTCGAAGGTCAGGAAAGCGATTCCTCCGACAAAATTGCATTCAGATATATTTACAGCTTGGATGAGCTTGCAAAATGAAAATCATCAACACTTGCAATAAAATAAAATTACTTTTCTCAGGCGGCTTTGATATGACTGTATGGAGAAAATATGCAGGCGAAATATCAAAAGAATTACCCTTGAAATGCGAAAACGATGCAAAAGAATATGATTTCAACAAAAGCGTTCTGCCAGTTCTTGAAGCCGCATTAAATGCAGATAAAATTGATTTTGTGAGCAGGAATTTTCAGGTTGTTGTTGATACTCTGAACGCCAATCTCACAAAACTTTTCGATACAGAACCCGATATAAACATAATTCTCTATCTCGGACTTTGCAACGGCGCCGGATGGGCAACTACGCTTGACGGTAAAAACACCGTTCTTCTTGGAGTTGAGAAAATAATCGAGCTTGATTGGGGCGACGAAACGAATATGCGTGCTCTGATATTGCACGAAATCGGTCATCTGTGGCATAAGATGAACGGTCATTTGTATATCCCTGATTTTACAAAACGAAGAAAAGCCATTCAGCAGCTTTATCAGGAAGGTGTCGCTATGGTTTGCGAACAT
>JAZRLY010000024.1:0-5093 GCA_045647065.1 Acutalibacteraceae bacterium
GATTGCAGATGTTTTTCAATCCAGTTCCTTTTTGTCTCCACGAATTTTTCAATTTCGTTTTGCTTCATTCTTGTCGGCGCACGAACGATAACCTCATTCGGTTTTACCTGAATAGAAACTGTTTTCCGTTTGCTTTTAATAACTGAAACTTCTGCGTTTTCAAATTTCATTTTCATCACATCCTTTCAAAAAAATCCTGCTTAAATAATAACACGGAATTTAAAAACAATCAAACTATCCTCAATAAAATTTCTGTGGAATAAGCTGAAAGAATGTGATATAATCAGTTCGACAAATAAGAATTTGTAGAGGTAATATTATGATTACATATTCGATAATTATGTTTTTGACAGCGGTACTTTTTGGTATGCTTGGTGTTGCAATATATCTGGGAAAAACCAATTTGATTCATGATTATCATCAAACAAACATTACCGATAAATCCGCATACGGAAAATCTTTTGGAAAAGCTATGTTTGTTATCTCAATATCACTTTTGCTCAGCGGCATAGTAAGTCTGTTGGGAGATTCGGAAAAGATTACATTGATTGCGGTTACAGTATTGATCGTTGGATTAATAATCGGATTTATCTGCATTTTTTGCGTGCAGAAAAAATATAATAACGGTGTTTTCTGATTGACAAATTCCAATTTAATCGATGATAATGCTTCAACTTGATTTGATAACGCAGAGAGGTATATTATGAGCAGGTTTCTTGAAGATTTCGCAGAGTTTATAAAAAATAATGACGGCAGAGTTTTTTCTGTTGCCGAAATCATAGGTAATGAAAACCCCGAAAAAATAATTGTAACCCCTAATAATCCAAGTCAAAATGTATACTCAGTTTCAAAGATGTACACTGTTACCGCTATAGGTATATTGTGTGACAGAGGACTGCTCAGCACCGATGACACCGTAACTCAGATTCTGAAAGACGAATGCCCTGAAGGATACGATCCTTATTGGGATGAAACTACGGTTGAAATGTTTATGCTTCATATGACAGGTTATCCGGGCGGTTTTGATACGGATGTTTTTGATGCATCGGAGTATGATCCGGATTATTTGAAAGAAATTATGCTGAAGAAATGGATTTGTCCTCCGGATACGGAAAGGCATTATGAAGATGCAGGATATTATATTCTGTCGAGAATTGTAAGCAAGGTTTCGGGCAAACCGCTTTTGCAGTTCTGTTGGGAAAATATCTTTCTGCCTCTCGGTTTTAAAGAAGTTGCCTGGAGTTGTTGTCCGAAGGGATACTCAATCGGCGCAACAGGTCTGTATATAAGAGTTGAGGATATGGTAAAACTGGGTGCCGTTTATCTCAACGGCGGCGAATACCACGGAAAAAGAATAATATCAGCCGAATGGGTGAAAAAAGTTCTTGACAGACATTATGAATTTGCACCCAACGGCATAAAAGATTCTTATAACAAAGGCGGAATGAACGGACAAAATCTGCTTGTAATTCCCTGTGAAAACAGAGTGGTCGCCTGGCAAGGATATGACACAAGATCTGACGGTCCCGACCTTACCCGTTTTGCGGCAGAATATAACGGATAATTGTTGTGACTGCTGCGTTTGACAACAAATTCCAATCTGTCGGACTCCTTCGGTATTCACCGAGGGAGTTTTAGTTATTGATTTTTATTATTTTCGGTGCTATAATGTGGCGAATATAAATCACGAGGTTTGTTTATGAAAATTATAAAGTATTTTCCGGGAATAATTTTATCGTTTGTTATTGCCGCTCTTGCGATGTGGCTTGAAAGTCTGCTTCCGATTCATTTAATCGGCTCTGCAGTTATCGCAATGTTCATCGGTATGATTATCAACCGTTTTCTTACAAAAACAGATATCTTTGCAAGCGGTATAAAATTCACATCGAAAAAGCTTCTCAAATTTGCAATTATTCTTCTCGGTCTTTCGCTTAATATCACAACCGTTCTTCAGGTCGGCAAAATGTCATTGACAGTTATGGTGTTCACCCTGCTCACCTGCTTCGGCGGCGGATATTTCATCGGCAAAGCGTTGGGTCTTAACTGGAAGCTTTCCAATCTCATTTCAGCGGGAACAGGTATCTGCGGAGGCTCTGCCATTGCGGCTATCGCACCCACAATCGATGCAGATGACGATGATGTTGCCTATGCAATGTCGGCAACATTCCTTTTTGATATGGCAATGATTATTCTTTTTCCGATTATGGGCAGAGCAATCGGAATGACCGATGAAGCCTTCGGAATCTGGGCAGGCACAGCAGTTAACGACACGTCATCCGTTGTTGCAACGGGCTATGCGTTTTCGGAAGGTGCAGGCGATTTCGCAACAATGGTAAAGCTCACAAGAACGCTTTCGATTATTCCTACCGTTATAACTTTTGCATTCATTTCCCTTCGTCTGAAAAAGAAAGAAGCACAGAAAAACAGCAAAAACCCCGATGAACTTAAAGCAAATTTCAGTATCAAAAAGATATTCCCCTGGTTTATTCTCGGCTTTGTTGCGATGTCTGTTGTTGCAAGTGTTTTTGCAATTCCTGACGAAATTGTTTCGGTAACAAAAACAGCAAGCAAATTCCTTATGGTTAGTGCACTTGCGGCAATTGGCCTTAACACATCTTTCTCAAGCATCAAAAAGTCAGGAATCCGCCCGATGATTCACGGCTTCATCATCTCCGCACTTGTAGTAGTTGTTGCCCTGCTTGTTGAAATTTGTATGGGTATTGTGTAATAAATTCAAGTTTATTAAACTACTCCCACAAAAACAGAGAACCACCTCTTATCGGAGCTTTCTGCATCGATTGAGGTGGTTTTGTATCCGATTAAAGTCCACAGAACAAATTATCCTAATCAGATAGACAAATTCCAATTTGTCGAATTAAATTTAATAATATACCTTAAACTCCTTCGATGGATAAACCGTCGGAGGAGTAATTTTTTTGAAAAATTTTTAAAAAGTGGACATTAGGTTTCCATTTTAAGGTTTATTTTACTGTTGTAAAAATTTTTCAAAGCGGAAGTAAAGCTTCCGGTTTTAGGTTTATTGTAATTTTATGAAACAGTCTATTCAAACGAAACAGCAAAAAATTTAAAAAAATTAAAAAAATTTTTTTAAATGGGCAAAAATCTTGCCACTTTAGGTGTTAAAAGATAATTAAAGACACTTATCGGGATAGTACAACATCAAATGTAAACAATTTCTAAACGTTCAACAAATAACCAACTTTTCTGGGTATTTGAAATTTATAAATGATTTTGTAAGAAATATTTACAAGTTAATTCACACCACAAAAGACTACCGAAAAAGGAGCCAAACATGAAAATTAACTTCAGAAATATAGTCTCAAACAACAGTTTTTTTAAGAGTAAACCGCCTTAGGGTATATTTACCCTACCATGCTCGAAACTCATAAATCAGACGATTTGAGGATAAAAACAAAGACTTAAAAGGAGGCATAAATGAAACGATTAACCAAATATGAAAAAGAGAATATCTTTCTCTCAAATGCTGCGGAAGATTACTGGTCTGTTTACATTAACTCAAAGCCGTTTAAAAGGCGTTTTAAGGAGTATGATGACAAATATGCCGGCATTTTGATTCACGAGCATACAGACCAATACGGAGGCGAATTATACAAAGTTCCGAAAAACTGCATATCAATCAGACTGCTCCCTCCGAGAACGGATGAACAGAAAAAGAAGGCAAAAGAACACGCAAAAAACGTCGGTCTCGGAAGAAAAGCGGGGTGATAAATTGAGCGATAATTCAAGCAACAATTTCCCGTTTATTAAATTGCCGAGAGCATTGATTGACGATCCGAATTTTTCAGGATTATCTGCAGAAGCCAAACTATTATTTTCTCTTATTCTTGACAGGATGGGGGTATCGCAGATAAATGCGGACAGATTTACGGATAAGAACGGTAATCTGTTTGTGTACTACACCATTCAAGAAATCTGCATAAAGCTTGGCTGTAGTCACGGAAAAGCGGTAAGACTTGTCAACGAACTTGAATATCATGGACTTATTTTCAAGCAAAGAAAAGGTTGCGGGAAACCGAATAAAATCATTGTTTTACCATCCGTTCTGAGAATTCTCAAAACAGTACATAAGAAATCCGATAATGAGAATTCAGAAGTTCCTGAAAACGGAAATCAAAAGTTCTCAATATCGGAAGGAATCTATAATAACAACAGTTACAATAACATCAGTTACCTCCATCCATCTATCGAGTATGAACGGTTGATAGAAAGCATCGAAGAACAGATTGAATATGATTGCATAAACGCAGATGCGGAAATAGTCAGGGAAATAATTCTCATTATGGCAGATGTTATTTCCGGGACAAGCTCCACTGTCAGAATCGGCGGAAGTGATTTTCCGAGAGAAGTTGTTATTTCACGATTCAGAAAACTTACTGCAGAACACATTGAATACATTGTCGGTTGTATTGAAAGCAGTGAAACAAAAATCAAAAACATAAAAGCATATCTGATTTCAGCTTTGTTCAATGCACCGACAACCATAGCAAACTCTGTTTCGGCGGAATTTGCATATTATCAAAATTTATCTTAAGGAGAAACAAATGAATAATACTTTCAGAGATTACCCCGATGTCGTGAGCATTGAAGAACTTCAGGATATGCTTCACATCGGCAGAAACGCCGCCTATGACATTGTCAAGGAAGGCAAAATCAAAACTATCAGAATCGGCAAACGATATATCATTCCGAAAACAAGCGTTATAAATTTTCTCGAAACAGCGTCTTAAACTCTTGTAAACAGTAAAATATTATGTATAATTTTAATTACGGAATGATTGACTGTTTTCCAATCAGAAAGGAGTTTCAATGGTAACAGGCAATCTGCAAATCAAAGACGGCAAGTATTATGCTGTTGTTAATCTCAAAGATGAAACCGGCAAAAGAAAGCAGAAATGGGTCAGCACGGGTCTGCCCGTCAGAGGCAACAAGAAAAACGCCGAGCAATTCCTGAATCAGGAGCTTGAAAAATGGAACTACCATAACGGCGTTTATTACGGTATTTCGGTTGCGGAATACTTTGAAATATGGCTGACAGAGATTGAAAAAGAAGT
>JAZRLY010000025.1:0-7356 GCA_045647065.1 Acutalibacteraceae bacterium
AAGATTAAAAAGAAAAGCAAGCTTTCCTCTGTGTTTCAGATATGCTTTGGGTTCTTCCATGGTTTTTCCTCCAAATTATCTTTAGATTCGGTTAATTTTAACACATAAAAACAAAATAAACAAGTGTTAATATATTGAAACACATTATTTTTTGTGATATAATTCAAAACATGGAAAAATTAACTAACAAACAAATTCTCGAACAAATCAAGGGCGGACTCATAGTTTCCTGCCAAGCCTTGTCAACAGAGCCATTATATGACAGCTACATAATGAGCAAAATGGCATATGCCGCAATGCTCGGTGGTGCGGTCGGTATCAGAGCAAACACTGTTGTTGATATCCTGGCTATCAGAGAAAGAGTGGACCTCCCCGTTATCGGCATTATCAAGGAAGTATATCCTGACAGCGATGTTTATATCACTCCGACTATGAAAGAGGTTGACGCACTTGTTGAAATCGGTTGTGATATTATAGCTGTTGATGCAACAAACAGAACACGCCCCGGTGGAGTTTCGTTTGAGGAATTTTTTAAGGAAGTGCGTGCAAAATATCCCGACCAGCTCTTTATGGCAGATACATCCTGCTTTGAAGAAGGCAAACTTGCACTTGAACTCGGTTTCGACCTTATCGGCACAACAATGAGCGGTTATACACCTTATACAAAAGGTACTCCCCTGCCTGATTTCACACTTATGAAGAGATATAAAGAAGAACTCGGCGCAACTGTTATTGCAGAGGGCGGAATTTGGGCACCCGATGAGCTTGTAAAAGCATTTGAAAGCGGAGCATATGCGGCAGTTGTCGGCACCGCTATAACAAGACCTATGGACATCACCAAACGCTTTGTAAAGGCTCTGGAGGAGTCAAAATGAGAATCCTTGCATTCGACATCGGCGGCACGGAAATAAAATATGCCGTCTGTGATGAAAACTTTAATCTGACAGATAAAAACGCAATTCCAACCAACGCGCACGAAGGCGGAAAAAGGATAATCGAGCGTGTTGTTGAAATCGCCAAAACCGTTGAAAACATTGACAGAATCGGCATTTCAACCGCAGGTCAGGTTGACAGCATAAACGGCAGAATAATTTTTGCAACCGACAGCATTCCCGGCTACACGGGAACGGAAATAAAAGCAATCGTTGAAGCTGAAACAGGAATTCCCACAGCAGTTGAAAACGATGTCAACTCCGCAGCAATCGGAGAAGCAATTTTCGGCGCCGCAAAGGGTTGCAGCAGCTTTATCTGCCTCACCTATGGTACGGGTATCGGCGGTGCGATTTATCTTGACGGAAAACTCTTTACGGGCAATTCGTTTTCGGCGGGCGAATTCGGTCATATGATAACTCACGCGGGCGGCAAAAGCTGCACCTGCGGCGGTTGCGGATGCTATGAAGCATATGCTTCAGCAAGTGCACTTGTTAAATCCGTCAGCGAAAAGCTCGGCAAAACAATGAACGGCAGGGAGATTTTTGAGAATTTTGAAAATCCCGTAATCCGCTTTGTTATTGATGAATGGATTGACGAAATCGTTACCGGACTCAAAAGTCTTATTTATATTTTCAATCCCGCTCTCATCGTTGCAGGCGGCGGGATAATGAATGAATCATACATCACGGATGAAATCAATAACAGACTTCAAAAAGAGCTTATGCCTAGTTTCGGAAATGTTAAGGTTGTTAAAGCCTTGATGGGCAATGACGCCAACAAACTCGGCGCAGCTTATCTGGCATCAGAATTATAAAAATAATCGGCTGTGTTATCCGCATAGCCGATTTTTTGTTTCAAAAAATCCCGAAAATTATAGCAAATAGCACAAAAGTTTTTTTCGACAAAAAGGCAATAATATAATATATAACTCTTGATTTCTTATCTATATGGTGGTAAAATATCCTGTAATGTTTTTTGAAACTTCTTAGGGGGTCTTTTTAATGGAAAGAAAAACAGGCACAATTTCAAGAGGCATCCGTTGCCCCATCATCCGTGAAGGCGACGATCTTGCAAAAATCGTTTGCGACAGCGTTATCGAAGCCGCTAAATGCGACGGTTTTGAACTCCGCGATAAGGACGTTGTTGCCATAACAGAATCCATCGTAGCAAGAAGCCAAGGCAACTACGCAAGCGTTGAGGCAATCGCAAAAGATGTTAAGGCTAAACTCGGCGGCGAAACAATCGGCGTTATTTTCCCGATTCTTTCAAGAAACCGTTTTGCAATCTGCCTGAGAGGCATTGCAATGGGCGCAAAAAAAGTTGTTCTTATGCTCAGCTATCCCAGCGACGAAGTAGGTAACCATCTTCTCACATATGACCAGCTTGATGAAGCAGGTGTAAATCCCTACAGCGATGTCCTCACCCTCGAAAAATACCGTGAACTTTTCGGCGAAAACAAGCACGAATTCACCGGTGTTGACTATGTTGATTATTATGCAGGCATCATCAAAGATGCAGGCGCAGAATGCGAAATCATCTTTGCAAACCAGGCAAAGAGCATTCTTGAATATACAGACTGTGTTCTTACCTGTGACATCCACACAAGAGCAAGAACAAAGAGACTTCTCAAAGCTGCAGGTGCAAAAATCGTTTGCGGTATGGATGATATTCTCACTGCTTCAGTTGACGGCAATGGTTACAACGAAGCATATGGTCTTCTCGGTTCAAACAAATCAACCGAAGACACAATCAAACTCTTCCCCAGAGACTGCTATCCTTTCGTAAAGAGAACTCAGGAACTTCTCTGCGAAGCAAGCGGAAAACACATCGAAGTTATGGTTTACGGCGACGGTGCATTCAAGGATCCTCAGGGAAAAATCTGGGAACTTGCAGACCCCGTTGTTTCCCCCGCATATACAGAAGGTCTTGCAGGCACACCCAACGAGCTCAAGCTCAAGTATCTCGCAGACAACGATTTCAAAGACCTCAGCGGCGATGCTCTTAAAGAAGCCATCTCAAAGAAAATCGAAGCAAAAGACGGCAGCAGCCTTGTCGGTAACATGGCTTCTCAGGGCACCACTCCCCGCCAGTTTACAGATCTTATCGGTTCACTCTGTGACCTTACCAGCGGCTCAGGCGACAAGGGTACTCCTGTTGTTCTTGTTCAGGGTTATTTTGATAACTTCACCAACTGATTAACAAATTAAATCCATTATAAAGCATTGGAGGTAAAAAACTATGCAAAGTGTTGTTCGTCCCGAATCAATGGCCCGTATCACAACTCCCGAACTCGCAAAAGCTTTCATCGAAGAGCAGGTTGCTGAAGTCAGAGCTCAGGTTGGAGATAAAAAAGTTCTTCTCGCTCTTTCAGGCGGCGTTGATTCATCTGTTGTTGCGGCCCTCCTCATTAAGGCTATCGGCAAACAGCTTGTTTGCGTTCATGTTAATCATGGACTTATGCGTAAAGGCGAAAGCGAACAGGTAATCGAAATTTTTGGTAAAGAGCTTGATGCAAATCTCATTTATATTGATGCAACTGACAGATTCCTTGACCTTCTCAAGGATGTTGCAGACCCCGAAACAAAGAGAAAGATTATCGGCAACGAATTCATCAAGGTGTTCGACGAAGAATCTGCAAAGCTTGATGGAATTTCCTTCCTTGCTCAGGGTACAATCTATCCCGATATCATCGAATCAAAAGGCGTCAAAGCCCATCACAATGTTGGCGGACTGCCCGACGAAATGGAAATGGAGCTTGTCGAACCCGTAAAGCTTCTCTATAAGGACGAAGTAAGAGTAGTCGGCGAAGCTCTCGGTCTCCCCCATGCAATGGTTTACCGTCAGCCGTTCCCCGGCCCCGGTCTCGGCGTAAGATGCCTTGGCGCAATCACCCGTGACAGACTTCACGCACTCCGTGAAGCAGATGCAATTCTCCGTGAAGAGTTCGATATCTGCGGACTTGCAGAGAAAGTATGGCAGTATTTTGTTGCTGTACCCGATTTCAAGAGTGTCGGCGTAAGAAACGACAAGCGTTATGAAGGATGGCCCGCAATCATCCGCGCCGTCAACACAAAGGATGCTATGACCGCAACAATCGAAGAAATCCCCTATGCTGTTCTTCATAAGATTACAGACAGAATTACCCACGAAGTTGAAGGCATCAACCGTGTCCTCCTCGACCTCACCCCGAAGCCGATCGGCACAATTGAGTGGGAATAATACAGTAAGGGCTTGAATCCCTTATTTATAGCCATTTCCGAGACTTGAAAATCAAATCCGATACTGATTTGATACGATTCACGAAAATAAGGCTGAAAATTCCCCAAAATATTCATAATAACGAGGAAAAACCTCTTGTATGAACGCTTAATTCATACAAGAGGTTTTTTTATTTTGTTTTTTACTTTTTAGTTCGATTCGGGAAATATTCTTCATTCCATGCTTCATATTCTTCGGGTGTAACTTTTCCGTCTTCGCAATCATATCTCTTGGTTACTGCTTTTAACTTCCAGTCTTTAAAATCAGGCTCTTTAATCTGATTAACCTTAAGACGAGCATGATATCGCTTGTAGTATTTGTTGTAAATCTTCAAAGCCTTGTTCTCAGAATTTTTCTCTTTGTATTTATCCGTCGCAGCAATTTCACGGCAGGATCTTGTATCTCCATCAGAAATTCTGTTGCAATAGTCTGTGCGATGTTTACCCTTAACACTGAAATACTTACCACATCTTTTGCATTTTTTAATCTCAATGTCGCTGAGTATCAATTTTGAAAATTCAAGTTCAAGAATTTCATGGACTCTGCTGAATTTATATCTTTCCACATAATCATAATTGTGTACCAAAATTTCAAACACTTCACCAAGAGAAACATCTGTATTTTTTAAAATATCAAATTTTTCTTTATCTGATCCAGTATACGCTGCAGATTGCTTTATAAAATCAAGACTAATTTTATCCGATTCTTTACTGTACAAAGGTCTGATTTCTTCCGTTCTTTCAAACCGACTTGGATAACCTTTTATTCTTTCATACAATCTCATTCTTGCTGCCGGTTCTGCGCAGAAGAACAACTCGGGATAATACTCCTTATCAAAGCAAAATTGGATTTTCTCACGGTATTCATTTTGAAGGTTGATAAGATATTCACCGTACCATTTTAACTGTTCAATAAAATCTTTATTAAAATCAAACCTTGGTGGACAGACACCACTATAAATCGATGCATAAAGCAACGGTTTCAAAAGAGCAACTGTTTTATGATAATCAAAAATTAAAACATCTTTTCGCTTAACAGTATTATAAACGGTATGAGGATTAGGAGAAAAAATTGAATCATCTGAAACAGTTTCATATGTATCAAGCAGAAATTTCAAAGGTGTTTCAAAATCAGCATATATAAAATTAAACAAACCTTCAGCCAAATCAATTCTTACTTTAGAAGTAAAAAATACATTTATAGTTGGCTGAATACGAGGTTTTTCAAACTCTCTATAAAACGTCTTTCGTAAAACATCTTTTGACAGAGGTAAAAATTTTAAATAAATACTTTTTGATGTTCCGTCTGTTTTCTGTCTGTTTTTAAAAATTTTTTTATAATTCACATCATCAGAAATCAATTCCCTAATTTTCGATAAAGTTCTTATGTGCATACAATATGATTTTGTAAAATATCGTTCAGGGTGGTAGTGTGAAATGTATAAATAATGATATTCTTCGGTTGGATCCACGGAAATTTCAATATTGTTTTTATCCGGATTAAATATAAAACCATTGTCAAAAACATCAAGAACCACACCGTTTTCGGGCGTTAATGATTTTAAATATTTTTCATATTTTGAAAGTTCTTCGTGCATTTTATGCCCCCCCTTTTTTGGAAAATACTACCCTATAGCATTTTTGAAAGATTTAAATGACTCCAAAATATATCGTGCAAAACCGTTGCAATTCTGACAACGGATGCTATAATCAAAGCGAAAAGCGAAATCAAACAAATGTTCGTTTTGAGATTATTATAATAGGAGGTGAACCAAATGTCAACAGGTTATATGATTTCAGTTGAAGAAATCATCGAAGAACTCGGTGTATCATCGTCATATGCCTACAAGCTTATCAGAGAAATGAACAAGTCTCTCGCTGAAAAAGGCTACAGAGTTGTTCGAGGCAGAATAAGCCGAAAGTACTTTGAAGAACAGTTTTACGGCATGAACGCAGAACAGCAGAAAGGAGAATAAAAATGCCATCGTACAAAGACAAAAAGAACGGCACATGGTTTTGTTCATTTTATTACACATCATGGACCGGCGAAAGAAACCGAAAAGTCAAAAGAGGTTTCAAAACAAAGAAAGAGTCTCAGGAATGGGAAATAAAATTTCTCAGCCAGAAAAAGGGCGATATGAACATAACCTTTAAGTCTTTTGTGGAAATCTACAAAGATGATTTGAAGGACAGATTAAAGCTCAACACCTGGCTTATGAAAAACAATGTTATTGATAACAAAATAACACCGTATTTCAAGAACAAAAAAATGAGCGCAATCAAAGTTTCCGATATCATTGCGTGGCAGAATGAAATGATTGCATACCGTGATGAAAAAGGTAAACCCTATTCCCCTACTTATCTTAAAACAATTCATAATCAGCTCAGCGCCATCTTCAATCACGCTGTCAGATTTTATGAATTACCCAGTAACCCTGCTGCAAAGGCAGGTAATATGGGAAAAGAAAAATCTAAAGAAATGCTCTTCTGGACCAAGGAAGAATATCTTAAATTTTCCGAAGCCATTATGGACAAGCCCGCATCATTTTACGCTTTCGAAGTTTTATATTGGTGCGGTCTGAGAATCGGTGAACTTCTTGCTCTGACTCTTGATGATGTTGATTTCGAAAAGAAAACAATACGCATCAACAAGTCATATCAAAAAATTGAAGGGAAAGATGTTCTGACCGATCCCAAAACACCAAAGAGCATCCGTACAATTCAGATGCCCGATTTCCTCTGCGAAGAAATCAAAGAGTTTTCAAACAGTCTATATGGAATCACTCCGCAAGACAGACTCTTTGATGTAAGCAAAGGATATATGCATCACGAAATGGACAGAGGTTCAAAACTTGCTGGCGTTAAAAGAATCCGTATTCATGATTTAAGACACAGTCACGTTTCTCTTCTCATTGATATGGGATTCACGGCACTGGCAATCGCTGACCGAGTCGGTCATGAGAGTATCGATATCACATACCGATATGCTCATCTGTTCCCGTCAAAGCAAATAGAAATTGCACAAAAATTAGATTTAGAAAGGACGTGAAAATTATATGTCAGCAAAAAATGTTGATTACTATGGAAGGTTCCGCAGCGTTAATGTTTCGTTCAGAGTTTCTCCGGAAGAAGGTAATCTTTTGAATTCTCTTGTTAAGATTTCAGG
>JAZRLY010000026.1:0-15099 GCA_045647065.1 Acutalibacteraceae bacterium
ACATTCAGAAGGGTTGTTTTGCCCGAACCGTTGCCGCCGTAAAAAATCGTTACGGGTGAAAAACCGATATGCTCCAATTCTTTATCGGGAAAAATCTTGAATGGGTACATTGTATTGAAACAGGTTCTGTTTTCAAATCTAATAAACTGAATTTCTGTATAATCAGACGGCAAAGAAAATCTTTCAAGATAAAGCATATTGCTCCTCCTTTTGGGGTTATGCTTTGATTATACGCTCTTTACTGTGTCATAAAACGGACTTGCTACTGAAATCACAAGTATTTCTGCATATAAACCAAATTCTGATAGGTACCGTCTTTAAGCTTGCAGTAGTTGGGTTTGACTGCAACAACTTTAAAACCGAATTTTTCGTAGAGTGCTTTTGCTCTGTCATTGCCCTCAATAAAATCAAGTTCAACTATTTCCGTACCTTCGTGATTTTGTGCGGCTTCAATGAGAGCCTCAAACATTGCGGAGCCGATTCCGAGATTCCAATATTTTTTTGTTATGGATATGCCCAATCCTGCACGGTGAAAATTCTTGCAGCTATTAAAGAAAGTAATATCACAGCTTCCGACGGGTTTGCCATCAACATAACACGCAATTACAAGATTGTTTTCAGATTCACGCATACTGCATATCCATTCTTCTTCACTTTCAACAGAAACATTATCCCAATATTCAGCATAGCGGGTAAGAAAATCTGTTTCTCCGCAAGCTGTTTTGATGTTATCGAGCATTGCTTCGGCATCTTCTTCGCACGGAGTTTTCAGAATTGCGTGCTGACCGTTTTTGAGTACTATGTATTTTTCGTTAAAAATCATTTTATTCACCTACTTTGTTTTCGGCATAATACTGTGCCTGTGCGTTCCAGAGCTCAGAGTATTTGCCGTTTGTATCTTCAAGGAGTTCTTCGTGAGTGCCTTCCTGAATAACTGTGCCTTTATCAAAAACAACAATTCTGCTGCAGAATCGGCAGGATGAAAGTCTGTGAGAAATATAAACGGCTGTTTTGCCGCCTGCAATATCATTGAATCTTGAATAAATTTCACTCTCGGCTATGGGGTCAAGTGCGGCGGTAGGTTCGTCGAGGATTACAAACGGTGCATCCTTATAGAGTGCTCTTGCAATGGCAATTTTCTGTTCTTCACCGCCTGAAAGGTCAATGCCGTCTTTTTCATAGAGCTTGTAGATTGACTGCTTGAGCTTCTTCGGAAACTCTTCAACCCTGTCTTTTACGCCTGCCATTTCAAGGCATTGCCATACTCTTTCTTCATCGTATTCATCGGAGCAGGCAACGTTTTCTCCCACAGGGAATGCGAGAAGCTTGAAATCCTGAAATACGATTGCAAAAAGCTTTAAGTATTCGGCATAGTCAAATTCACGGATATCAATTCCGTTGAGTGTGATTCTGCCTTCGGTGGGGTCATAAAGACGGCAAAGGAGCTTTATCATTGTTGACTTACCGCTTCCGTTCATGCCTACAACCGCAAGTCTTTCGCCCGACTTAATCTTCATACTGAAATTCTTTAAAATCAGCGGCTCAGTTTCGGGATAGGCAAATGAAACGTTGTGAAACTCAAAAACAGAGTTTGCAGGGTCAATTCCGTCAACAGTTCTTGTGCCGTTTTCCATATCGGAAACGAGATTCAGATATTCAATTTCCTGCTTCAACTGAGCATTGTTTGCGTGCAGATAACCCGCGTTGCCCGCAATATCCGTGCAGGCGGTTATCAGCTTTGTGATTGCGCCGTAATATTCAACAACCTTGCCTGCACCGAATGCACCTGCAAGCGCTTTGAGTCCGACGAAAATATATACAAGACCGCCGAGCAGATTTGTTGAAATCGTGCTTACCTGACCGATGGTTGCCCAGACTCTGAAAGTATCCTTTCTCATCTTTGCGGTGGGGTTATAGATTTTTTCGGTGATTTCTTCGTTGATAAGTCCTTTTTCGTTGAAAATTCTGACATCCTTGCCGCTTTCGTTTTCGTTGAGATATTTCTGATTGTAGTATTCAAGAATCGGGTTGAATTTCACAACTCTGTTGAAAATATTGAACTGCTTCTTCTCGCTCAGGCTGTGATATTTAACCGAAAGCGCAATCATAACGGCAGAGAAAATAACAAGCGACATACCGAGCAGGGGCGAATCAACAAACGCCATAAATCCCGTAAGCGGTGCAGGCGATTTGCTGAAAACCATACCCGAAATCATAACAATTGCAACGATAATTGAGAAAACGCAGGCTATCATTTCCGCAACGCATTCGGCAACCCAAGTCAGACCGTTGCCGTTATTTGCATTTTCTTCTATTTTGCCGCGGAGTTCCTGAACGGATGAGCTTTCCGCCTTTGCATAGTCGAGTTCAAGAGCCTTTCGGGATAGAAGTGCCGAATGCTTTTCCCAACAGCTGTTGAGCATTATCAAGGCTTTGCGATTGATTGTTCTTATTATAACGTCAATAACAAGGGTTGTGATTGTTGCGATGAGAACGTATTTCAATATCTGCTCAAAGCCTTGTTTTTCGGTTAGTGCGGTGATGACAAGACCTGTGCAGTAAATTGTGATATAAGGCGAAACGGCACGGAGAATTTTAACAATTAGATTGAGTGAAAAATAGTTTTTGCCGAGATAGATTTTAACAAGTTTCAAGCCTTGTCTGATTATCTCAAAATCTTCTCTAAAGTCCGTGAAAAAGTTCTTCATATAATCGCCTCCTCTCTGTAATATCTGCTCTGTGTTTCAAACATTTCGGCGTATTTTCCACCGAGTGCAAGCAATTCCTCGTGAGTTCCCATTTCGGCAATTTTCGCATCGTCAAGAAGAATGATTCTGTCGCAGAAACGGGTTGATGAAAGTCTGTGGGATATGTAAATTGCGGTTTTGTCTTTTGTAAGCTCACTGTATTTGAGATACATATCGTTTTCCGCAATGGGATCGAGTGCGGCAGTGGGTTCGTCGAGAATGATTATCGGCGCATCTTTATAAAGTGCCCTTGCAAGCAGAAGTCTCTGAAGTTCGCCGCCCGAAAACGCAACCGCACCTTCGTGAACTTCACGAACAAGCAAAGTGTTTTCTTTCTGCGGCAGGCTTTCAACCTTGTTGAGTAATCCTGCAAGTCTCATACATTCACGGAGTCTGCCACGGTCAATTTTGTTTTCCTCGCAAAGTGCGATATTCTTTGCAACCGTTGCAGGCAACAACGCACAATCCTGGAAGAGCGTTGAGAATAACCGATAGTATTCGTCACGGTTGAAAAGCCTGCTGTCAATGCCGTTAATAAGAATCTGTCCCTCTTTCGGAATGAACAGACCGCAGATAAGCTTAACGAGTGTTGATTTGCCTGCCCCGTTAACGCCGACAATTGCAATTCTCTCGCCCTTGTTTATTCTGAGTGAAAGATTATCAACTGAAGACTTTTCTGCTTCATCGTAAGAGAAAGTAAGATTCTTAAGCTCGATTTCGCAGGGCAAATCCTTGCCCAACGGCAGCTTTTCGCCCTCTTTGGTGTTCATTTTATCCTCGATATCGAGAAAACCTCTGAAATCGCTGACGTTGTGTGCACCCGAAATGATTTCCGAAATTGAGTCAACAAGCCTTGCAAGCCACTGACCGAATCCCGTTATTGCACCGAAATAGAGAGAAAAATCGCCGAGGGTCATCTCGGAATTGAGTTTCAGATAAATAAGATAGATGTATGCGCCAAGGCTTACGCCGAATTTGAAAACATCTTCAAGCATGCAGTTGAAGTAGTGACCGTTGTTCCTTTTGATGTTCCACCACGTTGCATCGTCAAGGTGTTTGTCAATTTTTCTCATAAGGAAATCGGACATATTGTAAATACGGACATCCTTTGCGTTTGAAAAATCCTTTGAACGGTAGGTGACATAGTGCAGACGAAGAAAGATTTCGGCAACCTTGTCCCTCATTTTGTCTTTCCATTTGTTGAAAATCAGCCAACCTGCCATGCTGATGCCGTAGCAGAGAACGAGAATGGGGATGAACCACGGATTGCATTCAACGATAATTGCCGTAAATGCCGTGAAACCGAAAGCCGATGATGCAACGGTTGCGTTAAGCTCAATGAATCTTGCAACGCTTCCGTCCCAGCCGTGAATTGCATTCCACGCTTTTTCACGCAGAACACGGGTTTCGTTGTAGGTGTAGTTGTTATAGTCCATGCTCATAACTTTGTTGCAGATAAGTCTGTGGAGCATAATATCTCTTGCGAGCATTCGTCCCTGATGGCTTTTGTTATACATAACGTTATTCAGATATCCGAATATAATGAGCGCAACAGAAAGAATACCTACTTTGAGAAGAAGCTCCGAAGCAGGTGTTTTGTTTTCGACGCAGTCGAGAACGATTTTTGGCAGATATGCCGCCACAACCGAGCTTACTGCACCCAGTGGAGTCAGACCGATTTGCATAATCACATAGGATTTATCAAAATCCCAATGCTCTTTCAGCATGAATTTTAAGTTGCTGAAATAATTATATTTTTTTCGTTTTGAACTCAATTTTCATTGCCTCCTTCATTTGCTGAGAAACATCGGACAACGTTAATCAGCACTGCACCGCCTACGATATAAATAAGTGCAAACGGAGAATCGCTCAATACGATAATTCCGCAAATAGCCATAAGAACAGCTGTGATGATTAACCATACTCCCGAGTTTTTGATTTTGTTGTTTTTTATTTTGCCGCAGCAGTCAAGAATACCGGTAACGAGAAATAGAGTTGCCGCAACAAAAAATATGACAGATAAAATTCTCATAAAAAAGCCTCCTTAAAGTGTAAAAAAATAGCGGCGAAAGCATAGCCTCCGCCGCTTCAGTATTAATGATAAATTAAAAATCAAACGATTGAAATACGCTCTGCAATAGTGTGGGTTTAATGTTCAAAAGTGTTGCAGATATTGATGCTCGTTGAAAAGATATTCCCCTCGCAGGAAACGAAAACATCGCCGTCATATTTCTGTGCAATCGTTTTTATGCTCTTGAGTCCGTAGCCGTGGTTGAGCTTGTCGGCTTTTGCTGTGCCGATATGCTTTGTGTCAACCTGTGCTTCAACGGGATTCTCAACGGAAACAACTATTCTGCCGCCCATTGTTATAATGCTTGCGAAAATCGTTTTCTCCGCAGAGTTTCCGAGACCTTCGGCGGCTTCAATGGCATTGTCAAGTGCGTTACCGATAAGTACGCCGAGCTCGAGCAAATCAACATTGATTTTATCCGAAATCTTAACCGAATAATCGAGTGTAATTCCTTTGCTTTCGGCAATGGCGAGCTTTGATTGAAGAACGGCATCAACTGCGGGATTACCCGAATTTATAACACCGTTATTTGCTTCGTCAAGAAAATCCACTTCGCCTTTTATCGCATCAATGGCAGACTGAGTCTGACCGTCAGCAAGAAGTCCCGAAACGGAGAGCAGTTTGTTTTTAATATCATGTCTGAAAGTGCGGATTTCGCTCTGATAGCGATAAAGCTCCTCATAGTGAGCGAGCTGATTTTTAATTTGTTCGTTGGCAAAACCAAGCTTTGCCTTTGATTCAACATAGTCCTTTTGTCTGTAAATAAGAAAGAGGGTAACGAGATTTGCGGCAATCATCAGAATTGCAACGGCAGAGAATAAAATAGCAGGAATGCTTTCAAGTTCATATGTGCATTTGCAGATAACGAGAGTAACAAAAACAGTTGCTATTGGCTGAATTATGAGCATTGCCGAAAGACCGCCGGAAATTCCAAGGTCAATTTTGCCTATCTTCTTTGAGACAAAGAAGATAAGGAAAAACGCAAAGAATTTGCATATAAGTCCCATTCCGAGAAAGACTTCATCATTCTGAAGAAAACCAAGAGATTCTTCGCCCATAAGCATTCCGCTCAGAAGGGTGACTATTGTTTCTGCACCCGCCTGAATCATAACAAAAAGAACGCTGCTTATAATAGCAAAATGTACTTTTACTCTGTAAACAAGAGCAAAAACGAATGCCGTAACAACGCCCAATCCAAGCAGCATTGCACCAGTACCCGCAAAGAAATATGAAACAACGGTGTTGACCGTTATTGCAACAATCATAAATACAACAAGTTGTACGCCCTTGAGCTTTCTTTTTGAAATGTTGGAAAAAAGAATATCCATTGTATAAATTTCAAAGCAAGCGAACAAAAAATATGCGATTACTCTTAACATTTCACCAGCCCCACTTTCTTATAAAAATATCGTATGCTTTCAATGCTTCCTGCTTCTTCCGAACACTTACGGCAACCTTTGAACCGTCGGTCAGTTCAACCTCGTTTGCATTGAAGCTTTTTATGTAGTTCATATTAACGATGAACCCCTGATGAACACGCACAAATCCGTGCGGTTTCAGAATTTCATATATCTCTGAAATTTTGCCAACAGCTTCGTAAACACCGCTTGCGGTATGTACGGTCAGATGTCTGCGGTAACCCTCAACGAAGCTAATCTTGTTGATAGAAATTTTGTTTCGCACGCTTTCCCATTTCAGAATAACACTCGCATTTGTTGCGGTGTATTTCTTCATCGCTCTTGTGAAAACTTCGCTGAATTCTTTTTCTTTAATCGGTTTCACAAGAAAATGCAATGCCTCAATTCTGAACGCATCGAATATATAACTCGAATGGCTTGAAACAAAAATAATAATTGTTTCGGGTGCAAATTCTCTGATTGTTTCGGCAGCTTCAACGCCGTTTATTCCGCCCATCTCAATGTCGATGAATACAACATCAAAGCATCCGCCGTTCTTATAAAATTCAATCAAATCTTCGCCGTAGGAGAAATCGGAAATGTCAAAACCGTCATCTTCGGTCTGAAACGGTTCGAGCAAATTTCTGATTTCTCTGACGGCAAAACAGTCATCATCACAAATACAGATTTTCATATTATCCTCACAATTCATATTATTGAAATAAAAAAGACACTCCCGTCAGATTTCGGAAGTGTCTGAAAAATGCAGATAATTTTATTCTGTCAACACAGCATGGCAGACAAAACGACACTCCGATTCAAAACGCTCTGCATCACATCATTCTTTCTGTTTGTCATTTTATCCACCTGCCTTTCTTTAAAATTTTTCTATATTCTAACAATACAAAACAAATTTGTCAACCGTTTTCGGATATTGTGCAAAAGTGTCGTTTTTAAATGCAAAAGTGTTTAACAGCAGGATTACTGACGTTATAATTTCAAACTGTTTTCAAAATAATCACTTTGTAAAAGTGCGCAATTATACACCGTTTCGGTGCAATTGCGATCTCTCCGAAATTCTCGGAACTCCGTTCCGCTGATTACATCAGACAAGGTAACCCTTGCGTAGCATAGCAGCTAACCCAATAAATTATCCCGTTGTTTCGTTTGAGACAACGGGATTTTTATGTTTTAAAAGATATTCTTATTGTTTTGCAATGAAAATGAAATCAGAAATATAAGAAACTATCACAATCTTTTTTCATCTTCTTTACGTTGCTTATTTGAACGGATTGCGTGAGGTATTCCGAAGCCGAGTGCACCGCCGATGATTGCACCGATGAGCATAAACAGCCACCAGAGAGGATTTTTCTTTTCTTCCTCTTCTTCGGTATCGGCTTTGATAACTTTCTCTTCGATAACGGTTGAAACGTCAACTGATTCGGTATATGTTTCGCCGAAATCATCTTCATAATTTATTGTGATTGTGCCTTCGACCTTACCGAGAATTTCGTTGCTGACACGAAGATTTACACTTCCTGTTTTGTTTTCGCCCTGCGGGATTTCGCCGACAAGCACTGTTCCACCGCTGTCAAGACCTTTGACATCAATGTCAATCATTGCATTGTGAATTGTGCTTTTGCCCGTGTTCATCAGATTGATGCTAACAGTTACGGTTTCACCCTGAATTGATTTCGAAGGCAGTCTTGCGGAATCATATTTCAGCATAACACTTTGTTTGATATTGACTCTGATTGTGTCACTCGCAGAATATCCTATGTGATTTGAGTCTTCATATTCCATTGAGAGAGTCAGCGGATGTTCGCCTGTTTTCGCTGTGTGAACAGCAGTTAATCCGACAGTCCATACATAAGTGCCGTTTGCTGAAATACTTTTTACATAAGCGGTACCCATGCCATCCGTTTTGAGTTCGCCGCTTTCATCGGAAAGAGAAAGTTTTATGTTGCTTACTGACTTTGACGGATTTGTGTTTTTGATTGTGATGTTCACTTTTCTGCTTTCGCCCGGAATAATACTGTCGTTTTCAACGGTGTATTCTGTAACCATAAGACGGGGCTGAGAGGTGTCCTGCGGTGCGGTTGTGGTTTCAATTTCTTTCTTGCCAATAACATTGAGATTGATTACATCGGATGATGAACCGCTGCCAGCTTCACTTTCATATTCACACATTATGTTAACGGTGTGGTTGCCGTCTGCGGCAGTTTCTGAAATTTTAACATCAATATCCCACGTCACGAATTTTTTGGCATTAAGTCTGTCAACATAACCCGATGCAACACCGACGGGAACAATATCTCCGCTTGAATCGGAGAAAGTCAGTTTCATGTTTTTGACATAATCGGTTTTGCTCTTATTGGTGAGAGTGATTGATATTTTCGCTGTGTTTCCAGCTTTGAGTTCACCTTCGGTTTTGTAGTCCGTAACCATAACTTTAGGCTGTGAGGGTGTTTCTTCGGCGAAAGCTGTGATCAGCGGTGAAATGCAAAACAGTAAGCACAATATTAAACTGAATACTTTTTTCATAAATTATAACTCCCTGATATTTTCAACAATGCTGTATTTCATCTGCTTTTTGACTTTTGAATAAAGATTAAGTGAGCAAATCGCAAACAGTACAAGGCATATTGCCGCAGCTGTGAGAATTCGGAATTCAAACGGAAACATAATATGAATGCCGTACTTACAGATAAATTTTGCCAAGAAAAATACAACAGTATAAATCCCAAAGCCGAGTCCGCATCCCATTCCGAACATTGAAAGAAGCTGATGAATATAAATCATTGTCAGTTCTTTGGCACTTGCGCCGACTGCACGCAGAGTTCCGATTTCACGCTTGCTTTCACGGATTTTTGATGTTAAAGCATTATTGACAAGACTTGCTGCGATACAGAAAAGCAGAAGAATTATTGATGAAACACCTGCAACAAGTGTTTTCATCTCGGTTTTCTGAAGTTCCTGCATACGGTAGTTTGAATCAAACTCATACTCTGCTGCACGGAAAAATGCATCGATTTCTTCTTCGATTTCGGGAGTCATTTCATCGACAGTGTTTATGTCAATAAATTCATAACGAAGTGGACAACCGAACTCCGAAATACCCTGATTTGTGGTTAAGAACATCGGTCTTAAATTCCAAAAACCACGAATAGTATTATTTGATATAATTGCACCGATTTTTACTTCACGGTCATATCTTTCGTATTCATAGTCATAAGCTTTTTCGTGTTCAAGAATTTTGTTTTCTTTTTTCTCAAAATTAAACAGCATGCTGAGTTTTACCGTATCGCCTGCTTTAAAAGGCATTTTTTCGCGTAGTATTTCCGTATATCCCGACTTATAGTTTTCATAATATCCGTCGGTTATATAATCATGACCATAACTGGCATATGAACCGTCGGAATTATATTTTATGCTGTAGGCAATTTCCTCGGGAGCGACTAGAATAACCTCTTCACCCAAATTCAGTTTTTCAATATCGATTTTTCCATCGAGAAGAAACTTGTTGAGAGAAAGAAGTGACTCTTCACTCTCTGTCTGAATCCGTGTTCCGAAAGGTTCTGCATCATAATTCACCGCTTCTTTAAATTCGAGGTATTCATCGGAATAATCAGGTCCGTTTTCATAATATTCAACAATTTCCTCGGGTTTCAGATTTTCACCCTCACCGAAACCGTGTTCGTATTTATCGTAGTTTACGGCTCTGTTGAATTCTGCAAGCTTGAGAAATTCGGGATATTCTCCGTCAACAAGCCAGTTGACGGCATATTCAAGTCTTCCCGTTGCGTTTAAAACATGACGGTTTGACGAAATATCATCAACATCATTTTCTTTCAGCATTGAATCGAAATCATAAAAGAAATTTGCAAAAGCATATTCGGGAGAGCCTGACATATAAACCCTGTAATCATATTCATCTTCAGTTTTTTCTGTGTAATATTCAAGAAGTGAAACGCAGAAACAACTGACGATAATCGTTGCAATCAGAATAAGACTTACGCTGACTTGTCTGAAGCGGTGGAAAGTAAGAGTCCTTTTTGCAATGAGTTTTTGTCCGTTGAAAACCTTTACGGTCTTTATTTTTTTATTCTTCATCTTTCTGCCGAGTTCGGTGTTTCTGATAGCCTGCATGGGAGTTACTCTTGCGGCATAGAAAAGAGGAATGAGTGCCGCCGCCATAACAAAGAAGATTCCGAGAATTCCGATACTTATTACCACATACCACTCGGGTTTAAAAATGAAAATTTCACCCATTAAATACGAGAAAATCCAAACAGTAAGATAACCGAAAGCCACGCTTACCGGAGCGCATATAAAACTGATTAAAAGAGCTTCTCTGCCGAAAACTTTAATTATCTGCCTTTTTGTTGCACCTACTGCACGAAGCATACCTATTTGCTTTCTTCTCTCCTGGAGATTTGTATTAAAAGCGTTGATAACACCGAAGCACGATGCAACCGCAAGCACTGCAGAGAGAATTGTGCCGAGAGAGGTTATCTGCTTCATATCAGCCAAAGCCCAGTCATTCATAATTTGTTCGCCCGTAGTTTGCAGCCAATATCCACCGTCCAAATAACCGTCATAATTAACTGAATTTTCATTTGAAAGAATCTGTGATTTATAGGTGTTTAATCCGCCTTGCCTGAGATATTCTCTGTAGCTGTCAAAAAGAAGTGTACTGCTTGTTTTGCCGTCAAAGTTAAAGTCAACAAGACCGATAATCCATGGTCTGCCACCGATTTCAACCTCTGTACCGTCACAAACTAATGCAGCAGGATATTCGGGACATTCATGATTGGAGTTGAGCAGATACCATTGTTCATAGGTATATCTTCTATCTTTGAGAATGCCGACAAGGGTATATGTTTTTTGACTTTCTTTTTCAAGAAATTTACCACCATTTGCAGCACGGAGATTGAGAGTTATTTCATCGCCAATTTTTGCATCATATAAATTCATTCGGTAAAGCGCATCGCTCTCGATTGCAATTTCATTTTCAGCTTCGGGATATCTTCCGTCAAGAAAATAGAAATGTGAAAGCTCTCTCGATTTATCGTTATGCACGGCGATACCCATGCCATCGTCAAAATCGTCATCGGGCGAATAGCCGTAGGCAATAACCTCGAAGGTTGCGTAGTCAATAACAGAGCCATCCTGTTTGAAGCGTTCAAGGTCAAAACCGTCACATTTTTTGAGAATAAAATCCTGCTTGCCTAGAGAAATCCATTTTCTTTCTTCTCTTGAATCCTCATTGCATACCGCAAAAAACATTGCGGCACTTGTGAAAATCATCGCAAGCACAATGCCGATTATCATTAAAGAATACTGCTTTTTTCTTGCTTTCAGATTTCCGAAAGCTAATTTATTTATAGTCAGTTTGTTTCGTTTCATTGCTTAAACTCCCGCCTTTGTGTCGCGAACAATTTTGCCGTCTTCGATTGAGATAATTCTTTCTGCCTGCTCTGCAACGTTGAGGTCGTGGGTAACAAGAATAAGGGTTATACCAAATTCCTTACTCACATATTTGAGAAGTGAAAGCACCTCACGTCCGCTTTTGCCGTCAAGGTTACCCGTAGGTTCATCGGCAAAAAGGATAGAGGGCTTATTTGCAAGTGCACGGGCAATGGCGATTCTCTGTTGCTGACCGCCCGAAAGTGCGGACGGAAGATGTTCAAGTCTGTCCTTAATACCGAGAACATCAATAACCTTATTGATATATGCCTCGTCAACCTTTTTCTTATCGAGCATAACGGGCAGAACAATATTTTCATATCCCGTAAGTTCCTGAACAAGGTTATATGCCTGAAAAACAAAACCGAATCGTCTGCGGCGGAGAACGGAAAGCTGATTGTCGTTATATCCCGAAAGTTTTTTGCCGTTATAAATAACATCACCGCTTGTGGGGTTTTCAAGACTGCTCAAAACGTGGAGAAGTGTTGATTTTCCCGAGCCGCTCGGTCCCGTTATCGCACAGAATTCACCCTGCTCAAAAGCAACGGTTATTCCGTCAACAGCATTAACGATGTTTTCACCGCTTATATATTCTTTTCTTAAATCTACGCATTCGATGATATTCATAAAATTACTCCTTTTCATCTTGATGACCCTATTATAAACCCCGATTCTTTCAAAATCGTGACAATAACCTTACAATTTCGTAAGATAAGAAAAAATCCGAAGAAAATCTTCGGACTTTTACATCTTTAAATTCGCATTTATAAGCGGAAAACACGCAGTAATCTTTAATCCGTCTTTGCCGTTTTTGGCAGCTATGGTTGCGTGATGCTTTTCAAAAATCGCCTTTGATATTGCAAGACCAATGCCTGCACTTTCGGGCGAGGCATTATCCGCACGGTAAAAACGGTTGAACAAAAGTGGGAGCTGTTCTTTTGAAACTCCGCCGCCGTTATCCTCAATAACGAGCGTAACAGAGTTTTCGTTTTGTGAAACAGAAACGATGATTTTACCGTTAGCTTCGGTATGCTCACAAGCGTTTTTGATAATGTTTCCGATAGCTTCAGTCATCCATTCTTTATCGCAACGGAATAACGCATTACCGTTAATTTCAAAATCTTTTTGCGGGAACATTGGTTTAAAATTACCTACAATTTCGGAAATGATTTCATCAAGACTGTGTTCTGTGAAATCCATTGCATATGCATCGCTTTTAATTTTTTCAAGCTTTAAGAGATTGAAAACAAGGCTCTCCATTTTATCAATCAGTTGAAGCTCTTTTTCTGTGTACGGAGTAGGTATTGAACTCTGCTCCATTTCGCAGTAAAGACGAAGTCCTGCAAGCGGAGTTTTGAGCTGATGTGAAATATCGGCAACAAAATCTGCATTGCTTTTTGCCTGAGATTCGGAGTTGCTTTTTTCAAGAAGCAAGAGATTTTCAAGCGCTGCAACAGCATTCTGAAGTCTTGCAAAACCACTGTCGGAGGTGCTGTATTCAGTTCTTTCTCCGCCTTCAATAAAGCTTTCAATGTTCTCTTTGAGGTTGTTTATATGTTTGTTTTTTCTTGCGTTCAATACAATTAAAACCATTGTTGCAACAATAAAAACAGTTGTTGTGAAAATCAAGAAAGGAATCATTTTGAATCCTCCCATCTGTAGCCGATACCTCTTACGGTAACTATATGACCGCTGCCGATTTTATCACGCAGGCGGCTCATATGAACGGAAAGAGTGTTGTCGTCAATGTAGTTTCCATCGCTGTCCCAAATGTTCTGCAGTAGCTGTGAACGTGTGACAATAATTCCGCTGTTACGTATGAGAACAGAAAGAATCTGAAATTCCGTGGGAGTAACAAAAATATTTTCACTGTTTTTTCGCACGGACATATTGAGTGTGTCGATTGTTATATCATCACTATTGTAAACTGTAACAGCCGATGTTCTTCGGAGTAATGCACGGATTCTTGAAAGAAGTTCACGAAGCTTGAACGGCTTTGTAACATAATCATCCGCACCTGCATCAAGACCACGCACAATCTGAATTTCATCATCGCAGGCAGTCAGAAATAAAACAGGAATATTATTACCTGCCGCACGAAGCTCTGTGCAAAGTTCAAGACCGTTGCCGTCGGGGAGCATAACATCAAATATAATCAGATTGAACGAGAAGAATTTTATCAGTTCACGTGCTTTCATACAGTTATCCGCACTGATAACCTCATAACCTTCGCCCTGCAAAACCTCCGTCAATCCGTCACGGAGAAATATATCATCTTCAACGAGTAATATTCTCTGTTTCATATTTTCACCTGCCTGTGCGAGATACTTAAAATATATTTTCATTATATAAGTTTTTTGTTCTCATTTCAACACAAACAATCTTACGATTTCGTAAGATTAAGTGGGTAATATCTATAACTTTTATAAATATATGTGCGTAGTTATACTAAAAAACAATAAGTTTAATTGTAAACTTTCTGTTAACAATCAACTTGTGCCCAACACTATCGTTGACAAAAAAGTTGGACAGGATTATAATTTTACTAACCGAACAATTGTTCTGCTGACAAAACAGAGAATTTTTTTTTATAAAACAATAAGCTTCGGAGAAGCGCCGCTTGAAATAGTTTTGCAAAAAACATTTCAATTCTGGGGATTGGGGTTACCCCCAACAAGCGGCAAAAAGAGTGGTGCAAAAATTTGATTTTTCAAATTTGGGTACCCACTTGCCCTGCTTGCAAAGTTAGTGAATGGTTGAAAACCTGAACGGTTTTGCGAGCAGAATTTGCAAAGTGTGTATACACTTGCCCTGCTTGCAAAGAATGTGAACAGGTGAAAACTGGAACGATTTGCAAGCGACTTTTGGCAAGTTTGTGTTCACATTTGCCTTGCTTGCCAAATTAGTGCAAGCAATAAAATCAACGTAATATCAAGGCTTTTTACAGTAGTAGCAGTGCTGTGGTAATGTGGAAAATTTATTTTCCATATTTCCACGGCTGCAAATAATTAAGTGAATCCGAAGAAGAACATATAATCAATTTTTTAGGAGGCGATAAAAAATAAACATAGTTATCTACGCAAGATTTTCAAGTCACAGTCAGACGGAGCAATCAATTGAAGGTCAGTTGAAAGTCTGTTATGAGTATGCGGCGGCTAACGGTCACATCGTAATTGGCGAATACATTGACAGAGCGCAAAGCGGAACATCAGATAACCGAACGGCATTTCAGCAAATGATAGCTGACAGCGACAAACAGACTTTTGAAGCGGTGCTTGTTTATCAGCTTGACAGATTTGCAAGAAACAGATATGACAGTGCAATCAACAAAGCGAAGCTGAAAAAGAACGGCGTGCGAGTTATCTCCGCAAAGGAAAACATAACGGATGATGCATCGGGAATTCTTGTTGAAGGT
>JAZRLY010000027.1:0-44918 GCA_045647065.1 Acutalibacteraceae bacterium
CATTCTTTTGAATTTTCCTGTGCGTGTTTGCAGAAATCCTTCATAACGCATTCGGCGCATTTCGGTCTGCCTGAAACACAGGTATCTCTGCCGTGGAGCACACAGCGGTGGCAGAAATCGTTGCTCTCTTCGGGCGGAAGAAGCTCGCGGAGATTCATTTCAACCTTGAACGGGTCTTTGGTTGAAACGAGACCAAGCAGATTGGAAATTCTGATTAAATGAGTGTCGGCAACAACAGCGGGCTTGCCGTAAACATCACCCATAATGAGGTTTGCGGTTTTTCTGCCGACCCCGGGAAGGCTTGTCAGGTCATCGATATTGTCGGGCACATTTCCGCCGAAATCGGATATCATTTTTTTGCACATTTCAACGATATCCTTTGCTTTCGCTCTGAAAAATCCGCAGGAATGAATTATTTTTTCAACATCCGCAACATCTGCTGAAGCGAAATCCTCAACGGTTTTATATTTTTCAAAAAGAGTCGGAGTAACAAGATTAACCCTTGCATCTGTGCATTGCGCCGAAAGTCGGGTCGCAATAATCAGCTGCAGGGGATTTTCTGCGTTGAGCGAGCAAAGGCTGTCAGGATATTTTGCTTTGAGTGCATCAACGGCAAGAAGTGCAATTTCTCTTTTTGTCATAAAAACCAACTCCTTGTATCAATGAACAATATTATATATTAAACAATGAAGAAATTGAAGATGTTTTTTAAAATTACTATGAATTTTTATTACTTACAAATAAAAACAGTTGATTTTAAATCGGATTTATGTTAGCATATATTTGCTATTAATATATAATAGGAGGATTATTCAATGAAAAAGAAATTCACAGGTATTCTGTGTGTTGTTATGTGCATATTGCTCGTTCTTTCGACTTTTGCCGCATGCAGCGTCAAGGATAAGAACGGGGATATCACAAATCAGACCCTTGCGCCCAATAACACATGGACTCCCGGAATTGCGGATTATGTATATGAGCCGGTGGTTATCGGCAAGGTTGAGCTTGTTGACCTTGTTAAGGATGCACTCGGCGACGAGTTTGACGAAAACTGGAACGGTGACCTCAACACTCTCACTCCCGAGCAGCTCGAAAAAGTTGAGGAGCACGCTACAAACGAAGGTCTTACTGTTGAAAAAGACAGCAGCGGAAACACCGTTATCAAAAAAGAAGAGATGGTTACAACCGAAGCTTCTCAGGATGAAATCAATCAGCTTATGACAAAGGCTTCAGTTAAGGATCCGAGCAACCTTTCAGATGAGGAATACGAAAGACTTTCTCAGGTTGCACAGAGCGAGGGTCTTATTATTGCAACCAGACCTCCCGTAACAAACGGTAATGAAGATGCAACTCAGAAAAATGAAATCGTTATTGCAAAACCCGTTACAACAATCAGACCTGCACCTACAACAAAGGCTCCCGTTGTAACACAGAATAACGCAAAAACAACAAAGGCCAAGCAGACCAACCCTCCCAAGCCAACAAAGCCCGCACCTCTAACAACATCTGTTTATAAACCCGTACCGGTTCCCGGAACGGTTGCTCCCATGGCTCCGATAACAACCGGAATTCCCGCTTCAACAAGAGACTGGACAGTAACTCTCAAAAAGTCATCCAACGATGTTTTTGTTGACAGCGCAGCAACCTCTGACGGCGGCGTTGTGGCAGTAGGTATTACATACGCAAATGTAACAGGTAATATTGATGACGGCGGTGTTGCATCAGGTCTTGTTGCAAAGTTCAACAAGAACGGCAAGCTCCAGTGGTCAAAGATTATCGGCAGCACAGAGACTACTCAGTTTGAGTCCGTTGCGATTCTCAGCGACGGAACGATTGCAGTAGCAGGTTACACAACCGCAAGCGATCTTCCCGGTGCAGGTGAATACAAATGCCCCGGTACTGTTGAAGGTATTGTTGCAAAATTCAATTCAAAGGGTGATCTTCTCGGTAACATCAGAATTTACGGCGGCAGTGCCGGCGATCTGATTTATACCATAGAAGCAACTCCCGACGGTGGATATCTTATCGGCGGTAACACTGAATCTGTTGACGGCGATTGGGACGGTCTTAACACACCCAATGCCCGCAAGAGCTTCATTTTCAAATGCAATAAGAACGGCGATATCGAATGGCGCTCGGTTCTTAACTCCACCAAGGGTATTGTTGCCCGTGGTATTGCGGTCAATAATGTAGGCAGCATTTACGCAACCATTGACTGCGTAGGCGTTGCATATTACGGCGACAAGCTTATTACAGACACAGACAAGTCTGTTTCAAAATCAACAATAGTCCTCAAGCTTACCCCCTCGGGCAAGCTTGAATGGTACAAGACAATCTACGGTACAGGTAAAACCTCACTTCTCTCAATCGAAGTAACAACAGACGGCGGATGTGTTGTTGCAGGTCAGTACAGCTCAGGCAGATACGGCAACACCGAAGGTACATTTGAAGGTATGTACAATGCAGGCAACACAGGCACATCAGACGGTATGCTTGTAAAGTTCAATCCTAACGGCAATGCAAACGGTGAGGGCGTTATCGGCTGGACCTGCCCGCTTGCAGGATTTGAAAACGAAATTATTACCGATATCGTAAAGATTAACGGCGGTTTTGCTGTTTCGGGTTACACAAGCTCCACCAACAGAGACTTCGCCATGATGCCCGGCACGGGTGATTACGATTCATTCGTTTACATTATCACAGACCTTTCGGCAAAGAGAGATATCTATATTTACAACGGTTCAGGCGCTGATAACGCGAGATCTGTTTGCACAAACGGCGAATCCATCTTTGTTGCAGGTTCAACAAATTCGGGCGATGCTGTGTTTGGCGAATGCGACGCAAAGGGCACAAAGGATGCTGCAGTCGGATTCTTAGGATGCCTTACATTTAAGGATTAATTTATAATCTAATGAAAATGTTAACAACCCCCTGCCAAAACGGTAGGGGGTTGTAATTATAATGGACTGTTTCAACAAGATAAAGAAGCTGTTTTCTTCCGATGTGAGGCGTATACTGATATGTCAAATAGTAAAAACGGATAAAAAGAAACAAAAAAACAAATTGATGTTCAATCAAAATAAAAGCGGTTTGCAAAGGTTTAATTCCGATGCAAACCGCGTCTTTTTTATACAGTTTCTTTTGTTCTTTGCCTGGTGAAACAGTTTCGACTTTTATTCTGTTCTGAGAGCTACAACGGGGTCTTTTCTCGATGCAATCTTTGAGGGAATAAGACCCGAAATGAATGTGAGAGTCATGCTGATGAGAACAAGAGCAATTGCGCCGTCTGTGGGAAGTTGTGCGATGTTGGGGAGCTTTGTGAAATGCTCAATCAATGCGTTGATGGGAATTATCATCAAGAGCGTTGAGCCGATGCCTATCGCACCGGAAACGAATCCGACAATTAGCGTTTCTGCATTGAATACTCTTGAAATATCTCTCTTCGATGCACCGATGGCTCTGAGAATACCGATTTCTTTTGTTCTTTCAAGAACGGAGATATAGGTGATGATACCAATCATAATTGAAGAAACAACAAGCGAAATAGCAACGAATGCGATAAGAACATAGGAAATAATGTTGATTATCGTTGTTACCGAAGAAAGAAGCAAGCCGATATAGTCGGTGTATTTGATTGCACTGTCGGGTTTGCCCTCAACTTCTTTTGCAGTGTTGTATTTTTCGATTTCGCCGGAAATTAAATCTTTTGATTCAAAATCTAAGGGATAAATATAGATTGACTGAGGAACATCGAGGTCTGCAACTCCGAGAAGAGCAAGAGATTCTTCATAACTTGCTGCGAGGGGTTCAGGCTCGGGTTCGGGCTCGGGCTCGGGAATAACCTCTTCGGGTGTCTGTGCGGGATTACCTTCACTGCCCTCGGGAGGTGTTGCGGGTTCATTGGTATTGCCGCCCTCAGGAGGTGTTGTGGGAGCGAATTCGCCGCTCATAATTGCCGAAAGCATTTTGAGCTTTGTGGTTTTATCCATCATCTGGAGGAAGGTGAGCGCCTGTTCGCCGCTTATCTGGCCCATACCCTCGATTTCCTGACCTTCAAGCATCTCATCAAGATAACCGATAAGTTCCCGTCTTTCGCTGATGGAGAGAACGGTTTTGAGCATAAGCTCAACGGTGCGCTTCATTTTCTCGGCTTCTGCGCCGCTGTAAGTGCTGTCGATTGATGCGTAGATTTCTTCTTCGGTAACCGCGGGGAACTGACTGAAATCGGGCATGCCTGCTGTTGCAGTAGGCGTTGCGGTGAGCTTATCCGAAGCGGTAAGCTTCATTGAGCTTGCCTGCGGAGTGTCGGAAAGAGGAGTGAATTCGGAGGTGTTTATCTGCGGGTCAAGTGAAACATCCGAAGCTGCGGGTGCCGATGATGCCGGCTTGCTGTTGACGGGAATTCTGTCCTCTTTGTTGAAGGGAATACCTGTGAAAACGTCAACATCGGGGTTTGCTTTCTGCTGTTTCACGATTTCGCAGTTGTTGGTTTCGTTGATTACATATTCGGTGAGAGCTGTTGTGTAACCGATTGCGCCGGTTGCGGTTACCATAAGAGAATCATCCGAGGGTCTTACGATGCCGACAACCTTGATTTCCTCGCCGTTATTGACGAGATTCTTGATATATTCTTCGTCGCCGCGCATATCGTCCCAGGTTTTTGTTTCTTCGTTGTAAGCGAAATAATCGGGTTCAAGAACAATTCTGAATGTCTTGCTGAGGATTTCATCATATTCGATTTCGAAGGTTTTGGCCTTGATTTCTTCGCCGTTCTGCATAGCCATAAATGCCTGCATCATTTCTTCCTGAGTTGTCAGACCGAGACCCTGAATTGCAATGTCGCTGATTTCGTTGTTTTTATCAATGATAAGAACAACTTCGTTATATGCCTGAGGCCAGCTTCCCTTGATGAGTTCATACTGGTCGTTGAGAAGCTCCTGATTGTCAATGAGTTCCTGCCAGGAGTTCATATATTTTTCCATGCTTGCCATCATGGAAGTGTCAATCTGCATTCCGCCTGTGTTGATGCTTCCCATCATTGATTCCATGATGGAAATCATCGGGCTGGGATAAACCTGATTGATGCCGTTCGTGAAGTCGGGTGAGAAGATGTTGAGTTTGCCGCCGTAAGTATACTGAATGCTGCTTGCGTAGTCATCTATGGTACAAGCTTCGCTGTCAAGGTATTCTTTGAGGGATTTAAGGTCATTCTGCCAGATTTCGGAGGAGAAGGATTCCATCATGCTTGAAGCCATTGAATTGGAATAAACCTTGTCGCGTCCGTGATTTATCTCGCCTGAAACTGTTGCGGTCATGCTGCCCATCATAGCATTCATATCCATCGCAGTTTTCTCAATCATAATGGGATATGAGGTCAGAGTTTCCTGCTGAATGGAATCAATATATGCCTGGAATCCGCTTGAAAGAGAAAGGATGAGGGCGATGCCGATGATGCCGATGCTTCCTGCGAATGAGGTGAGGAAGGTACGCATCTTTTTGGTCATCAGGTTGTTGAGTGAGAGTGAAAGAGCGGTGAAGAATGACATAGAAGGCTTTTTGTTTTTCTTTGCTTCTTTCTTCTCCGATTTCTTTTCTGCCTTTGACTTCTGCTGTTTTTCAACCTCTTCTGTTGAATAGGGGTTGGTATCGTCAACAATGCTGCCGTCAACAAGGCGGATGATTCTTGTTGAATATTCATCGGCAAGCTCGGGGTTATGAGTAACCATAACAACAAGCTTTTCTTTTGAAATCTCCTTGAGAAGGTCCATTATCTGGACACTTGTTTCGGAGTCAAGCGCGCCCGTGGGTTCGTCGGCAAGGAGGATTTCGGGGTTGTTGACGAGAGCTCTTGCAATCGCAACTCTCTGCATCTGACCGCCCGACATCTGGTTGGGCTTTTTGTTAAGCTGGTCACCGAGGCCGACCTTTTCAAGCGCTTCCTTTGCTCTCTGTTTTCTTTCGCTCTTTGAAACGCCCGAAAGAGTAAGCGCAAGCTCAACGTTTGAAAGCACGCTCTGGTGGGGGATGAGATTATAGTTCTGGAAAACAAAGCCGATGGAGTGATTGCGGTAACCGTCCCAGTCGCCGTCCTTGAAATCCTTGGTTGATTTTCCTTCAATAATCAGGTCGCCCGATGTATATTGGTCGAGACCGCCGATGATGTTAAGCAGGGTTGTTTTACCGCATCCCGAGTGACCGAGAATGGAAACAAACTCGTTTTTGCGGAACTCGATATTGACACCCTTGAGGGCAACAACTTTGGTGTCACCCGTAGGATATTCTTTAACGATATTTTTCAGTTTCAGCATAAAAATACCTCTTGACAAAGCAATTTTTCGATGTTACACTTGTAACAGTAACGATTGTAACATTAGTTTATGAATAAATCATCAACAAATAACAATAAAAACGGAAAATGTTACAAAACGAAGGGATTTGTAATGGAAAGGGTTAATGAAGTTAATGTTCTGACAAAGGAGTGCATCGTCACCGCTTTGCTCAGACTTATGGAAACAAAAAGCTATCAGAGCATTTCGATAACCGATATCACCGCTCTTGCGGGAGTGTCGAGAATGGCTTATTACCGCAACTATAAAAGCAAAGACGATATTCTGATTAATCATCTTACGGATCGCGAAAAGCAGCTTTTAAATGAGCTTCACGGTGAAATCGCAAACGATCTGCGCGGAATGATAATTATTATTTCGGAGTTCTTTCAGGAGAATGCGGATGTTATCAAGGCGATTTATGATGCGGGTCTGGGTCACCGACTGACCGATATGCTCGGCGACAGAATTTATAATTATTTCCCCGTCGCAATCGAAGAGCGTGCGGGCAAATACGCCGTTCAGTTCTATGTTGGTGCAGTTCTCGCCGTTTTCAAACGCTGGTTTGACAACGGAATGGTTGAAACCGTTGAGGATATTTCGGATATCCTTTGCAGACTTATCAATGTTGAAACGGCAACAAGTTTTCTTGTGTTTCCCAAAAATTAATAAAAATTAACGAAGTTCAGAATTTGCATCTGAACTTCGTTTTTTGTTCATCGGTTAATACCACAAGAAACCAAAGAGAAAGATTCTAATAAACCGTTGAAGTGGAGTGTACTTGACATAAACATTATAACTTATTGTTTTCCCGGATTCAAGAACCGCGGTGACGGTTGTTTCGCCAACGCCGACACCTGTTATGTTACCTTCTCTGTCAACGGTTGCAACATCAGTATTCCACGAATACCATTTTGCTTTTGCGTTTATAGTCTTTACGGTTTCTTTGTAATTAAGCTTTAAAGTGTGAAAAGAATTAGTTCTGTATTTCTCTGCTTCGCCGATAAGTTTGCCGTTTTCGTGGCAAACAGCGGTTATAAGACTGATGTTTTTACCACTGATTGAGAATGGTTCTGTATATACCAGATGATTGTCGATTGTCGGGATTGAACCGTCAAGAGTATAATACAGCCTTGAATCCGTACCTTCGGGTGCGGTTATTTCAATTTTACCGTCCGAATTGAGCTTTATTGTCGGCTTGCCGCTGACATCTTGCTTGACCATATTATAAAAGTTAACAATTCCTGTGCCGTATTTTGTGTCCCAGCCCTCGGGAACATATGCGGTTTCTTTTATAATACGCTGAATCTCAGCGGCACTCATATCGGGACTGATTGACTTTAGTGTCGCCGCAGCGGCGGCAACCAACGGTGCTGCCATAGAGGTGCCGGAATCTATTTCGTATGCACTGTATGAAGGAAAGTTTTTATTTCCGTTATTATCCAAATCTGCAAATTCAAAAGGGGTTGTACTGCGAATATTAGAACCAGGTGCACCGATATCAGATACACTTCCGTAATTAGAAAAATTCGTAGGTTTGTTAAATTCATCTGTTGCCGTAACAGTAATGGCATCTGGGATACATGCAGGATATGTGGTGTTTGCCAAATTACCGGAATTTCCAGCCGCGGCAATAACTGTTATACCATTTTTTACGGCATTTGTGACATATTCGTAAAGTATGGGAGATTCATCTTCGTTTCCCTTTGCAATACTCATATTAATTATATCTACATTTCTTTCGACTGCAGCTAAAAATGCCGAAATCAGAATAACATAATCAACACCAGTTGAATTTGTTACGCGATATGGCTCAATTTTAACATTATTCATTGTATTATCAAACACTATTCCGCAAACATGTGTGCCATGATAATGATCATCATCCATGGAAGAATAGTGAACAAAATAATCATCGTTTTCTTGATTAGTCTTTTTTTCTTTATAAATGAAACCACTGTCAACAATTCTTCCGGAATTTTTAAATATATCATGTTCGGAATAGATTCCTGTATCAATTACTGCTACAGTAATATTTGAACATATTAATTCTGAATTAAGAATGTATTCAAATGCCTCATCAACATTAACTACAGCGGAATTCCAAGATAGATGCAAATTTGTTATATCAGTGGATTCCGATTTCTCGTTTGCACTTTCTAATGAAAGATAATAGTCGTACTCTACATATTTTACCCCGTCAAACTTTAGCTTATTATAAGCATATTCGGTTTGACTTTTGGTAGAAAATTGCAGTATATGCAGTCCATCATATCCTTCAACACATTCTTTTGCCGAATAATAATTTTCCAAGGGATCATTTGTTTCTGTTTTTACAATCAATCTGTTTAGTTCATTATTAACAGATGGATTTACAGATGCTAATCCGTTTTCATCATATTTTTCAATTAAATCTTGCGCCATATTGCAAAATTCAGCTAAAGAAATTTCATTTTTATCAGCAAAAGCTGTTATAGAAACATAATTAAAACAAACTGAAAAGATTAAAATAAATATAATATGTTTTTTAATTTTCATTAACGCTCATCCTTATTAATTTATTCAGATGGAGAATTATAACAGGATGATAAATTAATTATGAATCAGAATTTCAACATTGCAAAAATATCTTTGAAGAAACCGATTACTGTCTTGATGATTTTTATAAACCATTCAATAATACAGCACTTATCGTCATCGGATTCGGATGTCGGTTCTGTTGACGATTCGGTTTCTGTTCCCGGTTGTGTAGTTGTGGTTTCATTCGTTGAAGGTTCTGTTATAGGCTGAGTGGTCGTTTCGGTCGTCGGCTGTGTGGTTGTAACTTCTTTTGTTGAAGGCTCGGTAACGAGAGTTGTTGGTTCTTCCGTCGTAGGTTCAGTAGTGGTTATGGGTTTTGTTATACCCGGCTTTTCTGTTTCGGGAATAACCGGCATATCTCTTAAAATGGGGTAGCCGTTTTCTTCCATTACCCAAATATTCTCAAAATCAAATCCTATGAAAGATTCCTGGTTTTTCGTTTCATCAACAGAGAGGAATTTAACATTTGTGAAATAATCATCCGAAGGTGCGGAAACTTCGTCGATATATGTTGGATAAAGGTTTTTATTACTATAGTAAGCGTTTTTTATAATTGCAGCAGGATAAGTAACCAACCAGGTTGAGTGGAAATTTCCTGCCAATCCGCCTTCACAGCCCGAAAATGTTTCGGGTACTGATATGCTTCCAATGTTATAACATCTTTCGATTGCGTATCCATCGCCCATTATTCCGCCAATGTACGTGGAGGGGGTTGAGAAATCAATGCTGATGTTGCCCTTATTGAAACTGTCGGTTATTACTAAATGAAAGTTTCCGAAGTCGGCAGCCAATCCGCCTATTTTAAGTTCTCGTCCTTTTTGCTCGGAATCGGATCCGCTGACAGTTATATCTCCGAAATTACAGCTTTGGCTGATTGTAGTACGTGTAGCTCTGCCAAAAAGGCCGCCGATACAAATATCATATACATCTTTTGTTAATAATTTGATTTTTGTATAGTTTACGCACTTGGTCATTGCGGACGAAACTCCGGTTCCGCTGATTCCCCCAACTACACCCTCGTTGAATTTGTCAATGGTGATTTCCCCCGAAGTAATGCAGTTCTTAAAAGTGGCACTTTTAGCATAGCCGGAGATTGAACCGATTCCGAAAGATTCGGTAGTTTCACCGGTGAACTTTACATTAATATCAACATCCAAAAGCATCAAACCTATAATTGTAGCTCCGCTTGCTGATGAAAATAAACCGAAACAAGGCTCTTCACCGTCGGTGCATTCTTTGCGAATTTTCATGTTTTTGATTATATACCCATTTCCGTCAAGTTCGCCTTTAAAGGGTGTTTCGCTTGTGCCTATGGGAGCCCAGTTTTCGTATGACGAGAGGTCAATGTTGTTCATAAGTATATATTTGCCCGAAAGGTTGTTGCGTATGCCGTCCAGATCCTCGGCGGTATAAATGCCGATGTAACCGTCGGGTACGGTTGTTTCGTCTTCAGCCGCAAGTGCAACCGAAAGTATACCGAAGCAGAGTGCGAAGGTAAGAATGATTGCCATAAATTTTTTCATTTGCTTTTCCTCCTGTTTTGATTTTTGTGAAACTTTGTGACCGTTTACTCTCCTTTCGTCATAAAGATGTGCATAATTCCCCATCTATACATATATGACGAAAATTCGAAAATGTCACATAAAAATGTGAAAAAGTCACATTTTGTTTACAATTTAAGCGTGAAATGATGTTATTTTAGAATATTATAGCATAAGATATTAAAACAATCAATTTAATATGCTATATTGGCAAAAAACGGGTGGCAAGGCCACCCGTTTATATCATTTATAAACCAACACATCAGGTTCGTCTTCGCACCATTCGCCGAAGGCTTCGGCGTGTTCGTCACTGAAGAACATCGGCAGATAGTTTGCAAAATTCGAGGAAAGATTTTTTGTTTTCAATTCCTCGGGGTCAATCCAGAAAACTCTGCCCTCATCGGTTGCCTCAAGAAGCTCACCGCTGAAATCGTTTGTCTTGTAAAGAAAAACGATGTATCTGTCCTTGCGCGTCTTATGCACCCAATGGATGACTCCGCAGGTCTGAAGATTGCGGATATCAAGCCCCGTTTCTTCTTTGACCTCTCTGACGGCGGAGTCAATAAAGCTTTCGCCCTGCTCAACGTGACCTCCGGGGAAGGAAAGCCCCGTCCAGCTTTTGAGCCTTTCCTGAACGAGAACCTTGCCCGTATGCTTATCCTCAATCATAACCATGTTGGTCAGTTCAATTCTTGTTTTTTCGCTTCTCATATTATTTGTGATTGATGTTCTGCCAGACGAATCCGACATCGGCTCCGACCTGAACAAAGGTGTCGGGAGTGTTATTGTCGAGCTTTGAAACGCGTGTGAATCCGTTCTTTTCAAAAGCTTCGCAGAATGCGTCTGCCATTTCTGTGTCCTTGAAAGTGATGTGATGAACGAGACGGAATTCCTTGAGAGTTTTTCTCAGGCTGCCGTTGGGGAATCCGACAACAAAGCCTGTGCACCACCAATATTTTTCGTAGTCGCGGTTGAAAACAGCTCTGTAATTTCCGTCGGAATATTCATCCCACATAAACGCCATTTCCATATTGAGCCAGTCTTCCTTATCGGCGCAGACATAGTGAGAGCCTGCGCTGCCGATGTTTCTTGTGTAAACGCCGACCTCGCCGCCGACGAATACCATACCGTACTGACCCTTCCACATCTGAATCATCCATTCCTTGCCGCCGTAGACAAATGTTGTTCTGACTGTGTCGTAATACATAACGGAGAGGGGAGCAAATTTGTCATAGACTTCATTGAAGCCGAAATTCTTCTGCCAACACTCCTTGTCATCCGTATAGTAGAAGTTGCCGTCACCGTCATAGCGATAGGATGCAAGGTTGACTTTTTCATAGTCAAAGCTTGCTTCGGGAGGGATGTATTTGGGTGCTCTCGGAAGAGTGAAAACTTCGCGGAAAGCTTTGTTCACAACGGTTACAAGCTCCGTCACCTTTTCGGTGATAGTGGTTGTTTCGCTTTCGGTTGTGGCTGTTGTGATTTCGGTTTCAGACTCGGTTGATGCCTCGGTCTGCGACTGAAGTTGGGTGAGCATTTCGGTTGAGGGAATCTGTGACGAAAAATACGGATTTTCCATTGAATAGTCGGGCACGGATGTGAACTTTTCGTCAGGATAAACGGGATAAGTTTCCTGCACAAAAGAATCCGTGGGGTCGGTTGCAACGGGCATTTTGCTGCCAGAATTCATTCTGATGGCAAGCACCGCAACTATGCACACCATAGCTGCCGCAACGCCTGCCACAACAATAGTCAAACCTTTGCCTTTCATAATTTAATTATCTCCTCTTTCATATTTTTGTATTACTGAAAATTATATTCGCGCACAAAAGCGTTTATGAACAAGGGACCCATATCCATAGCAACAAGAACGGGTTTTCCGTCTTTAACCATAAATGTCATACCCTCGCCTTCGCTGCCCGAGGTGAGGTTGCGGTCAAAGAGTTTTTCAACCTTGCCGCTGTCGGGATTGATTGTGTAAACCGCCTGTGTATCATCGTTAGTTGCGGCGTAGATTGTGCCGCCATAGAATTCTGCGCCCTGAATCGCATAGGGGGATTCTTCGAGAGCGACTTCTTTGACAAAACTCATTTTGTTTGCGGTATCATAAACGAGAAGTTTTGTCGGATTTTTCGAATGGTCGGTACAGTAAAGATAACCGTTTTCGGGATTTACGCAGACCCAGGGAAGTCCGCGGGTTATCATTTCAGCATCAAGAATGTAATATTCAACAAGCTCAAGGCTTTCGGCATCGTAAACGCCGACTATCGGGTAGTCCCACACCTTGCTGTCCTCAAGGCCTGCATAGATATAGCCGTTATAATAGCTCAGCCCGCCGATGTGAGCAATGCCGAGGTCTTTGAGCTCATCGGGAATGGCAAAATAATTTGCATTGATGAGAGTTTTTGCATCGCCCTCGGTGCGGATGAGCGTTGTTTTTGATGAAAAATAAAGGGTTTCACCGTCTGATGTCATACCCTGAGAATGAAAATATGCTCCGATGCCGACGATATTTGTCTTTTCCGTATCGGTGCGCTCGCCTGCGGAGATGAGGTCAATTCCGTGGGTAAGAACGGTAAAAGGAATAAGCACAACTGCAAAAATAAGCGAGAGAACTTTGTTGAGCATAAGTTGAAAAGCTGTCATTTTCTTCACCCCAAAAAAGCGATATTTAATTTATTATAGCAAACAAGAATTTTTTAGTCAACAAAAAGAATGTTTTGCGAAGATTGACAATAAAATAAAAAGTGGGTAAAATATAAAACAGAACAGATTTTACAGAAAAGGAGAGCGGCTATGAATGATGTAAAAATGCTTTATGACCTCTGGCTCGGAAAGACGGCGGATAATCCCGAAATCAACGCAGAGCTTCTTGCCGTAAAAGGCAACGACGAAGAGATTCTTGACCGTTTTTACAGAAATCTTGAATTCGGCACGGCAGGGTTGAGAGGCGTGCTCGGTGCGGGCACAAACAGAATGAACACCTACACCGTCTGTCAGGCGACGCAGGGTCTTGCGGATTATCTCAACAGCAAGTGCGAAAAACCGAGCGTTGCAATCGGCTATGATTCAAGAATTAATTCTGATGTTTTTGCAAAGCAATGCGCCGAAGTGCTTGCCGCAAACGGCGTGAAAGCATATATTTTTCCGACTCTTATGCCGACTCCGATGTTATCATATGCTATCAGACGCCTTGAGTGTGACAGCGGAATTGTTATCACTGCAAGCCATAATCCTTCGAAATACAACGGTTTCAAATGCTACGACCCTTCGGGTTATCAGATGACCGATGAAGCGGCGCTCGCGACTTACAGATTCATTCAGAAAGTTGATATGTTTGAGGATATAAAGCGCATTCCGTTTGATGAGGCTATGAAAAGCGGTCTTATCGAATATATTCCCGACGAAGTTGCCGAGGAGTTTTATTCACTTGTTATGCAAAGACCGATTAACCCCGATGCGCGCGATTTGAGAATAATTTACACGCCGCTCAACGGCACGGGAAATATTCCTGTGAGAACAATTCTTGACAGAGCGGGATTCAGGAATGTCAGAGTTGTCAAGGAGCAGGAGATGCCCGACGGAACATTCCCGACATGCCCCTATCCCAATCCCGAAATCCGGCAGGTTTTTGAGTGTGCACTCGAAATGACCAAGGGAGAAAAGGCGGATTTGCTTCTCGCAACCGACCCCGACTGCGACAGAGTGGGAATTGCCGTGCTGACGGGTGACGAATATGTTCTTCTTTCGGGTAACGATGTCGGTGTTTTACTTGCCGAATATATGCTTTCGCAAAGAAAACAAAAGGGCATGCTCCCTGAAAAATCATTTATGACAAAATCGTTCGTTTCAACCCCGCTGATTACAAGGGTTGCCGCAAAATACGGCTGCACTGTTGTTGATGTGCTGACGGGCTTTAAGTATGTCGGAGAATTCATTTCAAACCTTGAAAAAACGGGCGATGAACACAGATTCATTATGGGATTTGAAGAGGCATATGGCTATCTCATCGGTACCCACGCAAGGGATAAGGACGGCGTTTCCGCATCGCTTATGGTCTGTGAAATGACGGCTTATTATAAGAGCAAGGGTAAGACACTTGTTGATGTTCTTGATGATATTTATTCCGAATTCGGTGTTTATGTTGACCGGCTTTATAACTTTGTTTTCGAAGGCGCAAGCGGAATGGTTAAGATGTCGGAGATTATGGCTCAGACAAGAAAAAATCCCCCGAAAGACCTTGCGGGTCTTAAGGTGCTTGAAGTTTACGATTTCGATGCGGGCACGATTACCGACACCGAAACGGGCAAAAAAAGAGAAACAGGGCTGTCGAAATCAAATATTCTTGCTTACACATTGCCCGACGGAAATTTTGCGATAGTAAGACCCTCGGGCACTGAACCGAAAATCAAAGTTTATATCACAGGTTGTGAGAAATCCAAGGAAGGTGCGGAGAAGCTTGCCGCCGACATCGGCGATGCGATGAAAGCTCTGCTGAAAATATGAGGTGTTAATATAATGAAAAAGAATAATATAATAGTAAGAATAGTTGCAATTGTGCTTTGCGCGATAATGGTTCTCGGTGTTGTGACAGCAGCATTCAGCGCGTTTGCGGCATCGCCCGAGTCAGCCCCCGCACCCGATACGGGCAGCCAGCCGATGGTGTGGGTCATCGTTGCGGTTGTTGCGGCGGTTGCAGTTATTGCGGGATGTCTGATAATCCCGAAAGTTAATAAGAAATAAAAAATAACGGGACGATGCATCTGCACCGTCCCGTTGATTTTATGTTTTATCTTGCGTAGTCGCCGACCATCATCATATAGTTACCGATTTCTGCGCCGAATTCGGGTGCACCGTCCATAATAAGCTTGCCGGTCTTTGTGAATTCGAGCATATCTGCGGTGCCCATAAGAATGCCGAGTGCGCTGTCAAGGCTGTCAAATCTCATTGTGAAGAAGGGGAGAGCGCGCTTGTAAACGCCTCTGCCTGCCTTTGACTTACCTGCCTTTATGCGGATGTAAGCTGAGATTTCGGGATAGCCGTTAACTGCCCAGGCATAAACTCTGTCGGGGCTCTTGAGAGTCCAGTTGTGGATTTCTTCATGACCCTGCTTGTTGAGTGTGCTGATACCGCTTGAAAGCAGGTAGAAATAGCACTTAACAAGAAGTTTCTTTGCTTCTTCATCCTCGGGAGCTTCGGTAGCTGTGAGGAGAGATGACATCTTGAGAAGAGTCATCATGAAAGCAAGGAAAACTGCAGGTTTCTTTGCAACGCCCTTCATTGCGGGAAGGGTTGCGGGGCCGATTTTTCCTTTGAAGAATGCGTTCATTGTTTCAATGTTCTTGAACTCAAGCTCAATGTCAGCGTTGGTTGCAACCTTGTTTGCGTGGCAGAGCCATTCGCCGCTGTTAACAACAAAGTGTGTTGAGAACTTGCCATCGGGTGACTCGGGGTCTTTTGCGCTGACCTGGATAACTGCGTGAGCGTGCTCGAATTTCTTTGCAAGCTTGGGGTCATCCATTGCAATTGTCTTGATAAGAGGAAGAACGGCACAAAGGAAAATTTTATTGGTCAAATAGTCTTCTCTTGAAGGCATATCAATCATTCCTTTCTTACAGATTTGAGGCTGTTTTTCATTTTCACGACCGAGCGGGAAAGTGAAAACAACTCAAATTATGCTTCGTCATCCCAGTCGTCGTCGAGTTCGAAGTCCTTACCCATAACTTCACGAACAGCAGCGATGATACCGTTCTGGTCGATGCCGAGTGTTGACATAATGTCTTCGTGGAGACCGATGGGAGCGAACTTGTCGGGGATACCGAGCTGCTTGAATGCACAGCCCTTACCTGCTTCAACGATAACTTCAGCAACAGCTGAGCCGAGACCGCCGAGGATGTTGTGGTCTTCTGCGGTGATGATGCGGCGGGTTTCCATAACAGCCTTAACGATAGCTTCCTTATCGATGGGCTTGATGGTGTGCATATTGAGAACTCTTACCTTAAGACCGTCGTTAACCTCAAGGAACTTTGCAGCCTGATATGCCTGGGATACGCATGAGCCGCAAGCGATGATTGTGATATCGGAGCCTTCGTTGATTGTTACAGCCTTACCAACTTCGAAGCCGTAGTCGCTTGTTTCGTAAAGAACGCGGTCAAAGCCTCTGTTGATACGGATGTAGTAAGGACCGAAGTTGTCGTATGCAGCGTGAACTGCATTGTAAGTTTCAAGACCGTCAGCAGGGCAGATAACGGTGAGGTTGGGGATTGAACGAGCAACTGCCATATCGCAGATAGCGTGGTGAGTTGAACCCGCCTGACCGAAAGATGTGCCTGCGTGGGTAGCGATGATTTTTGCGTTAACGTTCTGATAGCAGATGTCGGTGTGAAGCTGGTCAGCACTTCTGAGAGAAGCGAAAACCGAGAAGGTGGAAAGGAAGGGAACAAGTCCTGCTCTTGCCATACCTGCAGCCATACCGAACATATTCTGCTCAGCGATACCTACATTGAAATATCTGTCGGGGAAATGTTCGCCGAACATACCGATTTTTGTTGATTTTCCAAGGTCAGCTGTGAGAGCAACAACCTCAGGATGCTTTTCGCCAAGCTCGCAGAGAGCCTTACCGTAAATTTCAGCAGTCGAAAGAGATGTTGAATCAAGTGCTGTATAAGTTAATCCTCCTGCCATGATCAGATGCCCTCCTTTTCTGCGCGAGCAACACGCTCAGCGTAATGTTTTTCAAGGCTTGCTTTTGCAAGCTCGTATTTTTCATCATTAATTGCACCGTAATGCCATCTGTAATCGTCTTCCATGAAATCGACGCCACAGCCTTTGATTGTGTCTGCGATAATCATAGTGGGCTTACCCTTTGTTGCGAGAGCTGTATCAATAGCATCTGCAAGAGCATTCATGTTGTGACCGTCAACCACGATAACCTCGAAGCCGAATGAACGCCACTTGTCTGCAAGGGGTTCAAGCTTCATAACGTCCTCGGTTCTGCCGTCGATCATACACTTGTTACGGTCAACGAAAGAAATGAGGTTGTCAGCCTTGAAGTGAGCAGCAGCCATACCTGCTTCCCAGTTGGAGCCTTCGTCGCATTCGCCGTCGCCGAGGATACAGAATGTCTTGTAATCCTTGCCGAGCACTTTTGCTGCAAGAGCAGTACCGAGAGCGATTGAAAGACCGTGGCCGAGTGAGCCTGTTGAAGCGTCAATACCCTTAACCTTGTTGGAGTCAAGATGGATACCCATTGTTGAGTTGCTGAGGTTGAAAGTCTTGAGTTTTTCTTTGTCGTCAAATCCAATGTGGCAGACAAGGCTTGCAAGAGCAACGCCTGCGTGACCCTTACTGAGAATGAAACGGTCTCTGTCTTCCCACTGGGGATTTGCAACGTCGTACTTCATGTACTTGTAATAGAGAATGGCGAGCATATCCATAACGCTCATACCGCCGCCGATGTGAGCACTTCCTGCCCAGTAGGTGGTGTCAAGGCAAAGCTTACGAAGCTCATATGCCTGCTTTTCAAGCTCGAGCCATTCCTGCTTGGTTAATGCCATAAGAGATTCCTCCTTGTTTTTTGTAATCAGAGATTACATTTTATAAGTAAGCGCAAACACGCTTTAATTTTGTTGTTTAAAATCAACCGAGTTCGGGGTGGTTCTTGCGCACAGCCTTGAATGCATCTTCTGCAACTTCGATTGTGTGCTTGATGTCCTCGTCGGAGAGTGCTGCGTTGATGAAGTGGTTGTGGTGGTTGGTCATATAAACGCCTCTCTTGACAACCTCTGCAATCCATTCCTGATGAAGCATGAGCGAATCGTCATCCTTGAGCATCAGATAGAAGAGTGCGGGCTCGCCCGAAACGTTGAGGTTGAAGCCGTTATTAGCAGCCGCAGCCTTAAGACCGTCGCAGAGCATTGTGCCCTTGTCAAGGCAAATCTTGGGAAGGTCGATTTCTTTCATCTTGTTGATACAAGCGATAGCAGCCGCAAAGGGAACTGCGCTCATCCAGTAGCTGCCTGTGTATGAAAGACCGCTGATTGCGCTCTTGAGCCAATCCTTACCGCAAAGAGCTGAAACGTTCCAACCGTTTGCGAGAGCCTTACAGAAGCAGATGAGGTCAGCTTCGAAGCCGTAGAAGTGGTCGGAGCCTGCAAGGTCAAGTCTGAAACCGCAGCGAACGTCGTCTACGATAAGAACAATGCCTTTTTCTGTGCAGAGCTTGCGGACCTTCTGCCAGTAGCCTTCTGCAGGAAGGATATTATCAAGGAAGTTGCCGTGCATATAGGGAGTTGAGATGAATGCAGCGATTTCGCCTTCGTTCTCTGCAACAACTCTCTCAAGCTGCTCGAAGTCGTTCCAGTCAACATAAAGGTTGTTGGAAACATCCTCGGGGATAATGCCGGGATAGTGAACCTTCTGGCACCAGGGAGCAACGCCGTGGTAATAACCCTTAACACAGATAATCTTCTTTCTGTGGGTTGCGTTTCTTGCGGTCATAATAGCAGCGGTTGTTGTGTCGCCGCCGTTCTTTGCAAAGAATGCCCAGTCTGCGGAAGCAACGGTATCAACCATAAGCTCTGCAAATTCGATAATCTTTGTTGAGGGAGCAGTAACGCAGTTTTCAATCTTCATCTGCTCCATAACAGCCTTGTCAACGTCGGGGTCGTTATAACCGAGAACATTGGGGCCGTATGCGCACATATAGTCTATGTATTTATTTCCGTCAACATCCCAGAAATATGTGCCCTCTGCCTTCTGGCTGAAAAGAGGATATGCCGAAACGGGGATGCAGCAGCCTTCTGCGGGACCCTGATGGCCGTAAAGACCCGAGGGAATTACCTTTGCCGCTCTCTGGAAAAGCTCGGCACTTTTTGCGTGTGTGTTAATCTTCATGCTCATTTCTTTTCCTCCTTATGCAAGATACAGAGCAACTCTGTCAAGAATTCTGTTGAGGTTATCGATCATAGAAATCATACCCTTCATAACGATGTCGCCTGTACCTACGCAGGCAACTGCGTTAACCTTACCGTCAAACAGTGCTCTTGCAAGCTCGATGCTTGAGAATTCCATAATGGCTCTGGGGTTTTCGCTGGGTTTCTTGATGCCGAGAAGTCTGTGGTCTTTAACTCTGACTGTTGTTGAAGCACAATCCTTGATACTAACGGAAATTTCACCGTCAACCATATACTTTGCCGATGCTTTGCCGATTTCGTCGTTGTTACCGATCTGAGCGATTGCAACGGTGATTGTGTTAAGCAGAAGCAGAGTGCTGATTCTGAAAAAATCGGGGTCCTCAAGGTCAGCGGGGTCGGGTCTCATATACTTAGTAAGCAAGTCGGTGAGCTTTGTGAAATCATTCAAAAGAAACTTGATGTGAAGGAAACCCTTTGAGGGGATGGGAGTAACTGTTCCGTCAATAAGTCCGTTGAATTTTTCGCAGGAGCTGAAGGGGAGCTTAACATCGCACTTTGCGCAACCCTGCTCCATTCTGCACTTGCCGTTTTTGAAAGTGATGGTAGCGCTGGGGCCGTCCTTTACTTCAAAACCGATTGAGAGAGGCTTTTTGTTGGTGAGAATACTCTTTACCTCGGGAGCAAGCTCGCAGAGATTTTCGAGAGTACCCAGCACGCCGTACATATTGATGTACGCCAGTGTTCTTTGGTCAATCATTTTGATTTCCTCCTTAATTAGATTACAAAAAGGGAAATATATAAATATACACTTTATTTTATCAAATCGTATGTAAGTTGTCAACAAATTATATTATTAAATTTAAATAATAAAAGAAGAATTGCATAACAGAAAACGGACATCGGCGGGATTGCCTGATGTCCGTTTGATTTATTTATTGAAAAGATTGCTTTTTTTCAGCGCATAAAAAACGGGAATTCCGCCTGCAAGGCAGACCGCAAGCTCGCCTGCGCCGACTTCAAGGGCGGCAACGGCAAATGCTGAAAAGCTTGCTTCGTCCGTCGGCATAAGAAGAGTTATCTCTGCGCCGACTATCAGTGCGTTGAAAATTACGGGCATAACGATTGAAAGAATCGGGAGTCCCTTAAATGTTATTTTTCTTAGTTTTCGTGCGGAAAGTGCCGCAAGAAGTGTTGCAAGCGAACCGAAAACGATGTCCCACATACCGAACGGGCTTGAAAGATTGCCGAGTAAGCATCCGATTGTGAGTCCGGGTACGGCGGCGGGTGAAAAGACGGCGAGAACCGTCAACGCTTCCGAAAAGCGGAACTGAATGGGACCGTAAGCAATTCCGAGAACTGCGCTTGCGTAGGTTGCCGCGGCATAGACCGCTGCAATCATCGCACCCTGAACAAGGTGCATAATTTTTTTGTTATTCATTTTAACGCTCCTTTTGCTGCCGTGCAGCGCCTTTAGTTTTGTTTGGCACCGAGCAGATGCCTGTCAGGAAGGTTTCGAACTGACATTTTTTGCTCTGTCTATATCAAAGATATGCAGCAAGAGCCTTGAGGTTTTCAACCGCAACGCTTGCTTTGATATCTGAATTTTCATATTCCTCGGGAGTTGTAACACCGCTGTAAACAAGGGCGCAGGGTATACCGTGATTCATACCGATTGCAATGTCTGTTGCAAGTCTGTCGCCGACGAATGCAAGCTCTTCTCTTTTGCATCCGAGCATTTCAGTGATATAGTCAACAGTTGCGGTCATAGGCTTGCCGAGAACAACGGGTCTTTTGCCGGTTGATGCCGCAAAAAGTTCAATCATTGAACCTGTGTCAGGCATATATCCGTCTGCGGTGGGGCAATTGAGGTCGGGATGGGTTGCGAGGTAAATCGCACCCTTGTCGATGTATTTAACGGCATCCCACATCTTCTGATAGGTGAGAGTTGTGTCGAAGCCGAGAACGACGATGTCGGGGTCAGAATCAACAAGGTTAATACCTGCAGCTTTGAAATCACCCGTCAGTCTTTCGTTGCCGAGAAGAAAAACTTTTTTGCCCGCATAGTTGCGGTTGAGGTAATCCGCTGCAACATGAGAAGAGATGATAACTCTGTTTTCGTCAACGGGGAATCCCATTTTTTCGAGCTTTGCTCTGCAGACTTCAACATTGTTTGATGAATTGTTGGTGAAGAAATAAAAATCTCTGCCGCTTTCTTTAACCTTTTCAATAAAATCCTTGGAACCGTCAATAATATTACCGTCAAGGTAAAAGGTTCCGTCCATATCGATGATGAAATATTTTGTTTTTGCAAATATTGAATTGTTCATAACGAAAACTCCTTTGTTTTTCACGAAAAAGTGACCATTTGCCACCTTTGATGAAATTTGCCGAAAAATAGGTATAATTAAGTAAATGACACACGGAAGGGGTGAAGAGATGAGCGATAATTTTGAGTTGAAGCAAAGCAGTCTGGGCGAAAATCTCCGCAGATTCAGAAAAGAACACGGATACACCCAGAAATTTCTTGCAGAATATCTCGGCTTTGAACGCACGACATATGTAAAATATGAAACTTCAAGAACGCCCGATCTCGACAGCACTATCCGACTTGCTGCCCTCTACGGTGTTTCGGTTGATGAGCTTATCGGTAACTACCCCGATGAAGTGGTAAACAAGAAAGAACTTGCTTCTTACGCCAGAGCTTCTTCTCCCGGCAGCGAAGACGGGTCAAACCTTACGCGTGATGAGCTTAAATTGCTCGCCCTCTTCAGAAGCAGTATCCGCAAAAATGAAATTCTGGATTATGTCCGCCGTATTTCAACCGAAGACAGCAAAATGAATGACTGAAATGACTGAATTTAACCCTCTGCCTTTACGGACAGAGGGTATTTTTTTATTCTGTAATGAATCCGCCGTTATCTGCGGGAGCATCGATTTTGCCGGTTACATTTCTGATGTTGCTGCGTGCGGTCTGAATTTCTGCAAGGCTGGCGGCAATTGCTTCGTCTGCGGTTTTCATTATGTCCTCAATGAAGTCGCCTGCTGCGATTCTGATTTCGGCTGACCACTTGTTAGCCTTGTCGATAGCTTCATCCGAGCGGATTCTTGCATCCTCAATTGTTCTTTCAGCCTGCTCTGTTGCGGCGGAAACGATGTTTTCAGCCTGAGCCTTTGCGCCTGCAATTGTTGAAGCGGCTTCTTCCTGTGCAGCGGCGGTAATTGCCTCTGCAGTTGCTTTTGACTGAATAACGATTTCGCTGCTGTCAACCATAGCTGCAGCTTCAAGCTGAGCGTTTGCTCTGATGATTTTTGCATCTTCGTTTGCGGTGTTGACAATCTGCTTTGCCTGTGCTTCTGCTTCGGCAACCTTATTCTTTGAGTAGTCTTCGGTCTTGAGAACCAAAGCTCTTACCTTGTCTTCTGCTGTGGAGATGAGCGCTCTTGACTTTTCCTGAGCGCCTGTAACTGCATTGACAGCCTCATCCTTAGCCTTGATGAGGATATTGTTTCTGTCTGCAACGATAGCTCTTGCCTGAGTCAGTTCGTTGGGGAGATTGAGTCTGATATCTTCAATGGCGGTTCTGATGGCAGCTGCATCAACACCGATTTTGCTTGAAAGGGGAACCTTTGTGCCCGCTTCAAGTATATCTTCAATCTGGTCAAGTAAATTCTCAATATTCATTTCGAAAAACCGTTCCTTTCTTTAATTCGTCTGATTATATCTTCACATACTTCGGCAGGGATAAACTCGCTGATATCTCCGCCGAACTCACAAACCTGTTTTACAACGCTTGAGGAGAGGTACATATTTTCCGCATTTGCGGTCAGGAACACCGTTTCAAGCTCGGGGTTGAGCTTTTTGTTGGTGAGTGCCTGCTGGAATTCATATTCGAAGTCCGAAACAGCGCGCAGTCCTTTAACAACGGCGCAAGCACCTTTTTCTTCAGCGTATTCCGCAAGCAGTCCGCAATGCATTTCAATCTCAACGTTTTTGATATCCGTGAGACTTCTCTTGAGAAGCTCAACTCTTTCTTCAACCGTGAAATAGCCATTGGTTTTGTTGCGGTTTATCATTACACAAACGATAACCTTGTCGAAAAGCTTTGCCGCGCGGCGGATAATGTCGATATGGCCGATGGTTACGGGGTCAAAGCTTCCGGGGCAGATAGCCGTTTTCATTCAATCAGTCCTTCCGATAAACGGTTACGGCCGTTTTGCTGTATTTATATTCTCTGTATTTTTTGAGTCCGCCGATTTCGTCGTCAAGCTCTTCTCTGAAAGGATGCTCGCAGATAACAACGCCGCCTTCGGCAATATGCTCATCGATTTTGGACATCGCTTTCTGAAGAAGACCTGTTTCGTAAGGCGGGTCAACAAACGCAATGTCAAAAACCTTGTCAGTCATCGTCAGAAACGCTATTGAATCCGTCTGAGCAACGGTTGCCAGGGAATCGAGCTTTGTTTTTGCGAGATTTTCTTTGATGATTTTGATTGCGTTTTTATCCGCATCAACGAAAACCGCGCTTTTTGCACCTCTGCTGAGAGCTTCGATTCCGAGCTGACCCGAGCCTGCAAACAAATCGAGAATTCTGCGTCCCTCAATTTCAAACTGAATTGCGCTGAATACGGCCTCTTTGACCTTGTCTGTTGTGGGTCTTACATTATCGCCTTCAAGAGTCCTGAGTGTCATTCCTCTTGCAGTGCCTGTTATTACTCTCATTTAGAAACCTCCGCAGATAATGTATCAATCTATTATCGCACCAAACACGATTAAATGTCAAGATAAAATACAAATATATGGTAATTTTTTTGCTAAAATCAATTCTGACTGTCTGTATTTTTTCCGTGAAATGCTTCAAAAACCGCTTTTGCGGCATTTTTATTCATTCCTTTTACGGCGGCAAGTTCTTCTTCCGATGCTTCGGAAACAGCTTTCACTGTTCTGAAATGCTTAAGAAGCGCCTTGCATCTGCTTTCGCCGATGCCCTCGATTGAAGTGAGGGTTGACGAAAGAGTTGATTTTTTGCGGCGGCTGCGGTGATATTCGATTGCGTAGCGATGAACCTCTTCCTGAATGGTAGAAACGAGAGTGAATGCCGCACGCTTCGAGGTCAGTGAAAGCTCGTCGCCAGAGAGCGCGATCGCTCTTGTTTTGTGGTGGGAATCTTTGACCATTCCGAAAAGGGGAATGTTGAGATTATACTTTTCAAGCACGGGTTTCACTGCATTCACCTGACCGCTTCCGCCGTCAAGCAGAATAAGGTCGGGCAATCTGCCGAAGCCTTCGCCGCTGTCTTTTTCTTCAAAATAACGCAATATTCTGCGTTCGATAACCTCCGCCATTGAAGCGTAGTCGTCCTGACCCGAAAAGCCTTTGATTGCAAACCGGCGATAGGATTTTTTATAGGGTACGCCGCCCTTGAAAACGACCATACCCGCAACATTTTCGCTGCCTGCGGTGTGTGAAATATCATAGGATTCAATGAATTCGGGAGGCGCTTTGAGTCCGAGAAGGGTGCCGAGCTCGTCGAGTGCGGCGGTAGCCTTACCCGTTTTGCCAAGATAAATTCCGAGCTTCTGCGCGGCATTTGAACGGCACATTTCCATCAGCGAATGTTGCTCGCCCCTCTGCGGAGTGACGATGCTGACCTTCCTTTTCGCAAGCGAAGAAAGCCATTCGCAGAGCACTTCGCTGTCCGCAACATCGCCGTCAACCGCGATTCTTCTCGGCACGAAATCCCTTATGGAATAATAGCTTCTTATCAATTCGTGGCGTGCTTCGGGCATATCCTCGGGCAGGTCAATGATGAAGTGCTCGGTGTCGTAAAGGCGTGCATCCTTGAATCGGATAACCGAAAGACAAGCCTTTGCATCCGCGCATACAACGGCGAAAACATCCTGCTCTTTAACCGAAGCCGCAACGACCTTCTGTTTTTCGGTAACTTTCTTGATTGCATTGATTTTATCTCTGATTTTTGCCGCTTTTTCGAATTCGAGATTTTCCGATGCTTCGAGCATTTTCGCAGTCAGGTCGTCGATCGCCTTGCCCGAACCGTTTATGATGAAATCTATCGCTCTGTCAACTGCTTCGGAATGCTCTTCTTCGGTCATTTTGCCTGCGCAGGGAGCCGCACACTGACCGATAAAATGGTTAAGACACGGTCGGCTTTTCTTGAAATCTCTCGGAAAAACCTTTGTGCATTGAGGCAGAAGAAATATCTTTTTTGCCGTGTCGATTGCATTTGTGATGCCGTAGGAATTTGTGTAGGGGCCGATATATTCCGCGCCATCGTCAAGCTTTTGCTTAACGGCAGAGATGTTTTTCCATCCGTTTTTCGTAATTTTTATATAATGATAACCCTTGTCATCCTTGAGAAGAATGTTGTATTTCGGGCTGTGCTGTTTGATGAGTGAACATTCAAGAATGAGAGCTTCGAATTCGCTGTCACAGAGAATATAGTCAAAATCCTCAACGTTTTCAACCATTCTGCGCACCTTTATCCACATCCCGTTTTGCGAACCGAAATAAGAACTGACGCGGTTTTTGAGAGCCTTTGCCTTGCCGACATAGATAATCTCACCCTTTTTGTTTTTCATCAGATAAACACCGGGCGTCAGGGGCAGACTCATTGATTTTTTGCGAAGATATGCAAGTTTCTCATTCATAAATTTCACCTCGTTCCGATTATATTATATACTTTCACAAAGTTTTTCGCAATACCCGAAAATTTTCTCTTGACATTTATTGTTTCTTCTGTTAAAATTATAACCCGCTGCGAAAAGCAGCAGGATTAATCGAATTTTATCCTTGTCACGGATGCACCGTGACCAAAGACCAGAAGGAGGTGCTTTAAGAATGTCAGCAAACATCAGCTATGAGACAATGATGGTTTTTTCAGTTGCCAAAGGCGAAGAAGCTGTTCAGCCTCTCATGGAGAAATTCAAGGCTATGATCGAAGCTAACGGCACTCTTGAGAGCGTTGATGAATGGGGTAAGCGTAAACTCGCATATCTCATCAACGACGAAGCAGAGGGTTACTACGTTCTCTTCAACTATCAGGCTTCACCTGAATTTCCCGCAGAGCTTGACCGTGTTGTAAAGATTACAGACGGTGTGCTTCGCTCACTCATTGTTAAGAAGAACTAAGGAGGTCGCAAAATGTTAAATAATGCCGTAATTATGGGCAGACTCGTTGCAGACCCCGAGCTCCGCACTACACCCAACGGAATTTCCGTTACTTCATTCGCAGTTGCTGTTGACAGACGCTTCAACCGTCAGGGTGAAGAACGTCAGGCAGATTTTATCGACGTTGTTGCATGGCGTCAGAGTGCAGACTTTGTTTGCAAGTATTTCCGCAAGGGATCAATGATTGCAATTCAGGGTTCAATTCAGACCAGAATGTACGAAGATAAAAACGGCAATAAGAGAAAGGCTGTCGAAATCGTTGCAGATAACGTAAGTTTCTGCGGCTCAAAGGCAGACGGCGGTTCAGCTCCTTTCGCAAGAGAGGACAGCTACGCTCAGCCCGCTCCCTCATACTCAACTGCAGACGAAGGCGACTTCAAGGAAATTCCCGAAGACGATCTCCCGTTCTGAGATCGCAAAAACTGAAACTGAAAAGGAGGTTTAATCCAAATGGCTTACGATAGAAGCGAAAGAAGACCCAACAAGAAGGGTCGCAGAAAGGTTTGTGCTTTCTGTGTAGATAAGGTTGAATGCATCGATTACAAGGATGTAAACAGACTCAACAAGTTCACTTCAGACAGAGCAAAGATTCTCCCCCGCCGTGTTACCGGCACATGCGCTAAGCATCAGCGTGAGCTGACAACCGCTATCAAGCGTGCACGTCAGATTGCTCTTCTTGCATACACAAGTGACTGATAATAAAAAACAGACTCCGTACCTTCGGGTACGGAGTTTTTTCTTTTATATTATGCTCTTGCCTTCCCATTCGGAGTCAGGCTGAACGCCCAGAAGCTTCGCAACGGTCGGTGCAATATCCATAATGTTGATGTTGCCGAGGTTTTTGCCTTTTTCGAAATCCTTGCCTTTGATAATCACGGGTATCAGCATATCTTCGGGCATTTCCGTTCCGTGGGTTCTGTCGTGACCTCCGTGGTCGGCAGTTATAATATATGTATATTCATCTCCAAGCTCGTTCATCAGCTTTTCAATGTTATCCCAACTGCTCTGAACCGCTTCCATATATTCATCCGTCATCCAGCCGAAGTTGTGACCCTGCATATCGGGATAGCCGAAGTAGATGAAAGTGAAGTCCGCATCATATTTTTTCAGATACTCGATTGCGGAATCCGTCAGCTCTTCGCCCGCGAGCTTATAGCCGATTCGTCTGCCCGCATAAAAGCAAGCGTGAGCAATGGAATTCGGGCGGGAAACATCACGGATTTCCTCCCAGTTATAGAAAATTGCACATTTCTTATCCGCAGATTTAAGCACCTCGCAAAGACCGTTGATGGGTCTGACCTGGGGCATATATGTGTTGGTTGTTGTGCCGTGTCTTTGCGGTGTTACGCTGTGGAAAAGCGAGATGTGACAAGGAAGAGTGACCGAGGGAGAAACTGTTTGCGCATCGAGAGTATATGAAGATTCTCTCATTATTTTCTGCGCTTTTTCAATGTCTGCCAATGAATCGGGTCGCATACCGTCGGGCAGAATCAATATAACTTTCATATATTCGGCTCCTATTCTATCTCATCAAGATTTGCGCCTTTTGTTTCCTTAACTCTGAGAGCAAAAAGAATGGCGGCGATGCTGACAGTGGGAACAGACACAACAAGACAGGCTGTCCATATAGGCATCAGCGTCATACCGATTGTTGTGCTTGCATATCCCACAACAAGTCCGATAATAACAAGCAAGCCTTCTGCGCCAACAACCGATGCGCGGATATCCGTGGGCACTTTTTCGGTCATCATAACATTCATATAATCTCTGCCGATCCAATATGAACCCTGATAAAGTCCTGCCAGAGAGCCGATGAGATAAGGGTTCCAGCCGTTCAGGATTCCCGCAACAAAAAGGATATATCCGATAACGCAGGTTGCGGAGAAGAAATTGACCGTTGCCTTTCTGCCCGCTTTATCGGCGATAAAGCCCGAAATAAAGGTTATTGCAGCATAAATCACGGGCACCATAAACAGCGCCTTGGTGATATCGCTTGTGCTCATTCCCGCACGGTGCATCGATGATTCAAAATAAAGCGCAATTGCGGGCATAGCGGTATCGAATATTATGTGGGCAATGATAAGCATTTTCGTGTCTTTATTTGCAAAAATATATTTTACGCCGTTGAAAACACCTGCCTGGTTTCTCTGCGCTTCCTTCTGCTTCTTTTTAAGCTCTTTTTCTTTTTGTCTTTCTTCATAAGGACGAGAAAGATATTCTGCTCTTTCTCCGAGGAATACTTTTGTATCCTTTGCAAAAAGAACAACAAGCACCACCGCCGCAAAGCCGATAAGCGCGGGAACAAGGAAAATCTCGCGCCATTTTGTTGCGTCGTTGCCCATAAGCATATCACGGAGAGTCGGAATAAGAATAACTCCGAGAATGCCGAAACTCTTAAGAAAGCTGTAAATCTTTGCTCGGTGCTTGTCCGGTGCTTCTTCAAGGATGTAGATAATCTGAATATCGTGCCCCATAAAGAAGCTGATGATTGCAAAGCCGACAAGGAACATTATGTAGCTTGACGACAGATGAATCACAAGCAGACCTGCCGCCATGCCGAGGGTTGAAATTGCAAACAGCGGTTTTCTGCCCCATTTATCGGCAAGTGCCTTGTAAAACGGAGTAAACAACCCGAGAACATAGGTAAAAACACCGATTCCCGAGTGGAATGCAAGTCCGTCCTCATAGGTGTAATATTTACCCATAAAAGGATTGTTGACAAAAAACTCGGTTACAAAAGAGGACTGCACGGTAACGGTCAGATTGCTTGTTACTTCATCAAGAATGTTAACAACAGCGATAAGCATGAGTAAAACAAAAAAGTATTTGCTGCCCGCACTGCGGTTCTGCATTTTTTGAATTCTTGCCAACTCGCGTTTTTCGCTTCTCATGGTTTTTTCCGTAGTTTTCATATATTTCTTCCTTTTTATCATTTCATTCCGAGGATTTCCTCAATCGGCTCTTTGAAAGTCTTGGAAGCATTGGGAAGAGCTTTGCTGTTTCTGACGAATGAAGTATAAATCATTCCCTTGCGGTCGGTGGACATCTGGAATTTTGAGATGAGCTTTATGAGAGCTTCTTTTTTATCTTCATTTTTCAGGAATGTGCAGTTTTCTGCAGAAATTTCAACGGTTGCATCATTCTTTGCGGTAACAATAACTGCAAGAGTTTTGCCGTTTACGGTTTCTGCATCGGCATTCTTGCTGTCGATTGTGACGGTGATATCCGCATCGGTGATATCATTGAATTTTACGATATATGTTCTGGTTTCGGGGGCAACAGAGCTATCGCCCTCGGCTTTCTTTATTGTGAAATTAACCTTGTTTCCGTTTTCGGCAACGGTGAATGCGGTTTTGAGATATTCGCCGTTCTGATAGGAAAGGGTTTCGCCGTCGTCCTCATAGAGAGTGAAGGTGTTGTTACCTCTGTATACCCAAAGCTCAAGCTTTTCGGGGTTTGAGCAATCATTCGTTCTGTCGTTGGTGTCCATAGGAATAATAGAACCTTCTCTTGCGAGAACGGGGATTGTTTCGATGTCACGGAACATCTTCACAAAACGGTTGCCCTCATAGATTCTTCCTGTGAAAATATCGGTATATCTGCCTTCGGGAATCCACACATTCACGCCTGCAAGGTTGGTTTTTGCAGAGGTGTGTTCGGTAATCGGAGCAACGATAAGCTCTGTGCCGAAGAAGAATTCGTTCTTGCACTCGTATGCGCTCTTATCCTTGGGATATGCGTAATACATCGGCTCGCAGATTGCTCTGCACTCGGTGTGAGTGCGGTAGTTCATTGTATAAATATAGGGGAGGAGCTTGTGGCGAAGACGGAGAGCATCCGTTGCGATTTTCTGAACGGGGCCGCTGAATTTCCAAGGCTCTTTGCCTGCAAATTCGTTGTTGGTTGAGTGCAGACGCATAACGGGACTGAACACACCGAGCTGCACCCAGCGAAGATAAAGCTCGTCATCCCTCTTGCCCATGCAGTGACCGCCGATGTCGTGGCTCCACCAGGGGTAAGCAACATTTGATGCGGTTGCAGTGAATCCGGGCTGGAAGTCGAGGCTTTTCCAGGTCTGAGTTGTGTCGCCGCTGAAGCCGAGGGGATATCTCTGGCTGCCTGCACCGCAGAAACGTGAAAGAATAAGAGGTCTGTGATTATCTTTTTCGTTATCAAGGAAATGATAGTGGTTGAGCGCCCAAAGGGGGTCAAGACCGGGAGTGGCGGTGTTTTTGCCCTGCTGCCAGTCAATCCACCAGAAGTCAACGCCGGCCTTTTCAAGCGGATGATGAAGAATGTCAAAATAATTTTCCGTGAATTTCTTGTCGGTTATGTCAAATTCAACGGCTTTCTTTTCCTTGGGATTCTGACCCATAGCTTTGCACATATCTTCATATTGGTCTTCAAACCAGCGCACACCCATTGACGGATGAATGTTGAATGTAACATGATAATTGTCGTCTTTGAGTTTCTTGATGAAGCCGTAGGGGTCGGGGAAAAGCTCGGTGTTGAAGCTGTAACCTGTCCAGCCGACAGACCATACATCGTAGACATATTCCATAAAATTCAGATGTTTTGATACCTTATGGGCATCCTTACCGAATTTTTCCTTGATTTTGACCCAGTGCCAGTCCATATCAACCGTTGCAACGGTGATGGGGATTTCCTCTTCCTTGAATTTATCCATAAGGCTCAGATATTCAGCCTGTGAATAATCCTTGTATCTGCTCCACCAGTTGGAGAGAGCATATCTCGGAATGAGGGGCACTTTGCCCGTGAGCTTATATAAATCGGTTGTTGCGCCGATATAGTCGTTGCCGTAGGCGAAATAATATTTGTCGCTTCCTTTATTATCCTTGGGAAGAATCGAGCCGTCGGGCTTGATTGCAAGGGTTTTGCTGTCGTCAAGCACTGCAACACCGTTCTTTGAGCAAACGCCGTCGGTAAGTCTGATTATGCCCGCGGTGATGTCAAGAGTTCTGCAGGTGCCTTTGAGATTGCCCGATTTATAGTTTCTGACCGTTCTGCCGTCTGCAAGCTCGATGCGGAGCATCTTGTTTGATTTGAAAGAATAAACGAAGGTTGCTCCCGAAGTTCTGATTTCGACAACTCCGTTTGTCTCTTTTGTTTCGAACTCCGTTTTGCAGAAGTCGCGGAACCAAACACTCTGGGTCGGTTCATCGCAGAATTTGCCCTCGTTCTGAACCTCAACTCGCAGAAGGCAGGGGGCAATAACTGTGAGCCTTGTTTGGCCGTTGACTATAGTCTGGCTTTTATCCGCAACGGGAGAGCAGTCAATCTTAAATCTTTTTGAAAAATTATCCATAATTTACTCCCTGAAAAATTTAATATATCAATTATATAACTTCGGGAGTTCAATGTCAACAAAGCGTACACTATAATAAAAACATTGACATATTTTTAAAAAAGTGGTATTATAACTTGAAAACTGTGCGAAGCACAAATTATTTTTTGAAAGGAATAATCCAAATGAAGAAGTTCACATCAATTGTACTTGCTCTTATCATTGCTCTTTCAGTAGCAACAGTAGCATTTGCAGCAACACCTGTTTTCACTTGCACCGAATGCGGCAAGATCGTTGAAGGCGAAAAGGCTTACAATGACCATCTCGAAAAGACCTGCCCCGTAGTTGGCGCAGAAGGCAAGGTTAAGGTATGCCCCAACGAAGGCTGCGGCGCAGAATTCTACAGCCAGACAGAATATGACAGACATATCGGTCTCTGCCCCAAGACTCCCGAACCCACAATCGCTGATAAGGTTTCGGATTTCATCGCAGGTATCGATTTTGAAGAAGTTTTCGGTAAGGTTGTTGATTTCCTCGGCGGTCTCGACATCGCAGGCCTTGTTGAAAAGGTTGTAGGTTTCATCACCGACGCTGTAGGTAGTCTTTAATATCTGAATTCATTGACCGGCTCATTCGTGAGCCGGTCTTTTTTTGTTCAACATTTTTCCGAGTTCTCCCGTTATCAGCGGTATGAGCGAAAGCCCTGCAACGATTCCCCATTGGGTTGCGTTAAGAGGAACGGTACCGAAAACATCTGCAAGCGGCGGGATTACAACAACTGCCGCCTGGACAAGAGCACATGCCGCAACAGCAAGATTCATCATTCTGTTGCTGAAAATTCCCGCTTTGTAAAGCGGCAAAGAAGAACGGGTATTGACCGCGTGGATAATCTCGCAAAAACTCAGAGTGCAGAATGCCATTGTTCTGCCGAGTGATATTCCGTCATTTGCGCCGAACAACAGACTGCCGATGAGGTAAGCAAGGACAGTCAGAGTGCCGACAAGCATCCCTTCAAGTGAAATATCAATCCACAGACCGTCGGAGAAGAACCCTTTTTTGGGTGATATCGGCGGCCTTTTCATTATATCCTTTTCTGTTTTCTCGGTGCCGAGTGCCATTGCGGGCAAGGAATCTGTAACAAGATTTACCCATAGAAGCTGAATCGGTATCAGCGGCGGCGCAAGTCCGAGAACCGATGCCGCAAAAACTGCAAGAATTTCGCCGATGTTTGTTCCGAGAAGAAAATGCACGGCTTTTTTTATGTTGTCGAATATTCCTCTGCCTTGCTCAACTGCCTTGACTATCGTTGCAAAATTATCATCGGTCAATATCATATCCGCCGCATTTTTTGCAACATCTGTGCCGCCCTTGCCCATTGCGCATCCGATATCTGCTGCTTTGAGTGCGGGCGCGTCGTTAACGCCGTCGCCCGTCATTGCAACAATTTCGCCTTTGGCTCTGAAAGCCTTGACGATTCGGACCTTGTGCTCGGGGCTGACACGGGCAAAAACCCTGCAGTTTCCGATTTCTTCCGCAAGATTTTCATCGCTCATCAGGTCAAGCTCACTGCCCGTAACCGCACGCAAACCGTCCTCGAGAATGCCGAGTTTTTTTGCAACGGCGCACGCGGTGACGATGTGGTCGCCCGTAATCATAACGGGAGTGATTCCCGCTTTTTTGCACGTTGCGACCGCCCTTGCCGCCTCGGGTCTGGGAGGGTCGGTCATTCCGATAAGGCCTGCAAAAACAAGAGTATTTTCACCGCTATCCGATACGCCCGAAGAAGCTCTGTAAGCGACGGCGATAACCCTGAGCGCATCCTGCGCCATCTGCTCGTTCAGCCGCATTATTCTTCTTTTGATTCCCTCGGTCACCGAAGAAACGCTTCCGTTGACAAGCGCATATCTGCACAGAGGAAGAATAACATCGGGTGCACCCTTTGCGGTAAGCCTGAATCCGCCTTTGAACGAATTCACCGTTGACATCATTTTGCGTTCGCTCGAAAACGGATTTTCATATACTCTCGGATAATCTTTTTCAAAAGAGAAGACCTTTTCGCCCGCTTCGTATGCAGCGGATAGAATTGCGGTTTCGGTCGGGTCACCGCTGAATGCAACGGCTTTTCCTTTGCGGGAAATCCGCGAGTTGTTGCAGAGTGACCCCATAAGAAGAATGTTTTTGCCGCTATCGCTTGCGGGGTTTATTTCGCCTGAAGAATCGCAGATTCGTGTGACGGTCATTTTATTTTGCGTGAGTGTGCCCGTTTTATCGGAGCAGATAACTGTTGCCGCGCCGAGAGTTTCAACGGCGGGGAGGTGACGGATAATCGCATTGCTTTTTGCCATACGCTGAACACCCATTGACAGCACTATCGTCACAATCGCGGGCAAGCCCTCGGGAATTGCCGCAACCGCAAGGCTGACAGAGAGCATAAATGACGGAAGAATGCCCGTTTTTCTGATGATTCCGAGAATAAAAACAAAGGCACAAATCACAAGAGCACCGATGCCGAGAGCTTTGCCGATTCTGCCGAGCCGTTGCTGAAGCGGAGTCTGCGGTGAATCTTCGCTTGCAAGCAGGTGAGCGATTTTGCCAACCTCGGTTGCCATACCCGTTTCTGTCACAATCGCTTTGCAGTTGCCTGCGATGACCGTTGTTGATGAAAAAATCATATTTTTCCGCTCTGCAAGAGGGCAGGCATCAGAGCATATTATATCGGATTGCTTTTCGCAAGGCTCGGATTCACCCGTCAGCGCGCTTTCCTGAATTTTAAGCGCATTTGCTTCGATAAGCCGTGCATCGGCTGGCACCATATCACCGCTTTCGAGCAGTATCAGGTCGCCCGGTACAAGCTGAGATGCGGAAAGCTTTTTCATTTTCCCTGAACGGATAACATTTGCCGTCGGTGCGGACATTTTCTTGAGTGCCTCGATTGCCTTTTCTGCTCTTTGTTCCTGAAAAACACCGATTGCTGCATTGAGAATAACAATCATCAGAATCACAATTGGCTCAACAAAATCACCGCTTCCGTCAACAAAACCGGTCAGAAACGAGATTATGCACGCTATAAAAAGAATAATTACGCAGAAATCCGCAAACTGAGCGAAAAATCTGCGGATAAGCGAGGCTTTTTTCTTTCCCTCCAGCTTGTTTTCGCCGTGTTTTTCAAGCGTTTTACGAGCGGCGGAGTCGCTCAGACCCCGAGCAACATCGCTTTTAAGTTCATCTGCGGTCTGCAACACCGTTTTTGAATGCCAAAGCATTTTATTCCTCCCCGAATGTCAAATTTCCGAATTACTGTTCATATATATTCACACGGGGATAAAAAAATCCCCCGTACAACCGAAGTTGTTCGGGGGAATCGGATTAATTATTTCGTTTTCAGTTTTTCGAGACAGCTTGCGCAAATGAATTTACCTTCAAACTCATGAAGTTCAGACTCTGCTTTGCAGAAAATACAGTCGCTCACGGCTTTTTTGACGATGATCTGTTTTCCGTCTGAGAACATTTCGACTGCACTTCCTTGCTCAACAAGTCCGAGTTCTTTACGGATTTGCATAGGAATAACGATTCTGCCCACGCTGTCGATTTCACGAATAAATCCTGCAAACATTCTTTTACCTCCATATTGGGGTTTATCCCCGTTAAATTTTACTTATTTATACCATATTTTGACATTTTTGTCAACAGAAAAAGGTAATTTTTGTAAATTTTTAAATTGGATAGGCTGAATTTGATAAAAAAGAGGGGAAAAGAGCGATGATAAATTACATCTGGGCGGGAATGGTTATTTTTTCGGTTATATCCGCATTTTTCGGCGGTACAACCGATGCACTGACCTCGGCAATCATCTCAAGCGCCTCGGATGCGGTTTCGCTGTGCATCCGTCTGGGCGGCACAATCTGTCTGTGGGGCGGACTTATGGAAATTGCCGAGCAATCGGGTCTTACGGGCGTGGTGTGCAGACTGCTGTCGCCATTTCTGAAAATCGTTTTTCCGAAAATGGATATGAAGGGCAAAACGGCAAAAGCAATTTCTATGAATGTTACAGCAAATCTTCTAGGCCTGGGCAATGCGGCAACTCCTCTCGGTCTTGAGGCTATGAGGCGGCTTCAGACTGAAAACCCGTCAAAGGACAAAGCAAGCGGCGACATGATTAAATTTGTTGTTATGAATTCGGCTGCCTTTCATCTGATTCCGACTACGGTTGCGGCAATGCGTCAGGATTACGGGAGTGAAAATCCGTTTGACATTATGCCTGCATCGTGGGTTTCTTCCGCCTGTGCGCTTGCGGTCGGACTGGTTTCAGCAACTGTTTTAATCAGAATTACGGAGGGCGTGAAATGGAAAAAATAACATCGTTTATTCTACCCGTCATAACCGCCGTTATCGTTGTTTTCGGTCTTGCAAAGGGATTGAAGGTTTTTGACTGTTTTGTGGCAGGTGCAAAAAAAGGCTTTGATTCCGCGGTGAAGCTTCTTGCTCCGCTGATGGGTCTTGTGGTCGGAGTAACAATGCTAAGGCAGTCGGGCGCGCTCGGGGTTATAACAAAAATGCTTATGCCTCTTGCGAATCTGACGGGGATTCCCGCAGATGTCTTACCGCTGACGGTTCTCAGCCCGATTTCGGGCAGCGGCTCGCTGACTATGTTTGAGCAGATTCTAAAAAATTTCGGCCCAGATTCGCCCGAAGGCAGGATTGCGTCGGTAATAATGGGGTCAACCGAAACAACCTTTTATGCTGTGACGGTTTACTACGGCTCCGTCGGGATAAAGAAAAGCGGATGCACCGTGCCTGCCGCTCTTTTTGCTGATATGACAAGCTTTGTTGTTTCGGCGATGACGGCTTGCTTTTTTACAAATTAATTTTATCATAATTTTTATTGAAATTTCATAACATCCGTGTTATATTGTCTGTGAGTGCGATGAAAAATCGCATTGTTAAAATAAATATAAGGCGGATATTGATATGATAGGAATTATTGATGTCGGCGGCGGCATGCGCGGTATTTATACGAGCGGACTTTTCGATTATCTTATGGATAAGGGTATTTCGTTCAAGTATTACCTCGGTGTTTCCTCCGGAAGCGCAAACCTCATCGCATATGCGGCGGGTCAGCGCGGAAGAACTTACAGATTCTATACCCAAGACGCATTTGACAAAAGCTTTATGGGTCTGGGTGCATATTTTAAGACCGGAATGATAATGAATCTTGACAGAATTTTTGCGAATCCGCTCGAGGGCGATAATGCTCCTGATTTTGATTCATTTATGAATGCGGATTTCAGATTCACCGCGGTTTCGACCCATATGAAAACTCTCACTCCCGCATATTTCAGCAAAGAAGAGCTTAAACCCGATGACTTTTCGGCGCTCAAAGCGGCAGCGGCAATGCCCGTTGCGTGCAGAAATCCCGTTAAATATAAGGGCGAAAGTTATTTTGACGGCGGACTTTCCGACCCGATTCCTTATCAGAAGGCATTCGATGACGGATGCGATAAGGTTGTTGTTTGCATAACGAAGCCCGAGCACGAAAGAAAAACCATTCTTCCGTGGTACATAGTCAAGCCTCTGCTTATCAAATATCCCAACGTAGCGGATTCGGTGCTTGACCTTCACACAAAATACAACGCAGGTATTGAAGGCGCGCTTAAGCTTCAGGAAGAGGGCAAGGCGCTTGTTGTTGCTCCGCGCGAATGCTTCGGCATCAACACAATCACGCGCGACCTTGACGGACTTAACAAGCTTTATCAGCTCGGATATGAGGACGGCAAGAAAATCGAGAAGTTCCTCATCGAAAACGAACAATATGTATAATAAAAAGCGGTTTGCATTTGATTGCAAGCCGCTTTTATGTTTATATTTTATTCCAGAAATTTTCGATTTCTTCACGTGTTGCAGCAACCGAACCCTGAACCATATCGGGCTTTCCGCCGCCTCTGCCGTTACAGACGGAATTGAGTTCCTTGCCGATTGCTCTGACATCTTTGCTACGGCTTGTGATTGCGTATTTGTAGCCGTTTTCATCGTTACCCGAGAACACTGCCGCAATGCCGCATTTTTCGGCAAGCATATCGCTGAAAATTCTTGCATCCTCGGCTTCACCACCGTCGTCGAATGCAATGAATTTTTCACCCGATGCATCCTTTGCTTTTACGGCAAAAATCTCTTTTTTGAGAAGAGAATACTTATATCTCGCATCCTGAAGCTGAGCCATAACGCGCTCAACGGCTGATGTGATTTCCTCGGTTTTTGCCTTGAGAAGAGCTGAAATTTCGTGGACGCTGATGTTCTTTTCACGGTAATCTGCAAGAGCTTTTCTGCCAATCTGAAGAGTAACTCGCACACCCGATTTGTGATTCATAACGGAGATAACCTTGATAATTCCGACCTCGCCCGTGAATGCAACGTGAGTTCCGCAGCAAGCGCAAAGGTCAACATCGCCGATGCGTGTCAGACGAACCTGCCCTTTGATTTCCTTTTTGCTTCTGTAATCATAGTTGCAAAGTTCGTCGTCTGTCGGATAAATTGCCTCAACGGGAATGTTTTTATAGATTGCTTCGTTTGAAAGTCTTTCTGCTTCATCAAGCTGCTCTTGAGTGACAACGCAATTGAAATCAACGGTCACATTGTGCTCGCCCATATGGAAACCGACGTTGTCGCAGCCGCACATGGAGTGGATTATGCCTGAGAAAATATGCTCGCCCGTATGCTCCTGCATATTCGAGAATCTCTTATCAAAATCAAGTTTGCATTCAACTTCGCCCGAAACGGCTTCTTTGCAGATGTGAACAACATCTTCGCCGCTTTCAACTGTGTCGATAACTTCGGAATTGCCGATGAAACCCGTGTCGCCCGGCTGACCGCCACCCTCTGGGAAGAATGCGGTTTTGTCGAGGATAACCTCAAATCCTCTCTTGCCTTCGGTGCAGGAAACAACCGTTGCGGCAAAATCTTTTATATATTGATTTTCGTAGTAAAGTTTCTGTGTCATAACTAACTCCTTTTACAAGTACTTTTATCATAATATCACATTTAACCAAGAAAATCAAACTTATTGACATCGATATAAATTATTGATATACTGAAATGGTAAATCAAATGAACGGAGAAAGAATATGAAAGAATATATTCAGCGTTTAAAAGATAATTGTCCTACATACAGATTCGTTTTTTGGTGGATTCTCAGAGCATCGCTTCTTTTTGCATTTGTAAAAGGCTTTTTTCCTGCAGAGGGAGAAGCTTTTGATATCACAGACCCTCTTCAGGTCGGCGCAAATTTCCTTTGCACATTCGCGTGGGAGGCTTTTATGGCATTCCCCAAGAAGAGCATTTTCCGTCACATTGCATCGGGCTTTCAGTCAGCGCTTATGCTTATGATATGGTGCGGCTCGTTCGGCGGAAAGTTCCTCAACCTCTATTATGATTTCAGATGGTGGGATGTTATTCTCCACTTTGTCGGCGGGGGCGCGTGCGTATTCTTCGGATATGAAATCGTGTGCGCGATTCTCAAAGCAAAAAAAGCAACAGCTCCGATGACCCTTATTCTTCTCGCATCCGTCGGATTCTCGTTTCTTGCTTCAACTTGCTGGGAACTGTTTGAGTTCGGTTTTGACCAGGTTGCGGGCATGATGGGCGGATATCCCGGTGATGCACAGCACTGGTCGCTCGAGCTTGCTCTCGGCACTCCCAAGGAGCTCACCCTCTTTGACCCCATCGTTCCCGAGCGCTGGCCCATTATGGACACTATGGCAGATATCGTTCTCAACTCTGTCGGTGCGCTTCTTTCCTATCTCTTCATCAAATTTGTGCCTTACCGTCACAAGGGTAAGAACGCATTTGAGTTTGAGCAGGCAGAAGCAGAAAAGGTTACAAAATAAAAAATACTACGGTCGGATTTCGCTGATGAAACCCGACCGTTTTTTTATGCTTTGTATTCAAATGTCTGCTCTGCTTCGAGAGCTTTGAGATATCTTCTGCATTCTTCCTTTGCCTTTGCAAGGTCGAGGTCAAGATAGTTTCCGCATTCTTTCTTTGTGTTGCCGAAAACCTCGCCTTCATATGCAACGATATCTGCAAGAATTTTCTTTGTGATTTCAAGGATTTTTGCGTTGTCCGCATTGCGCACAAGCAGATAAAATCCAGTTCTGCATCCCATCGGGCCGAAGTAAATAACATCGTCCTTGATTTCGGAATTGCGAACGAAGGTTGCAAACATATGCTCAACAGTGTGAGCTGTTGTTGTGTCCATAAAATCGCCCGAATTGGGAACTCTTGTTCTCAGGTCATATGTGGTGATGTCGCCGTCGATGCGCGAAACATAAATCCCCTCTGTCAGAAGGTCGTGGTCAACTGTGAAGCTTGTGATTCTATTCATTTTTCTTGTCCTTTCTGCTTTTAATCAATGCGATTATGAGTGAATATATCGGTAAAATATATAAGTAACACGCGGCAAGGAGAGATGCAGTCGGTGCGCCCGATGATGCAAGGGGCACGGCACCCGCTATCGACCAGGGAACAAGCGGAGAAATAACAACCGCCGTGTTTTCCAGATTTATTGCCGCCGTATTTTTATCTTTTTCGTTGCCGTCGCAAAGCTGATGTGCAAGGATGATTGCAAGAGTCTGGTTGCAGGAAATGAGCGAAGTGAAGATTGATATTAGCATCGTTGCGCCGAAAGGCGTTATTTTTTCGCTTAATGCATCGGTTTTTTCTTTTAACGAATTCAGAAGTCCCGTTGCGGAGAATATTCCCGAATATGCCGACGAAAGGCAGACTATCGCCGCTGATTTAAGCATAGAAACAAGTCCGCCGCCGTTAATCATATGGCTGATTTCGGGCGTTTTTGCCTCGAATCCGAGAATCATTATTTTAAGGAATTCAAGAAACTCGATTTTTTCAACGGTCAGTCCGATTATCAGCGCGGAAACGATGCTTGCGAGCATCGCAAATTTTACTTTGACCCGAAGAAGCGAAAGCGTGAGTATCACAACGGCGGGGATAACCGAGAGCCAATGCAGGCTGAATTCCTTTGAAAACAGAGCGTTCAGGTCGGGCACTTCGCCGCCGTTACCTGCGGAAAATCCGAGGAATAAATACATAATGCAGGTCAGCAGAAACGGAATTGCTGCCGTGCGGAACATATTTTTTATGTTGGTGAAAATGTCGGTTTTTGTCAGCTCCGAAACGAGCAGCGCGCTCGTTGAAACGGGGGAGCATCTGTCGCCGAAAAGCACGCCCGAAAGCATTGCGCCGCCTGCGATAACGGGATTGATATTCATTGAATGCGCCATTGTCACACAGATGACACCTATTGTCGCCGCCGAGCCGAAGGATGTGCCCATAAGAAACGAAACACCGCAGCACAGTAGAAATGTCATCAACACGAAGATGCTTGGATTTATCAGCTTCACCGCTGAGCAGATGATGAACGGAATTGTTCCGCTCGCACGCCACGAGGCGGTCAGCACGCCGACAATCAGGAAGACAATCAGAATGTTTTTTGAGGTCTTGATTCCGTCAAAAATCATTTTGATTATTGCCTTGAAAGAGTGCTTTTTGATTTTTGCATATGCGCAGAAAATAACCAGCCCTGCCGCAAGTGCGTAAAGCACCGACGCATCAAGGATAATGCATATCAACAGCGCAAGGCAAAAGAGAGATAAAGTTAGTATTTCCATAAACACGACCGTACATAAATAAAAATCGGTGCGGAATTAATCCACACCGATTATATATCATACGTCTGATTTTTTCAAGAGTGATGTTACCAGTCAAGGGAGAGGTAATAGGGCCCGCCTTTCCGATTTGCGTGACCGCAGCAGTTTGAAGCGATATATCTGATTTTCTGTTCCTTGTCATTATAGGCGCAAATCAGAAAATCGTACCGTGTTCTGTGGCGGTTACCGTTGTTATGCGACTCCCAGTTTTCTATTTCAAATTCATTTTTTGATTCACTGTACCGCAGTTCATCATCGCATTTTTCACTTTTTTTATCAACAGCGGAATCGTAGTCGAAGAGAACCTTTCCGTAACCTTTATAATAAATCAAAGTCCAGTCGCCTTTTTGAACTACATTATAGTCGCTGCTTTTTATTGCAGATTCAGTGAGATAATCAAGACTGTATTTGTATTTATCCATATTTTGAATCTCAATCAGCCTGTTTTCAAGGATAAAATTGTCTGGAAGATTATTTTTTGCTTTTTCGTATTCGTTGGCAGGCAGAACCCATTCTGCAAAGATGTCATAAGTGCCGTAATAACCATCCCAACAAGGTGTGTATTCATAAAAATATTTTATTGAATCGTGATATTTTTTCTTTGCACTGCTCGGAATTTTTCTCGGGAATATTTTATACAAGCTGTCAAGCGTATTATATCTCTCGTCTTCCGATATCAAGGACTTGTCAAATTCCAGATAATTTTCGGGGTCTGTTGTCTGGGAATAAAACGGAGTGACTGTGCAGAAAACAAGAAAAAATGTAATCACAAACATAACAACGCTTCCGACAGCGGAAAGTATAAGCAATGTCAATGATGAGCCTTTTGTTTTTTGGTTGAACCGTTTGCCGATATTTTTCAAAATAACAGCTACCATCAATATTGCAATCACAACCCATCCGAGATAGAACAGAGAACCTATTATTGTTCCGGGGTAATCGGTCAGTTTGATAAAACGGACATCAAAAACCGCTGAACAGCAAAGCACAAAATAATAAACCGCGTTAGCAAGCAAAACAGAAGAAAAAAGTATTGTGATAACTTTAAAGGCTTTTTCTTTTAATGTCAGCTTTACATCCTCCTTCGGCACTTGCTTTTCCTCAACCGTTTCGGAGAGGGAGTTGCAGATAGTTTCAAGTGTCACATCTTCATCAAACGAAATTCCTTTGAGTTTTTCAACGATTTCCGTTTCGTGTGTGATATTGTTTTCGGTCTGCTCAATGAATTTTTCAACAATATTTTTTGCGGTTGAATTGTCATCAACTATGCTTTTTATATCGGCAATCGAAAATCCCGCTTTTCGCAGAAGCGCAACGTTTTTCAGCCGTTCAACATCGCTTTCGGAGAAATCAATACTTTTTCTTCCGCTGTATGATTCCTCGATGTCGGGCACGGCAAGTCCCTCGTCAATGTAAAGCCTTACCGCTCTGTCGGTCAGTCCCGTTTTCTCAATTACTTCTTTCATTTTCATAAAACCGACCTCCTTTCGGGGCTATTTTAATATTTCACCCAAGGTAAATGTCAAAAAAATTTTGTGCAACAACATAATTTTGCACTTTGCATTTTGAACTCTGCACTTAATTATACACTATTGTCACATCCCGTTTCAATATATTCCGCATAAATCCGCTTATTCCGACCCGATATGTAAATAGTTACTAAAAATCCAACAAGAAAATTTATTATATTTTCTTAAAAATATATGGAAATTTGTTTTTGTATCTGTTATAATCATAAATGGTTCATTCCGTCATCGGCGGAAAGTGCCCATTAACAATGTTTATTATTTTAATGGAGGTAGATTCCAATGTACAAGTATGTTTATTTGTTCTCCGAAGGCGACGCTTCAATGCGTAACACTCTCGGCGGCAAAGGCGCAAACCTTGCAGAAATGACAAAGATCGGTCTCCCCGTTCCCCAGGGCTTCACAATTTCAACTGAAGCTTGCACAAAGTACTATGAGGACGGCAAGAAGATCAACGATGAAATCCAGGCTCAGATCATGGAATACATCGTTAAGATGGAAGAAATCACAGGCAAAAAGTTCGGCGATAAGGAAAATCCCCTTCTCGTTTCAGTTCGTTCAGGTGCTCGTGCTTCAATGCCCGGCATGATGGACACAATCCTCAACCTCGGTCTTAATGAAGAAGTTGTTGAAGCTATCTCAGCTAAGAGCGGCAACCCCCGTTGGGCTTGGGACTGCTACAGAAGATTCATTCAGATGTACTCCGACGTTGTTATGGAAGTTGGTAAGAAGTACTTTGAAGAGCTCATCGACGAGATGAAGGAAGCAAAGGGCGTTACTCAGGACGTTGACCTTACTGCTGAAGACCTCAAGACACTCGCTGGCCAGTTCAAGGCTGAATATAAGAACAAGATCGGCAAGGATTTCCCCTCCGATCCCAAAGAGCAGCTTATGGGCGCTGTTGAGGCTGTTTTCCGTTCATGGGACAACCCCCGTGCTAACGTTTACCGCCGTGACAACGATATTCCCTATTCATGGGGTACAGCTGTTAACGTTCAGATGATGGCTTTCGGTAACATGGGTGACAACTGTGGTACAGGTGTTGCTTTCACTCGTGACCCCGCTACAGGTGAAAAGGGTCTTATGGGTGAGTTCCTCACCAATGCACAGGGTGAAGACGTTGTTGCCGGCGTTCGTACTCCGATGCCCATCGCTGAAATGGCTGAAAAGTTCCCCGCAGCTTTCAAGCAGTTCAACGAAGTTTGCGCTATCCTTGAAGACCACTACAGAGATATGCAGGATATGGAATTCACCGTTGAAGACGGTAAGCTCTATATGCTTCAGACAAGAAACGGTAAGAGAACAGCTAAGGCTGCTCTTAAGATTGCTTGCGACCTCGTTGACGAAGGCATGATCGACAAGAAGCAGGCTGTTGCTATGATCGACCCCAGAAACCTTGACACTCTCCTTCATCCTCAGTTCGATGCTAAGGCTCTCAAGGCTGCTACTCCCGCAGGTAAGGGTCTCGGCGCATCACCCGGTGCTGCTTGCGGTAAGGTTGTATTCACAGCTGAAGATGCTGTTGAATGGAACGAAAGAGGCGAGAAGGTTGTTCTTGTTCGTCTTGAAACATCACCCGAAGATATCACCGGCATGAAGGCTGCTCAGGGTATCCTCACAGTTCGTGGCGGTATGACTTCACACGCAGCTGTTGTTGCTCGTGGTATGGGTACTTGCTGCGTATCAGGTTGCGGCGAAATCAACATGGACGAAGAAAACAAGAAGTTCACTCTTGCAGGCAAGACCTACAACGAAGGTGACTATATTTCAATCGACGGCTCAACAGGTAACATCTACGATGGCATCATCCCCACAGTTGA
>JAZRLY010000028.1:0-19237 GCA_045647065.1 Acutalibacteraceae bacterium
CATTGCAACAGCCTTGACGATTTCTTTGCCGCAATAGGCTATGGCGGAGTTGTTCTCACAAATCTTCTTCCCCGAATCAAGGAAGAATATCAGAAGATTGTCAAGGAAAGTCAGCCTCCTCAGGAAATTCCCGCTGAAGTTAAAACCGTTCAGCCCAAAAAGGTTGTAAAAAGTGCAGAGGGTATTATCATTGAGGGTATCGACAATTGCCTTGTCAAATTTTCGCGTTGCTGCAATCCTCTTCCCGGTGATGACATTATCGGTTTCATAACAAGAGGCCACGGCGTTTCGATTCACACAAAGAAGTGCACGAATGTACCTGCCGATATCAGCAAAGCGGGTGAGCCCGAGAGATGGATTACCGCTTATTGGGACACAAATGTCAAGGAAGATTTCAAGTGTACGCTTCAGCTTTTCTGTCTTAACAGAATCGGTCTTCTTGCGGATGTTTCAAGTCTTCTTGCGAGTATGAGAATTATGATTAACGATATCAGCACCAGAAATACCACAGACGGCAGAGCAATTGTTATGGTAACGGTTTCGGTCAACGGCGTTGAGCATCTCAATTCGCTGGTTGCAAAAATTGATAAGATTGACGGTGTGCTCAGTATCGAAAGAAGTGGTGTGTAATAAAATGAAAGCAGTTATTCAGAGAGTCAATAAATCCTCCGTCAGTGTTGACGGAGAAATAAAAGGAAGCATCGGAAAGGGTTATAATATTCTTCTCGGCGTTATGGACGGTGATACCGAAAAGCAGGCGGAGCTTCTTGCTTCAAAGGTTGCAAAGCTTCGTGTTTTTGAGGATGAAGCGGGCAAGATGAATAAAAGCATTCTTGATATCTGTGGCGAAATACTGGTTGTTTCGCAGTTTACTCTTTGTGCGGATATCAGAAAAGGAAACCGCCCCTCGTTTACGGATTCCGCACCGCCCGATGAAGCAAACCGTCTTTATGAATATTTCTGTTCAATGCTTCGTGAAAATGGCATTTCAAAGGTTGAAACAGGTGTTTTTGCCGCGGAAATGAAAGTTGAAATAGAAAACGATGGCCCTGTAACGATTGTTATGGATACCGATATCTGGGATAAAAGGTGATTAAATGAAAATTACACAACTCTATCTCGGCCACGAAATGTTTGCCAATTGCTATCTGCTTGTTGACGAAGCAACGGGAGATGCGGCGGTGGTTGACCCTGCGTGGTATACAGATGAATTTAAAAATACACTTGCCGAAAACGGCGCAAATTTAAAATATATACTTCTTACCCACGGTCATTTTGATCATATTTTCGGAGTTTACGGACTCAGAGAAGCGACAGGTGCAAAGGTTGCTGTTCATAAGAATGATGCGGGTCATCTTCTTGACGAAAGCAAAAGCCTTGCAAAGGGCAATATGCCTGAGCCGCAGAAACCTGTTGAAGCGGATATTCTGCTTGAAGAGGGTGATGTCATCACGCTCGGCGAGAGTGAAATCAAAGTTATGCATACTCCCGGTCATACCATGGGCGGTGTGTGCTATATCCTTGAAGATGACAGAGTTATTATAAGCGGTGATACTCTTTTTTGTATGACTGCGGGAAGAACGGATTTCTTTGACGGAAGCGACGAGCTTATGATTCAGTCGCTCAAAAGACTCATAGCGCTTGAAGGCGATTACAGAGTCTTGCCCGGTCACAACAGAGAAACCAATCTTGAAAGAGAAAGAACACGCAATTGGTATATCAGAAGGATGGTAAAATAAGTGATATTAAGAATTTTCGGTCACGATTTTCACTATGAATGCGAAAGTTTGTGCAGGGTCTATTTCCCTAACGAAAAAATTAATATAGTTTACGGCAATGACGGGGAAGATGAAAAGACCGTTACAACCCGATATTCCGAAATTGATGGCGGCAGCCGTGTTGAGATTGAAGTCGTTATCGGTGAAGAAAAAAGGATTTTATCAGCAGATGTTATTTCCGATGAATCCGAGATTTGCGACAAAAGTGAGTTGAAAATGTGCCAGCTGATTTTTGAGGCACTTTCGGATATAACGGGCTATACTCCTCCGTGGGGAATTCAGACGGGTGTGAGACCTTCAAAGCTGATGCTCCGTCTTATTGATGAAATGGGAGAAGAGGAAGCTCTTCGTTATTTCAAAGAGGATTTGCTTGTCAGTGAAGAGAAAACGGCTCTTGCATATTCTGTTGCCAAAACCGAAGAGAAGATAATAAATCTTTCAGAAGATAACTCTTTCAGCCTTTACGTTTCAATTCCTTTCTGCCCTTCAAGATGCAGTTACTGTTCTTTTGTTTCGCACTCGATAGACAATGCCAATGCAAAAAGAATTCTGCCCGATTATCTTGAAAAGCTTGCGGAAGAAATTGAGCTCACGGGCCAGATTGCAACAGAGCTTGGTCTGAGACTTGAGAGCATTTATTTCGGCGGTGGCACGCCCGGTGTGCTTGAAGCACCGCAAATGGACAGACTTCTCGGCACAATCGAGAAGAGTTTTGATTTGTCCGCGCTCAGGGAATATACCGTTGAGGTTGGCAGACCGGATACAGTAACGCCCGAAAAACTCAGGATTCTGAAACTCCACAATGTCGGCAGAATCAGTATCAATCCGCAGACTTTTAATCAGTCAACGCTTGAAGAAATCGGCAGAAACCATTCTGTTGAGCAGTCTGTAAAAGCGTATCAGCTAGCAAAGGCTTACGGTTTTGACAGTATCAATATGGACTTGATTGCAGGTCTTCCCGGTGAAAGCTTTGAGGATTTCCGTTCAAGTGTTGATACGGCAATTTCACTTTCTCCTGAAAATATTACCGTACATACTCTCGCTTTGAAGCGTTCGTCAAATCTTAATGCTTCGGGTGCAGAGGTTTCGGGCGGAAACACCGCAAAAAAGATGCTTGAATACGCATCAGAAAGACTCGGCAAGAGTAGGTTTGTGCCTTATTATATGTACAGACAGAGCAAATGCGTAGGTAATCTTGAAAATGTCGGCTGGTGCAAAGAGGGCAAAGACTGCCTCTATAATGTTTTTATGATGGAGGAATGCCATACTGTTCTCGCCGTTGGTGCGGGTGCGGTTACAAAGCTTTGTGAGCCCGGCACAACAAATGTCGAGCGTATTTTTAATTATAAATATCCTTACGAATATATTTCAGGTTTTGATAAAATCATTGAGCGCAAAAACGGAATAAAGAGCTTTTATTTGTCATAATACATTTTATAGGGTGATGACAAATGAACAAAAAGTACAGTTACAATGAAATCAACAGACTTGCAGACAATCCGTCGGAATTCATCCGCGAATGCACCGAAGCATACCGAACAAGAATTGATGAAGTTGCACACGGGATTTTTTGCAATCACAATCGCAAGATAGTGATGCTTGCGGGCCCGAGCTCGTCGGGTAAAACGACAACCGCAAAATTCCTTTCCGAAGCGATAGGCAGACTTGGCGGCAAAGCTTACACAGTGTCGCTTGACGATTTTTATCTGCCGAGAAGTGTTCAGTATCCGCTCGATGAGAACGGAAAACCTGATTTTGAATGTGTTGAAGCGCTTGACCTCGGGTTGCTCCATTCATCGCTTCAGCAGCTTGCGGTCAACGGCAAAGCTGATTTACCTGTGTTTGACTTCAAAACCGGTGAAAGAATCAACAACGCCAAAACAGTTGAACTTCGGGAAAATGATGTTATAATCGTTGAGGGTCTTCACGCGCTGAATCCCGTCATAACGGAAACGCTTGATAAATCAAAACTGTATAAAATCTATATCAGTGTTTCGTCAAGAGTTTACGATGAAAACAGAGAGGTTTTGCTTTCAAAGCGTGATCTGAGGCTGATAAGAAGATCCGTACGCGATTATCTTTTCCGCTCGATGCCTGTTGAACGCACGCTTGAAATATGGAGCAGCGTTATGAGAGGGGAGGATAAATATCTTTTCCCGTTTGAAAATCTTGCCGATATAAAAATCAATTCATTCCATCCGTGCGAGCCGTGCGTTTTTTCGCGTAAGGCGGTTAACTTACTTCGGAATGTCGGTGAAGGCGAATTTAAAGAAAAAGCAGATTCTCTTATTGCTAAGCTGAATCTGTTTGAAAATATTGATTATTCGGTTCTTCCCGCAGATTCTCTGCTGAGAGAATTCACGGGTTAACAAAAAATATACGAATCGAAAAGGAGTGTGAGCCTTTTGGCTTCAGAAAAGAAACAGTCAGTCTTAAACGGCGCAATGATGCTTATGTTGGCGGTTGTGCTTGTAAAGCTTATCGGCGCATTGTTCAAAATTCCGCTGACGGATATGTTAGGTGCAACCGGCAGAGGATATTTCAGTGCGGCATATGAAGTTTATACCCCCATTTTTGCAATTTCAATGGCCGGTCTGCCCGTTGCGGTTTCAAGAATGGTTGCGGAAAATGTTGCGCTGAATAAACACAGAGAAGCCAGAATGGTTTTCAGAGTTTCTCAGAGAATATTCACCGTTGTCGGTATTGTCGGCACTCTCGTTCTTCTTATCGCGGCTTATCCTTACACAGCTCTTGTTGCAGGCGGTAAGAGCCTTCCTGCTGTGCTGTGTGTTGCGCCGTCAATATTCTTTTGTTGCTTTATGTCGGCTTACAGAGGATATTACGAGGGCCTTCGCAATATGACTCCCACCGCGATTTCGCAGGTTATCGAAGCACTCGGCAAGCTGCTTGTTGGTCTTGCGCTTGCTAAGATAATCATTTCCATCGGTATGAATCAGTATGAAAGCGGAATGCTTGCTTCGGGCAATATTTCTGCCGTTGTTTTCGGCAATTCTGTAACAAGCGACACCGAGGCGAACAGTGTTATTATTCCCTGGGCGGCAGCGGGTGCTGTTATGGGTGTAACCGTTGGCTCGGTTGCAAGTAATATATTCCTTATTATTTGTCACAAAATAAAGGGTGACGGCTTCACACGTGTTCAGCTTGTAAATTCACCTAAAGCCCGTCCTTCCGATGAAATTGCCAAGGAAATGATAAAAATCGCAATTCCCATGGTTATCAGCTCACTTGTACTCAACATAACAAATCTGATTGATACCATGACTATTCAGTCCAGACTTATCACCGCTCTGAATACAGATTTCAATGCTGTAATGCAGATGCATTCTGAGGCTTTCAATGAGGCTATAAGACTTTCAAGACTTAATATCAACGATATTAAAGAAGTTAAAAACTATCTTTGGGGTGTTTACGGTACGGCTCTTGACTTCAAAAATCTTGTGCCGACAATAACCATTCAGCTTGGCGTAAGTGCACTTCCCGCACTTGCAGCCGCCTGGGCAGTCAAGGATAAGTCGTCAACAAAATCAACGGTTGAAACCGTTGTCAGAATCAGTATGCTCGTTGCACTTCCCGCAGGTATCGGTATGGCTGTGCTTGCAGAGCCGTTGCTTAATATCATTTATGCAAGAGGACTCAGCTCCGATGCAATTCCGAGCGTTACTCCTGTTCTTATTGCTTACGGTCTCGCAACGCCGATTATGGCTATTTCGACGCCTACAATGAATATGCTTCAGGCAATCGGAAGAACTGACATTCCCGTTAAAAGCACGGTTGCGGGTGCAATAGTCAAGATTATCTGTAATTTTGTGCTTGTAGGCAATCCGAAAATCAATGTTTATGGTGCGGTTGTCGGCACGATTCTTTTCTATGTTGTTGTCGTTGCATGTAACCTGACATCTCTTATAAAAATTTCGCAGGTTAAGGTTAACTGGAAATCAGTTTTCGTGAAACCTTTGATTTGTGCAGTGCTTTGCGGTGTAACGGCTTTTGCGGCGAATGGACTTCTCACAACAATCTTCCCCTCCGACCCGTCTGAGAGTATCCTCAATATGGGAACAGTTTCTGCTGTGATTTCAGTCGGTCTTGCGGTGATTGTGTATGCGGTTTCGCTTCTTCTTATCAAAGGAATTGCTCGCGAAGATGTAATTGTTTTGCCAAAAGGAGAAAAAATTGCAAAAACCCTTGAAAAATATGGACTTTTAGGTTAAAATAGATTTCACATTCGTTTGGAGTGTAAAAAATGGTTGACTTTATTCTGAAAAACAGTTATGATATGCAGGATTTGATCGATATAATGCGAATCCTCAGAGAACCCGGCGGCTGTCCGTGGGATGCGGAGCAGACTCACGAAAGCATAAAGAAAAATCTTATCGAAGAAACCTATGAGGTTATCGAAGCAATTAATAAAAACGATAAGGAGCTTTTATGCGAAGAACTCGGTGATTTGCTTATGCAGGTTGTTTTTCACGCTCAGATGGAAAAGGAAGAAGGCTCTTTTGAGTTTAACGATATTACTGACGGTATCTGCAAAAAGCTCATCGAACGCCATCCTCATGTTTTTGGTCAGGTTACCGTTTCTGGTGTTGATGATGTGCTCACCAATTGGGATGCCATCAAAAGAAAAACCAAAGGCCAAAAAACAACAACTCAGTCAATGAACAGCGTACCCAGAGAACTTCCTGCGTTGATGAGAGCGACCAAGCTTCAAAAAAAAGCGGCAGATGTCGGCTTCGATTGGAGCGATGTTTCGGGCGCTCTCGACAAGCTTGAAGAGGAGATTGCGGAGCTCAGGCAGGCAATCGGTAACGACGATTGTGAGAATATGACCGAGGAACTTGGTGATGTGCTTTTCTCGGCTGTCAATGTTTCGAGATTCATAAAGACTGATGCTGAAGAAGCGCTTACAGCTGCAAGCGATAAATTCCTTACAAGATTCACCAAAGTGGAGGCGCTTGCACAGGAGAGAAATATTGATATGAAAGCATCAAGTCTTGAAGAACTTGATAAGCTCTGGGATGAAGCAAAGGCTTCGGAGAATTAATTCAAATATGTAACGCTTAAACGGTGTTTCATAAAATAGAAAAAGAAAAAAGATTGGAGTAAGAAAAAATGAATAAGACAGAACTTGTAAATGCTATTGCAAAGAACGAAGGCATCGAAAAGAAGTGTGCTGAAAAGGCAGTTAACGCTGTTGTAGCAGCTATCTCAGACGCTCTTGCAGCAGGTGAGAAGGTTCAGCTTATCGGTTTCGGTACATTTGAGGTTCGTGAGCGCGCTGAAAAGGAAGCTCGTAACCCCAGAACAGGCGAAACAATCAAGGTTGCAGCAACAAAGGTTCCTGCTTTCAAGGCTGGCGCTGCTCTCAAGGCAAAGGTTGCTGAATAATTTCATTCAAAAGGGCTGCTTTGTGCAGCCCTTAGAATTTTAAAGGAGGGAAATTGAATGAGACTTGATAAATATTTAAAGGTTTCCCGTATCATCAAAAGAAGAACGGTTGCCAACGATGCCTGCGACGCAAAGCATGTAACGGTCAACGGCAAGGTTGCGAGGGCATCCTACGATGTCAAGGTCGGCGATATAATTGAAATCACATTCGGCTCCAACACCAGCAGATTTGAGGTTCTCAATGTTTCGGAACACGCAACAAAAGAGAGTGCGGCGCTAATGTTCAGACAACTGTAAAAATGTAATAAATAAACCTCCCCGGGCATATCATTGAATGAAATGCTGTAAGGGAGGTTTATTATTTATGGCAGAAGAAAAAAGACAAAGCACCATGCCTCATAATCTTGTTCTTGAGGACAGAAGAATGCTGACCGTGTCGGGAGTTTCGGACGTTGACAGTTTCGACGAAGAAACCGTTGTTGTTTTCACCGAATTGGGTGAGCTTACAATAAGAGGAACAAATCTTCATATCAACCGTTTGAGCGTTGAGGTCGGAGAGTTGACGGTTGAGGGTAATATTGCGGCTCTGATTTATTCGGATGATGGGCCGAAAAGCGGCGGATTTTTCAGCAAGGTGTTCCGATAAATGGATTATATTCAGGGACTTGCCGAGCAGACAGAAATTTTTCTTTATGCCCTCGGATTCGGTTTCTTGCTCGGGATTATTTACAGTGTGTTCAGAGTTTTGCGTATGATGCTTCCCGATTCAAAAGGCTTTGTGTTCTTTATGGATTTACTCTATTTTGCTGTCTGTACGTTTCTTGCGTTCTGCTTTATTCTGGTGGCTGACAGCGGGAAGATTCGTGGCTATGTTGCATTAGGCATGATACTCGGATGGACGGTCTGTTATTTTTCTTTCGGAGCGATTTCAGCCTGTATCGGGAAATCGGTTACAATGATTTTTGAAAGTGCATTTTCAGCATTGTTCAAGCCTTTTAAAAGGTTTGGAGTAAGAATTTTCCGAAAAATCGAGAAATTAACTGTTTTTTGTAAAAAAAATATAAGAAAAACCGATAAAAAAGAAAAAATTATCTTGCAAAAATATAAAGACATAGTGTATAATTTACTAGGTTATAATAAAAAATAAAATTTTTAAATATAAGAGGAAATTGTTGATGGCTGCAGTAAAAACAAAAAACAGAAAACACAGCATCATACTCGGCGTGCTTTTTTGTGCTCTTGTGCTTTATTTTGTTGCAACTTTAATCAGTCTCCAGACGAAAGTTAATGCAGAAGAAAGTTCACTTGAGAATTTAAAAACATCATATCAGCAGCAGCTTGATGAAAACGCCGAGCTCGAGATGATAATTGAAAACGGCAACGAATCCGACTATATCGAAAAAGTTGCCCGAGAGCAATACGGTTATGCAAAACCCGACGAAAGAGTTTATTACGACTCCTCTGCATCATAAACTGATTTGTTCAGTTTTATTTTATAGATTACATTTATAACGGAAGGATCAATTTATTTTATGCAGATTGAAGAAGGAACCATACTCAGCGGCAAAGTAACGGGTTTAACCGATTTCGGAGCCTTTGTAGAACTTGAAGGCGGAAAAACCGGAATGGTACATATTTCGGAAGTTGCTTCAAATTATGTCAAGGATATCAAAGACCATCTTACAGTTGGTCAGGAAGTAAAAGTAAAGGTTATTTCGGTATCACCCGAAGGTAAAATCAGCCTTTCAATCAAAAGACTTGAGGAGCAGCCCAAAGAGCAGCAGCGTCCTCAGAGACCTCAGAAGCCCAGAGGCGAAAGACGCGCTCCTAATGTATGGAACGGTCAGAAGAGCAACGCTCCCGCCGAAGGTGAAAAGCAGTCCTTTGAAGATATGATGGCAAGATTCAAGCAGGTCAGTGACGAAAAGATGACAGACCTTAAAAGAGCCAGCGATTCCAAAAGAGGCAGCGGCGGATATTCCCGCAGAGGTACAAAATAATTTGACTCAAACGGGGGCAGTGCCTCCGTTTTTTGTTAAGACGGAGAATACATATGCGAGAAATAGATGTTATTGTTATCGAGCAGGCGGTCCGCGATTTGTGCATAGATGCAAATAAGCATCTGCCCGGTGACCTTGAAGAGCGAATCAGCTTCTGTGCGGGTTGCGAATGTGCAGATTTGCCAAAAAGCATAATGCAATCATTGCAAGATAACATAGAGGCGGCCAAAGAGCTTGATATTCCGGTTTGCCAGGATACGGGTATGGCTGTTGTGTTTGCGGAAATAGGTCAGGATGTTCATCTTGTCGGAGGTTCTTTTGAAGACGCAGTCAACAGAGGTGTCGCAAGAGGCTACACTGAAGGCTATCTCAGATGCTCGGTTGTTGCTGACCCGCTCAGAAGAGTAAACACGGGCGACAATACTCCTGCTGTTATTCACACTAAAATTGTTGACGGAGACAAGGTAAAGATAACCGTTGCACCCAAAGGCTTCGGAAGTGAAAATATGAGCACGCTCAGAATGTTCACTCCTTCTGCAACGAGAGAAGACATCATCAACTATGTTGTTGAATCCGTCAGAAAGGCAGGTAGTAATCCCTGCCCGCCGATGGTGCTCGGAGTCGGTATCGGAGGTACTTTTGAGCAATGTGCTTTGCTTGCCAAAACCGCTCTTTGCAGAAGCGTCAGCCAAAAGAATCCTGATGAGTATTATTCGTCTATGGAATCCGAAATTCTTGAGAGAGTGAATGCTCTTGGCATAGGACCTCAGGGATTCGGCGGAAAAACAACCGCGTTGAATGTTGCAATTGAAGTAAGACCTACTCATATTGCAGGTCTGCCGGTTGCGGTTAATGTAGGTTGTCATGTGACTCGACATAAGGAAAAAATTATATAATTTGTTAACTTTTATGTGAATTTTTATAAAAAATGCAAAAAACCCTTTATTTTTTTGTTTATATATGCTATACTTAAGGCGAAGTAAAGATACTTCAATAGCTAATAAAGGGGATGACTGTATGAAAATCACAATCACAGGACGTAAGTGCTCACCGAGAGAATCCTTTAGAGAACACGCAGAAAAGAAGCTTGCCAAAATTGAGCGCTTTTTCGGCTCCGATGTGGAGGCGAAAATTACGGTAACTGTTGAAAAGTCATCACAATCGGTTGAAATCACCGTTAACAACAACGGAATGGTTTTCAGAGCTCAGGAGAGAGCAGAAAACATGAACGAAGCTCTCGACAAATGTGTTGACACCCTTATCAGACAGATAAGAAAAAACAAGACCCGTATTGAAAAGAAAATGCGTGCGGGAAGCTTTGAAGCATTTGAGGATGAAGCGGATGCCGTTATCGAAGAGGTCGAATATGACCTTGTGAGAAGAAAGTCGGTTAATCTTAAACCTCAGAGCGTTGAAGAAGCGATTCTCCAGATGAATCTTGTGGACCACAACTTCTATGTTTTCATTGAAGAAAGCCTTGGAGAAGTTTGTGTTGTTTATAGGAGAAATGATGGAGGCTACGGCCTCATCACACCTGAGATTGAATAATATATTTGTCCGAATTTAGCAGCACTCTGAATATCGGCGGGAATCGAATTTTCCGGTTCCCGCTTGTTTTATGATAATTATTAAAGATACGGGAGAAACTCAATGAACATTAATTTTGTTATACCTTGCCTGCTTGGAATTGAATCCTTGATTGCAGGTGAACTGAAGGATATGGGCGCATCGGATGTTGTTGCCGAAAACGGAAGGGTTCTTTTCAGCGGCGATGAAAACATCCTAGCGAGAGTCAATATCTGCTCCCGTTTTGCGGAAAGAGTCCAGATTCTTGTCGGTTCATTTGAGGCGAGAAGCTTTGAGGAACTTTTTCAAGGCACAAAAGCGCTTGAGTGGGAAAAATGGATCGGTTCGCTTGATGCTTTCCCCGTAAAAGGATATTCAATCAATTCAGATCTTTTCAGCACCCGCGACTGTCAGGCGATTATCAAAAAGGCTGTCGTTGAAAGACTGAAATCAAAATATAAAATCGAATGGTTTGAGGAGACGGGTCCCATTCATCAGATTCAGTTTTCCATTATGAAAAACAAGGTTTCGCTTCTGATTGATACATCGGGATACGGACTTCATAAGAGAGGATACAGACTTGATGCAAACGACGCGCCGATAAAAGAAACTCTTGCTGCCGCACTTTGCAGCCTGTCGCACCTCAGACCCTATCACAAATTTTATGACCCGATGTGCGGTTCGGGTACGATTCTTATTGAAGGTGCCATGATGGCGGCAAATATTGCGCCGGGCATCAACCGAAGTTTTTCTGCGGAGCGGTTCGGATTTATTGACAGAAAAATTTGGGAAGAAGAAAGAGAAAGAGCAAGAAGTCTTGAGAGAGAACCCAATGATTTTGAAGCATTCGGTTCGGATATAGATGCAAAGGCAATTGAAATTGCAAAAGTCAACGCTCAGAGGGCGGGCGTGGATTCAAAAATCAACTTCAGGGTCGGTGATGTTGCATCGTTTGTGCCTTCGACTGAAAGAGGAACGCTGATCTGCAATCCGCCTTACGGCGAAAGACTGCTCGACATTTCCGAATGTGAAAAGATTTATAAAACCCTCGGCGATGTTTTTGTTCAGAAAAAAGGCTGGTCTTACAGCATCATCAGCCCCGATGAGGAGTTTGAGAAGGCTTTCGGAAGAAAAGCCGATAAAAGAAGAAAGTTATACAATGGTATGATTAAATGCCAGTTGTTTATGTATTTTAAATAAGGCGGAGAGGACAGTATAAAATGAAACATATTTTTGTTATTAACCCCGCGGCGGGTCAGGGAAAATCGCTTGATTTTATCAAGCCTAAAATCGAAGAAGTATGCAAGAAATATTCGCTTGAATACGAACTCTACATTACAAAAGAGAAGAACGACGGACTTAGGTTTGTAAAGGAAAGATCTGCAACGGGTGAAGAGCTTCGTTTCTATGCCTGCGGCGGCGACGGTACACTTTATGAAGTTGTCAACGGTGCATATGGCTATAAAAACGTTCAGGTTGCGGTTATTCCTCTTGGTTCGGGTAACGACTTTATCCGTCTTTTCGGAACGAAAGAAGAATTTATGAATCTTGATGATGTTGTTAACGGTGTGCCTGTTGAACTTGACCTCATCAAATGTGACGATGAAATTGCAATCAACCAGTGTTCAATGGGTATGGATGCTGAAGTTTGTGCAATGCAGGGCAAAATCAAAAAGTTCCCCCTCGTAACAGGTGAGGGTGCATATTATATAGGTTGCCTTTATGCTCTTTTGCGTAAATTCAAAAACAAGTTCACAATAAAAATTGATGATGATGCAGAATTCACAAAAGAATGTCTTTTCTGCTTCTGCGGAAATTCAAGATGGTACGGTGGCGGATTTATGGCGGCGCCTCTTGCTCAGCCTGATGACAAACTTCTTGATTTCGTTGTTGTTGAAGCAAGCGTCAGCAGACTTAAACTTGCAACTCTTCTTAATAAATATAAAAGAGGCGAGCACCTTGATTGGGATATAACCAACTTCAAGAGAGGCAAGAAGCTTGTTATCCACAGTGACGTGCCTGCAGCTGTCAATGTTGACGGTGAAACAAAGTTTGTTACCGATACTTCCTTTGAAATTATTGAAAAGGGTATGGTTTATGTTGTGCCCGCTAAATCAAAGTTTCTTAAAGAAAGAGAAGCCCGTCTGGCTAATAAATAAAAAACAAGCAATAATAACTTAAAGAAAGGCGGTATGAATGTGAGACAGTGTCCATCGTGCGGAAACACCATTGATGAAAACGCAAAATTCTGCCCTGTTTGCGGCACAAAGACTCAGAAGAAATCTGAAACCTCATCTTTTCAGATGAATCTTGAAGATTTTATAAGCAATTTCACTAATACTGCCAACACAACCGCTGATTATTCCGCTAAAGATATCAATAAAAACAGACATATGGCGATTCTCGCTTATCTTGGTCTGCTTTTTCTTGTTCCGCTTTTTGCAGCGAAGGATTCTCCGTTTGCAAGATACCACACTAATCAGGGGATACTTCTTTTTGTTGTTCAGACAATAGGAGTTGCCGCAACGCAGATACCCTATGCAGGCTGGGCGGCAGCTGCAATTGTGAATGTTTTTACTACCGCACTGATTGTTATCGGAATAATCAATGCTTTCAAAGGTGAAGCAAAGGAGCTTCCCGTAATCGGAAAGTTCAGAATATTAAAATGAAATCGGAGTGCACACGGGTGCACTCTGTCTTTTTAGAGGTATAACTATGTTAAATACAAATGAAATCAAATTCAGACCTGACGGAAAACTCATCGTTATGCAGGTCAGCGACCCACAGGATATGAAATATGTCCGCAAAGCGATGGTTAATATGCTCAATAAGGCTTATGACAAGTTGAGACCCGACCTTGTGATTTTTACGGGAGATAATATTCTCGGCAATCATCTGCTTGATGCCCGTTTCGGTTCAAGACAGATTGCGAGCGGTAAGGCGGCAACTCTTGAAATAATGAAAGATTCGATAAAGCACATAACAAAACCGCTCGATGAGCGTAAAATTCCGTTTGCGATGATTTACGGCAATCACGATGATATGAATCTTGTTTCCAAGGATGAGCAGGCGGATATCTATCGTCAGAGTCCGATGTGCCTTCCGATGAACACAAGAAACGGAAAGCTAGACTGCGATACATATAACATTCCCGTTTTATCGTCTGACGGAGAAAAGGTGCTGTTTAATTTCTGGATGCTTGACAGCGCGTGGTATGACAAAAAAGAGGATAAATGCTATCAGGCAATAAAGCCTGAAACTGTTGAATGGTATAAGAAAACATCCGCTGAGCTTAAAGAAAATAACGGCGGAATTCCCGTGCCGTCGCTTATGTTTGCTCACATTCCTCTGCCGCAGATTAATAATCTGCTTGAGCAGTGCGGCAAGAACGATATCGGTGCAATTGAAACTCCTAAGGGATGGTACAGACTCAGACCCGATATCGCTCGCGGTTCAATCGGAGAACTTCCGTGTATCATAGAGGATGATGGCGGAATTTTTGATGCCGCGCTTGAATGCGGAGATGTCAAAGGTATTGTTTCGGGTCACGATCACCGAAATTGCTTTGAGGGTAAATACAAGGATATTGAGTTTATCCAGACCTCGTGTGCATCATTCCGTTGCTACGGCGACAAAACAAGAGGCGTAAGAATCTTTGAATTTGACGAAAGATCACCCGGAGAATATATGACCTATTTCTTCAATTATGACGAGCTTTGCGGCAGAGGAATTGCGGCAAAAGCACGCTATTTCTGGGATGCGGATGAGCTTGAAAAGAAAAAATACACCGCTATTGCAGGTGTGGCAACGGCAGCAACTGTTGCGGTAGGTATAGCCAAAGCATTAATCAAGAAAAAATAACGATAGCGGTGATGGTATGAAAAGATATATTCAGAAAATAACGGCGATTTTAATGACACTTATTATTGCAGCTTCGGTTTGTATGACTGCTTTTGCGGAAAACACAGAGCCTGCAGAAGATGAAACCATAGCAACAATCTCGATTTGTTCGTGTGTTTATGTGTGGCCGATTTCGGGACACACCTGGATTTATGTTCATAACAATTCGGATGCCCCGATACAAGTCGGCTATTACGAAGTGCCGGCTGGCGAGGGTGTTTCGATAGGCGCGTTTTCTTTCTCTGTTATTGACGGATGGGGTCTGTATTACAACATTGAAGCCTATAAGGAAAACACAAAAGGCCGTATGGACAGGGTACGCTCAATTTCAGAGGATATGACTGCAAGCGACCTTGAAACCCTCAACGCAAAGCTCAAAAGCTATCCCAACTATTGGGGTATCATCGGCAACTGCGCAACATTCGCTTTTTCAATGTGGAATGCAGTAACGGGTGACGGATATTTTTCGTTGCTTTTACCTGCAATAACTGATTTCATGATTATGGTCGGCGGCGGCAAGCAAGGTGAACTTGAAATGTACTGCCCATCAAGAGACCGTGTATTCAGACAGAGAGGTTCAGGGGAAAATGCATATCTTGAAGGCGTAAGCGACTATACGGTAAGCTGACGAAGGAGATATTTGTTATGGCAAAGGAAAAGAGATTTGAGAAGGTTTATTCACAAGGTGCGCTTGAGATTGTTGAAATTCTTGTTGACAGAGAAACGGGTGTAAACTATCTGTTCCGTCAGAACGGATACGCAGGCGGTTTGACACCGCTTCTTGACCGTGACGGAAAACCTGTTGTGACACCGATTGTCAATAAATAATACATAACCCCCGAAAAGGTTTTATCCTTCTCGGGGGTCGTTCTTTATAATATTACATTATATATTAAAGAGTTGTGAGGGTTTCCATAACGTAGTTTCCGAAATCCTCGCAGGTTGCGCCGTCTGCACGGCCTGTGATCTTGAGCTTCTTTTCTTCGTACATACAGATGTCGAGTGCTCTTTCAAGCTTGTCAGCTTCAGCCTGCTTGCCGATGTGTGAAAGAAGCATAACTGCTGCGCGGAGCATTGAGCAGGGATCTGCATACTGGCCTCTGCCTTCTCTCATCATTCTGGGAGCCGAGCCGTGGATAGCTTCGAACATCGCATATTTCTTACCGATGTTTGCGCTGCCTGCTGTGCCTACGCCGCCCTGAAATTCAGCAGCTTCGTCTGTGATGATGTCACCATAAAGGTTGGGAAGAACAAAAACCTTGAAATCTGTTCTTCTTTTCTTATCAATAAGCTTGGCGGTTGTGATGTCGATATACCATTCATCAGTGATGATTTCGGGGTATTCCTTACCTACTTCTTTGCAGAGATTGAGGAACTTACCGTCTGTAGTTTTGATAACATTTGCCTTCTGAATGATTGAAACTCTTTCTTTCTTGTTTCTTCTTGCATAGTCATAAGCAAGTCTTGCGATTCTCTGTGTGCCTTCTGTTGTTGTAACAACAAAGTCCATTGCAAGGTCATCTGTTACGTTGAGACCCTTTGAACCGACTGCATATGCACCCTCTGTGTTCTCGCGGAAGAATGTCCAGTCAATGCCTTCTTCGGGAACCTTAACGGGGCGAAGGTTTGCAAAAAGGTCAAGAGCCTTTCTCATTGCAACGTTTGCGCTTTCAATATTGGGCCAGGGATCGCCTGCCTGAGGAGTGGTTGTGGGTCCCTTGAGGATAACGGGGCATTTCTTGAGTTCTTCAAGAACATTATCGGGAATAGCCTTGTTGACTGCAACACGGTTTTCGATTGTGAGACCGTCGATTGTCTTGAACTCGATTTTGCCTGCGTCAACATCTTCCTTAAGAAGGAATTCAAGAACTCTTGCAGCTTCATTTGTGATGATGGGGCCGATGCCGTCGCCGCCGCAAACGCCGATTGTAAGCTTATCGAGAGTTGAATAATCAATAAAATCGCCCTGCTGCTTGATGGCTTCGCTTCTTGCGTCCTGCTCTCTGATAAGAGCTTCAAACTTTTCAACAGCAGCTTTAATCTGTACTTCTGTCATTTTTTATTTCTCCTTATTTGCCGATATTCTTTGTGTAGTTGAGCAGTCCGCCGTCAAGAATCATAGCGGTCTGTCTGTCTGAATAATCATATACAAGCTCGTACTTTTCGCCATTTGTGAGGTTTTCAAGAACAACCTTTGAGCCGTTCTTTATGTTTTCACGGATACCGTTGAGTGCGAGCATATCGTCTGTGTCAATCTTATCATAGTCATCGGGATTTGCGAATGTGAAGGGCATGATGCCTGCGTTGATGAGGTTAGCGCAATGGATTCTTGCGAATGATTTTGCGATAACAGCCTTGATTCCGAGGTAGAGAGGAACAAGTGCTGCGTGTTCTCTCGATGAACCCTGACCGTAGTTTGCGCCGCCAATGATGAATCCTTTGCCCGCTGCCTTGCAACGCTCTGCAAAATGTTCGTCACACTGCTTGAAGCAGAAGTTTGAAAGGAAGGGGATGTTTGAACGGTAGGGGAGAATCTTTGCGCCTGCGGGCATAATGTGATCGGTTGTGATGTTGTCACCAACTTTGAGAATTGCAGGAGCTTCGATATCCTCGGGAAGTTCAACGCTTGTGGGGAAAGGCTTGATGTTGGGGCCGTATTTGATTTCAACACTGTCTGCCTCTTCAACGGAAGCGGGAGGCTCAATCATATTATCATTAATAATGAAACGCTCGGGCATATTGATTTCGGGCATCTCGCCGAGTGTTCTCGGATCTGTGAGATAGCCTGTGATTGCCGATGCTGCTGCAACTTCGGGGCTCACAAGATAGATGCCTGCATCTGCTGTACCTGAACGGCCTTCAAAGTTTCTGTTGAAAGTACGGAGTGAAACGCCCTTTGACTGGGGTGACTGACCCATACCGATGCAAGGTCCGCATGAGCATTCAAGAAGTCTTGCGCCTGCGCAGAGAATGTCTGAAAGTGCGCCGTTAAGCGAAAGCATATTAAGAACCTGCATTGAACCCGGTGAGATTGTAAGGCTTACGTTGGGAGCAACTTTCTTGCCTTTGAGGATAGCTGCAACCTTGAGAAGATCGAGGAGAGATGAGTTTGTGCACGAGCCGATGCAGACCTGGCTGATTTCAATGTTGCCGATTTCTTCAACTGTTTTAACGTTATCAGGCATATGAGGCATAGCTGCCATGGGTGCAAGCTTGCAAAGGTCGATATCGATGATTTCATCGTATTCTGCATCTGCATCAGGGAGAAGCTCTGTCCAGTCCTCTTCTCTGCCCTGTGCTTTAAGGAATGCTTTTGTTGTTTCGTCAGAGGGGAATACGGATGTTGTTGCACCGAGTTCTGCACCCATATTTGTGATGGTTGCTCTTTCGGGAACAGAAAGTGTCTTTACGCCTTCTCCGCCGTATTCAATGATTTTGCCGACGCCGCCCTTGACGCTCATAATGCGGAGCACTTCAAGGATAATATCTTTTGCACCTACCCAGGGTGAAAGTTTGCCCGAAAGACGGACAAGTGTCATCTTGGGCATTGTTGTATAGTATGTACCGCCACCCATTGCAACAGCAACATCAAGTCCGCCTGCACCGATTGCAAGCATACCGATACCGCCGCCTGTGGGAGTGTGGCTGTCCGAACCGATTAATGTTTTGCCGGGTTTGCCGAAACGTTCAAGGTGAAGCTGATGGCAGATACCGTTACCGGGCTTCGAGAAAAGAAGACCTCTTTTCTTTGCAACGCTCTGGATGAATCTGTGGTCATCTGCGTTTTCAAAACCGTTCTGAAGTGTGTTGTGATCAATATATGAAACCGAAAGCTCTGTGCGTACTCTTTCAACACCCATTGCCTCAAATTCAAGATACGCCATAGTACCTGTTGCATCCTGAGTGAGAGTCTGGTCAATCTTAAGACCGATTTCGGTTCCGGGTATCATTTCTCCGCTGACAAGATGGCTCTTGATCAGCTTCTGGCCTATTGTCATTCCCATATGTAAAACCTCCTGAGTAATAATAAACAATATAGGATAAATTATATTGCAAACCAACGGTGTTAGTCAAGAGCAAAAGCAACATAATATAATGTTTTTTTATAATAAATATTGATTTTATTATACAATATTAAAACATAATTAAAATACAATGACAAATCGATAGACGAAGTATAGGTGAATATAGGGAAGCTATATAACACTGTAAATCGCAAAGCAAATGTAATATAAACATTGATATATGCAAGGAAAGTCTATAAATTATATAAACAAATTCTAATGGATATAAAACGCACAAAACTAAACACACGGAAGAGTTGTAAAGAACGTCGAAAAAACTTTGAAAAAAGTGTTGACAAAAGCGAATAGATTTGATATTATAGTCGAGCGCTCTGGAAAACAGAGCAGCGAACGCACCTTGAAAATTAAACAACGATTCAAGAAAAACCCTTGAAGATTAATTTGAGTATGTACTTTCAAGTACAGCAGTAATTCTCGTGAAAAACGAGGAAAGATGTCAGTGAATGACATTTTGAGCGATTAAGAGCTCTGAAAATGATTTGGACACCTACGGGTGTTTAGA
>JAZRLY010000029.1:0-76696 GCA_045647065.1 Acutalibacteraceae bacterium
GTTGCAGTAGACCTGACAGGTGTAAACCGTCATGGAGTTGTGCTGACCGTTTTCAAGCAGACGGCACAGACCTTCGCAGAATGTTTCGTAGGATTCGCCGGGCAAGCCGAGAATCAATTCAGTATAAGTCGGGATTTTTTCTTCGGCATATTTTGCAGTAAGGTCGGAGTAATGTTCAAGAGTAAGATTTTTTCTGCCGATATTTTCAAGAGTCTGCGGGTCGAGCGATTGATAGGCGAGAGTCACGCCCTTGTCTATACCGCTGTGATTGAGAATCTTTCCGATTTCAAAAACGGTGTCATCGCTGTTTTTAGCGTAGCAGGGTTTAAATACCTGAGGATAGCCGTTTTTGTTTTTTGCTTCGAGAACACGGTTGGCAATTTCAATGTCACGCTCAACAATGCCGAAGTTTGCATCTGCGCAGTAGCAGTAGGTGATTTTATGCTCCGACATCCACTCGATGTCGGCAAAAATTCTTTCCATAGGGAAAAGTCGGATTTTCTTTGTGAAGCACCAGTCGCAGAATGCACAGGAATAAGGGCAGCCTCTGTTGGTTTCAAGGGTAGCGTGAAAATTAACCTTGGGATATTCCTCAAGCATACGGTCGAAAAGTCCTGCGGTATAGGGTGAGGGGTAGTTTGTTATATCGTAGATTCTCTTTTTTTCGGTGGTGACAAATCCGTCACCGTTTCTGTAAGAGATATCGGGAATTTCTGAAAAATCATTGCCGTTTTTAATGGCTTTAAGCACAAGTGCAAACGGTTCTTCGCCTTCGGAATGCATAAGAACATCGATGAACGGGTGCTCTTCAAGAAGGCTTGTGTCATCGGGCACGTTGTGACCGCCGAAAACGATGAGGCACTCGGGATATTTTTCTTTTATCATCTTTGCAAGTTTAAGGTTATACTCCATATTCCATATGTAGCAGGAGAAACCGACAAGCGCAGGGTCTTGGATTTTTTCAAAGGATTCCTCGAGTTTCAGTCGCATATAAAGAATATCCGCAAGCTCAAAGCTTTCGCAGATTTCTTTGTCGCTCCAAGCATATGCGGCAAGGCAGCCCGCCGCATAAGGCAGGTACGCGATATAATCGTTATAGGTAACATTGACCTGTGCCAGATAAACCTTCTTGGTGTTCATTTTATGAATTACTCCGTTTCGCAACTTTGATGTATGTGCTGTTACTGTCTTTTTTGCCGTACCATGCAACTATTCTTGCAAAATCCGCCCACGAATTAAACGGCTTTGCTTCGATGTGAATGGTGTTTTCTTTTTTGCTCAGCGGAACTCGCTTGCTGTCAAGTGCACTGAGAAAATAATCGGTGAAATCATATTTCAGGCAGAAATCCTTTTTGTTTTCAAAGGGACGTTTCGGCATCTCTCTTTGAAACGCAAGCAGTTCGGTAAAAACTTCTTTTTCGATGCCGAATCCCGAAAGGAAGTCTGCGATTTCGTCGTAGAATCTGTCGAGTTCATATACCGTGCAGAGATATGCATATTCTTCAAAAGTCCAGAGCACCTTGCCGAATCTTTCGTCTGCACAGCTTAACGTGCCCGTGCCGTCAAGTACGCAGTCGAGATGATTTGAAATTGCATCGAACGCCCTGCCTGCAACGGTATCGGGATTTGATAAAATATGATTGAGGAAGGATAAATAAAAATCTTTGTAAGAACACAAGCCTTCCTGATAGAGATAGATTGCAAAGAACTGAAGCAGTCCCATATGATGATAGCATTGAACGGCAAAAGAGAACAGATTCATTTTTTTCCAGTCGGCGTTTGTCATCGAGTATGTTGATGTCACAACGCTTGACTGCTCGGGGATTGTGTCATCCTCTTCAGGTTCTCTGTGAGGCTGGTTGAGAGGAATAACCGAAAGCCCGATTTTGTAGCGCTCAACGTATTCTGCCATACCCATAACCGAGCAGGGGAGCCACTCGCAGTTATGGATGTAAATTGAGTTATGCTGACCGAGGGTGAGAAGCTTGTCTATGCCGTTGACGAAGGTTTCAACCGTTTCGCCGGGCAGACCGAGAATCAGCTCCGTGTAGGTCGCAACGCCTGCGTTGTTATACATTTCCATAAGTTCGGAATAGTATTCGATGCTGATGTTTTCTCTGCCGATGTTTTTGAGCACATCCTTGTCCATAGACTGGAACGAAAGGGTAATGCCTTTGTTAAGACGGCTTTTTTCGAGCTTCAGACCGATGTTGAACACAGTCTGTGTGCTGTTTTTTGCATATGATGTCTGAAAGCCTACGGGCAGCCCCGTCTGCTGTTTTATTTCAACGATTTTATCGGTTATTTCTTCATCGCGTTTGAACATGCCGAAGTTTGAATCTGCCGCGCCCAGACCATGAATACGATTATCTTTCATCCACTCAATTTCGCCGTAAATTCTTTCAAGCGGGAATTTTCGGATTTTGGATTTCATACAGCTCCAGTCGCAGTATGCGCAGGAGTTGGGGCAGCCTCTTGAAGTTTCAATCAGCGCCATAAATTCTTTGTCGGGGTTTTCTTTTAGAATTTTATCAAAATATCCGTTGAGGTAAGGTGAGGGAAAATCGCATTCGGTGGATATCATTTCGGGGTTTGTGATAACACCGCCCGCCGTTCTCATTGAAATTCCGGGAATATCTTCTGCTTTGTCAAGTCCGATCAAAGCGCGCAGGAGTCTGCGGAAGATAACTTCGCCTTCACCGTGAAGAAGATAATCAATTTGCGGGCATTCTTCGAGCAAACCGCCGCCCGGTGCGACGTGATGACCGCCGAAGATGATTGCACAGTCGGGATATTTTTCTTTTATTCGTCTTGCAACCTCTTTGTTAAAATTGCTGTTCCACAAGTATGTTGAAAAAGCAATAACAGAGGGGTTACTTATTTTTTTAATAACCTTTTCGACAGGCTCGCGAAGAAAAAAGATATCCTCAAGGCAGAAATTCTCCGAAACATCCTTATCCGAAAAGGCATAAGCGCAAAGCTGACCTGCGGTATAAGGAATATGGGCGGTCTTGCCGTAGGAATAATTCACTTGAAAAAAGTAAAGTTTCTTTTTCAAATAATCACGGGCCTTTCGGGTGGTTTAGTTAAGAGGATAGAGCGTTGCGCCTTTGCGGCGTCCGTACCAGACGGTTTCCTTTGCAAAGGTCGGCCAATCCTCATATTTTTTCGGTGCGGTGAATGTGATATGTGTCGGCTTTTCTTCAAGATGTGAACCTGCATTACGGAAGAACGAAACGAAATCGTAGTCTGCTTCGAAATCCTTTCCGTTTTCAAACGGAAGTTTTATCGCGCTGAGCTGAAATTTTACAAGCTGTGAATAAATCTTTTCGTCGCCGAACATCGGCTTTGCAAATTCATCAATGAGCCTTTTCAGTTCATCGAAATCATAAAGAAATTCGAGGAAAAGTCCTTCTTCGAAGAACCACGTTACGTTGCCGAAAACGGGGTTGCTGTGGTTCCATTCACCCTCAAGCGAACCGTCGAGTTTTTTCTTTATCTCTCTGAAAAGTCTGCCTGCAGTTCCGCTGTCGTTAAGGCAGAAATCAAGCAAGGATTTATAGAAATCATAGTAGTCGACACCGAGTTCATAGTATGCATAAATCGCAATGTAACGGAGCAGTCCGAGGCTGTGGAAACATTGCAGACAGATTGAGAACAGATTTGCGTATACCCACGCATCTCTCGGAAGAGTGCTTGTTGAACGGACGAGATAGGAATATTCGGGAATTGTGTCTTTTTTGCCCGTTGCGGAGTGAATATGGTTGAACTGAACCTTCATCGGCTCGATTTCATATTTTTTCATATATTCGGGGTCACACATCGGAGCGTTCGGAAGAAGCTCACAGTAATAAACACTGATTGAATTGTGCTGACCTGCCCTGAGAAGTTTGCACATTCCCTGGCAGAAACTTTCCGCCGTTTCGCCGGGCAGACCGAGAATGAGTTCGGAATAGGTGGGGATGTTAGCCTTGGTATAGTTTTCCATAAGACCCGAAAAATGCTCCATGGTGAGATTCTTTCGGTTGATATTTTTGAGCGCATCATCGCAGAGAGTCTGATATGCCATTGTTGCGCCTTTGTCAAGACCTCTGGAGTTGAGAGTTTTTGAAATTTTAAAAACTCTTTCCGCGCTGTTTTTTTCGTAGCAGGGTCTGAACACCTTGGGGAATCCAGTTTCCTTGTTCAGACTTACGATATATTCTGCAATTTCTACATCTCGTTCAAACATACCGAAGTTTGAATCGGCGCAGAAACAGTATTCGATTTTATGCTCTGAAAGCCATTTGATTTCGCCCTTGACTTTTTCAATCGGGAAAAGGCGGAGCTTTTTGTGGTTGCTCCAATCGCAGTATGCGCAGTTATACGGGCATCCGCGGTTGGTTTCGATAACCGTGTCAAACATTGTGTCGGGATTCTTTTCGATAATCGAATCAAAAACACCCGTGAGATAGGGCGAGGGATAATCTTCAACGGATTCGGGGCAGTGGGGTGCGGTGAGGATATTGCAACCGTCGGTATCTCTGAAAGCAATACCGTCGCAGTCACTCAGGTCGGAGCCGTCTCTGAGCGCTCTGAGAAGATTTGCCGTTACCTCTTCGCCTTCGCCGAGTGTGAGAATATCAATATAGTTGTGCTTGAGAAATTCCATTCGGTCAGAAACGCTGTGACCGCCGAAAACGATGATACATTCGGGATATTTCTCCTTGACTGCTTTGGCGAGAGCTTTGTTGAATTCAACATTCCAGACATATGTTGAAAACGCAACAAGATAAGGCGATTCCATTCCGCTTACGATTTTTTCGATATCGTCACGGCGGAACACAATCTCCTTGAAGTCATATTCGGATGCGATATCAGGCTGTTTTTTGCAGTATGCAACGATTGTACCCGTTGCGTAGGGAAGATAAACGGATTTATCAAATGCAAAACCGACCTGAATGAAATAAATGTTTTTCAAGATTATAACACCTGCTCCAAATCAAAAAGGCTTTGATAGTGCGCCGAAGCAATGTCGGCGGCGTCGGGCTCGTCTGAGCCGATAAGTATGTTTTTGCCTGTGCCTGCATTGATGCCTGCAAGCAAATCCGAACGGCGGTTGCCGACGGTGAGCGAATTCTTTAAATCGATTTCAATTCCGATTCCGGAAAAATCGGAAACAGCTTTTAATATTAATCCCGGTTGAGGCTTTCTGCATCCGCAGACCGCCCTGTATTCATCAATCACCGCTTCAGGATGATGGGGACAGTAATAATATCCGTCTGCGATAACGGAATGGTTTTCGCAGAGGTTGCTGTCAATATATTTATGAAGGATATCAACGTCATCTGCGGTGTAAAGGTTTTTTGCGATTCCAGCCTGATTAGTGATGATGATTGCGAGATATCCCTTTTTCTTTATGTTTGCAATTGCCTTGTCCGCATCGGGCAGAAACTTAAAATCCTCCGTGCGGTAAAGATGACCGGGGTCGTGATTTATTGTTCCGTCTCTGTCAAGAAAAACCGCTTTGCGAGTTCTTTTTGAAACAAGAAAATCTTTCTCGGCTTCGGCTTTTCTGTAGTTTTCGGGAATGCCGATATCAATGAAATATCCGTTGCTTTCAAGCACGGCAACGGGACAGTAAGCGCCCTCGAGAATAAGCTTTTCAAACGAGAATTTTTCTTCCGTCACGCTGTCAAGAATATCTTTGTTGATAAAATAAATTCCACCGTTGATGAGTCCTGCGGATTTAACACCTTTTTCGCGGAATCCGTCGAGTCTGCCGTTTTCAACAGTCAGAAATCCCGAGTGCTCTGCCCACGGAACCTCTCTTGCAGCAAGGGTAATAGGGCACCCCGATTCTTCATGGAGTTTCTGCATTTCAAAAAGGTCAACATCAAAAAAAGAATCTCCGTTGACCGCAACCGCATACTTGTCACGGCACATACCGAGAGCTTTTTTTATTGCACCGCCCGTACCGAGCGGGGAATCTTCACGGCAGTAGTCAATAACCATTCCTCTATAGGTTTTGCCGATTGTTTCTTCAAGATATTCCGCCATATAGCCGGTTGAAATGATTGCTCTGTGAACTCCGTTGACGTAAAGATAATCGAGAAGATAGTGCAGAAACGGTCTGTCGCCTATCGGAGCAAGAGGTTTCGGCAGGTTGTCAACACAGGGCCTGAGCCTTGTGCCGAATCCGCCCGCAAGAATAATTGCTTCCATCAGGCATCTTCCTCCGCGATTATATCTTTTGAACCGTCGGGGAGTTCAACTCCGTTGTCATAAAATGCAACAAGAACGGAATCTTCGTGATAGTCGAATGTATGAATGACGTTGGGCTCGATAACAAACATATCACCCTTTTTGAATTTAAAGAACTCTCTTTTATCGCCAAGCTTTGCTTCAACTGTGAAAGAGCCTTCGATTACATAAAATCCTTCACGGTTGAACCTATGGAAATGCCTGCCTCTTTCAACTCCCGCCTTTGAGGTGCAGACATTAATCTGACTATATCCCTCGTGCACAAGCTGAATAAGGCTTCCACGCTCATCTTCAAAAACAAAATCGGGTTTAATTATCGTTATCATTTCTCGCTCCGTCAGTTGTTAACAATTATTTTCGTGCCTTCGTTTTCGAATTTGAACTTGATTTCAAGCATTCCCGAAAGAGCGTCCCTGACGCTTTCATGTTTGTTCTCGGGCACGTAGAAAAGAAGGCATCCGCCGCCGCCCGCACCGAGAAGTTTGCCACCGAGTGCGCCTGCAGCCATAGCCTTGCTGTAAATTTCATTTATGTAGTCTGTTGAAATTTTATTGCTGATGCTTCTTTTGAGAAGCCAGGTTTCATTGAGAAGTCTGCCGAAATCGTCGAGCAGTGCATCGGGATTGACGAGGATATTTTCTGCTATATCAACCATTTTCAGCATTTCGAGAAGCTCGGCTGTTTTTTGATTCATCGCAATCTTTGTCGTTTTCTGAATTTCAAAAGAAAATCGTGAAAGACCCGTAAAAAACATCAACAAGTTACTGTTGAGTTTTTGCTTTTTTTCTTCGGGGATATCAAGGGGAGTGATTGTGTAGCCGTCGGCGTTAAAATCGATGCGGTTGAATCCGCCGAAAGCCGCCGCAATCTGGTCCTGAATTCCGCCCTCCTCGCGGCAGAGAGTCCGTTCAAGATGAATTGCGTCGTCCGCAAGTTCACGCTTCGTTTTGGTTATACCCTGCATAGTGTAAAATGCATTGAGCAGACCGACTGAAAACGAACTGCTTGTGCCTAGTCCTGTTTTTGACGGAATGTCCGCGTCGTAATTCAGCGCGATTCTTTCAAGCCCAAGCCATTCCATCGCGTTGCGGATTGCAGGATGTTTTATTTCGCTTACGGAATTGACTCTTTCAATCTGTGCATATGAAAGCGAAGTTTTGTAGTCGTAAAGCGGTGGAAGTTCACGCACATTAACATGGCAGTATTTATCGAATGTTGTTGAAATTACTGCTCCCGAGTGTTCACGAAAGAATTCGGGAAAATCCGTGCCGCCTCCAAAAAACGACATTCTTACGGGTGTCTGCGATATGATCATTCAAACAAACACTCCTTCAATTTAGATTACCCGATATTATAACATATATATAATACTAAATCAACTGTTTTATTAATAAACTGTATTTATGGGATTGCCGTCAAGGAATGCCTCAACATTTTTGCGGCAAATTTTCATAAGTCTTTCTCTGGTCTCAAATCCCGCCCAGGCGATATGGGGAGTGATGAAGCAGTTTTTCAGTCCGAAAAGAGGATTATCTGCCTTTGGAGGCTCAACGGAAAGCACGTCAAGACCTGCGCCTGCAATACCGCCATTTTTAAGTGCATCAGCAAGTGCGTTTTCATCAACAACCTGACCTCTTGAGGTGTTGATGAGGACGGCGGACGACTTCATTTTTGAAAGGAAATCTGCGTTTACCATACCTTCGGTGAGAGGTGTCAGAGGGCAGTGAAGCGACACAAAATCGCTCTTCAAAAGAAGCTCGTCTTTGTCGCAAAACTCAATGTTTTCAAGGGGTTCGGGGTGATTTGTGGATGCAACGACTTTCATTCCGAATGCTTGCGCAATTGTTGCAACAGCCTTGCCGATTTTGCCGAATCCGATGATGCCGAGTGTCTTTCCGCAAAGCTCTGTCAGAGGAGTTTTCCAATAGCAAAAATCCTTGCAGGCAGACCATTCTCCGCTGTGCACCGACTCGCTGTGAACGGCAACGGAATTGGTGATTTCAAGAATCAGAGCGAAAACAAGCTGCGCAACCGCCGAGGTGCTGTAAGACGGAATGTTGCATACGGGAATGCCTTTTTCTTTGCAATATTCCCAGTCAACAATGTTATATCCTGTGCTGAGAAGACCAACATATTTAAGGTTTTCAAGAGTTTCGAGAAGGTCTTTTCTTAACGGTGTTTTGTTGGTGATTACAATGTCGCAACCCTTTGTTCTTTCTGCAATAAGTTCAGCGGGAGTACGGTCGTAAATTGTGCATTCGCCAAGCTTTTCAAGCCAATCCCAGGAAAGATCTCCGGGATTTTCGGTGTATCCGTCAAGTACGGTTATTTTCATAAATAAATCCTCCGATTATTACATAGATATTCTGTATTATAGCATATATTTACAAGAATTGACACACCAAAATATTATGCGATTTTATTGACTTTATATGGATAATAGTATAAAATTAAATGTTAGTAAAAATAAAGGCGACAGGAGACGGAAAAATGAAGGTTTTGCTCGTAAATCCCGCACCCGAACATTATACGAGAGCGCGCTGTGCACCGCTCGGAGTTTTGTCCATTGCAAGCTATCTTGAGGTCAAGGGACACGATGTAAGAGTACTCAACAGAGCCATAAAATCAACAGATATAGATGCTGAACTTGATGATTTCAAGCCTGATTTTGTGGGATGTTCTCTTCTTACCGTTATGTCAGTCAAGGACTGCATTGTGGTTTCCGAAGCAGCGAAAAAACGCGGAATCTGTGTTGTGTGGGGCGGACCTTATGTTTCTGCAATTCCCGAGATGACTCTTGAACTCGGTTGCATCGATATAATCTCGATGGGTGAGGGTGAAGAAACCTGGCTTGAGCTTTGCGAAACAAAAGCAAAAGGCGGGGATATTTATTCAATAGACGGACTTGCATACATAAAAGACGGCAAGTTCGTTATGACTCCCGAAAGAGAATTTACGGATCTTTCAATCCTTCCTCCTCTCAATTTTGATTTGGTGGACACACAGAAAACCCTCTATAAAAACTACGATTATGACGGCATTATGGGTATGTATGTTTCGAAAGGATGTAACGGAAGATGCACATTCTGCTATAACCACGCTTTCCATAAAAGTTGCCGCCGTTCGCGCCCCCTCGAGCATTTTATTTATGAAGCAAAGTTCGTAAAGGAAAAATACGGCGCAAAAGCTTTTGCTCTTGCCGACGAACTTTTCGGCTACAATAAAGAAACTCTTCACGAATTCTGCGATGCACTTGATGAAGCAAATCTCGGAATGAACTGGGGAGGAATGACAAAAATCGGTCTTTTCAACAGAGAAGATTTTCAGCGCATGTATGATTCGGGCTGCAGATGGCTTGAATTCGGCGTTGAAAGCGGTTCTCCGACCACTCTTGCCCGTATGAAAAAAGGTATGAAGCTCAGCCGTGTTGAAGAGGATCTGAAAATTTGCAAGGAGATCGGAATTATCACACTCTGCTATTTCATTGTCGGATTCCCTGACGAAACCGAGGATGAACTCAGAGAAACCTGCGAGCTTGTTGAAAAAATCGGATATTCAAGATTTGTAAGTTCATATTTCAGTCCTCTTCCGGGTTCTGAAATTTACGATAAACTTGTTGCCGATGGCAGACTCACTCCTCCGAAATCTATGAAGGAGTGTATGAAAACAAAGATTTTTTATTCACCCAAACCCAATCTTTCAAAGGTCAGCACGCTTGACCTCAAGGTTGTGCGTTCATATATGCTTTGGAAGAGCTTTACGGAAAAGAAATTCGACGAAAACGGCAAGATTAACTATGCAACGGCAAGAAAGGATATCAAGGATGTTCTCAGAAGCCTTAAGGGACACGGATTCAAGGCAGGCGTTGAGCAGTTTTTTATAAGCGGATATGAATTTCTCGATATCTTCTTTTATGCGAATTTCTTCCCGAAAATACGCAAAAAATATAACATAGGCAGGAAATAATATGAGAATTCTGTTTGTCAATCCGTCTATGGAGCGTTATACCCGTCAGGTAAGCTTTCCGATCGGACTTGTTTCGATTGCAACTTATCTGAAGGCTAACGGCCACACGGTTAAAATAATTGACAGAACAATAAAAACAACCGATATCCGCAAGGAAATCGAGAGCTTTGCACCCGATATGGTCGGCGTGTCGGTTATCTCAACAAAGTCCTTCGGTGATTCCGAAAAAATTTCGCTTACTGCAAAAAAATTCGGTGCAAAGGTTGTTTGGGGAGGAATATTTGCGTCTCTTGACCCTGAATTCATTTTTGATAATATTGATATCGATTTTATTTCAATCGGTGAGGGCGAAGAAACCTGGCTTGAACTTGCGGACACCCTCGAAGCAGGAGGAAATACCAAAGAAATTGCGGGTCTTGCTTATAAAGAAAACGGCAAAGTTGTTTTCACTCCCGAAAGAGAATTTACGGATCTTTCGATTCTTCCGCAGATGGATTTCAGCCTTATTGATGTTGATAAATATCTCGGACCGATGTACGGATGCAAAAAAACAGCGCTTCTCTATATTTCAAAAGGGTGCTACGGTCAGTGCACATTCTGCTTCAATTCAAAGTTTCATCGCAGATGCCACAGAGAAAGACCGCTTGAAGTGTTTTTTGCCGAAGTTAAATATCTTATGGAAAACCACAATGTTGACTGCATTTATTTTGCAGATGAACTTTTCGGAAAAAATAAAGCGCGTCTGAAATATCTTTGCGAAGCATTTATTAAGTCGGGTCTCGGCTTCAAATGGGTTGCACAGACCAGAGCGGGATATTTTGACCTTGAAGATTATAAACTTATGAAAGAGGCGGGATGCATCGCCGTTGATTTCGGCATTGAAACAGGCTCTCCGTCAATGCTTGAAACGATTAAAAAGAACATTCCCTACGATAAAATCAAGCAGACATTTGAAATGTGCAAGGAAGCTGAAATCATAACTCTTGCGAACTTTATAATCGGGTTCCCGGATGAAACGGAAGAACAGCTCAGAGACACCATAAATATGGCAATGGATATTCCCGCAACGCAGAGAACCTTTTTCTTCTTTATGCCCGGTCCGGGAAGCGAGCTTTATGATATGCTTGTTTCAAGCGGAAGATATACTCCGCCGAAAACATTCAGGGAATATACCAATGTTCAATTCTATTATTCCCCCAAACCGAATTTTTCGAAAATACCTACGAAGGAACTTAAGGCAGTCAGAGCTTATTTTCTTTGGAAAGGTTTTTCAAGAAAATATTTTTCGCAGACGGCAAGAACCTACGATATCGCAAAGAAAGATATTGTTGATGTTCTCAAACAGTTCAAGGGTCACGACCTGAAATTTGCACTTCAGCTCATTCTGATTTCGGCCTATGAATTTCTTGATATATTCTGCTATGCGCATTTCTGTCCTTCGGTTATCAAAAAATATGGTTTGAATATCGATTAAATATATAACAGAACAGCGGTGAGTTTTTGAAAAAAACAAAGAAACCAAAATTGCTTCTGCTTTTCGGCGGATTGATATTGATTTTGCTTTCCTTCGCTGTGTTTGTTTTGCTTCTCTCGCTCGAACACGAGGAATTATGGCGGTGGTACGCTCAGATAAAGCAATCCCTTGCCGACCTTGAGGAGCTTATTCTTCACATAGATATTGCGTGGCTTTTCGCCCTTGCAATTCTGTTGCTTTTCGCCGTGAAAAGCGTTATCCCGATTTATCCGACTTCGACCGTCTGTTTTCTGACGGGTGCGGTTCTGCCGATGTATTTTGCGATACCGGTCAATATTATCGGTTTTGCAATCTTGCTGACTGTGAGATATTTCTGGGGCAGACGCTTCGGTGCGGGCAATGCATGGAAGATTATTTCGAAAACAGACACATTGAGGAAGCTCATTCAGCAGGACGGGAAGGGTAATTCTGCTTTGCTTGTTGCCCTCAGACTTATTCCCGGCGTCCCCTTAAACAGCATTTCGGGCATTTACGGATCGTTTGATTTCGGTTATGTCAGATTTGTTTTGTTTTCCGTTATCGGATTTATGCCCAGACTGATTTCGTATACATTTGTCGGTCGCAATGTTTTCGACCCGCTTTCCGGTGGATTCCTTGTGCCGATTATGATTATTCTGTTCTTTACAGGAATATCTCTTATCTGTGTCAACGGAGTATGGATAACTGTTGAAAAAACGGTTAAATTCATCAAAAATAGAAACGAAAACAAAAAGAAAGGAAATAAAAAAGATGATTAAAACATCACTTCTCAAAGAAAAATTCGCAGGTTCGGAATATGACTCCGCCCTTGCAAGAATCTATAAAGCGGAAGATATCGCATTTCAGAAAGAGAGATATGCGGCTCTTGTTGTGAAATTCGAAGAACTCTTCGGCTCCGACAGAGAAACAGAAATCTATTCCGCACCCGGCAGAACAGAAGTAGGCGGAAACCATACCGACCATAACCACGGCAAGGTTATTGCGGCGAGTGTTAACCTTGATGCTGTTGCTGTTGTTTCAAAGAACGACGAAAATATCGTCAGAGTCAAGTCGGAAGGCTATAAAATTGATGCCGTTGATCTTGCAAATCTCGGCGTTATGCCTGCTGAAAGAGGTAAATCCGAATCGCTCATCAGAGGCGTTTGCGCTGCTTTTAAGAACAGAGGCTATAACATTGGTGGCTTTGATGCAGCAACCGTTTCGGATGTTCTTTCCGGTTCGGGTCTTTCATCGTCCGCGGCATTTGAAGTGCTTATCGGAACTATCCTCAGCCATCTTTATAACGACGGCAAGGTAAGCGCTGTTGAAATTGCACAGATTGCTCAGTTTGCAGAGAATGAATATTTCGGCAAACCCTGCGGACTTATGGACCAGATGGCTTGTTCCGTCGGCGGATTTGTTCAGATTGATTTCAAAGATCCCTCCGTTCCCGTTATCAACAAGGTTGATTTTGATTTTGCATCCTGCAACCACGCTCTCTGCATCGTTGACACAGGCGGAAACCATGCCGACCTCACCGATGAATATGCGGCTGTAAGAGGCGAAATGGAAGCAGCTGCTGCACAGTTCGGCAAGGCTGTTCTCCGTGATGTTGATGTTGCAGATTTTGAGAATAAAATTGCTGTTATCCGTGATACAGTGGGTGACAGAGCTGTTCTTCGTGCAATGCATTTCTTCAATGAAAACAGAAGAGTTGACCTTCTTGGCAAAGCGCTCGAAAACGGCGATTTTGAAGCTTTCAAAGCTCTCGTTATCGAAAGCGGTTTCTCATCATATATGTATAACCAGAATGTTTACACCTGCAAAGCGCCTGCTGACCAACCCGTAAGCCTTGCTCTTGCAATGTGTCAGGAAATTCTTGCAGGCAAGGGCGCTTGGAGAGTTCATGGCGGCGGTTTTGCAGGCACAATTCAGGCTTTTGTTCCTATGGATTGTCTTGATGAATTCAAAACAAGGATTTGCGCTGTATTCGGCGAAAAATCCTGCTATGTTCTTAACATCCGTCCTGAAGGCGGCGTAAAAGTTATCTGAGGAAGTAATGCAAATGAATAACTATAATGAAGTTTCCGTATTGCTCGAAAAGCTTTGTGCGGCAAAAGGTGTTTCGGGCGCGGAAAATATGGCGGCACAGGTCGTTTCGGAACTTCTCGGAAAATATATGCCCGTAAAAACCGACCCTCTCGGAAACGTTACGGGAACAATGGGTGAGGGGGATGTTCATATCCTTCTCGATGCCCACCTTGACCAGATCGGTCTTGTTGTTACGGCTGTTGATGAAGACGGCTTTCTTAAGGTTGCCAAGTGCGGCGGTGCTGATATCCGCGTGCTTGCCGCGGCAGAAGTGACCGTTCACGGGAAAGAGGATATCTTCGGCATCATAACTTCAACTCCGCCACATCTTTCAAAACCCGAGGATTCCGATAAGGCAAAAGGTTTTGACGAAATTGCCGTTGACATCGGTATGAAGCGAGAGGATGCTCTTGAACTTGTTTCACCCGGCGACAGAATCACATTCAACGGAGGATTCTTGAAACTGCTTGGAAACAGAGTCGCATCCCCTTCAATTGACGACAGAGCGGGCGTTGTGGCTATTCTCCGTTGCCTTGAAATGCTTGAAGGCAAAGAGCTTAACTGCAAAATAAGCGTGCTGTTTTCTGTTCAGGAAGAAACAGGCGGTAGCGGTGCGCAGACGGGTGCGTTTTCTGCCGATGCCGATGAAGCGATTGCGGTTGATGTAAGCTTTGCAACCGCACCCGGAATCAGCGGAGAAAAATATGCCTCGCTCGGTGCAGGAACAATGATAGGCTATGCTCCGTCGCTTGATTATGAAATGAGCAGACGTCTTTCCGATATTGCCGAAAAGAGGAATATTCCCAATCAACCCGAGGTTATGGGTGGCAAAACGGGAACAAACTGCGATGAAATCCAGATTTCGGGCAAGGGCGTAAAGACCGCGCTGCTTTCAGTCCCGCTTCGTAATATGCATACGGCGGTTGAGGTCTGCGATCTTGAGGATATTGAAAACACGGCAAAACTTATGGCTGAATATATCATCGAAAGGGGCGGTTCGGATGCTTGAAATGATTAAGGAACTCTGCGCTCTTTCGGGAATTTCGGGCAGAGAAAACGCCGTTCGTGACTATATAATCGAAAAAATCAAGGGTTACGCCGAGTACAGTATAGATCCTCTCGGCAACCTTATTGCGTTCAAAAAGGGTAAAAACTCCGCTAAAAACAAGGTTATGCTTGATGCTCATATGGACGAGGTAGGTATGATAATAACCGCAATCACCTCCGAAGGCTTCCTGCGATTTGCGAAAGTCGGAGGTATTGACAGTCGCGTTATGCTCGGAAGAGCGGTCAAGGTCGGCGATAAGGGTGTCAGCGGTGTTATCGGAATTAAACCCGTTCATCTTGTTGAAAAAGGTCACGATGCGGACATCCCCAAAGTTGACGATCTTTATATCGACATCGGTGCAAAAGACAAAGAAGAGGCGGCGGAATTTGTGCGTCTCGGTGATGCTGCTTGGTTCGATAGTGATTTTGTTGAATTCGGCGACGGATTTGTGAAAGCAAAGGCACTTGATGACCGTGCGGGATGTGCCATTCTTATTGAGCTTATCAGAAGCGAGCTTGAATATGACACCTGGTTTTCGTTCAGCGTTCAGGAGGAAATCGGCACAAGAGGTGCTCAGACATCGGCATTTACAATTGCACCCGATTACGCGATAGCTGTTGAAACAACAACAGCGGCGGACATTTCGGGTGTCAAGGATGACAAAAGAGTTTGTGTTTGCGGTGAAGGCGGCGCTGTTTCGTTTATGGACAGAAGAACCATTTACAGCAAGGAACTTTTTGATAAAGCTTTTGAAGTGGCAAAAGAAAAAAATATACTCTGTCAGCCCAAAACTGTTGTTGCGGGTGGCAATAATGCAGGTGCAATCCATAAAAGCAGAGGCGGAGTGAAGACTCTGACCGTTTCTGTGCCTTGCAGATACCTTCATTCTCCCGGTTGTGTGATAAAATACAGCGATGTTGCTGAAAGCCTGAAGCTTATCGGCGCAATGGCAGAGGAATTTGCAAAATGGTAAGACTTGTTGAAAATGAAAAATCCTTTGATTTTCTGCCTGCAGACCCTTATGCCGCAAGGATAACCGCTCTTGCGAAAACCTACGGCACGGAGCATTCTTTTGCAATGTTCTGGGTGCAGGAAATCGACGATAAAGCAGTTGCAGCGGTCAGCAAGGTTGACGGAAATATGACCGCTTGCTGCCTTGACGGTGCTGATTTCGAAGAGCTTTCGGCGTTCATAAACGCCGTCGGATTTTCGAGCTTGACGTGTGATACGGAAGTGATGAAAAAGCTTGGCTTTGAAGCGTCAAAAACCTCGTTTACCGTTGAGTATAAAGGTGGTCCGGTGTCTGCAATTGAGGAGATATCCTGTGACTGCGACAAAAAGAAAATCTATGATCTGCTCTGCTTGTGCGGTTTTGAACTCGGTAATTACGGCGCTTTTCTTGCTGATGTGTGTGCAAGGCTCAATAAAGGCACTGCATCCCTTGCGGCGGTTATGAACGCAGATGAGCCGTGTGCTTGTGCGTTTGCGCTTTTTGAGGGAGCGAAAAGTGTACTTCTCGGCGCGGTTGCGACAAATCCTTCCGCAAGGGGCAAGGGTTATGCATCGAAGCTTGTCGGTACTCTCGCGGCAGAGAAGTCGGACAAAAAAGTTTTTCTTTTCTGCAGGAACGATTCGCTTGCAGATTTTTATGCAAAAGTCGGATTTGAAAAAGTCGGTTGCTGGGCAATAGCTGAAAAATATTGAGGAGGTGTCTGAATGTCCCCGATTTGTTATGTTCTGGCGGCGGTAACGATTGTTTTTGCCTTCGGATGCGTCGGATTCCGCAGAAAAGGCAAAGCATTCGAAGGAATGATGTGCAAGTTTATGGCAAGCTTCGGATTCATTTCGATTGCGGTTGTCGGATACTGTCTTAATCCTGTTGATACATATTATTTCTGTATGATGTGTTTTTCGGTGCTTTTCGGATTTTTCGGAGATGTTCTGCTGGGTATCAAAGAAGTTGCACCGACTTTTAAGAGTAAACTTGTTGCGCTCGGTACACTCTATTTTCTTGTGGGTCATATTTTCGCGCTTTGCGCATTTATTTCATCGGGCGGATTCAGCCTTCCTGCGCTTCTCATCGGTATAGCAGGCGCAGTGATTGCGCTGGTTATGATGAGAGTGCTCAAGATGAAGATAGACAAGAAGCTCAGACCCGTTATGGCGGTTTATTATGGTGCCTTGTTCTATAAAGCCGCATCGGCGGCGGTGCTTGCATTCGGAACGGGCAAAGTACCTTTTATCGTTGCTTTCATCGGAACGGTGCTGTTTATCATCAGCGACACCTGCCTCGGAATTCTTTATTTCACACCCGTAAAGAAAAAGAATGTGTGGGTGACAATCGAGCTTTCAAGCTATTATCCTGCGCAGATATTGCTTGCGATGTCCGTTGCGCTTATGTAAAAATATCAGGCTGCTGTAAAGCAGCCTTTTTTTATGCCCTGTTGTTATCTTTTATCTTTTTGATTGCGCCTTTTTCAAGTCTTGAAACCTGCGCCTGCGAAATGCCGATTTCGTCAGCAACCTCCATCTGTGTTTTTCCCCGCATAAAACGCAGGTGGAGAATTCTTTTTTCGCGCTCGTTCAATTCTTTTATTGCTTGCTTAAGAAGAATTTCATCGAGCCAGCTTTCGTCATTTTCGTTATCGCCTATCTGGTCCATAACGTAAATTGTGTCACCACCGTCCGAATATACGGGTTCGTTCAGCGAAACAGGTTCAACTATCGCATCAAGAGCGATTACGACACTTTCTTTTGAAATGCCCAGTTCTTTTGCGATTTCCTCGGGAGTCGGGTCGCGTTCAAGCTCGTTTATCAATCTTTCGCGTACCTGCATTGCGTGATATGCAGTATCCCTGACAGAACGGCTGACCCTTACGGGATTGTTATCCCTCAGATGTCTGCGCACTTCGCCGATTATCATAGGGCAGGCATAAGTGCTGAATCTTACATCGAGCGACAAATCAAAATTATCAATCGCCTTTATAAGGCCTATGCAGCCGACCTGAAAAAGATCGTCCGGATTTTCACCTCTGTTTGCAAACCTCTGAATAACGCTCAGAACAAGGCGGAGATTCCCCGTCACCAGATCTTCTCTAGCTTTTTTATCGCCCGAGCGGGCTTTTCTGAGCAGCTCCATTTTTTCACTTTCCTTTAAAACTTTCAACTTCGCGGTGTTAACTCCGCAGATTTCAACCTTGTTGAATTGCAAAAAATCACCCCGATACATTTAATGGCATTTAAAGTATTGCCACTTTGTATCGGGGTTATAATTTTTTATTTAATTTCGTAGCTGATATTCAGATCTGCATCAACCGTAACTTCAACCGTTACCGTTTCAAGAATTTTACATTTTTCAGTGTTGATTTCATAGCCGTCTTCGGTTTCAACTATCGGATATCTGTCAACCTTTTCAAGAGTAAATCTGGCTGTTCCTTCTTTAAGCGCTTCAATAACAACAACATCGTTACCGCCTTCGGGAATCTTACCGACAAGCATATCAACAAGCTCTTTAAGAACTTCAGCTGACGGGTAATCTTCGGGAATATAAAGGCTTCCGTAAGAATCCGACGCAGGATAAATACTTATGATTTCTGCAGTTTCGCTGTCAATCGAAGCGGGTGACAGCTCCCAGGCGATAAGTTTTGACCAATCTGAAGGAAGTTCGATTTTTGCAAGCCTGTTTTCGGGAGTGTAAACAATTTCTCCGTCTGCTGTGAGGGTGAATGCCTTGAACTGATTTTCGAGAGGGGTACCGTCTGCCGAATAATATGTAAACAGAATTCCGTATTTTTCATCCTCGAGAGTTGTGTTGATAACATCAAAGGTACAAACACCGTTGACAGTTTCGGGTTCCGATTTGAGTTCAACATAGCCTGCGTATCCGAAATCCCAGTAACCGCCATCAACAGGAGTTTCTGCTGTGAGAGTTATACCCTCGTCGTAAGAAATAAATTCTCCGAAGTCATAGAGAACATACATCTGATAATATTCGGTTTTACCGTTGTAGGGATTGACTTCCGGATATGATCCCATAATGCATTCGAGAACATCACCGTTTTTGTTTGTTGCGGTAACTGTGGTTGTGCCTTCGCCGACCCCTTCAATTGTGAATGTTTGCAGCGAACCGAAAGTTTTTTCGTCTTTGAGGACTGCAACGCTTTCGTCTGCGATTTCGCATTCCCACACGTTGCCGTTTGCGGCATCATAATCAAGAATGATTGAACCGAGGTTTCCGCCCGACATAACGGTGAAAAACGATGTGATTGAGAAAAAGAATGCCAAAATCATTGAAAAGATACTAAACATTGTTTATTCCTCCTTTTAAATAGCAGAGATACATCTCTGCAAAAAAATTATACCAGTACCTAATTGTGTTGTCAATAATTAACAGGTCAGGCAGAATACCATGTTCATCACAGTATTCTTCGGTTCTATAATATTTCGTTTGATTATATTACGGGAATTGTTGCCAAACCTCAAAAAATCAAGTAGATTTTTTGAAAAAAATTAAAACAGTAAAAAGTGAGAAAAACAGAGTAAAAAAGAGCATTCGAGAGTAATTCAAAGTAAATTATTTAAAGAATTTAAACCCTAACGGAATTTTCACGGATTTATTAAAAAAATTGTTGACATTTGCAAGATTTTGCTCTATATTTTATTATATTATTATAAGCCATCACAGCAAAGGCAGAGAGGGGCTGCATAATTGAAAAAAAATGCGATCATTGATTTGAAAAACATTTCCGTGACTTTCGGAAATAATCAGGTGCTCAAAGACCTCAATTTATATATCCGCGATAAGGAGTTCATAACTTTCCTCGGTCCTTCGGGATGCGGAAAAACAACGACTCTCAGAATTATTGCAGGCTTTATCGAACCCGATGAAGGCGAGGTTATTTTTGAAGATAAAAAGATGAATGGTGTTCCTCCTCACAAAAGGCAGGTTAACACTGTTTTTCAGCGTTATGCGCTTTTTCCCCACCTGAATGTTTATGAAAATGTTGCTTTCGGTCTGAGAATCAAAAAGGTCCCCGAAAAGCAGATTAAAGAAACGGTCGAAGAGATGCTCGCACTTGTCAATCTCACAGGCTTTAATAAAAGAAACATAAATTCGCTTTCGGGCGGTCAGCAGCAGAGAGTTGCAATTGCCCGTGCACTTGCGGTTAAACCCAGAGTTCTTCTTCTTGACGAACCTCTCGGTGCACTTGACCTCAAGCTTCGCAAGGATATGCAGGTTGAGCTTAAGAAGATTCAGCAGAGACTTGGCATTACCTTTATTTATGTTACCCACGATCAGGAAGAGGCGCTTTCAATGTCGGATACCGTTGTTGTTATGGACGGCGGCGTTATCCAGCAGATAGGCACACCTCTTGATATATATAACGAACCCAAGAATGCATTTGTTGCGGATTTCATCGGCGAAAGTAACATTCTCGACGGAATTATGATCGACGATGGTCTTGTTGATTTTTCGGGACACAGATTCGAGTGTCTTGACAAGGGTTTTGGCAAGAATGAAGCGGTTGACGTTGTTGTCCGTCCCGAGGATGTTGATGTTGTTGAGCCCGAAAAGGGTATGCTCCGAGGCACGGTTACATCCGTAACATTCAAGGGCGTTCATTTTGAAATTATCGTTGACATCGGCGGCTTCAAATGGATGATTCAGACAACCGATTATCAGCCCGAGGGCGCAAAAATCGGTCTTTTCATCGAACCCGATGCAATTCATATTATGAAGAAATCCGAATATTCGGGTATCTACGGCGACTACAGCTCATTCAGCGAAGAGTTTGATGAGCTTTCAAATGCAGAGGAGGAGGTGGAGGGATGAGCAACCGTTCTTCTCTCGGGTCAAAGCTTGTTGCCTCGCCTTACATCGTCTGGTCGGTGCTGTTCATAATCGCCCCGCTGTTTTTTGTTGTTTATTATTCGTTTACCGATGCTTCGGGAGCTTTCACTTTTGAAAACATAACTGCCCTGAGCAAATATACGCCGACTTTTCTGCGTTCAATCTGGTTCGGAATAGTTGCAACAATCATCTGTCTTATAATAGCGTTTCCGCTTGCGTATATCATTTCGCAAAAGACAGAAAAGGTTCAGCGAACGATGGTTATGCTCGTTATGCTTCCTATGTGGATGAGCTTCCTTATCAGGACTTATTCTTGGATGGCGCTTCTTCAGGATACGGGTATAATTAACAATCTTCTCGGCAAAATCGGAATTGACCCGATTCATATGATTAATACCGAAGGCGCGGTTATTCTCGGTATGGTTTATAATTTCCTGCCGTATATGATAATGCCGATTTATTCGGTTATGGCAAAGCTTGATTACAGTATGGTTGAAGCCTGCCAGGATCTGGGCGGTAACCGCCTTACCGTCGTAAGACGATGCATAATCCCGATGAGTATGCCCGGTATCGTTTCGGGTATCACTATGGTTTTTGTGCCCTCTGTCAGTACATTCTACATTTCGCAGAAACTCGGCGGCGGCTCGTTTGACCTTATCGGTGATGTTATTGAAAGACAGTTCCAGCAGTCTTATAACTACAACCTCGGCGCGGCGCTTTCGCTTGTGCTGATGGTGCTTATTCTTATCAGTATGGCGGTTATGAACCGCTTCACGGGCGATGAGGAGGGCGTGGTTATATGAAAGCTGCATCAAAGGTTTATACTTTCCTTGTTTTCCTTTTTCTCTATGCGCCGATTCTCGTAATGATTCTTTTTTCATTCAACTCGTCAAGCAGTACAAGCGTTTTTGCAGGCTTTTCGCTTGATTGGTACAAGGCGCTTCTTGAGGATAAAGCAACTTTAAGATCGCTTTATAACACAATCATTCTTGCTGTGTGCTCTTCTGTGATCGCAACCGTTCTCGGAACTTCGGCGGCAGTCGGCATCGATAAATTCAAAAAAGGTCCCGTACGTGCGGGTGTTATGGCAACAACAAACATTCCTATGACAAACCCCGAAATCGTAACGGGTATCTCAATGATGCTTCTGTTTGTTTTTGTGGGCAGACTTCTGAGCAAGGATGCCGTACTCGGCTTTGGCACAATGCTTATCGCTCATGTCACATTCAATCTGCCCTATGTTATTCTCAATGTATTGCCCAAGCTCCGTCAGACGGACAGGAATCTTTCCGAAGCGGCGCAGGATCTGGGTTGTAAGCCTGTCACGGCATTTTTTAAGGTTGTTCTGCCGTCAATTATGCCCGGTATAATTACCGGTATGATTATGGCGTTTACCCTTTCGCTGGATGATTTCATTATCAGCTATTTCACCAGCGGACCCGGTTTTCAGACTCTTCCGATTGCTATTTTCTCAATGACAAAGAAACGAGTCAAGCCGGATATGTATGCTCTTTCGGCTCTGATTTTTGTGAGCATACTCGTTCTTCTTATTCTTTATAATATTGCACAGTCAAAGAGTGAGGAGAAAAGCAAGAAAAAATAACACTTTCAAGTGGGGTGTTTTTATTGAAAAAAAGAATTGCATCCGTGCTTTTTGTGTTGATTATTTCTCTTCTGCCCTGCGTGACCTCGGTTGCGGCGGAGCAGAGTGAAATCGATGCGCTCAGAGGCACAACGCTTTATGTTTATAACTGGGGCGAATACATCTCCGACGGTGCCGATGACACGCTCGATGTCAATGCGGCATTTGAGGAGAAATACGGCATTGAAGTTGTTTATGAAACATACGATAATAACGAGGTAATGTATTCAAAGCTCAAGGGCGGCGGAGTTTCCTATGATGTTGTTATTCCGTCGGACTATATGATTCAGAGAATGATTACTGAAGATATGCTTCAGCCGATTGATTTTTCGAATATTCCGAATTATAAGTATATCCCCGAAAAATATAAAAATCTTGCTCACGACCCGAAGAATGAATATTCCGTGCCTTATACGGTTGGTATGGTCGGTCTGATCTATAACACCGAAATGGTTGAAGAGGCTCCTGACAGCTGGACGGCTCTTTGGGACGAAAACTATGAGAACAGCATCCTTATGTTCAATAATCCCCGTGACGCATTTGCGATTGCGCAGAGCGTTCTCGGTATGGACTATAACAATGAATCCGATGTTTCGTGGAGAGTAGCCGCAGAGCTTCTCAAGGAGCAGAAGAATGTTTCTCCCGCATATGTAAACGATGAGGTCTTTCTCAAGATGGAAGCGGGTGAAGCAGCAATGGCACCTTATTATGCAGGCGACTTTCTCACTATGAAGGATAATAATCCCGCCCTCGAATTCGTTTATCCCAAGGAAGGTGTTAACTTCTTTGTTGACGGTGCGTGTGTTCTCAAAGGCGCAAAGAACAAGCTTGCGGCAGAGCTTTACATAAACTTCCTGCTTGATCCCGAGGTTGCTCTTGCTAATGCGGAATATATCTGCTATGCAAGTCCGCACACCGAAGTTTATTCAAACCCCGAATATTCTTTTTATGAGGATGAAATCCTCTATCCCGAGGACGGCAAGTTCAAAACTCAGCTTTTCCTCAACCTCAATCCTGAAACCCTTGCTCTTATGAGTACTCTTTGGGATGATGTTAAAAACTATGTTCCCTCGGGTATGGGAAACAATGATTTCTTCTTCGGCGGTTCAGGCTCTGCTGTTTCAACAGATGACGGAGAGGCTATGACTCCCGAAGCAAAGAGATATGCTCTTTATATCGGAATTTTTGCAGCAGTTTGCGTTGCGTTTGTTGTTTTCCGATATGCAAGAAGAAAATACAGAGAGAATATATAAATTATTACCGCTGTGTAAACTTTTTACACAGCGGTTGATTTTTGTTTTTCTGTATGATAATATTTTGTCACAAAAACAAAAAGGATTGAATATAATGAAAATTATAAAAATATTCGCCGTAGGACTGCTTGCGGCATGCGTTTTGTTTGCGGCATCGTGTTCGGTGAAAGAACCCGAAAATGATGTGACAACAACCGTGACCGATTCGCTTGCAACTTCTGCTGCAAATCTTTCGGATGCGATTGATGCTTTCGTGAATCTTACAGAAAATGTTTTCGAACACGAAGACGAATCCGACTATGGCTATGAGGGGAAAACAGAGGATAAAGAAGAAACCGAAAAGCCGACCATGTATATCCCCGTATCGATTACAAGTCCGATGACGGAAGAATTCACCGAAAATCTTGTTGAAGAAACAACAAAACCGCAGACGCAGGAAGCTACGGGCAGAAGAACGGTTACTCTCAGCTTTGCCGAGGGAAGAACCCTTACCGAAATATTCAAAATTCTTGATGAATATGAGGTTGCGGATTTTGATGAACTTATGGAAACTGCCGCAACATATGATTACAACTATTATCCGCTTGTTGCGAAAATTCCATCGAATCCCAACCGTTGCTTTACACTTGAGGGATATCTTTATCCGAGTACATATGAATTTTACACCAATTCCCAACCTCAGGACGCGATAGGAAAATTCCTCAGAGGCGGCAAGGCGAACATCACGGAGCAGATGATGGCTCAGGCATCGGCACTCGGTTATACGATGGACGAGGTGCTGACGGTTGCTTCGATTGTTGAAAAAGAGGGCGGAAAGTCAAGCGAGGTTGCAAAGATTGCTGCCGTCATTTATAACCGACTTGAAGCGGGAATGAAGCTTCAGATGGACTCTTCGATTTATTATATCGAACGCCATGTCAAGCCGTATCTTACGGGTGATATCAACCGCTATAACAGCTATTATAACACCTATAAATGCAAGGCTCTTCCCGCAGGACCGATCTGTAACCCCGGCCTCAAAACAATCAATGCGGCACTGAATCCCGCGGATGTTGATTATCTTTATTTCTGCCACGATGAAAATGCAAATTATTATTACGCAGAAACTTATGAAGAGCATCTTGAAAATCTTAAGATTGCAGGCATTGAATAAAAATCTAACCGCCTCGGCTTATGCCGAAGCGGTTATTTTTATTCGTGTGTATATTGTCCGTGGAGTTTTGTCTTTTCGCCTCTTTTAATTGCAAACTCGGGACAACGGTGCAGACAGCCGAGGCACATCGCACACTTTTCTTTTACCCAAACAGGTCTGCCGTTTTGTATTTCGATTGCATCAACGGGGCATTGTTCTGCACAAAGACCGCATCCGATACATTTTTCGGTCACGGAGAGCGAGCTTGTTCTTCGCATTTCCTCATATCCACCGTAGAATTTATCTCCGAACGGAATGTGTCTTGAATCGAAATTCCCTCTTGCTTTTTTGTTGAGTTTATTGATTATACTGCTGATTTTCGTGTCAGCTTTTCTGTTGGTTCTATTGATTTTTTCTTTATCGGAGAGGTCGTAAACGGGAGTCCAGGTGTCGGGCATTCTGACGGAATACTGAGCGTCGGTTCTGACGCCTCTTTCTTTGAGTAAATCCCTCATCATCTTGCTTGCGCCGCCCGAAAAACCTCCGAAGGTAATGAGAGTGAAAACATAGCTTTTATTATGATTGATGTTTAGGTTGTTTATAAAGTCAATAACCGTTACAGGCAGACCGAAATTATAAACGGGCGAAACAAATCCGATCGTTTCGCCGTCATTGGAAGTGAAATCAAAAACGCCTTTTTTCAGACATTCGGTGATTGAAATAATTCTGCTGCCTGTTGCATCGGCTATTCTTTTTGCGGCGTGGCGGCTGTTGCCCGTTGCGGAAAAATAAAATATCATGATTTTCTCCAAAAAAGCTCAACCCGATGAGGATTGAGCTTTTGTTTTAATCAAGGGTTGAGAGAACTTTGTAGTTATCTTTAAGCGAATTATAAAGCGATGAATAAACGGCGTGGTATTCGCGGTATTTTGCTGTGTTTGCGCTGTCGGGATTCGAAATCTGTGCCTCGTCGGGAATCATTGCTTCGCAAGCGGATTTGACATCGGGATATATTCCCGAGCCGACTGCCGCAAGGATGGCAACGCCGAGTGCGGGGCCTTCGGATGATTTTGTTGTGAGCACGGGCATATCGAATGTGTCACAAATCATACCTTTCCAGAGTTTGCTCTTTCCGCCGCCACCGCAAAGGAGCATTGACTGCGGATTGATGCCCATTTCTTTAAGCACGAGCAAGCAGTCATAGAGCGAATAGGTAACACCTTCCATTATTGCTCTGATGAAGTGTGAGCGTGTGTGGATTGCGGAAAGCCCGAAGAAAACACCTCTGCAGTCGGGGTCAAGATGCGGAGTTCTTTCACCCATAAGATAGGGGAGATAGAGAAGCTTGTCGCATCCGATGCTGATTTTTGAAGCTTTTTCATCGGTGATGATGTAAACATCTTTGCCTTCGCTTGCGGCTTGAGCAGATTCTTCGCCGCAGAAGTTATTCTTGAACCACTGGAGCGAAAGGCCTGCACCCTGGGTAACGCCCATAACATGCCAAGCGCCGGGCACCGCACAGCAGAAGGTATGAACTCTGCCCCTGGGATCTATGACAGGATTGTCTGTGTGAGCGAAAACAACGCCCGATGTACCTATTGTTGTGAATGCTTTTCCTTCTTCAACCACGCCCATTCCGACTGCTGCGGCGGCATTGTCTCCTGCGCCGCCGACAACCGATGTCGCTGTTGAAAGACCTGTCTTTTCAGCGGTATTGCTGTTGATATATCCCGTGATTTCAGGGGATTCGTAAACTTTTGCGAGGTATTCTTCCTTGATTGAAAGTGCATCAATCATAACCTTTGACCACTTTCTCTGCGGAACATCGAGAATCTGCATTCCCGATGCGTCCGAAACCTCGGTTGCAAAGTCGCCCGTAAGTCTGAAACGCAGATAGTCCTTAGGCAGAAGAATGTGGCGGCACTTCTCAAAAATTTCGGGTTCGTTATTCTTTACCCAAAGAATTTTTGATGCGGTGAAGCCTGTGAGTGCGGGGTTTGCGGTGATTTCGATGAGCTTATCTCTGCCGAGCATTTCTGTCAGCTCATCGCATTCCTTGCCCGTTCTCTGGTCGCACCAGAGGATTGACGGGCGAAGAACATTGCATTCCTCATCGAGCATAACGAGTCCGTGCATCTGGCCCGAAATGCCGACGGAAACAATATCGTTTTTATCAACGCCGCTGTCGGAAACAACCTTTGAAAGTGTTTCAATCGCGGCATCATACCAGTCTGCGGGATTCTGCTCTGCCCAGCCGTTATGGGGCTGAAGCAGTTCGTATTCACGGCTCGCCGAAGCAACGGTTGCGCCCTTTTCGTCGAAAAGAACGGTTTTCGTTGCCGAAGTACCGAGATCTATACCGATAACATATTTCATCTTATTCACCAAACATAATTCCGTTTATTGCGGACTGAAGGTATTCCTGCTTACCTGAACCGGGATCAGCGCACTTGCCGAGTGAGCAGGCGTAAGCTGAAAGCTCCTCGAGAGTAGCTTCACCGTCAGCAATCTTTTTGCCGATGCCCGAGCTGAAGCTTGAATATCTCTCTGCCTTGAAGCTGTCGATTGTGCCGTCTTCAATGATTTTTGCGGCTTTGATAAGACCGAGTGCGAATGTATCCATACCGAGAATGAAGCCGAGCACCATATCTTCACGGGTGTTACTGGGTCTGCGGTTCTTTGCGTCGAAGTTAAGACCGCCGTTCTTCATACCGCCTGCTTTGAGCACTTCGTACATGCACATTGTTGCCGAGTAAACATCAAACGGGAATTCGTCGGTATCCCAGCCGAGTACGGGATCACCTTGGTTTGCGTCGATTGAGCCGAGCATACCGTTGATAGCTGAAATGCGGAGTTCGTGCTCAAAGGTGTGACCTGCGAGGAGAGCGTGGTTTGCTTCGATGTTCATCTTAAAATCTTTGTCAAGACCGTACTGACGGAGGAAGCCGATAGCAGTTGCGGCATCAAAATCGTACTGATGCTTCATAGGCTCCTTCGGCTTGGGCTCGATGTAGAAATCGCCTTCAAAGCCGATGCTTCTGCCGTAGTCAACAGCCATTTTCATAAGGCGTGCAATGTTTTCCTGCTCAAACTTAACGTCGGTGTTGAGAAGAGTTTCATAGCCTTCTCTGCCGCCCCAGAAAACGTAACCTTTACCGCCAAGTTTGACGGTGATGTCGAGCGCTTTCTTAATCTGAGCTGCTGCAAAGCAATAAACGTCAGCGCTGTTGGTGCTGCCTGCGCCGTTCATAAAGCGGGGATTTGAGAACATATTTGCAGTACCCCAAAGGCATTTGATGCCTGTTTCGTTCATCTTTTCAAGAATGTAATCGCTGATTTCGTCGAGTCTTGTGTTGGTTTCGTTGATATCCTCAGCTTCGGGAACAAGGTCAACATCGTGGAAACAGAAATTCTCAACGCCGAGCTTCTGCATAAATTCAAAGCCTGCATCAACCTTTGCCTTTGCGTGAGCCATAGTACCTTTTTCTGCACCGAAAGCCTTGTCGGCTGTGTCTCTGCCGAACATATCTGTACCTGCTGCGCCGAGATTATGCCACCAAGCCATAGCAAAGTTGAGGTGCTCTTTCATTGTTTTACCCATAATAACTTTGTTTGCATCGTAGTACTTGAATGCAAACGGATTTTTGCTTGAAGCACCTTCGAATTTAATTTTTTCAATAAAATCAAAATACATTTTTATCACTCCATATATAAAATATGATAACAAATATAGAATAGCATATTAAATTTGAAATGTCAAAACAAAATACCCCACGGAAACCGCTAATTGATTTCCGTGGGGATGTGATTGTATTACATTCAGATTATTCAGCGTCGTCAGCGTTTTCCCAGTTATGCCATACAGCCTGAACGTCGTCGTTATCCTCAAACATTTCAAGCATCTTTGCCATATTCTTTATGTCATCGGGATTGGTGAGAGCTGTGTATGTTGAGGGAACATATTCAACTTCTGCTGAAACGAAAGCATAGCCCTTTGCTTCGAGGTCTTCTCTTACTGCGCCGCAATCGTTAGGCTCTGTTCTGATTTCGAAAACGCCTTCATCGTCTGTGATGAAATCTGTTGCGCCTGCTTCAAGAGCATCCTCCATAAGCTTGTCCTCGTCAACGCCTTCTGCTTCAACAACAAGAACACCCTGCTTTGAAAACATAAATGAAACACAGCCTGACTGACCCATGTTTCCGCCGTATTTGTCAAAATAGTGACGGGCATCGCCTGCGGTTCTGTTTCTGTTATCAGTAGGTGCTTCAACGATAACCGCAACACCTGAGGGACCGTAGCCTTCGTATACGATTTCTTCGTAGTCTGCGCCGCCTGTTTCGCCCGCAGCCTTCTTGATTATTCTTTCGATGTTATCGTTGGGCACATTGTTTGCCTTAGCCTTTGCGATAACGTCCTTGAGCTTTGAGTTTGATGCGGGATCGGGACCGCCTTCACGGACTACAACAGCAATTTCTCTGCCGATTTTGGTGAAAATTTTTGCACGCTGATTGTCGGTTTTTTCTTTTTTACGTTTAATAGTACTCCATTTTGAATGGCCTGACATTTATAAAACCTCTCTTTAGTAAATTTTAACCCAAATATTATATAACAACACTATATTGTTGTCAAGCATTATTCGAAAACACGCCAAAGGTCGAATTCTGTTTTGTTTTCAATTGCAGGATCACCTTCAACAACTTCAAACGGGGTTGACATATCCTCAAGAAAAACAATTTTTTTGTTCTTGATTTTGAAGCAATACTTTGCGCCGTCATCTGCGGAGAGGGTGAGGACTCTGTTCGCCACTGTGTATGTTCCGTAACTTTCGCGGGTTGCCATAACGTTGTATTCAATCACAAAAGTTCCGTCTTCTTCAAGTGAAATCAAAGGATATCTTGCATCTTCCATTCTGTAAACAGACGGCTGAATACTGTCTTCGGGGATTTGTGTACAGCCGCCGAGAATAACAACAACAGCGAGCACTATAATAGCAAAAAATCTTTTCATTTTTTTACTCCTTTATATTGTCTTTTTAAAGCCTTTTCCGAGTATTTCATTGGCTTCGCTTACGATGATAAATGTTTTATCGTCAACGGATTTGACGGTTTTGATGATTCCCGAAATCTCGTGCTTTCTTGCAACGCAGAGAAGAATATTTTTGCTGTTACCCGTATATGCGCCGACGGCGGGGATAATCGAAACTCCTCTGGGTGATGAGTTGACTATGGCTTTTGAAACTTCATTGGCTTTTTCGGAAACAATCATAAGCATTTTTCCGTTGCCTGTGCCGTAAATCATCGAATCGATAACCTTTGTGCTGACATAAATAAGAATGATGGCGTAAAGACCGCTTTCGATACTTCCGAAAACGAACATTCCTGCCGTAACAACGATTGCGTCTGCAACAAGCACGACGCTGCCGACCGTGATATGAGGCCATCTTTTATGAGCGAGTCTTGCAACAATATCCGTACCGCCGCTGGTTGCACCCGTAATCATAATAAGACCGAGCCCTGCGCCCTGAAAGAGACCGCAGAAGAGCGCAGCAAGGATTTTATCGCCCGTATATTCGGGAGCAAAAATTGCAACAACATCAAGTGCGGTTGAGAGCAGGATGGTTACCCACAAAGTTCTTGCTACAAGTTGTTTTCCGAGATAAATCATCATCAGAATAAGCAAGGGGATGTTTAGGGCAAAGTTGACCGTGCCCACAGGCACATCAAAAAGATGATTGAGAATAACCGCAACGCCCGTAACACCGCTCTGTGCAATGTTGTTTGGAACGGAGAAACAGTTAACTCCGATTGAGTAAAGAATACAGCCGACAAGCCACAAACCATTATTTCTGAGCAGCTCAATTGCCTTTGTTTTATTCATATTTTACCCCTTCATCGGTTTCTTTGATTGCATTGAAAAGAGCTCTGATTCTTTCGGTTTCTCCTTTGAGATAAAGCCAACCGAACAGACTTTCAAGCCCTGTTGCATAGTGATAATCGGCACTTGATGCGTGCTTGGGAATTGCCCCTGTATGAGCATTTCTGCCTCTTTTAAAAACGGCAATCTCATCTTCAGTGAGCATCGGCATAATTCTTCTTATTCCGTCTGCCTGAGCTTTTGCGCAGACTCTTTTGCTTGCAGTTGAATGAAGGTCTTTAACGGGTCTGTTTGCTTCGCAGATAAGTTCGCTTCTGACAAGCAAATCAAAAACCGTATCGCCCATAAACGCGAGCGTAAGCGGGCTGAGCGATGCAACATCCGCCGTTTTTTCAAGTAGTGAATTCAAAAATTATACCCCGCAATCAGTTAACAAAATCAAACTCAAGGTCATAAATTGAAACGGTGTCGCCCTCGTTGATTCCTCTTTCGCGGAGCGCATCGATTATGCCGCTTGAAATGAGAATTCTCTGGAAATACTGGAGCGATTCGTAATCGTCAAGGTCTGTTCTCTGAAGAATTTTGAGAAGCCACTGTGCCTCGACAAAATAAATATCATCCTCAACGCGGATGCTGAAGCCTTTGTCATTCTGTTTTTCGAACATTTCGAGAGGAATGTTTTCAGCTTCATATTTCTTGATGGGCGGAAGCGTCTGAAGCTTGTTCCATACAGTGTGGATGAGTTCTTGCGTACCTTCGAGAATGGGTGCACACATAGTGTGATATTCATAGCCCTTTTCTGCAAAGTATTTTTCAAGTCTTTCAAGTTGCTCGTCGGTTGCAAGATCGATTTTGTTTGCGGCAACAATCTGGGGACGCTTTGCAAGTTCGGGGTCGAATTTTGCAAGTTCTTTATTGATGATTTCAAAATCTTCAATCGGATCTCTGCCTTCGCTTCCTGCTGCATCAACAATATGAACGAGCAGTCTGCAACGGTCAACATGACGAAGGAATTCGTGGCCGAGACCTACGCCGTCGCCTGCGCCCTCAATAAGACCGGGAATATCCGCCATAACAAATGAACTGCCCTCGCCGAGAGAAACAACTCCGAGAACGGGGGTGAGTGTTGTGAAATGGTAATTTGCAATGATGGGTTTAGCCTGGCTGACAACCGAAACAAGCGTTGATTTGCCTACATTCGGGAAACCGAGCAGACCGACGTCAGCAAGAAGTTTGAGTTCAAGGCTGACTTCCCATTCTTCGCCGGGGGTTCCGCTTTTTGCGAATCTCGGCACCTGTCTTGTGGGGGTTGCGAAATGGGGGTTGCCCCATCCGCCTCTGCCGCCCTTTGCGGCAATGAAAGGCTCGTCACTTGACATATCAGCCATAACGGCGCCGCTTTCTACCTCGCGGATTATTGTTCCTCTGGGAACTTTGATCACAAGGTCCTCGCCGCCTCTGCCGTTTTTGCGTCCGCCCGAACCGTTTTCACCGTTAGATGCGGTGTATTTTCTTTTGTATCGGAAGTCGGCAAGTGTAGCAAGATTGTCGTCAACCTGAAACACGATGTTACCGCCTTTGCCGCCGTCACCGCCGTCGGGGCCGCCTGCGTTAACGTATTTTTCTCTGCGGAAGCTGACGGCGCCATTGCCGCCGTTGCCCGCTTTTATTTTTATTTTCGCAATATCAACAAACATTTTTGATTTCCTTTTCCTTTGCTGAATTTAAGACATATGTTTACATTATGCATTATACCCCATAATTTCTCGATTTACAATAGCTTTTTGGGTGACTTTCAAAAAAGTTTATTGTTTACAAAATTTTTACTATTATTTTTTATAAATATGTGTTATAATACTTTGTAATTGTAAAATGGATGAGTATGCTTTGAGAAGGAGGGCGAAAGAATGGCGGTTTTAATAAGCGGAGTGCAGAAAGGCAGCATTGCCGAGAAGAAAAAATTCAGCAGCGGCGACAGACTCATAAGCATCAACGGCAACGAGATAAATGATGTCCTTGATTATCGTTTCTATATCAATGAAAGCAAGCTTGTTCTTTTGCTTGAAACGGCAGACGGAAAATCAAAGTTTGCAATGATAAAAAAAGACGAATTTGATGATATAGGTCTGGAGTTCGAAACATATCTTATGGACAAGCAGAGAAGCTGCAAAAACAAATGCATTTTCTGCTTTATCGACCAGCTTCCGAAAGGTCTTCGCAAAAGTCTTTACTTCAAGGATGACGATTCAAGGCTTTCGTTCCTTTTCGGAAACTATATAACGCTGACCAATCTTACCGACGGCGAGGTTGACAGAATAATCGGAATGCATATCAGCCCCGTTAATGTATCTGTTCAGACGATGAATCCCGAGCTTAGGGTGAAGATGATGGCGAATCCCAAAGCGGGCGAATCGCTGAAATATCTTTACAGATTTGCTGAAGCGGGAATTGCAATCAATACCCAGCTTGTTCTCTGCCCCGGAATCAACGACGGTGAAGAATTGGAATTCAGTCTTAATGAGCTTTCAAAACTTTATCCTGCAGTGCAGAGCATTGCTGCTGTGCCCGTCGGACTTTCCGACCATCGTGATGGCTTATATCCGCTTGAGCCGTATAACGAAAAAACAGCAGGTGAAACAATAGATATAATCGACCGTTTCAATGATAAGTTCAAAGCGGAGCACGGCGAGATAATAGCTTATGCGGCGGATGAATTTTATCTCAAAGCAAAAAGAGAAATGCCCGGTGAGGAATATTATAACGGATTTCCTCAGCTTGAAAACGGCGTGGGAATGTGGGCACTTCTTAAGTCGGAATTCGAGGATGCTCTTGCAGACTGTGAAACAAATGAGCTTGACCGTTGCGTAACCGCGGTTACAGGCAAGGCGGCATATCCGCTGATTTCGGCTCTTGCAAAGAAAGCGGAAGAAAAAATAAAAGGTCTGAAAGTCAATGTCGTTGCAGCGGAAAACAGACTTCTCGGCAATATGATAACCGTTTCAGGTTTGCTGTGCGGAGCGGATATTGCGGCGGCTGTCAGCGGACTTGATCTCGGCGAGGAACTTATAATTCCGCCCAACTGTCTGAGAAATGAGGGCGATATGTTCCTTGACGATATGACGGTTGAAGCACTTTCGGATAAATTAGGAATAAAAATCACACAAAACGGACCCGGCGGAGAGGATTTGCTCAACGCCTTTACAGGAGGGATTAAATATGACAGGTAATGTTGTTGCGATTGTCGGCAGACCCAATGTCGGCAAATCGACACTTTTCAACAAGCTTGTGGGTGAAAGACTTTCGATAGTCGATGATACCCCGGGCGTTACAAGAGACCGAATTTACGGCGACTGCGAGTGGCTCGGCAGGCATTTTATGCTTATCGACACGGGCGGTATAGAGCCGCATTCGGATGATGTCATTCTCAAGCAGATGAGAAGACAGGCTCAGCTTGCAATCGACAGCGCAGATGTAATAATTCTCGTTACTGATATCCGTACGGGAGTTGTTGCAACGGACAGTGATGTTGCGGCAATGCTTCAGAAGAGCGGTAAACCCGTTATCCTCTGTGTCAACAAGTGTGACACACCGGGTGAACTTCCGCCGGATTATTATGAATTCTACAATCTCGGTCTTGGTGACCCGATGCCCGTTTCTTCCGTTCACGGTATGGGTACGGGTGACCTTCTTGACGAAGTGCTCAAGTATCTTCCCGAAGAAGGTACGGAAGAGGATGAAGAGGATGCAATCAAGGTTGCCGTTATCGGCAAACCCAATGCGGGAAAATCGTCGCTTGTCAATGCCGTACTCGGTGAGGACAGAATGATTGTTTCCGACATCGCGGGCACAACCAGAGATGCAACGGACTCAATTGTTGAAAACGAACACGGAAAGTTCGTGTTTATCGATACTGCGGGACTTCGCAGAAAGAGCCGCGTATATGACCAAATAGAAAAATATTCCGTTATCCGTGCGAGAATGGCGGTTGAAAGAGCGCATGTTTGCGTTATTATGATTGACGCAACCGAAGGCTTTACAGAGCAGGATTCAAAGGTTGCGGGCATTGCTCACGAAATGGGCAAGGCGTGCATTATCGCCGTCAACAAGTGGGATGCCGTTGAGAAAGACGGTAAGACCATGGACAGCATGAGAAAACAGCTTATGAAGGATTTCTCCTTTATGAGTTATGCTCCGATAATTTTTATCTCCGCAAAGGAGAAAATCAGACTTGACCGTCTTTTTGAGCTTATCAAGTTTGTTGATACACAGAATGCAATGCGTATTTCAACAGGTAAGCTCAACGATGTTCTTGCGGATGCAACGGCAAGAGTCCAGCCGCCAACAGACAAGGGCAAGCGCCTCAAGATTTATTATATGACTCAGGCTTCCACAAGACCGCCGACATTCGTTTGCTTTGTCAATAACGCCGAACTTTTCCATTACAGCTATCAGCGTTATCTTGACAATCAGATAAGAGAGGTTTTCGGACTTGAAGGTACGCCCACAAGAATGGTAGTTCGTGAAAGAGAGTCAAACAAAAAATGATAGTTCTGGGAATCGACCCGGGATATGCGATAGTCGGTTACGGAGTGGTTGAATATCATAACAATCATTTCAAAATGCTGGATTTCGGCGCGATAACCACCGAGGCGCATACTCCGTTTAACGAAAGACTCGAAAGAATTTACAACTGTATGTGTATGCTGATTGACAGATACCACCCCGAAGCGCTGGCGATTGAAAAGTTGTTTTTTAACACAAACCAGAAAACGGCGATTGATGTTGCTCAGGCGAGAGGTGTGCTTGTGCTTGCGGCTCAGCAGGCAAAGATGCCGATTTTTGAATACACACCGCTTCAGGTGAAGCAGAGCGTTGTCGGCTACGGCAGAGCGGAGAAAAAACAGGTTCAGGAAATGACGAGAGTTATGCTGAATCTTGAAAAAATCCCCAAACCCGACGATGCTGCCGATGCTCTTGCAATGGCAATCTGCCACTGTCACAGTGCAGGCTCGCTGATTGGCTCACTTCGTTCAAGATTATAATCCCCGAAAAGGAATGTTTTTATGTTTTACAGCTTGACAGGAAAAATTGTTTTTGCCGATGAAAACAGCGTTGCCCTTGAATGCGGCGGCGTTGCTTTCAGGCTTTATACAACCTTGAATACACTCAGAAAGTGCGCCGATATCGGGCAGACACAGACTCTTTATACTCACCTCAATGTGCGTGAGGATGCACTCGATCTTTTCGGCTTTGCCGATAAGAATGAGCTTGACTGCTTCAAGATGCTTACGGGTGTTTCGGGAGTCGGTCCCAAGGCGGGTCTTGCGATTCTTTCGCAGCTTACCCCCGATATGCTCGCTGTCAGTGTTGCGGGCGGGGATGTGAAATCGATTACCGCCGCACAGGGTGTAGGTCCGAAGATTGCGCAGAGAATCGTGCTTGAGCTTAAAGGTAAGCTTGATGGCTTTGCGACAAGCTCCGAAACTCTCGGCAACATCGCTGCCGCACAGAAGGCAACGGTAAGTTATGCAGGCGAGGATGCAGTCAATGCTCTTGTTATGCTTGGTTACAGCAAATCCGAGGCAAGCATCGCGGTTGGCAGGCTTGACGGCAATCTTTCAACCGAAGATATGATTAAGCAGGCTCTCAAGGTGCTTGCAAAGAACATATAAAGGAGGAGCATTATGGATTTTGATTTTGAAAACAGAATTGTTGCTCCCGAATTTTCTTCATCTGAAGATAATGATATAGAAATTTCACTCCGACCCAAAGTGCTCGGTGAATACATCGGTCAGGATAAGGTCAAGGAGAATCTTTCAATATATATTGAAGCGGCACGCCGCAGAAATGAGCCGCTTGACCACGTTTTGCTCTACGGGCCTCCGGGTCTCGGCAAAACAACTCTTGCGGGTATTATCGCAAATGAAATGGGAGTTAATTTCCGTGTAACAAGCGGACCGGCCATTGAGAAACCCGGTGACCTTGCCGCGCTTCTGACCAATCTTAACGAAGGCGACGTGCTTTTCATTGACGAAATCCACCGTCTTTCAAGAGCGGTTGAAGAAGTGCTTTATCCTGCAATGGAAGATAATGTGCTTGATATCATCATTGGCAAAGGTCCTTCCGCGCGCTCGATAAGACTTGACTTGCATAAGTTTACTCTTGTTGGTGCAACAACAAGAGCGGGTCAGCTCAGTGCACCTCTGCGCGACCGCTTCGGAGTTATTCTTCGTCTTGAACTTTACACTCCAGAGCAGCTTTCGCAGATTGTTGATCGAAGCGCGGGTATTCTTGATATCGATATCGACCCGATGGGCGCGCTTGAAATCGCATCGCGTTCAAGAGGTACTCCCAGAATCGCAAACCGACTTCTCAAGAGAGCGCGAGATTTCGCTCAGGTTATGTGTGACGGCGAAATAACAAAAGAAGCTTCGTCGCTTGCGCTCGACAGAATGGAAATCGATGCTCTCGGCCTTGATTCGATTGACAGACTGATACTTAAGACAATGATAAAGAATTATAACGGCGGTCCCGTCGGACTCGAAACGATAGCGGCGGCTATCGGCGAAGAAGCCGTTACCATAGAAGATGTATATGAACCGTATCTGATGCAGGTGGGCTTTCTGAGCCGTACACCGAGAGGCAGAATGGTTACTCCCGCAGGCTATGCGCATCTCGGAATGACGATGCCCGGCCAGCAGAGAATGGATGTGTGATATGAGAAAAGCAGATAACTGGATTGATTATGAGCTTATCGACTGCTCTGACGGCGAAAGACTTGAGCGCTGGGGCGATATTATCCTTGTACGTCCCGACCCTCAGGTAATCTGGAAAACGCCCAAGGAAAATCCGCTCTGGTATAATCCCCATGCGATTTATAACCGCTCCAACACAGGAGGCGGCAGCTGGAGAGTATGCAAGAAGATGCCCGACGTTTGGCAGATAGGTCTTGACAATCTTAAATTCAACATAAAAACAATGGGCTTCAAGCATACGGGCCTTTTTCCCGAGCAGGCTGTTAACTGGAAGATGACTGCGGATATAATAAAGAATGCGGGCAGACCCGTCAAGGTGCTCAATCTCTTTGCCTACACGGGCGGTGCAACCGTTGCGGCGCTCAATGCGGGCGCAAGCGTTACTCACGTTGACGCTTCAAAGGGTATGACTCTCTGGGCAAAGGAGAATGCGGCGGCAAGCAAGCTTTCTGATGCTCCCGTCAGATGGCTTGTTGATGACTGCATCAAGTTTGTTCAGCGCGAAATCCGCAGAGGCAATAAATACGATATCATCATTATGGACCCTCCGTCATACGGCAGAGGTCCCGGCGGCGAGGTATGGAAGCTTGAAAACGAAGTCTATGATTTTGTTGAGCTTTGTTCACAGCTTCTTTATGAAGATTCGCTGATGGTGCTGATTAATTCTTATACAACAGGTCTTTCACCCAGTGTTATGGAATATATTCTCGGTGAAACCGTTCAGAAGCAGTTTGGCGGTTCAACCGAAAGCGACGAAATCGGAATTCCCGTTTCGTCAAAGCCGGGCAGAGTTCTTCCCTGCGGCGCAAGCGCAATATGGCTCGGCAAAAGCGTAAAATAATGCGTGACTATTTGTTTTAGGACTTTTATTATGAACGAAAAAATAATCGAATTCAAAAACGTTACATTTATATATGATGCGGATGACGAAACGGCAGAGGTGAAGGCGTTTCCCGCACTCTCAGATGTCAGCCTTGCAATCAACAAGGGTGAATTTGTAGCCGTTCTCGGTCACAACGGCTCTGGCAAGAGCACTTTTGCAAAGCTTTGCAATGCAATCTATGAGCCGACGAAAGGTGAGGTTTCGGTCAAGGGAATCGTTGCCGATACCGAAGAAAAAGCGGATGAAATACGCAGAATCGTCGGTATGGTGTTCCAGAATCCCGATAACCAGATTGTTGCAACCATCGTTGAGGATGATGTTGCGTTCGGTCCCGAAAATCTCGGAATCGAGCCTTCCGAAATCCGCAGAAGAGTTGACGATGCACTCAAGTCGGTTAATATGTATGAATTCCGTCACAGAGAGCCGCATAAACTTTCAGGCGGTCAGAAGCAGAGAGTTGCAATTGCGGGCGTTATTGCAATGCAGACGGAATGCATTGTGCTTGATGAGCCGACGGCGATGCTCGACCCCAAGGGAAGAGAAGAGGTTATGCAGACCGTAAAGCGTCTTAACAAAGAAATGGGCATAACCGTTGTGCTTGTTACTCACTTTATGGACGAAGCCGTGCAGGCGGACAGAGTTGTTGTTATGGACGGCGGAAAAGTTCTTATGGACGGTAAACCGAAAGAGGTTTTCTCCCGTGTTGATGAGCTTCGTGCGTGCGGACTCGATGTGCCGCAGTCAACCGAGCTTTGCCGCAATCTCGGCATAAAGGAATGCGTGCTTGATGTTGACGGATGCGTTGACGAAATATGCCGTCTTATGGGAGGTGCCGTATGAGTTTTGCAATTGAAACAATCGGACTTACCCACTACTATTCAAAAGGAACAATTCAGCAGGTTGCGGCGATAAACGACGTCAACCTTCAGATTGAGAAAGGCGAGCTTATCGGAATTATCGGTCACACAGGCTCGGGCAAGAGCACGCTTATCTCACATTTCAACGGGCTTTTAAAGCCCGACAGCGGAAAGATTCTTGTTGACGGTGTTGATATCTGGAAAGATAAAGAAACTCTGAAGCAGTCACGCTTCAAGGTCGGTCTTTGTTTCCAGTATCCCGAATATCAGCTTTTCGAAGAGACTGTTTATAAAGATATCGCATTCGGACCGAAAAACATGAAGCTTTCTGAAGCGGAAATAAAAGAAAGAGTTCTGCGTGCGGCGGCTTTTGTTGGCGTAAAACCCGAGCATCTTGACAAATCTCCGTTCGACCTTTCGGGCGGTGAAAAAAGAAGAGTTGCCATTGCGGGTGTTATGTCGATGGAACCCGAGGTTCTTATCTTCGATGAACCTGCCGCTGGTCTTGACCCCAAGGGCAGAAAAGACCTTGTTGAGCTTATAAAAGAATACAGAAAACAGACAGGCAGCACCGTGATTATCGTTTCTCACAGCATGGAAGATATTGCAGGAATGGCTGACAGAATAATCGTTATGAATAATTCATCGGTTGCGATGCAGGGAAGTGTTGACGAGGTTTATTCAAGAGGGGATGAGCTTCGTGCAATGGGTCTCAATGTTCCCGAAATAACCGAAGTTTTTTCAAAACTCCGTGTAAAAGGAATTGATGTTCCCGCCAATGTTTATACTGTTGAACATGGCACGGAGATACTCCGTAATCTCATCGAGAGGAGGAGTGTGAAATGATAAGAGATATCACTATCGGTCAGTATTATCCAGGAAAATCCGTACTCCATAATCTTGACCCGAGAGCAAAGCTGATAACAACCTTCTGGCTGATAGTTGTTATATTCCTTTGCAAAAGCTTCTTTTCACTCGGACTTATTGCTCTGACCGCGGTTGCAGCAGCTGCACTTTCGAGAGTGCCCGCAAAGATGATACTCAAAAGTCTTAAACCCATAGTTATCATCCTTGTTTTCACCGCGGTGCTCAATGTGCTTTATACCGAGGGCGGAAAGGTTTATTTCAGCTTCTGGGAAATTGCCGTTACCGAAAAAGGTGTCAACACGGCGATATTCACGATGATAAGAATAGTGAGCCTTGTAATCATCAGCTCACTTTTAACTTACACAACAACCCCGACGATGCTCACCGACGGCCTTGAAAGAATTCTTTCGCCGCTGAAGGTGTTCAAAATCAAAGTTCATACTCTTGCAATGATGATGACCCTTGCGCTCCGATTCATTCCCACTCTGATTGAAGAAATCGACAGAATAATGAATGCGCAGAAGGCGAGGGGAGCAGACCTTGAAACGGGTGGAATCATTCAGCGTGCGAAGGCACTTGTTCCGATTTTTATTCCGCTTATGGTTTCATCGTTCAGAAGAGCCTATGAGCTTGCATTTGCAATGACCTGTCGTTGCTACACGGGCGGTGAGGGCAGAACTAGAATGAAGCAGATGAAATTAGGTTTGCGAGATGTCGTTGCGTTTATATTCTGCGCTGCAGTTACGGCGGGAGTTATAGTTTTAAATCACTTTTTTGAGGCGGTTATCTGATGCGTAATTTGCTTTTGACAATTTCATTTGACGGCACGGCGTATCACGGTTGGCAAGTTCAGGAGAATGCCGTTACTGTTCAGCAAACCTTGCAGGATGCGCTTGAACACATCTGCTCAAAGCGTGATAATGTTGTCGGCTGTTCGAGAACGGATTCGGGTGTTCACGCAAACATGTATTGCTGCAACGTAAGAACTGAAAGCACGATTGAATGCAAAAAGCTTGTCGGTGCGCTCAATGCCGTTTTGCCCCGTGATATTGCGGCCCTTGATTGCAAAGAGGTTGATTATGACTTCCACGCAAGGTATGACTGCAAATCCAAAGAATACATTTATAAAATATGGAACTCACAGAATAAAAACCCGTTTCTTTATGATTATTCGCTCCATTATAAATATCCGCTTGACGAAAAGTTTCTTGATCGTCAGGCAAAGGATTTTATCGGAACTCACAAGTTTGATTCGTTCTGTGCAGCAGGCAGCAGCGTTGATGATACCGAAAGAACAGTTATGAATGCAACCGTTGAGCGAGACGGCGATATGGTTATTTTCAAAGTTGAAGCAAACGGATTCCTTTATAACATGGTAAGAATAATGGTCGGAACTCTTATTGATATTTCAAGAGGGAAGATTCCGGCAGATTCCATAGATAAAATTATTAAGGCCGAAAATCGCTCTGCCGCAGGATATACAGCTCCTGCGCACGGCCTTTATCTTAATAAAATACATTATTTATAATGATAGGAGGAAGATATGGCAGAAAAAAAGATTATCGATTTGAATAAATTTCGCAATAAAAAGCTTGCAAAGAAAATACTCAATTTGCTGAAAATTCCTTTGGTGATTTTTGCTGTTATTGCGGCTGTCTTTCTCAGCGCAAGGATGCTCGGAAACGTTGCCGTTTCGAATGCCACGGACACTCTCAGGCTTGTCGGAGAAATGTTTCATAAAGGCGGAGGATATCCTTACTCTGCCGATATTTCAAGGCTGAAAAAAGCGGTGCCCATAGGCAGCAGCCCTCTCCTGATTTATGATGATTCGAGTGTTGTGCTCGGTTCGTCGGCAAACGAAGTTTTTTCTCTCAAGCTCAACTCAGCGGACTCAAAGGTTATAACCAAAAACGGGAGAGCCTTGATTTACAGCAATTCATCAAACGATGTAGTCTTGCAGAGCAAAACGGAAGAACTCGGCACTGTAAAAGAAAACGGTGCTGTTGTTACGGCGGCGCTTGCAAAGAACGGTTATTTTGCAACATCCCACTCAACGGAAACAGACCAGAGCGTTCTTACTGTATATAATAACCGATTTGATAAGGTTTTTCAGTGGAACTGCTCGCAGGAAAGAATAGCGGACATTTCACTTTCTGCAAACGGAAAAAAGCTTGCGATTGCGGCAATCGGAGCGGAGAATGCGGAAATTTACACAAGAATTATTGTTTTTAATGTCAATTCGTCAGAAGCACTTGCGGATGTGAAATATCCGGGAACTTTATTCCTTAAGGTTGCATTCACATCTTCAAATAAAGTTATTGCTGCGGGTGATAACCGTACGGTTGTTATCACCAACAAGGGTGAGGCTATTGACGAAATTGTTTATCCCGAAGACAGCATTCTTGCTGTTTGCATTGACGATAACGGCAACACCGTTGTTTTCTACGAGGAATTCGGCGGTGCAAAAACAGGAATGGTAAGATTCTCTTCTTCGGGAAAGAAGACCTGTTCTGAAACGCTTGACGGAATTCCCGATTGCGTTACGGCATACGGTGGAAAGATTGCAGTTGCAAATTCCAATGAAATAACCATTTATTCATCATCCGGCAAGATTACACGCACATTTGAAACTCAAGGCATTCCTTCAGAGATCTTTTGCTGCTCCGGTGAAATCTATACCGTTGAAGGCGGTATAGTTTGCAAATATTAAAAACGAAACACACAAAGGAGGCGTGTGAATGAACATATCGGCATTTATTGTTGACATTGCATTTGTTGCGTTGCTTGTAATCAGTGTTATCGACGGACGCAGAAAGGGATTTGTAAAAATCATTCTTTCTTTTGCAGGAATGCTTGTCACATGGTTTGTTGCAAGCGGGTTTTCACTCCCCGTTGCAGAATGGGCAAACGAAGCATTCGTCGGTGACTGGATCACAAAAGCACTTGAAGGTGCAATTGCGGACTCGATTTCAAACGGTTCGGAATCGATCCTTGCATCAATTCCCGAATACATAGCCAATGCGGCGAAGGTTGCGGGAGTTTCGTTCGAAGAGCTTGCTTCTCAGCTTGGCAATACGGTTGATCCGGTTGTTGCGTCAGAAAAAATCTACGGTGCAATTGAGAACAACCTGGTAATTTCCGTGTTAAGAATTGTTTCCTTCTTTGCTCTTTATCTGGTTATGAATTCGGTTGTGTCAATCGTAATCGGAATTATCGGCAAAGTATTCAAACTGCCTGTTCTCAAAGGTATCAACAAACTTCTCGGTTCGGTTGTCGGTGCTTTAAAGGGAATACTTATTGCTGTGGTTATCAGCATTGTTCTTGGTCTTGTTGCGATGGTTGTTCCCGAAACTGAATTTGTGCAGGCGCTTGACGGATCTGTTATTTACGGATTTCTTTCCGAAGCGGTTCATTCCGTATTCGTCGGTTAAAAAATAATCTACATATATTGGAGGATATTATGAAAGCTATTTTAAAAGAATATTTCACAGGATGCCTTACCATTCCCAATCTTCTCTCGGTTATCAGAATCGCTCTTATTCCCGTTTTTGCAGTTCTTTTCAATAACGGCGACTACGGCTGGGCAGTTCTTGTACTTGCTCTTTCGGGTTCAACAGACTTTTTTGACGGCAAAATCGCAAGAAAGTTCAATCAGATAAGTGCACTCGGCAAACTTCTTGACCCCATTGCAGATAAGCTTACTCAGATTACCATTGCAATTGTTTTCTATATGACTTTCAGCAACAGCAGCGATGAAACCGTAAAGGCTTTCAGCTGGATTTTCCTTGTGTTCCTTATCAAGGAAGCAGTTATGGTTGTGGGTGGCGCAATTATGATTATGTTCGGTCTCAAACCCGTAGCTGCAGAGATGCCCGGTAAGGTTGCGACATTTGCATTCTATGTTATTATGTGTGTGATTCTTGCATTCGGACCCGATGTAGGTATTCTCGGTAATGTTTTTGTTCTCCCCGCAGTGCCTATGCTTATTCTTGTTGTTATCAGCCTTATTCTTACTCTGGTTGCATTCTTCAGCTATGTTCCCGGAGTTATCAGTCAGATCAAAGAGAAAAAAGCAAGTAAATAAATTTCAGAAGGATATCAATAAATGAAACAGGTTTTATGTGCAAAATGCAAAAAGCGTCCTGCAATGTTTTTCATCACAAAGGTTGAGGGCGATAACACAACGCAGGAAGGTCTTTGCATCAAATGTGCTATGGAAATGAATATCGGACCCGTCAAGCAGATAATGCAGAGCATGGGTATTTCCGAGGATGAGCTTGAAGAAGTAGGCGAGCAGTTTGAAGCAATGTTCGGCGAAGACGGCGGATTTGAACCCGGCGGTGCAGGAACCTTGCCGTTTCTTCAGAATCTCGGTGCGATGAATAACTCCGCTGAAAAAGAGGAGCGCACATCCTCTGACAATTCGGCAGAAAGCGAAGAAAAGAAGAAAAAATGGGGCAACAGAAAGCCTAAGGATGAAAAGAAGCGCAAGTATCTCAGCCAGTTCTGTACCGATCTCACCGCAAAGGCTCAGTCGGGCAATGTTGACAGAATTATCGGCAGAGAAAATGAGATTTACAGAGCAATTCAGATTCTTTGCAGACGAACAAAGAACAATCCTTGCTTCATCGGTGAACCCGGCGTTGGTAAAACCGCAATCGCAGAGGGACTTGCACTCAAAATTTCAGCAGGCGATGTACCCGCAAAGCTTAAGGATAAAGAGATTCATATGCTTGACCTTGCCGCACTTGTTGCCGGCACACAGTTCAGAGGTCAGTTTGAAAGCAGAATCAAGGGTCTTGTTGAAGAAGTGAGAAGCGAGGGCAATATCATTCTCTTCATCGACGAGGTTCACTCCCTTGTCGGCACGGGTGATGCCGAAGGCTCGATGAACGCCGCCAATATTCTCAAACCATCTCTTTCCAGAGGAGAAATTCAGATTATCGGTGCAACAACCTTCACCGAATACAGAAAATATATCGAAAAAGATGCCGCTCTCGAGCGCAGACTTCAACCTATCAGAGTTGAAGAACCTTCGATTGACCAGACTGTCGAAATGCTCAAAGGCGTTAAGGACTACTACGAGGATTTCCACAGAGTAAAGGTCACAGATACACTTATTGAGAAAGCAGTAAATCTTTCCGAAAGATATATCAACGACAGATTCCTGCCTGATAAGGCAATTGATCTTCTTGACGAGGCTTGTACCTGCGCAAATCTCCGCAATGTCAACATCAGCAATTTTGAAATTGCATCTTCAGAGCTTAATGAACTCAAAGCAAAGGAAACTGAGCTTACCGAAGCAAAAGATGTTGACTACGAAGCTATCGGCAGAATCAAATCCGAAATTATTCAGAAAGAAATTGAAGTGAAAGAGCTTGAAGTTCTTGCGGCTGATAACAATGTAACAGAAGATGATCTCGCAAGAGTTATTCAGCTCTGGACAGGTATTCCCGCAAGCAAGGTTATTGAAAGCGATATGCGCCGCCTTGCAAACCTTGAGGATAATCTCAAGGCAGGCATTATCGGTCAGGATGAAGCGGTTTCGCTTGTCAGCGCCGCTGTCAGAAGAGGCAGAGTGCAGATAAGCCCCAGACGCCGCCCCGCATCGTTTATATTTGTCGGTCCCACCGGTGTCGGTAAAACAGAGCTTGTAAAGCTTCTTGCAAAAGAGCTTTTCGAAACTCCCGAAACTCTTATCAGACTTGATATGAGCGAGTTTATGGAGAAGCACTCCGTTTCAAGAATCATCGGTTCGCCTCCGGGATATGTAGGATATGACGAAGCGGGCCAGCTTACCGAAAAGGTGCGTCGCAAGCCCTATTCAGTGGTTCTTTTTGATGAAATCGAAAAGGCACACCCAGATGTTATGAATATTCTTCTTCAGATTCTTGATGAAGGTAGAATTACCGATGCTCAGGGAAGAAATGTAAGCTTTGAGAATACGGTTATCGTTATGACATCGAATGCAGGCAGCAACAGAGGCTCGGGTGCGCTCGGTTTTGCAAAGACCAAGAATGAAGCATCGAAAGAAAGAGCAATGAAGGCGCTCAACGAATTCCTCAGGCCCGAATTTATTGGCAGAGTGGATGAGGTAGTTGTCTTTAACGACCTCACTCAGGAGGACTATGAAAGAATTGCTGTTCTTATGCTTACTGAGCTTGTTGATCCGCTCAAGGACAAAGGCATCAGCTTCAAGTGGGATGATGCGGCAGTCAGCACAATTGCCCGTCTTTCCGTTGACGGACCGAGAGGCGCAAGAGAGCTGCGCAACACCATTCGTCGTAATGTTGAGGATGTTGTGACAGAAAAAATCGTCCACAGTGCAGACAGTCCGATTAAATCGGTCAGCCTCACCGCAGACGGAGATAATATTATCTGCAATTTTGAGTGATAATTAACAAGGTGCTTATTTTATTAACGGCGGAGGATTTACCTCCGCCGTTTTTTGCTTTCATTAATGGTTGACACGGAGAAAATTTTATGTTATCCTACTATTGTATATTTTTAAATAAACAAATTTGTTTATTTATATAATAAATATAAACGGTATTTTTGGGGATGGTTATACCCCAAAGATTTTTCGGGAAAGGAGGAGTCCGATGTTTATTCCGACGCCGTTTGGCATTATGCTGAAAGAAATGCGCGAAAATGCAAAGCTTTCGCAAGGAGAGCTTTCGGCAGAACTGGGCAAAACTGCGCAGTATATCAGTAACATTGAAAAGGGCAAGAACAATTCGCCGCCTGACGATGCAGATTTGCAGAGGCTGATAAAAAAGCTTTGCCTTGACGATGATGATGCGCTTAAATTCAGACTCCTCGCCTATGCAGACCGAGGTATGCTGCCGCCTGAAATGTTCAGCTATGTTATGGAATCGCAAGCACTCATCCGACTTATAAATTACGCAATGAGCAACAATATTTCTGAGAATTATTGGAGCTGTATGCTGCAAAATATTACCGATTCGAAAGATTAAAAAGGAGATTTGATATGAGTAAAACCCCTGATTTTGTAAAATATGCCGCATCAATCGTTCCGACAGAGCGTCAGATAAAGTGGCAGGAAACTGAGTTTTATGCTTTTATACATTTCGGAATAAACACTTTTACCGATTCCGAGTGGGGAAACGGAAACGAAGACCCCGAGCTTTTTAATCCCGAGAAGCTTGATTGCCGTCAGTGGGTAAAAGTGTGTCAACTTGCGGGAATGAAGGGTCTTATCCTCACCGCAAAGCATCACGACGGATTCTGCCTTTGGCCCAGTGCTTATACGGACCACAGTGTTCGTTCAAGCAAATGGAAAGACGGTAAGGGCGACGTTGTTGCTGAATGTGCAAAAGCTTGCAAAGAATTCGGACTTAAATTTGGCGTTTATCTTTCTCCGTGGGACAGACACGAGCCTTCTTACGGTTCAGGTGAAGCATATAACAAATTTTTCAGAAATCAGCTTCGCGAACTTCTGACCGCCTACGGCGACCTTTTCTGCGTGTGGTTTGACGGCGCTTGCGGAGAGGGACCCAACGGCAAAGTTCAGGAATATGATTGGGAAAGCTATTATAAACTTATCCGCGAACTTCAGCCCGAAGCAGCTATCAGCATAAGCGGACCCGATGTGCGTTGGTGCGGTAATGAAGCGGGTGTATGCAGAAGCAGCGAGTGGAGCGTTGTACCGTATTGGCATTCAAACAGTGAGATGATTGCAGCGGCAAGTCAGCATGATGTTTCCAAACCTCCGAAAAAAATAAATCCCACCGCCCTTGATCTGGGCAGCAGGAAAGCAATCAAAAAATGCAACAAACTCATATGGTATCCCGCAGAGGTTGACGTTTCAATAAGAAAAGGATGGTTCTATCATTCCTCGGATGATTATTCGGTAAAACCGCTGTCAAAGCTTATGGAAATATACTATAACTCTGTCGGTGCAAATGCCAGCTTCCTTCTCAACATCCCGCCTACGCCCGAAGGAAAGATTCACGAAAAGGATATCGAAACTCTCCTTTCGATGGGTGCACAGCTTGAAATAGATTTCAACGAAAACCTTGCTGATGATTCGGTTATGACCGACAGTCAGCATATTGACGAAAAGCATATAGGTCAGGCGGTTCTCAACCACGACCCCGAGGAGTATTGGCATTCGGGTGATGATCCCGACGGAGCAGAGCTGGTTCTCGACCTCGGAGATGAGTACGATATAGACAAAATCGTTCTTGGCGAACACATCAGAACAGGCCAGCAGATCGAGAAATTTACGCTTTACGCACAAGTTAACGGCAAATGGAAAAAGCTTGCAGCCGAAACAACAATCGGCTACAAGCGTATCTGCAGATTCAAAGAAATCCGTGCCCGTTATTTCAAATTGGTTATAGAAAAAGCAAGATGCTTTGCAACGATTTCAAAGTTTGAGGCTTATTAATCCCATTCTTTCCAGATTTCGGGGCAATATCCGACGGTTGCTTTCTTACCGTTGCGGACTATCGGCGTTTTATAAAGCTCGCCGAATTCAAGAAGCTTTTCTTCGACTGCTTCCTTGCTTGCGAGATATTTGATGAAGTGTTTTTCATAAGCTTTAGAATTCTCATTTATGAGTGCTTCCATTGAGCCGACCGCCGCCTTGACGCTCTGATATTCGCCCTTGCTTAGGTTTTTCTGAGTCAGGTCAATGAACTGGAATTTGATTCCTCTTTCCTTGAAATATCTCTGCGCTTTCTTGGTGTCAAAGCATTTATTTGTTCCGAAAATCTGAATATTCATATAGTTCCTCCGAAAAGTGGTGATAATAATATTATGGTAATAAATATTCCGTCACAAGTCAATAGAGCGATTGAAATTCTCGAAAAAAACGGCCACACTGCTTATGTTGTGGGTGGTGCGGTGCGTGATGCAATAATGAATAAAACCGCAAACGACTGGGACATAACAACAAGTGCACTTCCTGAAGAAACAATTACAGCATTTAAAAATTTCAGAGTGATTGAAACGGGATTGAAGCACGGCACGGTTACAGTAATTGTTGACGGTACACCGCTTGAAATAACAACATACCGTATTGAATACGGTTATTCCGACAACCGACATCCCGATAAGATAGATTTTACGGATCGTGTTGAGGACGACCTTTCAAGACGTGATTTTACCGTAAATGCAATTGCTTATTCACCCGAACGGGGTTTTGCAGACCCGTTCGGCGGTCAGGCAGATATAGAAAACAAACTGATACGGTGTGTGGGAGATGCCGATGTGCGTTTCAATGAGGATGCGCTGAGAATTCTCCGTGCGTTGAGATTTTCTTCTGTACTCGGATTTGAGATTGATGTGGAGACTGCCTCCGCTATAAGAAGAAATTACACGCTTCTGAAAAATATTTCGGTAGAGCGTATATTCGTTGAACTCTCAAAGCTGATTTGCGGAAATGATGCAGGCAGGATTCTTCGTGAATATGAGGATGTGTTTTTCTTCATTCTTCCCGAATTAAAGGCGATGAAAAACTGTAAACAGAATCACGAACGGCATATTTTTGATGTATGGGGACATACAGTGAAAGCGGTTGAAAGCGTTGAACCCGTTTCTGAGCTGCGATTCACTATGCTTATGCATGATTCGGGCAAACCGCAATGCAGGACGACCGATGAAAACGGAACAGACCATTTTTATTATCACGCAAAGGAAAGCAGAAAAATTGCGGAGAATATTCTTGTCAGGCTCAAAACCTCAGCAGCGTTCAGGAACCATGTTTGCGACCTCGTTGAATATCACGATTTTCTGCCAGATAAAATAACCAAAAAAACCTATAAAAAATACATCGGAAAACTCGGTTACGATACTGTGAAAGACCTTTTTGAAATAAGGAAAGCTGACATTTCCGCACAAAACCCGAAATTCTTCAAAGAAGAAATCAAAAGAAATGAATTTGGCTTAAAGATTCTTGAAGAAATAGAATCTGAAGATAAATGTTTTAAAGTAACCGACCTTGCAATTGGCGGCAAAGATATTACGGCGCTCGGCGTCAAACCGTCACCCGAAACAGGAAAAATTCTCGAAAAACTTCTTGATGAAGTTATGGACGAAGAGATTGAAAATAAACGAGAAGCTCTGATCGAAAGAGCGATGCAGCTTATAAAGCAGCAGGAAAGGAGAGACAATGGAAACTGTAAAAATTGAGAATGCGCAGGAATTTGACAGCTTTGTCCGTTCGCATCCGAAGGGACATATGATGCAGACCTCGGCATGGGGAAAAGTGAAAAAAGAATGGGAATGGAGAGGTTTTGTCTGCCGTGATTCGTCGGGCAATATCAAAGGTGTGTGCGGAGTCCTTCTGCGTCAGATACCGATGACTCCGTTCAAGATGATGTATGCCCCCAGAGGCCCCGTTTGTGACCTTGCCGACAAAGAAACAGTAAAAGAAATTCTTACGGCTGTAAAGGAATACGGCATAAAAAATAAAGCATATACATTTAAAATTGACACAGATACTCTCGCATCGAATTCCGAATACATTTCGCTTCTCAAGGAAATCGGATTCACATTCAAAGAACACGGTGTCGGTTTTGACACCATTCAGGCGAGATATATTTTCCGTCTGGATGTCGGAGGCAAAACCGAGGAGGAGGTTATGGCGTCTTTCCATCCAAAAACACGCTATAATGCCCGTCTTGCATCGCGTAAGGGAGTCACAATTGAAATCAAGGGTGCAGAGGCTTGCGAAGAATTCCACGATCTTATGCTTGTTACGGGCGAAAGAGATAACTTTGCAACCCGTGACACATCATATTTCAAGAGAATAATGGATGCTTTTGGCGATGATGCACGAATCTATCTCGCAAAGTATGAAGGCAAAACCATTGCGGGTGCGCTCAATGTTGTATGCGGCGACAAGGAATGGTATGTTTACGGCGCAAGCTCAAATGAATACCGCAATGTTATGCCCAATTATCTCGTTCAGTGGGAAATGATAAGATGGGCAATTGAACGCGGCTGCAAGTATTACGATTTCAGAGGCGGATATCCCGATGAAAGCAACCCCCTTCACGGCATATTCAAATTCAAGAAAGGCTTCTGCAACGACTATATGGAGCTTATGGGTGAGGCGGACCTCATTATTGATAAGCTTGGATTTGTTGCAGTCAATGCCGCGCAGAAGCTCGCAAAGTCGACCAGAGGTATAAGAGCAAAAATAATCAACAAGAAATAACAGAAAATACTTCCCGACAGAGTATTGACTTTGTCGCTCAATTCCTCCATAAAAATCGAGAGCAGTGCCCTTTGTGGGTGCTGCTCTCGATTTTATTATGCACAAAGCACAGAATTAGTTGAAACTGATTTATTGTTCAATCTGTCAAAATTAAAAAAAACAATTGACAAATCAAGGAATATTAAGTAAAATATCAATGGTTAGTGAACGCTAACTCAAAAGAAACGTGCATGGTTTTTGCTCGTTTTTACGGAGGTTATGGGTTATGAGAACCTTAAGAGATGTTAAAATAGGAAAAACCGCAAAGGTTGTCAAGCTTCACGGCGAAGGTGCTCTCAGACGCAGAATTATGGATATGGGAATCACCAAGGGCGTTGAGGTTTTTGTGCGTAAGGTTGCACCTCTTGGAGATCCTCTTGAAATTTCCGTTCGCGGCTATGAACTTTCAATCAGAAAAGGCGATGCCGAAATGATCGAGGTTGAATAAACATAAACGGGGATTCATCCCCGATTCTTTTTAAATTGCAGGTTAGCTTTTGCTAACCGTGAGAGGCAGGGTTATTTGATGGAAATTAAAATTGCGCTGGCGGGCAACCCCAACAGCGGCAAAACAACTCTTTTCAATGCACTGACAGGTTCGAATCAGTATGTCGGCAACTGGCCGGGTGTAACCGTTGAAAAGAAAGAGGGTAAGCTCAAAAAGCAGGAAGGTGTTATCGTTACCGATCTTCCCGGCATTTATTCGCTCTCGCCATATACCCTTGAAGAGGTCGTTGCGCGTAATTATCTCATCGGTGAAAGACCCGATGCGATTCTCAACATCATCGACGGCACAAACCTTGAGAGAAATCTTTATCTCACAACTCAGCTTATCGAGCTTGGAATTCCCGTTGTCGGTGCGATAAATATGATGGATATCGTCAGAAAAAGCGGCGATAAAATCGATACAGAAGAAATCGGCAAAGCGCTCGGATGCAAGATATTTGAAATTTCCGCACTCAAGGGAACGGGTATCGACGAAGCAATTGATGCGGCGATAGAGGCTGCAAAGTCAGATAAAAGAGAGCACCGCCACATTTTTTCCGGCCCCGTTGAGCACGCTCTTGCTCATATTGAGGAGGCTGCGGTTCACGATATGCCGCTTGAACAGCAGAGATGGTATGCTGTCAAAATTTTTGAGCGTGACCCCAAAGTGCTTGAACAGCTTAATCTTGACAGTAAGCTCCTTGCTCACATCGAAGAAGATATCAAGGATGTTGAACTTGAAATGGATGATGATGCCGAGAGTATTATCATCAATGAAAGATATAATTATATAACCGACCGTGCGATGAGAAACAGCAAGAAAAAGCACGCGGGCAGGCTTTCGGTTTCGGATAAGATTGATATGATAGCAACCAACAGAATTCTCGCGCTTCCGTTTTTTGCTCTTGTTATGTGGCTTGTTTATACCCTTTCAATCGGTACGGTTGGTGACTGGACGGTCAATTTTATGAACGACGGACTTTTCGGATCATTCAAAAATCTTGACCCCTCGTTCTTCGGATATTCAGTGCTCCAGCACATCCCGAGCATTCCCGAACTTCTTGATAAAGTCCTTCTCGGTGCAGACGGAACTCCCGTTATCGCGGGCTGGCTTTACAGTCTTATTATGGACGGAATTGTCGGCGGTGTCGGTGCGGTTCTCGGTTTTGTTCCTCAGATGCTTGTTCTCTTTTTCCTTCTCTCAATTCTTGAGGATTGTGGATATATGAGTCGAGTTGCTTTTATTATGGACAGAATTTTTCGCCGTTTTGGTCTTTCGGGCAAAAGCTTCATTCCCATTCTGGTTGCATCGGGATGCGGTGTTCCGGGAATTATGGCTTCGCGTACGATTGAAAACGAGCGTGACAGAAGAATAACAATTATGACAACGGGCTTTATTCCCTGCGGTGCAAAGATGCCGATAGTCGGTCTTATTTCCGCTTCGCTTTTTGGAAGAAAGGCATGGGTTGCTGTTGCGGCGTATTTTATCGGAATTGCAGCTGTTATTATTTCGGGCATTATTCTCAAAAAATTCAAGTCGCTTGCAAGTGAGCCCACTCCTTTTGTTATGGAGCTTCCCGCTTATCACGCACCTCTTGCAAAGAATGTCCTCCGAACAACCTGGGAAAGAGGCTGGAGTTTCATCAAGCGTGCGGGTACGGTTATTTTTGCTGCAAGCGTTATTATCTGGATTCTCAACAGCCTTTCGTTTGAGGGCAGACTTCACTATATCGGTGACGGCGATGCAAAGTCAATTCTTAATGCACTCGGAGGAATTATTGCCAACCTCTTTATTCCTCTCGGTTTTGACAGCTGGCAGGCAGCGGTTGCGACCGTTCTTGGTCTTGTCGCCAAGGAAGAAGTTGTCGGCGTGTTTGGTTCGCTTTCATCAATGGCAAATGCAGACCTCGCTTTTGAAATGATTGAGTCGGGCGAAGGCTCTCTTGCAATCATCGGTCAGGAATTCTTCGGTGGCAACCCCTTCAGCGCATTCTCGTTTATGGTGTTCAACCTTCTTTGTGCCCCTTGCTTTGCGGCTATGGGTGCAATCAGAAAAGAGATGAACAGCGGCAAATGGACTGCAGCAGCGATTGGTTATATGACTGTTTTTGCTTATGCCGTTTCGCTTATGTTTTATCAGTTCGGAATGTTTTTCAGCGGTGCAGGATTTACACTCGGCACAGCGGCGGCAATTGCAGTGCTTGTGGTGTTCATCTACTTTATTTTCAGAAAAAACAAGTACATAAAGACAAAATAAAAAGGAGTGAAAAGTGTGAATTTTGCAACTTTTGCGGTTGCGGCAGTAATTGCCGTTATCTTCTTTGCAATCATCATCACGTCAGTCAGAAACCGTAAAAAGGGCAAGAATTCGTGCTCTTGCTCTGGCGGTTGCAGTGGTTGTAAAGGCTGCGATTTTCAAAAAGATATACAATAAAATAATAATCCCCGTCAAAACGGAATCGTTTTGACGGGGATTCATTTATTTTAGTGATGGTTTGAACAGCAGGAGCAGTTGCCGGTGCAGCCTGAATTTTCTTTTGCAATGGCAAGCATAAGCTTGATTCTGTTTTCCTGGTTAACCTTGGTTGCGCCGGGGTCATAGTCGATGGGAACAATATTTGACTGCGGATACATTTCTTTGAGCTTTCTGATCATACCCTTACCAACGATGTGATTGGGCAGGCATCCGAAAGGCTGTGCGCAGACGATGTTGCCGTAACCGCTCTCGATAAGTTCCATCATTTCGGCGGTAAGAAGCCAGCCTTCGCCCATCTTGCATCCGGGTCCGATAATCTTGGTGCAGATTTCCTTGATGTGCGCATAGGGTGCGGGCACATTGAAATCACCGTATGCCTTTGCTGCATCAAGAAGATTCTTTTCAATCTTTGAAAGATACCACATCGCAAATCTCATTGCGATTTTCTTGAAGGGGTTGCCTCCGTAAAGCTTGATATCCTCAAGTCGGTTGTCGACCTTGAAGTTGATGAATCCGAGAAGTCCGGGCACCATAACCTCGCAGTCCTGACCGAAAAGGAATTCTTCAAGGTGGTTGTTGGCAAGCGGTGAATACTTAACATAAATTTCGCCTACAACGCCAACTTTCGTTTTGGATATGCTCTTATCAAGAGGAATTTTCGAGAAGCTCTCGGTGATTTTCGGGAGAGTCTTTTTGATTTCAAAGAATGAATATCCTTTGCCTCTCTGCATCTCTGCACTCAACTCGTCAATCCATTTCTGAGTGAGTTTTGCGGCATCGCCTTTGTTGACTTCGTAAGGCTCGATCTGATTTTTCAGAAGCATAATCAGGTCGCCGTAGATAACTGCGGAGAGCATCTTGAGAGCCATTGAAAGGCGGATTTTAAAGCCGCTGTTTTTCTCAAGACCCGAAAGGTTGAGCGAGATAACGGGCACCTGCGGATAACCCGCTTTCTTAAGCGCTTTTCTGAGAAGATGAATGTAGTTTGATGCTCTGCATCCGCCGCCTGACTGAGTGATGAGCAGAGCGGTTTTGTCGGGATTATATTTGCCTGAGTTAAGTGCATCTATAAGCTGACCGATAACAAGCAGAGCAGGGTAGCAAGTGTCGTTGTGAACATATTTGAGACCCTCGTCAACAACTGTTCTGCCGTCGTTTTTAAGAAGTTCTGCTTTGTAGCCGTACTGACCGAAAATGTTTATGAGGAGGTTGAAATGGATTTCAAGCATATTTGGTGCAAGAATGGTGTAATCCATCATATCTTTGGTAAATTCAACTCTGTCCTCAATAATTTTTTTGCTCATAATTGCACCTCCTTATCTTCCTGTTGCGGCAAACAGACTGCGGAGTCTGATTTTAACCGCGCCGGGGTTTGAAATTTCATCAATTTTAATCTGTGTATAAATCTTACCGTCTTTTTCAAGGATTGTTCTCATTTCGTCTGTTGTGATTGCGTCAACGCCGCAGCCGAACGAAACGAGCTGAACAATGTTGAGATCCTTATCATTCTTCTTTGCAACATATTTTGCCGCTGCATAGAGTCTTGAATGATATGTCCACTGATTGAGAACTGTTGTGGGGAACTTCTCAACAAGGGGGCTTACACTGTCCTCGGTGATGACGGTTGCACCGCATTCGCAGATGAGCTTATCGATTCCGTGGTTGATTTCCTCGTCAAGGTGATAAGGTCTGCCGCAAAGAACAATAACAGGTCTGTCGGCTTTCTTTGCTTTTTCAAAGTATTCCATACCCTTGACATGGATTTTATTCATGAATTCGTTGTATTCGGCATAAGCCTTGTCTGCCGCCGCTTTGACTTCGGATTTGGAAATTCCGCTGAAATGTGCGCTGAGAATACCGTGAATTTTCTTTGCAAAATCCTTGGGTCTGTGCAGACCGACGTAATCCCACATAAAGTTGATTTTCTTAAGATCGCTTACGTTTGAACGGATAACTTCGGGATAATAAGCAACAACAGGGCAGTTGTAGTGGTTGTCACCGAGATTTTCATTGAGGTTATATGTCATACAGGGATAGAAAATGTTTTTCACATCCTGCGCAATAAGCGATTCGATATGACCGTGAAGAATCTTTGCAGGGTAGCAGACGGTATCCGAAGGGATTGTGTGCTGACCCGAAACGTAAAGGTCTCTCGTTGATTTTTCAGAGAGGGCAATTCCGAATCCGAGAGTTGTGAAGAAGGTGTGCCAGAAGGGGAGAAGCTCAAACATATTCAGTCCCATCGGCAGACCGATTGTTTCTCTCTTACCCTTAACGGGTGCATATTTTGAAAGAAGCTCTCGCTTATAATCAAACATATTGTCGCCTGCCTGGATATTGGCTTTTGCAAGAGGCTTACTGCATCTGTTGCCGCCGATGAAACTTCTGCCCGAGGAGAAGGTGTTGACGGTCAGACGGCAGTTGTTGCTGCACTTTCCGCAAGTGACAGCCTTAACCTTGTGTTCAAAGCTTTCAAGCTCTTTTGCGGAGATAAGAGTGCTTTTTGAGGTTGCTCTTTCCATTGAGTAGAGAGCCGCGCCGTAAGCACCCATAATACCGGAGATAGCGGGACGAACAACATTTCTGCCGATTTCCTGCTCGAATGCACGAAGTACAGCATCGTTGAGGAAAGTACCGCCTTGGACAACTATGTTCTTACCGAGTTCGTCGGCACTTGATGCTCTGATAACCTTATAGAGCGCATTCTTGACAACGCTGATCGAAAGACCTGCGGAAATATTTTCGATTGTTGCGCCGTCTTTCTGTGCCTGCTTAACGGATGAATTCATAAACACGGTGCAGCGTGAGCCGAGGTCAACGGGTCTGTCTGCAAAAAGACCGAGCTTTGAGAACTGCTCAATTCCGTAACCCCAGGCAGCAGCGAATGTCTGAAGGAAAGAGCCGCAGCCTGAAGAGCAGGCTTCATTGAGGAAAATGTTATCGATTGCATTGTTTCTTATTTTGAAGCACTTGATGTCCTGACCGCCGATATCAATGATGAAATCGACATCGGGCTTGAATTTCTTTGCTGCTGTGAAATGTGCAACAGTTTCAACAAGACCGAAATCAACTGCAAATGCATTTTTGATTATGTCTTCGCCGTAACCCGTAACCGCACTCGATGCAACAACTGCATCGGGAAATTCTTCATAAAATTCAACAAGGAATTTCTTGATGAGTGAAACGGGATCGCCGCTGTTGGGCATATATCTGCTTGTAACGATTTCGCCGTTTTTATTGATAACAGCCGCTTTGACGGTTGTTGAACCTGCGTCAATGCCGATGTAAACCTCTTCGCCCTTTTGAATTGCAACATCGGTTTTAACTGTGTTCTTTGCGTGGCGCGCGGCAAATTCGTCATATTCTTTTTCGTTTACAAAAAGAGGAGTTGCGCCGAGATATTCGCCGCTTTCCTTCGCATTTGCAATTTTTTTGGTGACATCCTTCATGTCGAGTATTGTGCCTTCGGATGAATATGCTGCACCGAGAGCAACGAAATAAAGTCCGTTTTCGGGGCAAATGCCTGTAACTCCCAGACCTTTATCGAATGCCTTGCGAAGCTCCGAAAGGAAGTAAAGAGGGCCGCCGAGGTAAACAACATTGCCCTCAATCTTTCTGCCTTGAGAAAGACCTGCAACAGTCTGATTGACAACCGCTGTAAAAATACTTGCGGCAATGTCGTTTTTTCTTGCGCCCTGATTGAGAAGGGGCTGAATATCCGATTTCGCAAAAACACCGCATCTTGATGCGATTGAATAAATTTTTTCGTGGCTTTCTGCAAGCGTGTTCATTTCCGTCGGATCAACGCCGAGAAGCGATGCCATCTGGTCAATGAATGCACCCGTGCCGCCCGCGCAAGAGCCGTTCATACGAACCTCAACTCCGCCGGTGAAAAAGAGGATTTTTGCATCCTCGCCGCCAAGCTCGATAACTGCATCTGTGCCGGGAAGAAGACGGGAAACGCTGACTCTAGATGCATAAACTTCCTGCACGAATTCAAGACCCAGTGCAGTTGCAAAGCCCATACCCGCGGAGCCTGAAACGGTCAGTGAGGATTTCTCAAACTGAGGATGTTTGCTGATGATTTCCGAAAGCATTGCAGCGCTTTTTTCTGCGATTTTTGAATAGTGGCGCTCGTATGCTTTGTAAACTATGTTGTTATTATCGTCGATTGCAACGCACTTGAGAGTGGTTGAGCCGACATCCATACCTATTCTCATTTCTTCTCTCCTGATTAGTTAAGCATGTTTAAGGTTTTCTTCTTCGTTGTTGAGATTTTCGAGCATAAGACGCTCAACCTCTCTGCGAAGCTTGTCGTTTGCTTCTTCAACAGTCATATCGCCGACCTTGAAAGGTTCGCCGTAACGGATTGTCAGATTTTTACTGCGAAATTTGTAGTCTCCTGTCAGACCGAAGGGAACTATGTATGAATCGGTTTTCTTTGCCATTGAAACAGCACCTGTCTTAAAGCGGAGAAGGAAATCGTCTGTTTTGTTTCTTGTTCCTTCAGGGAAGATACCGATTGCGCCTTCTTTTTTCAGAACTTTCATTGCTGACATGGCACTCGAAAAGTCTTTTCTTGAACGGTCAACGGGGATGCATCCCACAGCTCTGAAAAGGGGAGCGAGCCAACCGTCAAAATATTCTTTTTTTGCCATATAATGAATGACTCTTTTGGTTGCCATTATTGTTAAGCATTGGTCGTAAACGTGTTTATGATTGCCGGCGATAACAATTGAACAGTCATCGGGAATCTTTTCCGCACCGATGATTTCGGGCGAATAATAAAGCTTGAATGCTGCTCTCATCAGAGGTGTGAGAAGTTTATAACCAAGCTCTCTTTCCTCGGGTTTTTTTCTCATTTTTTAATTTTCTCCTTTTTAAGTTCATCAGATACGATTTTCATAAGTCTTTCGTTTGCTTCTTCAAGGTTTGTGTCGGGCTTCAAAGGCTCAAAGAATCTGATTTTGACGCTTCTTTCGAATGCCTTGTATTTTCCTGTAATTACAAACGGCACAATGTCTGTTTTTGCATCGCGTGACATTTTAACTGCGCCGAATTTGAACGGCATAATGATGTCATCGGTTCTGTTGATTGTGCCTTCAGGAAAAATGCCGATAAGTTTTTCATCGTTGAGGGTTGTAATTGCGGATTCGAATGCGGCCTTGTCTTTTGTTCTTCTGTTGACGGGAATAATGCCAAGTCCTTTGAAAATTATTTTTAAAGGGCCTTTCATAAGCTCGTCTTTCGCAAGGAAATGAACGCATCTTTTTGTGGCGCATCCGACGAGAATGCAGTCGAGATAATTTGTGTGGTTGCCTGCAAGAATGATTCTTCCGCTTTCGGGAATATAACGCTTTCCGACGATTGTCGGTTTAAAAATTGCCTTGAAAGCGGCTCCGAGCGGACGCCTGATAAACCTGTAGAACATAGGTTCTTTCATCTTTTTATCCTCCGTTTTGGTAATATTATACAAATTTTGAATTGGATTTTTGAAACTAAAGCCTCCATATAAAAAAAAGAACCGCCGCAGAAAGCGACGGTTCTTTTACAAATCAAGGAGATAGGAAATGATTCAGAAATTTTCAGTTGACTTTTCTTTAATGACTGCGGTTATTTTGTATTTGCCTGCTCTGATTTTTTTCATCGTGCTGTATCGGGCGCAGTTTGTGATGATTTGCTGTTTGACCGAATTATCAACATCAATGCAGTTCATAATTCTTTTGTATTCATTAATGTGGTTACTCGTTTTCATTCAAATCATTCCTTTCAAACTCTTTTTTCAACAGTTTACGTCCGTACTGAAGACGCTTGCGCACTGTTACGGGTGATGTGTTGGTGATATCGGCAATTTCATTTGCCTTGTAGCCTTCGATATAATACAAATCAAGCACGATTTTGTACTTTGTAGGCAGATGCATTATCAATTCAAAAAGATCTTTGTCTGCATCTCTGATGCCGATGCCTTTCAGATCATCAAGATTTTCAACAGCATGGCGTGCATTGAAGCGACACATATTTTTGCTGATGTTGGTTGCAACTTTTATCAGCCAGGCTTTTTCGTGGTCGGAATCTTTGAAAAGCGGTGCCTTGAGCATATATTTCAAGAAGGTTTCCTGGAGAGCATCTTCAGCATCATATTTATTATTAAGAATGCTGTAACAAATGCGAAAAAGCATCTGACTGTATTTTTCAACCGCATATTCAATATGCCGTAATTCATCATTATATTGAGCGGTTACCGCACACACAGAAACCCCTCCTTCCGATAATATTTGATATTATCCCTATAAATAAAACACTTGTAATCGACAAAATGTGATATTTAAATTGTGAACTTTTTGTAAACTTATACTTTTTTGAAAAATATAATTATCCGACCTGTTTGTTGGTCAGTTTTGCAGTCTGACGCTGAGCCATAACAAGCTTTGCGTAGATGCCATCTTCGAGCAGAAGCTCACGGTGAGTGCCTGTTTCAGCAATCCTGCCTTTTTCGATAACGATAAGTCTGTCGGCATTGCGCAGAGTAGCAAGTCTGTGAGCAATTGCGAAAGTGGTGCGTCCTTTGATAAGCTTCGCAAGTGCATCCTGAATTATTCCCTCGGTTTCGGGGTCGAGTGCACTCGTTGCCTCATCAAGAATAAGGATTTCCGGGTTGCGGAGCACCGCACGCGCAATCGAAATTCTCTGTCTTTCGCCGCCTGAAAGATTATGACCGTCCTCGCCGACAACGGTATTATATCCGTCGGGAAGCTTCATTATAAATTCATGGGCATTTGCCGTTTTGGCGGCGGCTACGATTTCACCCGGAGTTGCATTCGGACGGGCATATGCAATGTTGTCATAAACAGTGCCCGCGAAAAGGAAAGTTTCCTGGAAAACAACGCCTATTTTTTCTCTGTATTGGCTCTGACTCATATTTTTTATATCTGTACCGCCGACGGATATTGTGCCTTCGTCAGCGTCGTAAAGCCGCATTATAAGATTTATGAGGGTGGATTTGCCTGCTCCCGAATGACCCACCAGACCGATCATTTCACCTTGTTTTACGGTGAAACTGATATCCTTGAGCACGGGCTCATATGCCTTGTATCCGAAACGGACATTTTCAAAAACGATGTCGCCGTCGAGCTTTGCGGGAACGAGTTTTTCGTCATCCTCAAGTCCGTCTTTTTCATCAAGAATTTCAAAAATCTTGATAAGGCTTGTTGCAACCTCGCCGAGTCGGCGGGGGAGCGTTGAAATCCAGCGGAGCGGCTGATAGATATAAGCGAGGAAAAGCGTGAATTCGAGCAATTCGCCGAGAGAGATGGTTCCTTCGATAACCATTCTGCCGCCGAAATAGAGCACGAAAAATTCACCGATTCCCATAAAGAACGAGAGAAACGGAAAAACTTTTGCCCAGGTCTGTTCGTTGCTTATTGAAACATCGGCAAGCCGTTTGCAGACTCTGTCGAATTTCTCAATTTCTCTGTCCTCACTGCCGAAGGTTTTGACAACTCTTATGCCTCTTACGATATCGTGGAGAATTGAATTCGAACGCGAATCGCATCTCCATTGCCTCTCGTATCTGTATCTGATGAAATTCCAGAAGCTTCTGATTGCGTAAATAACAAGCGGAACGGGAACAAAAACAAGAAATGTGAGCAGAGGACTGATGCTGATAAGAATAATGAGAATTGCAATGAACATAATCAGTTTTTCAATTGCATACATACCCTGCTCGGTGATGAAGCGTTTGACGGTTTCGGTGTCGCGCGTCACTCGTTTCATAAGGTCGCCCGCCGTCTTTTTTGACATCGATGAGAGCGAAAGCCTCTGCACCTTGTCATACATCATTATTCTCATGTCATTGAGCATATTTGCACTGACACGGTTAGTTTTTCTCAGGCTGAAAAGCTTTAGCACCTGACCGATAATCTGAGTCAGTCCGATAAGAAGAACGATTGAAACGACGCCTTTTACCGCCTCTTCGCCTGAAACTGACGGGTTGTTGAAATAACCGTCAAGGAGCTTTGCGTTGAGAACGGGAAGAAGCGCTGAAGATGCGGTTGCCAGGGTCAGCAGTATTCCGGAGAAGGCAAGTGCGGGGAGATAATTCTTTATCATTCCCACAGTGCGTTTTATAAGATAGCTTTTCTCAACGCAGAAAAGGCAGACGTCCATTCCTTTTGCGAAATGTCTGCCGCATTTCGGACATACTCTGAAGTCCTCGCGTGAAAGCTCCGTTTCTTCGCCTGTTCTTATGTAATGGTTAACAACCTTGCAGAATTCACCGATTTCTTCAACGCAGCTCATCGAAAAACGGCAGACGGGTATGCTGTCCGCCATTTCTGCATTTTCGCCTTCGGGAATAAGCTCAAGCGTTCCGCAGCCTACATAGGTGCGTTGCATAAGCTCGCCGATGCCTTCGATTGAGCGTTCAAAAACCGTTTTGCTGTTAACAAAGGCAGAAATTGTTCCGTCTTCAAAAACAATCTCGCCCTTGCACAAATCGCCGCTCTGCGTAAGGTCAAAAACCGCTTTGGTTTGCATAAATTATCACCTCTTTCAAAAGAGCGTAAAAATCAATAAAGATAGGGTTCAAGCTTTTTTCTGCTTTTTGACGGTATTGAATCAAAATCAAGGATACGGAATCGGTTGCCGTCAATGTCGATAAGGTCAATCGCATCGCCGTGCTGACGGATGCTCTTTGAAATATCTCTGACCGCAAACGATTTTTTGAAATCACCTATCATAACATCAAAATAGAAATGACCCATCTTTTCTTTTATTGATTCGATTTTTGTGATGACGGGGCAGTAATAACGCTGGCCGAGTTCTTCATTGATGAGCGACTGCTGTTCAGCTGAAAAAACATTTATATGTTCAATAATTCCGATTTCATTTTTCTCGATATCTGAAATGCAGATGTAGTCATTCGGCATCACAAGAGGAAGTGCGCGGGTGAGGATTACCCTGCCGTATTCTTTGCCGTTTACGGTTGCCGAGAGAAACCCGTTTTTGCTTTTTGAAAAAATGCAGTTATCAGGTGTCACATATTCTGTTTTCAGCGATTCAGGTGAAATTGTGTTCGCTGTTCCGTTTTCTTTCATTATGCTTCATCCTCCTTCACATCGGTCTGCACTCCCGTGCCGATACCGATTGTTTTGAGAGCTTCGGATTGGATTTTATATTGCTTGTAGAATTCGCCTTTCTGCTTTATAAGTTCTTGGAATGTGCCGTATTCAATAATTTTTCCGTCTTCGATTACTGCAAGATAATCTGCATCCCTGAGCGTTGAAAGACGGTGGGCGATTGCAATTGTGGTTCTGCCTTCTTTAAGCTGAGTGAGTGAATACTGAATGTTGCGTTCGGTTTCGGTATCCATCGCTGCCGTTGCTTCGTCAAGAATAAGAATTTTGGGATTCTGGATTATTGTTCGCGCGATTGAAATTCTCTGCCTTTCGCCGCCCGAAAGCTTCTGACCGCCAGCGCCCACACGGGTTTCGTATGCATCGGGAAGTTTCATAATGAAATCGTGTGCCGATGCAGCCTTTGCAGCGGCAATGACTTCATCCATTGTGGCATCAGGTTTTGCGTAGCGGATGTTATCGGCAATCGAACCAATGAAAAGATAGATATCCTGCGAAACAAGACCGATGTTGCGGCGAAGCTCTGTCAGTTTTAAATCCTTTACATCGATACCGTCAATTTTAACATTGCCTTCCTTTGCATCGTAGAGTCTTGCAATAAGATTGGCGATTGTTGTTTTGCCTGCACCTGTTTTGCCGACGATGCCGAGCATATCGCCCGCTTTAACGCTCAGACTGAGCTTCTTGATAACGGGTCTTGCGGGTTCATATTCGAACTCAAGCTCGTTAATCTTAATGTCGCCTCGGAGTTTGTCAAAACTTACTGCGTTTTCTTTTTCTGTAATATCGGGCTTTGCATCGCAGATTTCAAACACACGCTGTGCCGAATCGGCGCATCTTGCCCACCAGTTTGATATCCACGAAAGAAAATCAAACGGACCGCGAAGCATTTCCAGGTAAACAATATAGCTCAGAAGAGTACCTGTTGTAAGTTCACCTTTTGCAACCATAACACCGCCGAATCCGAGCACGACGGTTGACAGTCCCATAACAAAAATCTCGAGGATCGGGAATACGGTTGCTTCGGTGAGAGAAAGCTTGAGGTCGGCTTTTGTGTGCTCACCGCTGAGCTTGCTGAAGCGTTCGTATTCATCGTCTTCCTTTGAAAACGCTTTGATAACACGCTGACCGTTGATGTTGTCGCTGACCATCGCAGAAACTCTTGCGCCGTAAAGCCAGCTTCTGTGATGAAGTCTGCGAAAAACCTTGTCGCCGAAGAAAAGACAAAGGAAAATCACGGGCATTGCACCGATTGTGATGAGCGAAAGCTTCCAGCTCATTACAAACATAATTGCAACAACGCCGATAATCGTTGCCGTGTCGATAATAAGCGCAGGAACACCGTCAATAAAAAACCAATAAATGTTGTTTGCGTCGCGCACAACACGCTCCATAAGCGAACCCGTCTGTTTTGATGAATAAAAATTTACCGACAGTCTTTGCATCGCGTTGAATATTTTCAGCTTTATGTCATAAACGACCTTCGGCATGATTGCCGCGGTAACATATTGCTGAATGACGGTCAGAACCGTGTTGAGAAGCCTGACTCCGAAAATTGAGAGCACAAGCACACCGAGAGCTTTTATCAGTTCTGCGGCGGGCAGACCGTTCGGATTTGCAAGAACATCGTCAAATAACGAACGGGTGCTTATCTGCGGAATAAATACATTCACCGCGGAACCGAGGAGCATAATTACGATAATCAGTATAATCTGCGGAATGTATCCGCCGAAGAATTTAAAAAGTCTTAATGCGGTTGATGACTTTTTGTTGCATTTGGGGCAAAAATCCTTGTCGGGAGGGCAGGGCTTGCCGCATTTGTTGCACTTCTTTTCTTCGGGTTCGGGAGAAGTTGGAATTTCAGCTACACCATTCTCCTTGTAGGAATTGAAAGCTCTTACAAAATTTTCAAATTGGGCGATTTTTCCTACGGAAAAACGGACAAGGCTTGAATGCTCGCCGTCTTTTATCATTATCAGTCTGCCCGTTGAAACATATCTTTCCGCTTCCAGAGAATCGATTTCGTCAATGGGAATGCTCTGTATGCTTTTTATGGTGAATTCAGGCTCGGGTCTTTCCCTTTTGTTTTTTCGCTTTGACTTTATTTCTTCTTCGTCACCCATTGCTATGTAAAGTCCCTTGCTGTCGAAACTGAGCCACGCAGAGCAGTAGCAGGCTTCGTTATCCATATCGCCCGTACAGCAGTAAATAAGGTCTTTTGTGTCAAGACCCGCTTTGTCAAGTGCAAGCATCAGATGTTTTGGAAATTTACCTTTTTCGTGTTTCAGGGGATTGGGGGATTTTTCTTTTTTCTTACCCATAAGGAGTCACCACCTTAAATGTAATTTTATACCATTTGCCTTGTTGATAACAGTCTTGTATTTATTTTTTCTTTATGATATAATAAGTGTGCAGAGAAAACAAAAACAGCGCTTTCGGTCGAAGAAAGCGCTGTTTGTCTTTTAATAATACCGCAATATTACACGGACTGCGGGCACAACACTTTCGTATAACCATGATTCATATTCATCATTGTGCTCGCCTCCTTTACATAATATTCTCGTTAAGTATAAACCCGTGGAGAAATATTTGTCAAGGAGAATTTTTATTTGATTAAATCTTCAAACAATTTGATGTTAGACTGTTCGAGTTTAAGCTCGCCCGACTGTTCCTTTTTGATGATTTCAACGATTCTGTCGTTGACAGGTGTGGGAACACCGCATTTTCTGCCCCATTCGCAAACAACGCCGTTGATTGCATCAACTTCGCAGGGTTTGCCGTTACGAAGGTCCTGAAGCATTGAGGGGATGATATCAACATGTTTCTTCATTGCGATGGGAATGAGAAGCTCGCCGATTTTACGCTTGAATGCGTTTTTATAATAGAAAAGGCTTGTAATGTTTTTGCCCTGAACAGGTGCAAATTCAGCTCCTGCTGCGTGACCGACATCAATACATTCCTTCACACAACGGATTGCAACCTTGCGTGCATATGCGTCGCCCGTAACAGTGCCGAATGTGCCGCCCATAACAGTGCCGAGGCCTGAGAATGTTGCGTTGATGAGAAGCTTTGACCATCTTGTACCGATAAGATTTTCTTCAAAGTGAACGGGGCACATCTTTTCGAGAAGCTCGGTTACTCTTGCCACCTGCTCATCTGTGATTCCGTCCATTTTACCCATATGGTATGAAAGACTGTCGGGTTCACTTGTCAGAACGCATTCGCCGGGTGCGGCAAGGTTTGCGCCCCATTCAACGGCACATCCCATAGTGTGTTCTTTGCCTACGATTTCGGCGATTCCGGGCTCAGGGATACCGTTCTGAAGAGTTACGATAACGCCGTCTTCGGTGAGGAAAGGCTTGAGGAATGTGACAACTTCAGCATTGAAAAGCTGCTTTGTCATAAGGAAAATAACGCTGTATTTTCCACTCATTTCATCGGGTGTAATTGCTTTTACGGGAACGGTCATTTCAACCGTGCCGGTGATGTGCGCGCCCTTTTCGTTAAGTGCGGCAACGTGAGCCTTGTTGCGGTTGACGAGCTCAACATCAACGCCGTTTTTGGTCATATATGCTCCGAGTACTGTGCCGAGTGAGCCTGCACCGTAAATTGCACATTTCATTAATATATCCTCCAAAATTCAAACTATTTATTCTGCTATGCCGAATGCTTCAATAAGTCTGTCGCATTCTTCGTCCGAAATTGCAACAATCGAGCCGTGGCGGGGTCTGACACCATCAAAGCTGAAATTGCTGTTTTTGACGGGTCTGAAATTTTCCATATCCGTCGTCTGCTGCATAAAATAATTGCCCGTACCGTATTCGTCCATTATCATTATCCACGAATCCGTGCCCGTGATTTTATACATTGAGCTTCCCTCAACGCCGTGAGGTGAAAGCGAAACAACAACGCTCGGCTCTTCATAGGGACCCGTGAGCGACTTCGACTTGACATAAGCGATTGTCTGGTCCTCGTCGTGCTTGAAGTAGAGATAATAATATCCGTTGTCTTCGTTGAATGTTATGTCGCCGTCGATTGTCTGGATTCCGGGTCTTTCATAAAGAAGTTGCGGCAAAGTCATCGTTTTGAAATCGGTTGTGTGGGCATAATACATTGCAGCAACATCGTTTTCGACTGTCGAGTTTGCCCAGTAGACCATATATGCCTGCTTTTCAGCATCCCATATTGCCTGAGGAGCCCAGGCGCGGGTTGTGTTTGCAAATTCGCCTCCGAAATCACGGATATCGATTATTGTTTCGTCTGTCCAGTTAACAAGGTCAGCAGATTTCCAAGTTACCAGAGCGTGGTTTGAGGTCCAGCCTTCCTCGCACTTCATATCCGTGCCGATTATGTAGAAAAATCCGTCCTCACCTTTGAGAATGTAAGGATCACGCACACATTGTTTGCCTTTTGTCTGAAGTATGACAGGCTCATTGTTGTTGAGCGGTCTGAAGTTATAGCCGTCTTTGCTGAGTGCGAAGTGAATTCTTTCTTCGCCCGGACCGTTGCCGACGAAATGGCAGAAAAGATATCCTCCGTCACGGCTGACAGCAGGGTAAGCGTAACCTCCGAAAATAAAGTTGAAAAGATTGATTGGCACCATAATCACCGCCAGAATAAATTTTAAAATATCCATAAAAATTCTCCTATTCATACTATTTTACCATATTTACAACGATTTTGTAAATGGAAATTGCCATACTTTTCCTATGCATTACTCCCAAAATTATCAAAATCATTTTGTGCACAACACCGAATTTAAATTAATTCTTGTTGACAGCTCCGAGGAGTGTTATAATATTAAAGAAATCTTTGATAAATATTTAAAGGAGAGATTACCAATGAAAAAGTTTATTTCGGTTATGCTTGTTTTGGTGCTTGCATTCGCGATGCTTCTTCCTGCAGGTGCATCCGCACAGAATGCAGACAACAAGCTTCAGTTCAACAGCGACGGTAAATTCCGCATTATGCAGATTTCCGATATTCAGGACGGACCCTTCCTTCCCGGAATCGTAACCGATTTCTTTAAGTCTGTCATTTCCGAGCAGAAGCCCGATCTCATCGTTCTTACCGGTGACAATATTTCTGCAGGCAGTTCATCAGTCGGAATCCATAGCGCAGACCTTCTTCTTGTTGAAGCTGCAATCGGCAGATTTATGTCAATTTTTGAAGAACTTGGCGTTCCTGTTGCAGTTGTTTTCGGTAACCACGATGCAGAGCAGCTTGTTTCAAAGGAAGAACAGGCGGCAATTTACCAGGAATATGATAACTGCCTTATCGTTGATGAGGGTGATGCTCTTTACGGCTGCGGTACATATAATCTTCCCGTTTATTCATCAAAGGATGCAAGCAAAATTGCATATAACCTCTGGATGTTCGATTCCAATATGTATGACGAAGAAAACGGCGGTTACGATTATGTTCACAAGGACCAGATTGACTGGTATGTCAACAAGTCAAACGAACTCAAGGCTCAGAACGGTGGCGAGGTTGTTCCTTCAATGATGTTCCAGCACATCATCGTTAATGAGATTTATGATGCATTTCTTGAAGTTCCCGAAGGAACTGAAGGTGCAGTCGGACATAATGATAAATTTTATGCACTCAATCCTGAAAACAACAGAAAGGGCGTTCTTCATGAATCACCCTGTCCCTCAACCGTAAACGGCGGTCAGTTTGATGCAATTGTCAATCAGGGCGATGTTGTTGCAATGTTCTTCGGTCACGACCACAAGAACTCATTTGAGGTAGAATATAAGGGCGTTGACCTTGTGAATACTCCCGGTGCAGGCTTCGGTTCCTACGGTGACGAAGGAAGAGGCGTGCGCATCATCGATATCAAGGAAGGCACAACCGAATACGAAACAGAGGTTATTTCTTACAGAGGTTATTACGGTGACGATCCTGCATTTGATGCAAGATTTACTCTTCACGGCAATGAGTTTGACGCTCTCGAAAAGATTGCTGCTTTCTTTAAGTATATCTATTTCAGCATTACAGCTATTTTGGGGTAAGTTAATTGCTATCGGCGCAGCCGCAGAAAAGCTGCGCCGTTGCTTTTTGGAGGGAGAAGATGAAAAAGAAAATATTTCGCAGAATTTTCGCTGCGTTTATGGCAGTGCTTATTGCTTTTATCGGAATCACAACGGTTATTACTGTTGTCGGACTCAATAAGAATATCAAAAAAGCAAAGAGCTTTTCACCTGTCGAAACAGAAGAACTTAAAATTGAAAATGTTGATGACGGCGTTTGGAACATTTATTCCGACCGAGGACTCAAGGTTATGCAGTTGACTGATATCCATCTTGGTGGCGGCTGGATGTCAGCCAAAAAAGATGCAATGGCACTCAATGCGGTTGCGGCGATGATTACCGCGGAAAAGCCTGATTTCGTTGTTGCTTCGGGTGATATCGCTTATCCCGTACCTTTCCAGGCAGGCACATTCAACAATAAATCGGGTGCAAAGCTTTTTGCAGAGCTTATGGAAACTCTCGGAGTTTACTGGACTGCTTGCTACGGCAACCATGATACAGAAGCTTACAGCTATTACGGACGTGACGATATAACTGCATTTTATGAGCAGTATCCTCATTGCCTTATGCGAGATGGTGCAGAGGGCGTTGACGGCTACGGCAATCAGGTGTTCAACATAGTTAATTCAAACGGAGTTATCACCCGCTCGATTTTTACTGTTGATTCGCATTCATATGTTGATGGCGATATCTTTGGCATTTTCTGGAAATATGACAGTGTGCACGAGAATCAGATTGAGTGGTACGGAGAAACCGTAAAGGCAAATCAGGAAAGCAACAAGATGAAGCATTATGCATCAAGCGACAGTCAGTTTTTACAGAATAACCCGACAGCGCTCAATCCCAAATCAACCGTATTTCTTCACGTTCCCTTTGCGGAATACAAAACTGCGTGGGATGAATATGCAGCAAACGGTTATGCCGACACAGAAAATGTAAAGTGGAATTATGGCACCGCGGGTGAAAGCGGAAAGATTGTTTATCACGGAATTTATGAGGATAATTTCTTTGAAACAATGGTTGAAATGCAGAGCACTGACAGCGTTTTCTGCGGTCATGACCACCTCAACAATTTCTCGCTTAACTATAAGGGTATAGATCTTGCATATTCGTACAGCGTTGACTATCTTGCTTATGTCGGCATTTATAAGCTCGGCTCGCAGAGAGGCTGCACCGTTATGAATATCGCTCCCGATGGCACAATGGAAACTTCAATAGAAAATTACTATCAGGATAAATATGTTTCTCAGTATGAGAAAGAAGATGTGACGATGCAGGAGCTTAAATCGGAATGAAAACAGGACTTATAATGGAAGGCGGCGCAATGCGTGGTATGTTTACCGCCGGTGTGTTTGATGTTTTTCTTGAAAACGGAATAGAATTTGATGGCGCAATCGGCGTTTCCGCAGGTGCGGCTTTTGGATGTAATTTCAAGTCAAGGCAGGCGGGCAGGGTTATCCGCTATAACAAACGTTTTGCAAAGGACCCAAGATTCTGCAGTTTCCGTTCACTGATAAAAACGGGCGATCTTTTCGGTGCGGAATTCTGCTATCACACAGTTCCGAATGAGCTTGATATCTTTGATACGCAAGCTTATATTGATAATCCGATGGATTTTTATGTTGTCTGCACGGATGTTGAAACAGGCAAGGCTGTTTATATCAATTCTGATGAAGCGGGGGAAGATGCGCTCGAATATTTCAGAGCATCGGCGTCTATGCCGCTTGTTTCAAAAATTGTTGAAATCAACGGAAGAAAACTGCTTGACGGCGGAATTGCAGACTCCGTTCCTATTCAGTATTTTGAAAGCATAGGCTACGACAGAAATGTTGTAATCCTCACTCAGCCTCTCGGATTTGTGAAGAAACCGAGCTCTGCTGCAAAGCTGATGAAATATGTGCTCAAAGATTATCCTGAGATTGCTAAAACAATGCAAAGCAGGCACACTGAATATAACGAAACCATCGACTATATTCTGAAAAAAGAGGCAGCGGGCGAGGTTTTTGTTATCAGACCCGAAACCGACCTCGGAATCAGCAGAACAGAGCGTGACCCCGATGAGCTTCAGAGAGTATATGACATGGGCAGAGCGGTTGCTGAAAAGAATCTTGAAAAGATAAAGGAATTTTTAAAATAAGGTGATACCAATGGCGATTTATAAAAACAGAATTGACCTTCATATGCACACATCAAGCTCGTTTGACGGCAATTATTCCGCAGCGGAAATGACGGAATCCTGCATTAAAAATGAGCTTGCAACAATAGCATTTACAGACCATTTTGATGTTGATTTTTATGAAAGACACAATCTTGGCACACGTCAGCAGACAAGTTATGAGGATATCTGTTCCGTAAAGGAAAAATATTCCGATAAAATCAGAATTCTCAGGGGAATTGAAATGGGTCAGCCGACCTATGATATTGAACTTACCGAAAAATCGCTTGCAAGATATGAGTACGATTTTGTTATCGGTTCGATTCACAATCTCAGAGAAATGCCCGATTTTGGTGATCTTAATTATAAGGAAATGCCGCTCGATGAGATTTACTCTCTTCTTGATAGATATTTTGAGGAAGAGCTTATTCTTGCGAAGTGGAACGGTTTTGATACCCTTGCTCACCTTACATATCCTATGCGTTATATCGTTCAGGCCGGCAGAAATGAAGTTGACCTCAGCCGTTATGATGAAATAACCGATGAGATTTTCAAGACACTTATCGCAAACGGTAAGGCTCTCGAAATCAATACCAGCGGGCTTCGTCAGCCCATCGGCAAAACGATGCCGACTGAAAACTATGTCCGCCGTTTCAGAGAACTCGGCGGCGAGCTTCTCACTCTTGGTTCGGATGCTCATTTTACCGAGCATACGGGTGCGGGAATCGACGAAGGCTACGCTATTGCGGAAAGATGCAGATTTGAATATGTTACTTATTTCAAAGACCGCAAGCCCGTTCAGGTGAAGATTGAGAAATAAATAATAAATGAAAAACAACCCCTCCGAATAAATCGGAGGGGTTGAATGCTTTTATCAGCCGATAAATTTAATTGTAAGAATCTTTTTGCCTGTGATTTCAAAATCAACGAATCCGTCGGCATCCATAGCGAGAGGAGCAGAGTCAAGTTCTTCAAGAGTAACAAGTTTGACATCCTTCCACTTCTTGCCTGAATATGCGGGAAGCTCGAATTCTGCCATCTGTCTTTCAACGGGTGACTGTGCCTTTTCAATGGGAGCTATGCCGCCGTTAAGACGAATCTTATTCTTGATTGTCTTATCCGAGGGATTGAAGAGTCTGATGATATAGCCTTCGCCGTCTTCGCTCTTCTTGATTGCGCTGACGGTAAGATTTTCTTCGCCGAGCTCGATGAATGAGTGGGTGAGACCGTTCTTGCCGTGTGCTGTGGGAGCAATCTGACCTGCGGTGAGATAGAGGTTGAAGCGTTCGCTTTCCTGCCATACGTTTGCATCCTCCCAGTTGCCCTGATGAGGCATAAACGCATAGCGGAAGGTGTTGACGCCGATGCACTGTGAACCCTTATCCCAGTCGCTGTAGTTCTGCATATCCTTGGTAACGCAGATGCGGAGGGGATAAGCACGGATGAGTGAAAGGAAGAGTGTGCCGTCCTCGTCATCAGCAGCTTCGTATGCCTTAAGACCTGTGTTGAGAAGAGCAACGCCGTTTGTGCCGTCGTTGATGCTTACGAACGAATTCATGGGATGCTCTGTCATGGGAGGCTCATCATAGAGTGAGTAATCGGGCTTTGCGATGGGTCTTGAAACAACGTCAAACTGACCCTGAGCGTCGGCATGGGTTGCCTTGATTCCTGTGGGGAATGCAACCTGAAGATAGTGATCCTCGCAACGGTTGTTGATTGTTGTTTCAATCTCAACAAACTTTGCACCCTTGCGGAGTGTTACGAGGCTTTCAATATCAACGGGAAGCTTGTGCTCGCTTCTTGACTTCTCGTCAAAAGCTCTCTTTTCGGGAAGTTCCCAGCGCATTGAAATTTTGTATGTGGTTTCGAATTCGCCCTGACGAAGGAGAGTGATTCTTGCCTGCTCGCCGAGGGTTGTGAATGTTTCGTCGCATTCGGGAGCAACGTGCTGCCAGGGATTGCCGATTTCGCCGCTGTCCTTGAAGAAGCCGAGGTTCTTATATTCCTTGCCCGAAGCTTTGTCGATGACATTGTATGTACCGTTGTGGTTGAACGAAACTTTGAGATATTCGTTTTCCATAACATTGGTTGTCTGCACGAGAGTGACGGGAGTTGTTGCGCGGACATTGTAAAGCGGACGGATTTTGAGAGTCTTGTAGCCCATTGCGGGAACATCTGCAATTTCTGCCGCAATAAGATACTGCTCTGTGTGGAGAACGTTTGCAGTATCGTTGGGATTCTGGATAATCTGTGCGTTTGCCTTGTTGGTTGAAAGAATCTGATATTTGACAGTCTTGCCGTCAACGTCAAGAATCTCAAAGCTGTCTGCTTTCCACTCTGCGGGGATTTCAACTCTGAGGTTAACGGTTTCTGTTCTCTTGAAGGGAGCGGGGTTGAATACTACAACAGCTACATCGTCACGGCTGAATGACTTGAGGTCAATGTCGCCTGCGATGTCCATAAATGCGCGCTCGAATACGCACATTGAAAGCTCTCTCGACTGTCTGTAACGTGACATAACGTCTTCATAAACAACGTCTCTGCCGCAGGAGCCGATGCTGTCGTGGCCGTGATTCTGGAGAAGATAGTTATATGAAAGGTCGATGAAATTCTGGGGATAGGGTGCGCCCGAAAGAGTTGCGAAAACAGCAAAAGGCTCAGCATAGTTGATGAGTCTTCTTTCGGTGTCGAAGTTCTCCTGCTTGATATATGTTCTTGCGGAAAGAATCCAGCCGCAAAGCTCGCTTACGCTGCCCTTTGTGTACGGGTCACGCATTTCGCCCTTGAGAACGGGTGAGTTGGGATCGAAGTTATCAATAATGCCCTGCTCCATTTCGCGGAGAGTGCTGTGGAATACTTCTGCTTCGGGAAGTGCGTCGTTGAGGTCTTTGATGAGCTGAACTTCACGTGCGTCGGGGCAGGATGAGTCATGACCTGCCGACCAGAAACGGTGGCTTGTTGTCCAGTCGTTGTCCTGCTCTTTGACAGCCTGTTCTGCTCTTGCCTGAACATTTTCGCTGTGATACTCATAGAACGGATGTGTGTACTGATAGTCGAGTTTCCAGTCGCGGTCAATCAGCTTGAAAATACCGTTGTTCTGATTCCAGAGCATATCGCGGTTGTTTTCATCGGACTGATTGAAGTAAACGGGTCTCTGAACAACATACCAGATGTTGTAGCGGGGTCTCTTTGCAAGACGCGATGCCCAGATGCGTGTACCGTCGGGGCTTTCCCAATAGAATTCCGACTTGGGAGCCTTATATTCGTTGATGCCTCTGTAGAATGAAGCGAAGTTGATGCCGAAACCTGCATAAATCTGGGGAAGCTGTGAAATCTGACCCCAGCCAAAAGGTGAGTAACCTGTTTTGCTGATACCGCCCATTTCCTTGCCCTGCTTGTGGCCGAGAAGGAGGTTACGGATAAGAGCTTCGCTGCCGACGGTGAATTCATCGGGCAGACAGAACCAGGGACCGACTGCAATTCGGCCTTCTTTGATATATTTCTGAAGCTTTTCCTTCTTTTCGGGATAAACTTCAAGATAATCCTGCATAGGCATTGTCTGCGAGTCGAAGTGGAAATGCTTGTATTCGGGATATTTGTCAAGAATATCGAGAAGCATATCTACCATATATCCGAGCATGTGCTGTGTGCGGCGTGCGGAAAAACGCCACTCTCTGTCCCAGTGAGTGTTTGATATAAAATGACACTGGAGCTTATCTTTTTTATCCATGGTTAATCCTCCTTAACCTTTAATGATTTTCATAATTTCTTCGAAGTTGTTGCAGAAGTGTGAGCAGACTGCCTTTGTGCCGCTTGACTCGATGTTGCCGCCTGCGATACCGATGGTTGTGTAGCCCGCAAGACGTACGGAGCAAGCGCCTGCACCGCTGTCCTCAATGCCGACAACTCTGTTTCTGTCTGCAAATGCTTCGCCGAGGCCGACGATTGATGTTTCCGAATAGAGCCAGGGATGGGGCTTGGGCGAAAGCTCGCCGAGTGTACCTACGCTGCCCTTGCGAAGGGGGAAGCCTGCCGAGATGATTGCATCGTAGAAATCTTTGGGGTCACCCATTCCGAGAGTACGGAATGCGGAAAGAATTTCGGGCCATGCCTTCTCGTAAAGGCCGGAAGTGACAAGACCGATTTTAACTCCCATATCTTTAAGCTCAAGAAGGAAATCCTTGACGCCCTCTGTGGGAGTGAAAGCGCCTTCTTTGCCTCTGCCTGCCATAATTTCTTCCATTTCTCTGTGAGTATGTTCAAAATAGAAGTTGCGAGCCTTTTCGAGTGACTCACCGGGGCAGTATTTGTCGATGCAGTATTGCAGATGCTCGGATACACTGTGACCCGAAACAAAGGGAAGGTCTGCATCTTCAAGCTCAAACTTGGGATTGCCGAGCATGCTTGCGGTGCTCATCTGAATAATCCAGATCCAGAAATCCTCACTGCGTACGGTTGTGCCGTCAAGATCCATAAGAACAGCGTTGAGGGGATATTCTGTCTTAACGGGGTAAACGGGATAGTAAACGGGATATGCGATTGCGGATTTTACGCCCGCAAGAGTGTGACTGCCGAAGGAGACGAATTCAACCTTCTTGTCGCCTGTAGCAACGATGCAGTCAACGCCGTTTTTGCCGGTTACGAATTTACCGTCCTCGGTTGTTTCGAGGAGGTGGAAACCGCTCTCGGGGCCGACTGTACCGAGAGCGGGGATAATAATTTTTTTGTCGAGAAGCATTTTTGTTATTCCTTTCAAGAATTAATCATAAAAATACATTTTATTTTATCATATATGTGCGGATAAGTAAATAATAAAAAAATATTTTTTGTGTTGAAATATACAAATTACATTTGCCAATTTTTGCCGTATATTCGCCACCGCTCAAAACGATTTTTTGTACTACCGGCTTCCACACGCAGTCGTCTGCAATCTCTATATCGCGAGAAATTGCAACAACCTTGCCTTTAAGGTCATTGTTGCGACCGTATCGCACCTTTTTGAGTGAAGTGATATATTTGCGGATATTTTCTACCGCAGATTGAGTTATTTTCTTTTTGCTGATTTGACCTGTGAGTGTGACCGGACGAGTAATTTCAAACCCTTTGTTTTCGCCCCAACGTACGCTATATTTTTCTAACAAACCGTATACGTCAAGACCTGTTGTATTGCAAAGATATTGCAAAGTAAAAAGTGACATCATAGCATCTTCGTCAGAAAAGTGTTGAGTAAA
>JAZRLY010000030.1:0-43071 GCA_045647065.1 Acutalibacteraceae bacterium
AACCCCTTTGACCAACCCGGCGTTGAAAGCTACAAGAAAAATATGTTCGCTCTTCTCGGCAAGCCCGGCTACGAGGCTCAGAGAGAGGAACTTGAAGCAAGACTCAAATAAACACACAGGAGGACTTCAAAATGGTAAAACTCATTATCGGAAACAAAGGCTCAGGAAAAACAAAGAGACTCATCGAACTCGTAAACAACGCTGTTGAAAAGTCAAACGGCAATGTTGTTTGCATCGAAAAAGAAAGACTTCTCACTTACGATGTTAATTACAGAGCAAGACTTGTTGAAACAGACCATTATAAAGTAAGCGGTTACGATGCATTCTACGGTTTCCTCAGCGGTATCCTTGCAGGCGACCACGATATCACAGATGTTCTCGTTGATGCTACTCTCAAAATCGGCGGCAGAGATTACGAAGCTCCTGCTGATTTCCTTGCAAAGGCTGCGGAACTCAGCAAAATCACAGAGCATGACATCACATTCACAATTTCCTGTGATGAATCCGATCTTCCCGCAAGAATTTTTGATTTTTGCAAAAAAATCTGAATTTAAAGCAATTTTATAGTTGACAAATTGCGCGCATAACTATATAATATTTTGTGCGTGATTTCAGGTGTGAATTTATGATTTTAGATTTAGAACCTATTTTTAACACCGAGGGTTTAGTGCGTGAGTTCGCTTATGACCTTGATTTGTCGGCCGAGGAATTCGACGGTTCAAGGCCTTTCGGTGCCCCCGTTAAGGTGAGTGGCAGCGTTGGCAACTACACTGGCATAGTTGAACTCAGGGCGAGTGCAGATTTTGTTCTTGACCTGATTTGTGACCGATGCGCCAAGCCGATTAAAGTTGAACTTTCAATGCCCGTTAATCACACCCTTGTTACCCATCTTAATGATGAAACAAACGATGAGCTTCTGCTCATTAATGAGCTGCGCTTCAATCTTGATGAACTTGTAACGGAAGATATCTTTCTTGATATGCCGTCAAAGTTCCTTTGCTCCAAGGATTGCAAGGGGCTGTGCCCCACCTGCGGCAAAGATTTGAACGAAGGCTCATGCAGCTGCGAAAAAGAGATTGATCCGCGTCTTGCGGCCCTCAAGCAGCTTCTGGATAATTAAGTAAAAAACCTCAGGGTTTATAAAGCACAAAATTAAGGAGGTGCTTAAAGTGGCAGTACCCAAGAGAAGAGTTTCCAAGGCAAGAAGAGATAAGAGACGCTCCAACGTATGGAAGATGTCCGCTCCCCAGCTCGAAAAGTGCTCAAACTGCGGTGAGCTCAAGAGATCTCACAGACTTTGCCCTGAATGCGGTTATTACAACGGCAAGCAGGTAGTTGTTAAGGAAGAAGCATAAGTCAAAATAAAGCGGCAGAGGTATGCGTACCCCTGCCTTTTATTTTTTTATAATTGCTTCTTTAAATCTCAGAATAAATTTTTTCGGTGAGAATATGATAAATAAAACGCTTGAATCATTGAATCTCCCTTCGCCGCTTGAAGTTGGCGGCAAAAGGGCACAGACCCCCGAAGAGTGGGAGAAAATCAGACCTCTTGTTCTGAAAATGATGCAGGAATGCGAATACGGCTATATGCCCGAAGAACCCGAGTCGGTATCGTTCAGAGTGGTTGAAGAGGATTGCGACAGATACTGTGCGGGCAAGGCGAATTATATGAAGCTTGAAATAACCGCAAGAGTATACGGCGAGGATTTTACCTTCCCCGTAACATATGTTTATCCAAGGAAGGGCGATTGCTTCAAAACCTTCGTGCATATCAATTTCAGACCCGATGTACCCGATAAATATATGCCCACCGAGGAAATCATCGACAACGGCTTTGCTTGCGCTTCGTTCTGCTATCAGAATGTTACAAGTGATGACGGTGATTTTACAAACGGACTTGCGGGAGTTGTTTATAAAAACAGCGGCAGAACCGCTTATTCACCGGGCAAAATTGCGATGTGGGCGTGGGCAGCAATGCGTGTAATGGATTTTTTGCAGACCCGTGACGAGGTTGACAAGGACAATATCTGTGTCTGTGGTCATTCAAGACTCGGCAAAACAGCATTGCTGACAGGCGCTGTTGATACCCGCTTTTCAGCCGTTCATTCGAACTGTTCGGGATGCAGCGGTGATTCTCTCAACAGAGGAAAAGGCGAGGGTAACGAAACAATCGGAGACATTATTGACCGTTTTGAATTCTGGTTTTGCGAAAACTACAAGACTTTTTACGGCAAGGATAACGAAACTCCGTTTGATCAGCATTTTCTTTCAGCGCTCATTGCTCCGAGAAGAATGCATATAGCGTCTGCGGCAGAAGATATTTGGGCAGGCCCTGATCTTGAATTCCTTTTCTGTGCCGCATCAAACGAAGTGTATGAGCTTTACGGCAAAAAGGGCTTTGTTTATGAGGCTGACGACTATCTAAAGACAGGCAAGTATCTTAACGAAGGCAACATAGGTCTTTGTTACAGAGAAGGCAGGCATTATTTCTCCCGCGACGATTGGCACGGAATGATGAATTTTATAAATAAATAATTGAAAGGCAGGCGGCTATGTTTAATCAGCTGAAAAAACTAAGGTGGCAGAATTTTATAATGCTTACTCTGGCGGGAATAATAAATGCAGTAGGCGTAACAATTTTTCTTTATCCCGTTAATCTTTACGACAGCGGAATTTCGGGCACATCAATGCTTCTCGCACAGGTTACACCCGAATATCTGACACTTTCGATTTTTCTTCTGATTCTGAACATTCCGCTTTTTATTTTCGGATTGAAAAAGCAGGGGATATTGTTCACGATTTATGCGGTTTACACCGTTGGTATTTATTCGCTGTTTTCCTTTTTAATTACCGATGTGTTTCCGGTTGATGTAAGCGTTGCGTCACCTTTGGCCGGCACGGATTTGCTTCTTTGTGCTCTTTTTGGTGGCGTTATATCGGGTGTCGGAAGCGGTTTGGCAATACGTTTCGGCGGTGCGATGGACGGCGTTGAGGTTATGGCTGTTATCTTCGCGAAAAAGCTCGGTATAACCGTCGGCACATTTGTGATGATTTATAATGTTATTCTTTATATCATCTGCGGAATCGTAATTAAGAGCTGGATTTTGCCGCTTTATTCAATTGTTACCTATGCGGCGGCTCTCAAGACGGTTGACTTTATGGTTGAAGGTTTTGACCGTGCAAAGGGTGCGATGATAATAACTTCAAAGCCTGATGAAATCTGCGAAGCACTTGCAATCACATTTGAAAGCGGTATGACACGAATCGGTGCAAAGGGCGGTTATTCGGGCGCAAATCTGACGATTATTTATTTTGTTGTTAACAGATTTCAGGTTTCCAGAATGCAGGAGATAGTTCACGAAATCGACAGGGATGCATACATCACAATCAGTGAGGTTGCTGATGTGTTTGCCAACAATCAGGATAAATCTTAACTGTAAAAGAATAACGGACTGTACCGTAAGGCACAGTCCGTTAAATTATTTTTTAAACTTCTTAATTACGATTCCGGCAAGTGTTCCGATGAATGCGGGGATCAGAGTGAAACAGAGAATCAGCGCAACCTCAAATGAGCCGAAAACGAAGAATGGCATAAAATTCTGCGCCGCAAACATAATTACCGTAAAGGGAATTACATAAACAACATTTTCGTGCGCAAGGTATGCGGATAAAACAAGCGTTGAAACAGGGAAGAGAAAATAGGTTGTAATCAGTCCGAATCCCATTGCGTCTCCGCCATCCATATTGAGTCCCCAAACGAGAAAAATCACAAATTCAAGTGCGGTAACGGCGAGAGAAAAAATAAGACGTTTATATTTCATATTGGCACTCTATATTATAAATAGGTTACCGCAAGATAAATCAGCATCATATGCACGGGATAGAATGCGTAGAAGCCGTACTGCATAATTTTGCTTGACTTGCCTTTTTTACCGCCGTAAAGCCAGATAGGAATGAGTGCAAAGACTGCAAATCCCTGAGCGGCAATTTCATAAGTTTTTCCTGCTATTTCAACAAGGAATTGCTGACCCTCAAATAAAATAACATTCATGAGCACCATTGCAACAAGCTGTGCAAGCCACGCAAACGGGAAGTTTCTGAAAAGGTAGAACATAATAACCGTCAGGAATCCCCAGAATCCGTAATCAACAAAGCCGATAAATGATGCAAGGCAGAGAAGAATCAGAAGAAGAACGGTTTTAACTATTGTTTTTGCATTCGGATTTTTCTTCGCTTTATCGATGAGTGTTATTGCAAGCAGACCGAAAAGCAGGGTAAACATAACATTCTGATGGTAAGGGTAAAACCAGCTTCCGCCGTAGAAGAGGTTAAATGGTATTTCCGAAACAACTGCGAATCCGAGAAGTCGCAGAATATATTTCTTGAGGTTGGATGTGTGAATGAATCCCTCGGAAATCATAAATGCGAATATGGGGAAGGTCAGTCTGCCGATATAGGTCATCCAGTCGTTGCCGGGCACAACCTTTGCCCAGAGATGGTCACAAATCATAAATGCCATTGCAAGGATGCGGAGCATATTTGATGTAAGACCGCCGAAGGGGATTTTGTTAAGCGGTGTTCTTGTTGGGAGTTTTTTCAAAGCGGTGGCATTCATTTTTATCATCCTTTCATATTTCTGAAGTATTCCTCGGATTCAATGCCGTCAACATAAAATGTATTGGCAACTGCACGACCTTTATAAACCGATATACTGACGGTTACTTCATGACCATCAAAAAAGCTGTTGAATTTATCTTCAAAGAAAACATCGGTGATTATTTTTCTGGCTTCAGGGCTGATGCTGTCCAGCTTTATTTCATCCGAGGTATAGTACGCAACAGCTCCGATTGCAAATCCGTCCATATTAATATAGTTTTTCTCTTTGGGTTTTGTGTTCGATACATCAGAGATGTATGCAAGAGAATTTTCGGCGGTGTCGATTATTGCGTATTCTGCCTGAACATCCTCGTATTCACTTTCATTAAAATCATATTTCAGCTTGCTTATTATAGCAACATACTCCGAAAAGTCGCCCGTCAGATATGCTTCTTTTGTGGCGAAGGTGTATTCGGTGCCGTATTTGCGGACTACATAATCGGTTATCGGATTAATAAGTGCAAGCGAAACGGCAATAATAAACTGAATTGAAAGCAAAATTGCAACGGGTCTGAATTTACGCATTTTTCTCCGCCTCCTTTGCCTTGAATGACTTTGACATTCTGAAGTTGAGGAAGAGTAGAATTGCGCCCATAACAACACATGCGATACCGCTGTAAATAATTTCAAATCTGCCTGCAAAGATCGTGATATAAACAAGCACGCAGAGCATTATAAGGCCGAAATTGACCGTCAATAGCTTTGCTTTTCTTATGCCTGAAACAATTATTGCAATGCTTGCGGCGAGCGAAAAGAGAGTAATGATAATATTGATTGCGGCATTACCCTTATCATCGAAAAATTCTGCTGTTGTAGCGCTGATAGCACAAAGTCCAGCGGTTAGCGATGAAAAAACAATAAATGCCGTTTTTTCGGGATGCCCCTTGAAGCTCTTTTTGCCGAGAATCACACCTGCCGCAATAATTACAGCAGATGCAAACGGTGCAATTCCGGGAAATTGAAGCTCGGGAGAGTCGGTATGAAAACGGTAGCCTCTGATGAAATCAGTACTTTCAAAGCACATTGCGCACATTATTGCCGATATGGCTGGTACGCAGATGTATCTGAACGGATAGGCGGGATTTTCTTCTCCGTCTGAAGCATAAAGAGCGGTTAGAATGCCTATAATCATGCAGAAAATCGTGGGAGCTTCCCCCGTATCTGTTGTTCTTTCCGCGAAGATAATCAATATAAACGAAGCTGAAATAATCGCAAGCCAGGTTGAATATTTGCGTCTGTAATCATCGCGGGGTTGCTTAAAGATAAATACAAGACCTGAGGCGAAGAGTATCAGACCTGTGACTGCCGAGAGAAGAGTTAGATTATATGCTTCTTCCATAACAAAAAAAGTTGTTATTCCGAAATAGACCGTAAGCGGAAAAACGGAATTCATTATGAATGCAATGGGCAGCACGAGGACTGCAAGACCGATTATTGTTGTAAAGAAACCAATATCAACACCAAACATTGCAACGACAAGACCGAGCGTCGCAACAAGACCTGCAACCCACGCTACGGATGAGCCTTCGCTCCAGCCGATGCTGTTTCTCTTTTTTGCATATGACCACGCAGCGATGGTGCCGCCTACGACGAGAGGAAGAAAACTCAGCAGAGCAAGGAAGATATCGGGAATCATATCCCAGATATAAACTGTGATGATGATAAGACCTGTTGCGGTCAGAAGTGAGCCGAGAGTTGCAAAAACAATGTTCATTGTTTTTCTTCTGTCGGGTTTGGGTGCTTCAAGGCCAACATTTCGTTTTTCGCCGTAGATGATTTCTTCAATGCCGGTGCCGAATGCTTCAGCAAGAAGCTCGAGCATATCAATGCCCGGTTGAGTGCGGTCATTTTCCCAGCTTGAAACAGTCTGTCTTGTGACATTGATTTTTTCAGCCAGTTCACCCTGAGTCATTGATTTTTCGGTGCGTAATTTTTTGATGTTCTTTGAAACTTTAGCCATAGGCGGGTCACCTCCCTGACTTTATTATTTCATATCCTACCGTAAAAGTCACGCTACAATGTGTTGCAACAAGGATATTCGGCAAAAATTTATCTTGTAACTGTTTTTACCCAGTTGAATTTATTGACCTTCACAACCGCCACAGCGCATTTTAGCACCTGGTCTGCTTTCAGGCAGGCGAAGGTTATCCACACGGGGAATTTAAAAACAAACGCACTCAATGCACTCAGCGGAAGAACAATAAGCCACATAAAGATGATGTCATTTTTGAGCACAAACGAGGTTTCGCCGCCTCCCGAAACAATTCCGCAAAGGCAGGGAGCTTCATATGCTGTGCCGATTACCGTAACACAGAGTACCCATATAAACTGATTGGTGATTTCAAGTGTTTCGGGCGATGCGTTGTAAAATCCGACGATAAGATTTTTAGCAATGAGAAGAATTGCGCTTGATGCAACGCCGATTGCAAGGAAGATGAGCTGAAGACTTTTGCTTCGGCGTTTTATTATATCCATACTCATATTCTCGCCGACGGTTTTGCCGATAAGTACGCACGCCGCATTGCTCGATGCATAACAGATAACTGTTGCGACCTGAAAAAGCGTTGTTGCGATGCTGTTTGCGGCAATTGCGCTTTCGATGAGTCTTCCGATGATTGCGCCTTGAATGCTCATTGCAATTCCCCACGAAACGCTGCTCATCATCAGCGGCAGGCCCGTTTTGAAATAATCTTTGACCATTGCTTTATCGGTTATGAAGAGGTCTCGGATTCTCACATTCAGTTTTTTATCAACAGCAAGGATGTAAACAACTGTTACCGCAAGCTCAATTGCTCTTGAAACGAGGGTCGCAATCGCAGCACCGCGTATGCCCATTTCGGGCGCACCGAATTTACCGTAGATGAGAGCATAGTTGAGAAAAATATTGAGCGCAAATGATGAAAGTGAAACATAAAAACCGATTTTAACCGTTTCAACGCTTCTGAGAATGGCAAGAAGAATTGTTGATAGTGTATACATTAAATATGTGTACTTTATCACGTCGAGATAGAGCACAGCTTGCTCGATGACGGCTTCTTTATCCGTGAAAAGACGGATGAGTGTTTCGGGTGCGATTGCGGCAAAGGCAAAAATCAGCATAGTGAAGATAATTCCGAGCCACATTGCAACCGCAGAAACCTTGTGGATGGGTTTTGTTTCTTTCTGCCCCCAATACTGCGAGGCGATTACCGTCATGCCCGACGAAATGCCTGATGCCGCCATATTGAGGAAAAACTGAATGTTGTTGCAGATTCCTACGCCGCTGAGTGCGGTTTCGCTGTATGCACCCATCATAACCGAGTCTGCAAGGTTTACGCCGAAAACAATCAGGTTTTGCAAGGCGAGAGTCAACGTCATAGTGAAGAATGCTTTATAGAATCCGTTGTCCGATATCTTCTTTTTCATTTTTATCTACCTTGAATTTATCATTGTTTATTAAAGTATATCATTGAAAACATCTGATTTCAACCACATTTTTTGAAAACAGACATATAGAATTGATGTTAGTTAAAGTTATACATTTTATAAAAACTTACGCAAATCTTAATAAAACCATAAGAAATTAATTCTAATTAAGAAAAATGCGTGGATGATGTGGTGATATACTTCATTACAGGGACAAAAGATATATAAGGATGGTGTGATTTAATGAATGTTTATGATTTTGATAATACGATTTACAGAGGCGAATCGGGTGTCGATCTTTTCCTCGGCTATCTCAAAAAAGACCCCAGACTTCTCGCAAAGCTTCCCTGGGCGGTAAGCTGCATTATCAAGTATAAGGCTGGTAAAATGTCACTTGATGATGTAATGGACAAGTATGCGGGCATTGTTGAGGAATTTGCTCAGTCAATTGAAGATATTGAAGGCGATGTTGTTGATTTCTGGGATAAAAACAGCAGCAAAATAAAGTCTTTCTATCTCAAGCAGAGAAGGGATGATGATATTATTATCTCCGCATGTCTGGATGTTGTGCTTGAGGAGATCTGCCGCAGACTCAATATCAAAAATTATGTTGGCTCAAAAACCGATCTTGAAAGTATGAAGCTTGTCAGCTTCTGCTTCCGTGAAAATAAGGTCAAAGCTTTCAAGGAGAAATTCCCCGATGCAGAAATCGATAACTTTTACACGGATTCTCTCAACGATCAGCCTATGATTGATCTTGCACGCAATGCGTATCTCGTCAAGGGAGACAGACTCATAAAGATAAAATAAAAAATCACAACAGACTGTACCGAATTTTTCGGCTACGGTCTGTTTTTTTGTTGTAAACGCCGATGTCAAGTGAAAAGACTTGACACGGCGGTGTTTTTTGTGTATAATGGCGACTTGTGTGGCGTTTAAAAACACTTAGAGTAACGAAAACAGTCCGACAAATAATCAACCGTCGGATTATTCCCGCCAATCTATGGAGGTTAAAATGAAAAAAACACAAAAGATCATCGCACTTATAATAGCAGCCGTTATTATGCTCGGCACAATTGCTTTTGCGGCAATCGGCGCAGAACCCGTTAAGGGCAGTGAAGTTGCGGCTTTCGCAAGCAGTCTTGAAGGCTGTGGCTATCAGTACGCAGGCAAGGGCCCCAAAAAATTCGATTGCTCAGGTTTTGTTTATTATGTTCTCGGCAATTTCGGAATCAAGGGTGGCAACAGCACATCAAATTATAACACAAAAGAAAAAGCTAAGAATTTCGGAACAGTTATTGACGACATTTCGGATGCGAAACCCGGTGATATCATTGTCTGGGGCAGTCACCTCGGAATTTATCTCGGTGACGGAATGAACATTTCTGCTCTCAATTCCAAGACCGGTGTATGCGTCAGAGCAGTTTCGGATTTCCGCGATAAGAACGGCGTTAAAAATCCCTCTCATTTCTTTATCAGACCCTACGATTATGTTGAGGAAACGAAAGAAGCTGAAGTAACAGCTGATACCGAAGCTCAGGCACAGACCGAAGAGCGCGTTACCATCAAAGACAGAATCAAGGCCAAAAGAGAAGAAAGACGCGAACGCATCAGAAAGATGTGGGAACCGGTTACTTCGATATTTTAAAGTAAAAGACCTGTACGGCAAATAGCCGTGCAGGTCTTATTTTTATTATAATTTAATTTTCACTGTTTTGATTTCCCACGGGCGGAATCTGAGTTTGCTGTCGGAGTCTGCAAGCTTGTTGCCGAGAAGGTCGGTTTCTTCCGCAACTTTGCCGAAAGCCGGCTTGAATTCAACCTGAGAGACATAGTCCGAATAATTGCAGAAACGCGCAAGAAGATGACCGTCCTCGGGATAGATGGTTGTCATAACAACATCTTCGAAGTTGCATATCGATGCAAATTCAAGTTCGCTCAAATCTCCGTCATTCTTTTCAAGAGGGATTGCAACGGGAGGATAGGCATATGCGATTGCGTGTTGATGAATGTCATTGACAAAATCCCAACCGATGCAAAGAGCAAATTCATCCTCATAAACGCCGTCGAGAATCTTTGTTCCGCACAGATATTCTTCCGAGTAAGCAAGAGGGATCGAAACTTTGTTGCCCTTAACATCCGAGCCCATACAGCCCTTGTTGAAAACGGCAACGCTGTTGTTATCGTCTTTAAGGCAAATCCAGTAAATGCCGTTAAGATATGTTGAAGAGTTGAAGGATTCTTCGGGAGTGACCTTTTCGTCAATGATAATGCGGTCTTTTTCGTACCAGTAATCCTCTGTTACCCTGATGTCACCGCTCCACTCGGAGATTGAATACGGCAAATCGCGGAACATCTTTCTGCTCCTGTCCATACAGAGATTCATATTGAAGCAAAGCTTACCGTCGTGTTTATGACCGTTGACTGTGATCGACTTTTCAAGCCCTGCTTTATCACCGATTATGCCGATGCGTTCATTGTGAATCTCAAATTTGGTTTTGCAGTCGATTCTGTCCATTTGTTTACCGCCGAAACGCATTTCAAAGCTGAATGAAACAGTACCGATTTTGCCTTCATAGGTTGCAAGCGCACCGCGGGAAGATTGTTCAGCAGTCCACTTTCCGATCGATTCGCAGTCGGTGCCGTCAATGTGAGCGGTGAACATTGCACTGTTACCGTTGTCGATGACTTTTTTGCCGTCTTTGGTTGCGATGTATTCAATGCCGCGGTCTGTAAGCTTTATGTTATAGTATACGTTTTCAAAAATTCCTGTTTCGGGATTCCACGAAAAATCGTCGCATCCGCTTTTTTCATCTGCTGAAATCACCTTTGCGGTGTATGCGGGAAGGAATGCATAAACATATTTATCCTCGCCGACCTTGATATAATCGCCGACGGAGCACGAATTGGTGTTTATTGCAAGCACGGAATTATCGTCTTTTGCCGCAAAGTGCGATGCAATATTTTTGAGAGATTCATTTTTAACGAATTCCGATTCCTTGAGAGATGAGGGGATAAATCGTCTTGCAAGGTCGAGCAGACCACAGATGGTGACATCGTGGTGCTGCGCTGCAAGGGCATATTTCCACGCTTCGTCAAGATTTTCGTTATATGCCTTTCCGCCGAGCATAACGGAGAGAGCATTGAGTTTTTCCGCTTGAACTACTTCAACCTCGGCCTTTCTTACGCCGTTGAAAATTTCGTTACCGCAATATCCCCACGGCATCTGAACGTGAAAATCGTTGTCATCTGTAACAAGCTCGTCCTTTGCCTCGCCGTAAAGAGCGGGAATATCTTCGAGAAGAACATATTCGTAGTTATCCTTGGTTTCGATATATGCTGTAACATCTTCAATCGGCTGAGTCAGATCGTCATATCTTGAAGCAAGAAGGGGAGAATATTTTTCAAACATCTCTTCGAATTTCTCGAGAGAAATCTCGGTATCCTGAGGCCAGCGTGAGAGAATCCAGTTATCAACAGTGCAGCAGTTATAGCCTCTGCCCTGCTTGTCGTAAGTGGGTACGGCGGGGATGGCAGTTTTGTCCTTGCCAATCCAGTTGCCCCATGCGGAGTCGAATGTCCTCGGATATCCGTAACCCATAACGTGAGAGCGCATAATTGCCGCATCGTGTCCCGTAAGCTTCAGGAGCTGGGGAGTCTGGTTGTTGAGCGCATATTCCGAAATGCAGTAAACATTCGGAGTTTTGCCGAAATATTGTTTGTTGGTTCTGATTGCGTAGGTAAGCTGACGTGCATTGGATTCTTCCGAAATCGTCAGAGAAAGAGGCTGGCCGTAGGTGGTTGCGCCGAGACCGATTCTGTCGGGATATTTTTTGAGAAGGTCTGTTATCATTTCAACCACTTCGGGGTCGCAGCGCGAAAACTCATCAAAGGTGAATGATTCATAATCAAGACCGATTCGGAGTTTGGGGTATTTCTCCATCCATTCATAAATCTTTTTCAGACGGGGTTTTACTTCGTCCTTCCAAAGAACATATCCGCCGTGATCATAAGTTAAAATGTGAAGCTTTTTCTTTTCCATAAAAGCACCTCTTTATGAATATTTTCTTGCCCAGGCATAGGGTGAGAAGAGCATAAGCATTGGTATAAGCTCAAGTCTGCCTGCAAGCATATCAAAGGAAAGAACTATTTTGCTCAAAACAGAGAAGTCGGCAAAATTGCCGTAAGGACCTACGGCGCCGAGTCCGGGTCCGATATTGCTTATGCAGGATATAACGGCTGTTGAGGTTGTTGCAAAATCTCTGCCGTCAATCGCAACAAAGAACATAGAAATTGCCGATATGATAATGTAGGTTGCAAAGAAAACAGAAACGCTCTTTACGACGGGTTCGTCAACTGTGCGTTTGTCAACTTTGACGGTTTCAATACTTCGGGGATTGATCGCTTTCTTTATATCGCGAAGTCCGCTTTTGATGAGGATGATAAGACGCGAAACCTTGATTCCGCCGCCCGTTGAACCTGCACATGCACCGATTACCATAAGAAAAACAATCACGAATTTTGCTATCATCGGCCAGGTGTCGAAATTAGTGGTCGAAAAACCGGTGGTGGTTATGATTGATGCAACCTGGAAGAACGAATAGCGGAATGCATCCGCGATGCCGTGCTTCGTATTGATAAGGCTGAGTGCAATAACAACAACCGAAGCAGCAACGATTCCTATATACCAGCGGAGTTCTTCGCTCTTGATTGCCTGTTTGCCCTGCCTGATAAAAATCATATAGTAGAGGTTAAAGTTTACGCCAAAAATCAGCATAAATACCGCTATGACCATTTCCGAATAAAGGCTGTTATAGCCTTCAATGCTGTTGCCGAGGATGGCAAAGCCGCCTGTGCCGGCCGTCGCAAATGAATTCACAATGCTGTCAAACAGCGGCATTCCCCCTGCCCAAAGCATAATTATTTCAAATGCGGTAAGTATGCAGTAAATTCCGTAAAGGATTCTTGCGGATGCACGGAGCTTTGAAACAAGCTTTCCGACTGTCGGGCCGGGCACTTCCGCACGCATAACGTGCATGGAGCTGTTTTCTGTTTTGGGCATAATGGCGATAACAAAAACAAGAATTCCCATACCGCCTATCCAATGAGTGAAGCTTCTCCAGAAAAGAAGACTTTTGGGAAGCATTTCAACATTTCGGATAATCGTGGCACCTGTTGTTGTGAAGCCTGAAACAGTTTCAAAAAAAGCATCTGTAAAATTCGGGATATGGCCGCTGAAGAAAAACGGCATTGCGCCGAAAAACGACATAAGAATCCAGGAAAGAGCAACAATAACATAGCCTTCTTTTGCATATATTGTTGCTTTTTTCGGTTTTTTCTTCATACAAAGCAGACCGGTTACCGAAAGAGCGGCGACGGTCAATGCAAAGGAAATGAGAGTATCTTCACCGTATATAACGGCACCGATTGCAGGAAAAACAAGTAAAATTGCTTCAACAATCAGAATTTTGCCTATATTGTTAAAAATCGTCGGGTAATTCATAGCTTTTCCTCCGAATCATCAGACGAAGATGTCGTGGATATCTTCAAGGATTCTGCCTGCGGTAACAACAATGATGCTGTCGTTTGCTTTCATTACATCGTCACCGCCGGGGAAAATGATTTTGCCGTTGCGGATTATGCAGCCGATAAGAAGATTGGGGAGAAGCTGAAGATCTTTAAACGGAATATTCTCATATCCGGCATTTTCGGGGACGATGAATTCAACCGCTTCAACCTTGCCGTCAACGAGCTTATACAGAGTCTGAATCTGCGAGCTGCCTGCTGAGTTGTGAAGCGCTCTGACATAACGGGTGACGAGATTACCCGCAACAATCTGCGGAGAAACAACCGTTTCAAGACCGATATCGTTAAGAATAGAATATGAATGGCGGTTAACCTTGGTTATAACCTTGTTGATGCATTTTGATTCTGCGTACATCGAAACGATGATGTTTTCTTCATCGATACCGGTGAGTGAAACCAATGCATCCTGATATTCAAGACCCTGCTCGTCAAGAAGATCCTGATCGGTGCCGTCGCCATGGATAACTGTTATGTCGGACAGCATATCGCTCAGCTGATAGCATCTGTCGAGATTCTGCTCAATGAGTTTGATGTTTCTGCCGGTGTCGGAAAGGAGCTTTGCAAGATAGTATGCAATTCTGCCGCCACCGATTATCATAACATTTTTGACTTTCTGTTTGTAAACACCGGTCTGTTTCATGAAATGTGAGAGCTCGGATCGGGTGCCTGTGATGCTGATTGTATCATCACAGCGCAGCACGAAATTACCTGAAGGGATATACACTTCGTCATCACGCTGTACCGCGCAAACAATAACCTTTGCCTTGCATTTTTTACGAAGGTCGTAAAGCGGCATATCACAGAGCATATTGTCTGAATGAATGCGGATTCTTGCGATTTCGATTTTACCTCTGGCAAATGAATCGAGGTTTGCCGCAGATGGGAATCGGATAATTCTTGAAATTTCATTTGCTGTTTCGTATTCGGGATTGACTATCATACTCAGCCCGAGTTCGTTGCGGAGAAACTGCATCTGCGCTGCATAGTCCGGGTTGCGGACTCGTGCGATGGTGTTTTCCGTACCCATTCTGTTAGCGATAAGACAGCAGAGGATGTTCATTTCATCCGATGCGGTTGCGGCAATAATTAGTTTTGCCTTTGATGCGCCTGCTTCTTCGAGAACTTCAACCGTTGCGCCGTTGCCCCAGATGCCCATAACATCGTATGCGTCAACTGCGTTGGTGAGCTTATCGTTGTTGGTGTCGATAACGGAAACGCTGTGGCCCTCGTTGACAAGCTGCTTGGTCATTGTCATTCCGAGTTTTCCGAGACCTACAATTATAATATGCATTTCTGAAATTCCTTCTTTGACTTTGTGATGAAATGATTATTTTGCTGCCTGCTGTTTCTTGAATTCCTTTGAGAGGAAGATAAGAGGAATGAATATAAGAGCGCCGATTGCCGCCGCTGCAAGATAAATGTGGGGAGCGGGAATGTCAACCGCAACTCCGTACTCGTTGAGGTATTGTGCGTTTGCATATGCGGCTGTGATTTTTGCAGCAACCTTGGGTCCGATTGTCATGGGAAGAAGAACGGAGAATATCATTCTGATACCCTGGAGCTGACCCGCTTTGTCCTCGGGAGTGAAGTCACGGATTGCGGCGCCGAGCATAATCATAAGCAGACCGTAGCCGACCAATGCAATAATTGCCGCAAGGGCAAACCAGATGATATTTTTATCTGCAAAGTAAACAAGAACAAGACCTATGATAAAGAAAAGAGCAGAGGGGAAGAGGAAGGGTGCCTTGCCTTTTTTATCGCTGAGAATGATGATTGAAACAAGAGCTGCAATGCCGCCGCCGACAACAGCGATTGCAAGCAGGATTTTGGGGATTGTGAGCTCAAGGGTTGACATATCGATATAATGGTCAACATAGATGAAGAGATAGGGGAAGAAGACCTGGCTTGCAACGGCAAAAATGCCCATGCAGAGAAGTGAGATGTAAAGGCTCTTGTTGTTTTTGATAACCGAAGGCTTGAAGCCGTAGGTAAGAGCTTCGCCGAAGCTTGCGGTAGTTTTGACGCCTGTTCTTGATTCTTTGATTGAGAAGATGCCGACGATACCGCATATCGTAACTATCAGACCGAGGCCGATAAAGCACACGGGATAACCGAATGTGCCTGAGAGAGCACCGAAAGCGGCTGTAACGGCGACCATTGCAATAACAGGGAGAAGAGCAAGGATTGATTCGGTTTTTGCTCTGTTTGAAGATGATGTGATATCTGTAATCCAGGCGTTGAATGCCGCGTCGTTACTTGTTGAACCCATAAATGTCATAATGCAGTCCATAATGATAACGAGGATAACGGTTGTTGTGACTGCAGCTGCGGGAGTTGTGCCCATAATCTTTGCAACATTTTCGGGGGAGAGAACCGCAAAAGCCATAACAGTGAGGCCCCAGACTATGTATCCGCCGCAGATGAAGATTTTACGTTTGTTGATTTTGTCGCTCAGGCTTCCCATGAAGAGAGTTGTGAGCACGGCAACAACTGAGCTTGCTGTTACCATGTTTGAAATGTCGTCGGGTGTGCCGCCGACTTCGTTGAAAAGATAAAGATTGAAGAAGTTGTTTTCAACTGACCATGCAACCTGACCCATAAATCCGAAAAGGAGAATGTTCAGGATGAGTGAAGGGCTGAGTTTTTTTGCTTTTTCCATAATTTTAACCTCCGAAGACCTCAATTAATTTTTTGATTATGAATACGAGAACGGTAATTCCGCCGACAGCTGCCGCGGCATAGCCGAGAACGTGAAGCCAGAAGCTTTGTCTGTCCGAGAGAGTTCTCATAATCGGACCGAGGGATTCGCTCTTCAGACCGAACTGCTTGAAACGTTTAAGCTGCTGTTCGAACTTTTCGGGATTCTTTTCATCAATTGTTACAAGTCTTACACAGCTTTTGCAGCCGTCGGTGTATGCTCTGAAGCCTGCAGTTTTATGCTGTGCCATAAATATCCCGTCAACAAAACCAGAGAAGTCGTTGAGATGGTCGTGGCCGAAGAATGCGCCGAGAATGCCGCCGACCTTTTTCCAGCTTACGAACTGACCGCTGTTCACATCGGGGGAGCAGGGGCCTTCGCCGACATAATCCATAGTCCCTTTTTTACCTACATAGAAAGTTTTTCTTTTTGTATTATATCCTCTGACGGCAACGGGAAGCTCCCAGAAGTGAGCTTTTCGCAGAAGTTCATATTCCTCGGGCACGGGAGTATGCTGAAAAACAAAGGAGGGCATCGGTTTTCCGCCATTCATTTCCTTTGTCTTTTCGCATTCTTTCTCAAACCATTCAATCTGGTCGGGATGAACATAGTCGTAGTGCGAAACGCTTCTGTCCTCGAAGCAGTTGTTTGAATCTATGAACCAAAGGCAGAAAACGGGTTTTTCACCGTCGGAGGAATAGATAATTTCCTTGAAATTTGCATTTCCCGTAACCTCAGCGGGTGCATCGTTTCTTGTGATGATGCCGAGTTCCTGATAAACTCCAACAATCTCATCCTCGTGACCGTGGTCGTGCTCGTGATTGCCAAGCACAGCGGCAACGGGAATATTTCTGCGGGTGATGGGTTCAACAACATCGCCGAGCATTTGCTTGAAAAAAGCGGGGTTTTCAACATAAATTTCTGTGTTGCAGTTGTCGCCGAGAAGAACGCACAAATCAGGTTTGAACTCATCGAGTGCCGCGTTCATCAGCTTGTTCATATCCTTGAATTTTGGGTTGGTCTGATAATCGGCGTGTTCATGAATATCGCCGAAAAGAAGAATTTTGAATTTTCCGTCTGAATTGAATTTGAATTTCATTATCTATCACCTTAAGAATAGTTTATCGCAACGGCAATCAGCATCAGCGCAACCGAAAGAATACCTTCGAGCGCGAACAGCTTCCAGGAGAATTTAAGCCATTTGCCGTAAGAAATATTAACGAGTCCGATTGCAACAATCATAATACCGCTTGTGGGATAGAGCAGATTTGTGAATCCGTCGCCGAGGCAGAATGCGAGGGTAACGCTCTGACGGCTGACTTCAACCATATCGGCAAGAGGAAGAACAATCGGCATAATCAGGAATGCTTTTGCCGTGCCGCTTCCGACGAAAAATTCGAGAACAACAATAAAAACAAAGAGCATCAATATTGCCGCATAAGGGCTGAGACCGTTGAGAATGTTGTAAACAAAATTAAGAATTGTGGGGATGATATTGCCCTGATCAAGTATGTATGTAATTGAAAGAATAATCAGAATAATAGGCACGATGGGGGCAATTGTTTTTATTCCCTCACCGAAGCTTTTGAGAAGATTTTTGCCGTTAAGACCTGCAAAATGGCCTGCAAGCATACCGCCTACTGTGAAAAGAACTGCCATGCCGGGAAGCGAGATTCCGCCTTCGGTACCGAGCGCGAAATCAAGAATGATGCAAAGAACAACTCCGAGCAGACAGAAAAGGAATGCTTTTGCTGCTTTCTGAATCTTACTGTCCGAAAGCACGGAGATACTGTCGTCAAGATTATATCTTTCACGAAGCTCGATATCTGTTTCGTAGCAGATTGATTTTTGCGGATTCTTTTCAATCTTTTTTGCATAAACAGTCATGAAGCCTGCAAGCACGGCATAAACCGCAACAAAAACGATGAGTCTGTAACCGATTCCTGAGAAAACGGGAATTTCCGCCATTCTCTGTACCGTTGCAACATTGAAAGGATTGAAAGTTGCGGCAGTAAATCCGAATGCAACCGCAATAAGGCTCATTCCGAGTCCGACGAACGAGTCCCACCCGAGTGCGAGCGAAATCGCAACCGCAATCGGAACAAGTGTGACGGATTCTTCAAGAATACCTGCAGTTGAACTTAAAAGCATACAGACAAAAATCATTGCGTTGAGCAGAAGATATTTTCTTTTGCCGAACTTCTGAATGATAACTGCCATAATATATTTCAGCACACTGCACTTATCGAGAATGAGGAATGTTCCGCCGATGAGGGTAATCATAAGAATGATTCCCACACCCGTAAGCGCCGTGTCAGTTGAAAAAACAAGAATGGGAGCAAGAATAATTTTCCATATCGGCATTTTATCCTCGATCTGAGTATAGGTGCCGTTGATGATTGAGCCGTCGGGATTTGTTTCGTAAACTCCTCGGGGCAAAACCTGAGTAAGAATACCGGCAAATGCCATAATTGCCGCAAGAAGAATGCATATAAGGATTATCGTTTTTTTATTAATCGATATTCCTGATTGCTTGTTTTCAGTGCTTGTCAATTTTATCACATCCTAACTTCAGTAATTGTAACATAGATGTATATATGTTTGCAATATTATAAGTATAAAAATAATGAATAAAATTACATAAATATGTATTGAGTATTGGAAATGTTTGTGATAGAATGAGATATAAATAATCAGAAAGGAATGATTTCTTTGAAAAAAATTATTTCCGTTATTCTTTCTGTCGCAATGATTTTCTGCGTTCTTGCTCCTGCTGCAACAGCGGCAAGCGGCAAATGCACCTGCGGTGTTAACCCGACTATCTATGTCGGTCCTCTCGGCAGTACGGATATCTATGAAAACCCCGATGCAGAAAATGAAAGAACCATCTTCCGTCCCGCAACCGATTCAATCATAAAGCTTGTTGTGAAGCTTCTTCCCGCAATCGCTCTTTCAAGCATCACATTTAATCTCGATTACCTCGGTGACGCTCTTATTGAAGGTGTTAATGATGCTTTCGGAGCAATGGCGCTTGACGGCGACGGCAATTCCGCACCCAATGTTGCGGTTAAGCCTGAGTTGCCCACTGACCCCGAACACGGTGTTAATATGAGCTATTATTTCAGCTATGACTGGCGCCTTGACCCCGTATATAATGCAGGTCTTCTCAATGATTATGTTCAGCATGTAAAAGAACTTACGGGCCACGATATTGTCAATTTCCGTGCATCGTCAATGGGCGGTGTTGTTACCATGGCTTATTTCAACGAATATGGCTACGACGATGTTGATGCCTGCATTTTCCAGTGCTGTCCTCTTCTCGGAACAGATGTTGCTGGCGACCTTCTCAACAGAAAGGTTGCTCTTGATGCAGACAGACTTCTTGGTTATGCAACCGACGGCTATCCTCCCTTTGATGCAGAGAGCGTTCTTCTCTGGACTCTCTTCAACGGTCTGTATTACAGCGGCCTCGTTGACGCCGTTCTTTTCCTTGGCGATATAGTTCTTGAAAATCTCGAAACAAGAGTTTTCGATGAGCTTCTCACTCCCGTTTTCGGAACTCTTCTCGGTCTCTGGTCCTTTGTTCCTCACGAAAGCTATGAGAGTGCAAAGGCAATCAACCTTGATCCCGAAACTCAGGCAGGTCTTATCAAAAAGGCAGACTATTATCACTATAACATTCAGCAGAGAGCTGATGAAATCCTCAAGAATGCCCAGAAAAACGGCGTTCGCGTTATGATTGTTGCAGGCTACAACATTCAGAGAACTCCGCTTGTTGAAGCTATGGAAAACAACAGCGACGCAACTGTTGACACAAAGTATGCATCTGCAGGTGCAACCGTTGCTCCTCTTGATGGCACACTTGGTGAAAACTATGTTCAGTGCAACAAGAAGTGCGGTCATAACCACGTTTCACCCGACAATGTTATCGATGCATCAACCTGCATTCTTCCCGAGCATACCTGGTTCATCAAGGATATGCTTCACTCCAACTGCCACGACGGAATTATGGAGATGTATAACTGGTTTGCATATGCCGATGAATATTATGATGTATGGTCAAATCCCGCATACACTCAGTTCCTTCAGAACGACAAACCTAACCTCAGAGTAATCGCAATGGGAAATTTCGCAGATGGCGACAAAGCTCCCGAATATGAGGAGGGTGACGCTTTCTACAACAAGTTTGAAAAATATGTTGCACCCGTCACAAACGGAATATTCTCATTCCTTGATAAGTGCAGAGATTTTATTGGTCTTTGATAGGAGGAATTAACAATGATATTTGATACAGATAAGAATTTAAGATATTATGCAGACTTCAATCCCGCATTTGAAGCAATCGCAAAGTTCATTGAAGAGAATGATATGAAAGCTATGGAATGCGGCGGCTATGATGTTGCAGAGGGAATCAAGGTCGGCATTTCGGAATATGAACCCGGCACTGGCGGAGATTTTGAGGCGCACAGAGATTTCCACGATTTGCAGTATGCAATCTGCGGCGAAGAAGCGATTGATGTGCTTCCGATTGAATTTGCAAAGGATTCAACAGGCTACAAGCCCGACATCGAATTCTTCACCTCACAGACAGCGGCGGCAACAAGAGTTGCGCTCACCGAAGGCACATTCGTTTTCCTTGCACCGCAGGATACACACAAGCCTTGCATCAAAATGGGCACAGATAAAATCAAAAAGGCTGTTTTTAAAATCAAAATATAATTTTTCATCACCTGCTTAGAAATAGGCAGGTGATGCTTTGTTTATAGTACGGAATAACGAAAAATGCAGGAAAAATCAACACACAAAGCAAAAACCACGGCACAAATCCGAGCTTAAAAAACAGAATATCCGCGCACTTGTCTTTTGTACGCTTTATGCTTTCGGATATCGCTTCCGTAACGGTGAAATCCTTGTAACAGGCGAGGAAAAACATTGATTTTGAGTATCTTTGTGTATACAGAAGATAAAACCCGAAACCTGCGAGCGCAAGGATCGTCATTCCTGAAAAGAAAATGAAAGCGGCGCGCAGACTGACGGCGTTGCGGAGGTTGTGGTGAATAAAAATTGCGGATGAAATTATGGGTATTGCTTCAAAAACCGCAAACCAGAACAGCTTCAAAAAGAACAGACATACGCACATTTCGCAGGATTTCAGTATCCCCGAAAGACCGATGCCGATTCTCTGAGAGAGATTGATTCCGCGCGCGAGAAGAAGGTGCTTTATGTGAAGCCGTAGCCTCAGCGGTGAGATTACCGCAAGTGAAAGAAGCAAAGTCAGTGCTGGGAAGACAACAGAAAAACTGCGGGGCATCGGAAGATAATTAACAGCCGCATTGCACAGCGAAAACACTGTGAGAAGTAATATGATTGCCGCTACTAAGGGAATAATTTTTATCTGTGATCCACTGAGTGCGGCCCTTGCGGAAAGTTTTATTCTTGAATTCATTCAATCACCAAAAGAAAAAGTCGGGAAGAAATATTTCTTCCCGACTATTTTTTGCAATTTATGCTTTTTTATTCTTTTTTCTGTGGAACAGATACGAAATCACAAACGGTATAATCACCATCAGCAACATAATAACTAAGGAAATCCATGCTTGTCTGAAAACAGCGGTCAGAAGTATGATAATTCCGCCCGCAACCCAGATTTTACCTGAAATTCTATGTGTGTAATTCCAGTTTTCTTCGTCATCGAGTGTCCATGAAATCTTGATCCCGATAGTGTAATTCTGCTTACATTTGGGGAGATAATTGCCGACAATGATAAGCAGTGCTCCGAAAACGAGAGACATTATGAGTACGACATCAACATTGAGTCCCATTGCGTGAGTGTAGATTACGGTTGAACAAAGCAGAGAACACAAGGGACAAATCCAGAATACAAGTGTCAGCATTTTATCGCTGTGATTCTTTTGCTTGGGGTCTGCTGTTGTTGCAATGGTGCACACCCAATGTAAAACCGCAAGGAAAACAGGCAGTCCGAAAACGCCGAAAGCCTTGCTGCTGAAGCCGTCTGCAACACCTTGTGTATCAAAATGAATTGCTATTTGCTCGGGCAGTTTATCCCATAAAATAATCCCCGCCAATATCGGAAGAAGAGTCACGATTGATGTGATAATCAATGTTTTCAGATTCTTTTTAATCATTTGATGCATCTCCTTTCAAATCTTTTATCCAAAGCATAATTTCCTCAAGCACCGATGCGTTGATGGTGTAATAAATAAATTTTCCGTCACGCTCGTCACGGATAAGGTCGGCTTCCTTCAGCACGGAAAGATGGCGCGATATTGCCGCAAAACTGATATCGAATTTGTCGGAAATCTCTCCTGCGGAAAGCGTTTTTTCTTTAAGAATATTGAGAATTTCGCGCCTTGTCGGGTCCGAAAGAGCTTTGAGTGTGTTTTGTATACTCAAAAAATCACCCCTCATTTAACATTTAACTTAATTGTTAATTGAATTATAATACATATAATTTTATTTGTCAAGATATTTTGAAAAGGGGGAAGTTGACACAATATTTTATGTGTGATAAACTTGATTTATAAAATTTTTCGGAGTGAAAAATATGCTTAAATCGTATCTTTGCATTATTCTTGCGGCTTTGCAGACTTTTTTGTTTTCGATATGTTCAATCGGTAAAACACAGATGATCGGAGTGAATGGATTCGTGGAGCATCAGGTTTTTGAATCGTTCGGCACCAGCTCTGCCTGGTGGTCGCAGACTATCGACAGCGACGAGAGAGCAAGAGAAATCGCGCGGCTTCTTTATGATGACGAAACGGGTCTGGGGCTTGATATTTACCGCTATAATATCGGCGGAGGCGAAAAAGAAAATCCCGATTGCCGCATAGGTGACCCCAACAGACGAACCGAAAGTTTCTATGTTCTCAATGAGGAAACAGGGGAGTATGAATACGATTTCACTCGTGATGCAAACGCAAGGCGTATGCTTGATTATGCCGTTGAATACGGCGCAACGCAGGTTATTCTTTTCTGCAACAGTCCCCATTTTTCAATGACTGCAAGCGGACACGCTTCGGGCGGGTTGACGGAATATGCATCCAATCTTCCCAAAGAAAATTATGCGGCATTTGTTGATTATGTTCTCACAATTGCCGATTGGTTTGTTGCGCAGGGATATCCCGTATCCGCAATATCTCCGATTAACGAGCCGCAGTGGAAATGGGGCGGTGATTGGGTCGGTCAGGAAGGATGTTACTATACTCCGGATGAAACCGTTGAAGTGCTTGAGATGTTTGCTCTTGAGATGCAGAAACGCAACTCGCCCTATAAACTCAGCGGCCCCGAATCGGGCGAGCTTTCTCCCGGATATTATGAGTATGTTGATAAGTTTTTTGCAAGTCCGATTCTCAGTGAGTTCTGCGATTCGATAAGCGCTCACAGTTACTGGCTCGATAATAATATTCCTGTCAAAGAGCAGTTCGGAGCAAAAATGGCAGAGCAGTATCCTGATAAAAAGTTCGAGATGAGCGAATGGTGTGAGCTTCCGCTTACAATCGATTCAAAAACAATCGACAGCGGACTCTATATGGCAAACATTATTATTCAGGACTTCAACTGTATGAATGCCGTGTCGTGGCAGAGCTGGACTGCGGTCAATGGCGACGGTCTTATGGAAATCGTCAACGGCGAGCTTGTGATTTATAACAGATATTATGCTTATAAGCAGTTTTCAAATTTTATCAAACCCGGAATGGTGAGAATCGAAGTTCTCGACAGTTTTGAGCAGGACAGCAAAATTGCTTCAACCGCATTCACAAACGGCGATGAAACGGTGTTTGTTCTTGTCAACAATGCGGAAACCGATACTGTTTTCAAGCTTGCGGGAGATTACGAAGAAATGACGGTTTATGTTACCGATAAAGACCATAACTGCGAAAAAACTTATTCGGGAGAATTTGTGAAAAAGAACACCTTGCCCGCAAAAAGCATAACAACAATAGTTTTAAAATAAATGAATTAAAGGAGATCAGATATGTCAGCACCGCTTGCGGACAGACTCCGTCCAAAGAAAATTGAAGATATTATCGGTCAGCCCCACCTTCTGGGTGAGGGTAAGCCGCTGCGCAATATAATCGAATCGGGAGAGCTTCCGAATATGGTTTTTTACGGTCCTCCAGGTGTCGGAAAAACCACACTTGCGAGCATAATCGCAAAGAAAACCGACCGCCACCTTGTGAAGCTAAACGGCACAACGGCAGGCACGTCGGATATCAAGGAGGTTGTTGCGAAGCTTGATACCTTCCTTGCGCCCAACGGAATTCTGCTCTATCTTGATGAGATTCAGTATTTCAACAAAAAGCAGCAGCAGACTCTGCTTGAATATATCGAAAACGGAGCGATAACTCTCATTGCATCCACAACTGAAAATCCCTATTTTTATGTTTACAGTGCTATTCTCAGCCGTTCAACTGTCTTTGAATTCAAGAGCGTGACTCCGTCGGAAGCTGAAAAAGCCGTAAGAAGAGCTTTCGATTTTATGTCGGAGGACAGAAACGAAGAATATCTCGTTGATGATGGTGTGTATTCGCATATCGCAACCGCAAGTGCGGGCGATGTAAGAAAAGCAATCAACAGCGTAGAGCTTTGCGTGCTTTCGGCAAATTATGATGACGGGAAGAAACTTATTACACTTGAAAATGCAAAGTCGCTCACGCAGAAAAGTGCGATGAGATATGACAAAGACGGTGACGAGCATTATGATATCATCTCCGCATTCCAGAAATCAATGAGAGGTTCTGACCCTGATGCGGCGGTGCATTATCTTGCAAGGCTTCTCGAAGCGGGTGATATGCCTTCGGCCTGCAGACGCCTTATGGTTTGTGCGTGCGAGGATGTCGGTCTTGCATATCCGCAGATAATTCCCATAGTCAAATCGGCAATTGATGCGGCGCAGATGCTCGGTCTGCCCGAGGCAAGGATTCCTCTTGCGGATGCGGTTGTGCTTGTTGCAACAAGTCCGAAATCAAACACTGCTTACGGTGCGATAAACGCCGCAATGGCGGATGTTGCCGCAGGCAGAACGGGTCCCGTACCCCGTCAGCTTCAGAATATGCACTATGACGGCGAGGATAACCCCAACAAGGGTCAGTTTTATAAATATGCTCACGATTATCCCGGTCATTGGGTTGACCAGCAATATCTGCCCGATGCAATCAAACATAAGAAATATTATGAATTTGGTGACAATAAGAATGAGCAGGCGGCCCGTGAGTATTGGGCAAGAATCAAGAAAAAATAAAAAAATTATCGGATGTGTAATTACTGCACATCCGATTTTTTGTTAAATAATGAAATTATAAATACCGTTGATATAATCATAACAAATCCGATTATATCCGCACCCGAAAATTCCGTGCCGAGCCAGACAGCTGAAATAACCGTTGCCGCAACGGGTTCAATGCTTGAAATTATGCTCGCTTTTGTCGCGCCGATGAGATGGATACCCTCAAGATAGAAGGAGTAGGCAAGCACCGTGCCGAGAATGACTATTCCCGAAACCGCGCCGACAAGCGGCAGACTGATAACGGGCATTATCTCCCACGGCTTGAATATAAACGAAATAACAATTCCGCCGAGAAGCATTCCCCAGCCGAGTATTGTGGGTGTGTCTGAAATTTGCAGAAGCTTTACGGGTATCAGCGAATAGCAGACGAGGAAAACCGCTGCAAGCAGTCCCCACACAAGTGCAGTCGGAGTGACTGAAAAACTGTTGAAATTTCCTCCCGTTGCAATTAAAAATGTTCCACCTACAGCGAGAATAATGGCAATAACCTCTGTTAATACAGGGGCTTTTCTGTTTTTCAGGCATAAGAAAACAAGTATCATTGCAGGAGAGAGATACTGCAAAACCGTTGCCGTGCCTGCGTTTGAATGCTCTATTGCGGTGAAATATGCATACTGGCACAGAATCAGACCGAAAACCGTGAATGCCGCCATTCTTATGCAGTTGTTTCTGCCGTGCCACACATCAAAAATTTTCTTTTTATTTTTTAATGCACAGAAGGTCAGAAGAATAACTCCGGTCAGAATCATTCTTATCGGCACAAGCCATTTTGAAGTAACGCTATGATATGTAAATAAATACTGACCGCATGAACCCGAAAATCCCCAGAAAATTCCGCCCGTAAGCGAAAGGAGAATTCCCAATGCGGTTTTTGACTTTTTCATTTTTATCACCTTGCGAATAATAACATAAACAAATTTTAAATGCAACATAATTCGGCATAAGATTTAAATAAAAAGCCTATAATTAATTTAAGACCGGATTTTGATTTATGCACAGCAGGGGCGACTCTGCGCAGTTGCCCGTAACAACAAAAATACAACGGACAGCCGCGCGGGGTCGTTTCTGCAATCTGACGAATTGAAAAATCAAGAAAAATGAAGAAAACGAAAGAAAACCGAAGATAATTTCAGTTTTTGAAATGTAAAAACCGTTTTTGACCTTTTCTGACTTTTGACCTTTTGACTTTCGGAGGATATAATGTAGTCAAGGTCAAAGAAAGTCAAAGTCAAAAATTATCAAAAGGACTGATGTTATGAGTCTGAGCAATGATATAGCAAGAATGCTCCTTGAAATGCTTGAGAGCGACGGTACAACCGAAATTCAGCGTAATGAGTTTGCGCAGAGCATCGGATGTGTGCCGAGCCAGATAAACTATGTTATTTCCTCGCGTTTTACGCCCGAGCAGGGATATATTGTTGAAAGCCGCAGAGGCGGCGGAGGATACATCAAAATCACCCGCGTTCAGCTTGACCGCCCGTCGCTTATAATGCATACGGTCAATTGCATCGGGGATACGCTTGATTATGCCGCTTGCCACGCAAATACGGTTAATCTTCTGCATAACGGAGCGATTGACAATAAAACGGCAAGGCTTTTGCTTGCGGCAACAGGTGAAAAATCGCTCAGGGCATTGCCTGCTCCCGTTAAAGACAGAATCCGCGCATCAATATTCAAACAAATGCTAATTACAATAGAAGGAAGGAATGATTGATTATGTTATGTCAGAATTGCGGAAAGAATGAAGCGACAACCCACATCAAGCAGATTATCAACGGTGATATGGCAGAAAGCCATCTTTGCTCCGATTGTGCATCGCATCTCGGTTATTCAGATATGTTTTCGGGATTCGGCCTGAATCTTCCTGAACTTTTCGGCGGATTTCTCGGTGATATGATGCCTTCAATTTCATCCGGAAACTCTCCGAGATGCCCGAAATGCGGAACTTCGTTTGACGAAATTGCTCGCGACGGCAGAGTTGGCTGCGCGGATTGTTACAGAACATTTTATGATAAGCTGCTTCCCTCGATCCAGAGAATTCACGGTAAGATAAAGCACAGCGGAAAGACGGTTTCTGCTGCACCCGAGCAGCCGAAGGTTGAAACAAAAGAAGAGAAAATCGAAAAACTTAAAGCGGCAATGAACGATGCCGTTGCAAAGCAGGATTTTGAGAATGCGGCAAAAATCAGAGATGAAATCAAGGCTCTTGAAGGAGGCGAAAGCAAATGAGTAAATGGTATATAGACAAGGGCGACCAGGGAGATATCGTGCTCAGCACACGCATCCGTCTTGCCCGTAATCTTGATGAATTTCCGTTTCCCGCGAAGCTCGATATAGCGGGTAAAAACAAAGTAAATGCACTTGTAAAGAGTATTCTTTTTGAGAACGACAGAAAGGATTTCAGCTTTATTGAGATGAAAGACCTTTCGAGAATTCAGGCTGTTTCTCTCGCGGAAAGACACCTCATCAGCCCCGAATTTGCCGCTAAAAAAGACGGCAGTGCACTTGTTCTTTCAGCAGATGAAAGCGTTGGAATTATGCTTTGCGAAGAGGACCATATCCGACTTCAGGTTATGAAAGCAGGTCTTGCACTCGAGGAAGCATATGACATTGCTGACAAGCTCGACAGTATGCTTGATGCAAAGCTTAAGTATGCATTCGATGATAGAATAGGTTATCTTACACAATGCCCGACCAATCTCGGCACGGCAATGCGTGCATCGGTTATGCTTCATCTGCCTGCACTCACAAGATGCGGCCAGATGAACAGACTTGCCAATACCGTTTCAAAGCTCGGTCTTACAATCCGCGGAGCTTACGGTGAAGGCTCACAGCCGAAGGGCGATATTTACCAGATAAGCAACCAGATTACTCTCGGAATAACCGAAGAAACTGCAATCGCAAACCTAAAATCAATCGTGCTTCAGCTTGTTGCTCAGGAGAGAGCGGCAGCGGCGGAAATCATCAAAAATCCCGTTGAAGAGGATAAAATATTCCGTGCACTCGGCGTGCTCGGGAATGCGCGTTTGCTCAGTACGGATGAATTTATGGAGCTGATTTCGATCGTCCGACTCGGCGCAGCAAGAGGTCTTGTTGATGTTCCGATTGAAAAGATAAACGAACTTATAGTCAGTATGCAGCCTGCGACAATCAGCGCAGCAAATGCCGATGCAACAACCGCTTCGGCGAGGGATGTTATCAGAGCAAAGACTGTGAGAGAGGCTCTTCAGTAATTTTTAATTCTGCACATCACTTTGCATTTTGCGCTTTGCGTTCTGCATTTTAATAGGGGGATAAAGTATGTACAGATTTACGGGCTTTACTCAGAAAGCCAACGATGCGCTCAACAGCGCAATAACTTCGGCAGAAAATCTCGGCCATACCTATGTCGGCAGTGAGCATATTTTGCTTGGTCTGCTTGCGGAAAGCGGGGGTATGGCGCACACGGCACTTACGGCAAGAAAGGTCACATTCAGCGAGGTTGAGTCTATCATTAAAAGCAGTATAGGCATCGGCTCGCCGACGGTGCTTTCGCCCAACGATTTTACGCCAAGGTCCAAAAATATTGTTGATACGGCAATTCTTCAGGGAAGAAGTATGGGTCATTCATACATCGGCACTGAGCATCTGCTGATGGGTATAATCCGTGAAGGCAGCGGAGCCGCAACGGAAATTCTTACCCGTCTCGGCGTTCAGCCACAGGATTTACTAAGCGATCTGACAAATGCTCTCGGCAGCAGCGGTCAACCGTCGGTGTCAAAAAAAGATTCAAAAGAAAAATCGGATACACCCACTCTCAGCCAGTTCGGCAGAGATCTCACCGTTCTTGCGATGCAGGGCAGAATTGACCCCGTAATCGGCAGACAGAACGAGATTGAAAGGGTAATCCAGATTCTCAGCAGAAGAACAAAGAATAACCCATGCCTTATCGGTGAACCCGGTGTCGGTAAAACGGCAATTGCAGAGGGACTTGCTCTCAAGATTGCGACGGGCGAAGTTCCCGAGCTTCTCAGAAGCAAAAGAATAATCACGCTTGACCTCACGGGTATGGTTGCGGGCACAAAATACAGAGGTGACTTTGAAGAGAGAATCCGCAACGCTATCGAAGAAGTTAAGAAGGCGGGCGACATCATTCTTTTCATCGACGAGGTTCATACTCTTATCGGCGCGGGTTCCGCGGAGGGTGCGGTTGATGCGGCGAATATCCTCAAGCCCTCTCTTGCGAGGGGTGAGCTTCAGGTCATAGGTGCAACAACGCTTGAAGAATACCGCAAACACATCGAAAAGGATGCTGCGCTCGAAAGAAGATTCCAGCCTGTTACCGTCGGTGAGCCTACCGAAGAGGAAGCAATTGAAATTCTCCGCGGTATACGCGATAAATACGAAGCACATCATAAAGTGAAGATTACCGATGGCGCGATTCTTGCTGCGGTTAAAATGTCGTCGAGATATATCGGTGACAGATATCTGCCAGACAAGGCAATTGACCTTGTTGATGAAGCGGCATCGAGGGTCAGACTTAAGGCGTTTACCGCGCCGCCTGACCTGAAAGCTCTTGAGGGCAAGCTTAAATCGCTCAGCGAAGAGCTTGAATCCGCCGTTAATTCGCAGGATTTTGAGCACGCGGCAGAAATCCGTGATGAAAAAAACAAGGTCGCATCCGAGCTTGACAGCGAGCGACAGCTCTGGAAAGAAAAGAGTAACCGCTCGACGGGTGAAGTCGGTGAGCAGGAAATCGCTGCAATCGTCTCGCAGTGGACGGGCATCCCCGTCGTTCAGCTTACGCAGGAAGAGAGTCAGCGTCTGCTTCATATGGAAGAAGAACTTCACGGCAGAATAGTCGGTCAGAATGAGGCGGTCAGCGCAGTTGCAAGAGCCATCAGACGAGGCAGAGCGGGTCTTAAAGACCCGAGAAGACCCACGGGTTCATTTATCTTCCTCGGCCCCACGGGTGTCGGCAAAACAGAGCTTTGCAAGACTCTTGCAACCTCTATGTTTGGCGACGAAAATGCAATGATAAGGCTTGATATGTCCGAATATATGGAAAAACACACAGTTTCAAGGCTTGTCGGTTCGCCACCGGGTTATGTCGGCTACGAGGAAGGCGGTCAGCTCACCGAAAAGGTGCGCCGCAGACCCTATTCCGTTCTTCTTTTCGATGAAATTGAAAAAGCGCATCCCGATGTTTTCAATATGCTTCTCCAGATTCTCGAGGACGGTATTCTTACCGATTCGCAGGGCAGAAGAGTTGATTTCAAGAACTGTATCATCATTATGACCTCAAATGTAGGTGCGAAAATGATTGCACAGAGCGGTGCTGGCACTCTCGGGTTTGCTCCTCAAAGCAGCGAAACAATGAATGAAAAGAAAATCCGCGAAGCCGTTATGAGCGAACTTAAGAATGTTTTCAGACCCGAATTTCTTAACAGAATTGACGATATCATTGTTTTCCATCAGCTCGGAAAGGATGATATCAACGAAATTGCAAAAAGAATGCTTGCGACGCTCTCAAAAAGAGTAAGAGAGCTTGGCATTGAGCTTGAATTTTCGCCCGAAGCGGTTGAGGCAATCGGCAAAGCAGGTTTCGACCCTGTCTACGGCGCGAGACCTCTCAGAAGAGCGATTCAGCAGAGAATCGAAGATAAACTTTCGGAAGATATGCTCGAAGGTAAGCTCACTGCGGGAAAAAGTTACATCTGCGCATATGCGGATGATGAATTCATATTTGAAGAGAAATAATGAAAGAGGTTGGTTCTGTTTTTTGCGGAGCCGACCTCTTTTGAATAATATGTAAATTCTTATAAATTTAATTTATAACTATTGTTTTTTTAACAAAAATCTGTCATAATGCAAGTACGAATAAAAATCTACGGAGGATAAAACCTATGAAAAAAGCCATAATCGCAATAGTTGCAGTTATCGTTGTTGCTGCAATCGCTGTCGGCGGATATTTTATTTTCAAGCCTGACGAAAAGAATCCCGAAGAAATCACCCTCACCGTTATCAAGGATGATTTTGTTCTTAACGACAATCTTCTTTCCGCTCTCATTAAGAATCCTGACAGATATCAGGCATCTCTCGCAACCGATTATGCGATGGGCGAAGCCAAGGCGGCAGAATTTTATGAGTCACCCGAAGAATGGCTTTCCTGCGAGCAGATTATAGAAATTACCAACAACAGTGCAGAAAACATCACCGTTTACGGCTTTGAAGTTGAAAACAACGGCAAAAACGGAATATATGTCAATGCTGATATCGGCGCAGAACTTGGTATTTCTCCCAACGGTACAGGCCCCGCTTCGTTCAGTATTCTTTATGAAGACGGTGACCTTTCAACAGATGAAGCAAAGGCTCTTCTCGATGAGCTTGATATAAAGGTTATTTACAGCAAATCTCCCGTTGAATATGACGACGGAACAGTAAGTGTTGAAGAAACAAAAACCGCTTCAATCGAGAAATCTGACGTTATCTGATAAGGAATATAAATATGAGTTTTTTTAAGCACAATTCATCACCCTCCGGACCGCCCGAATATCTTATTGTCGGTCTCGGAAATCCCGGCAGGCAGTATGAGCTGACCCGCCATAATGCAGGCTTTCTTTTTGCGGATTTGCTTGCAGATAAAAACAATGACAAGATAAGTAAAATTCAATTCAAATCCGTGACCGCCTCGATTGATGTTGGCGGTCACAAGTGCTTGCTTATGAAACCGCAGACCTTTATGAATAACAGCGGAGAGGCAGTAAAGCAGGCGGCGGCATTCTACAAAATACCGCCGGAGAATATAATAGTTGTTTTTGATGACATTTCTCTGCCCTGCGGCAAACTGCGTATCAGGCGCAAAGGCAGCGCGGGCGGTCACAACGGAATAAAGAGCATTATCTATCATCTGAATTCCGATAATTTTCCGAGAGTCAAGCTTGGAGTCGGCGAAAAGCCGCACCCCGAATATGACCTCGCGGACTGGGTTCTTTCAAATTTCAAAAAAGACGAAATACCCGCTCTTCGTGAAGCAGCGGAAAAAGCTTGCGATGCTGTTGAGCTTATCGTGAAAGGCAACACCGATAAGGCGATGAGCAATTTCAACAGTTAGTTCATCATTCCGCTGAGAACGTTCTCAACGCTTTTCATACACTTAACAGCGTTTTTGCGGCAGGCTCTTTTGCTGCTTTTTGACATCATTTTTGAGCCGGCGATAACCGCCATGGTGCCGACTGCAAGTCCGATACCCATGCCTTTGGCAATTGCCATGTTTTTTGTAGATGAAAGCATCATTATAAATCCCTCCAATCAAAGTATTATCATTGATATTTTGTCTCAATGAGGGGATAAAAACAATGTCAAATAATTTTAAGGAAGTCATAAAATGTCAGTTCTTAATATAGTTCTGGTCGAGCCGCAGATTCCCCAGAACACAGGCAATATTGCCAGAACCTGCGCCGCAACAGGAGCAAGACTTCACCTTGTTGAACCCATGGGGTTCAAGGTTGATAATGCGAAACTTAAAAGAGCGGGGCTTGATTACTGGCATCTGCTCGATATCACATATTACAGCGACCTCAACGATTTTTTTGAGAAAAACAAAGATGGCAATTTCTTCTATTTTTCAACCAAGGCAACCAAAATTTATTCAGAGGTTGAATATCCCGATAATTGTTATCTTGTTTTCGGCAAAGAAACTGCAGGTCTGCCCGAGGAGTTGCTTTTTAACAACAAGGAAAGCTGTGTGCGTCTGCCGATGATAAACGACAGCTCCGCAAGAAGCCTCAATCTTTCAAACTCGGTTGCAATCGGTGCATACGAAGTTCTCAGACAGTGGAAATTTCCCGAGCTTTTAACCAAAGGAAAGCTTACAAAATTTGACTGGACTGAATAGGAGGAAGTAAAAATGAAACCTGTCAGCGTGCTTTACAAGGCAATCAATGCCGCTTTCACCGCGCAGTCAAGGCATCTTACTAAAAAGAAAACCGCTCTCCCCGTTAAGGATGCGGAATTCGTCTGCACTCCGAGAGCGAAGGGAACAACCTTCTCGCTCGGATATTCAAAAGAAAAAATACTTCCCGATGATATTGATAAAAAGAAATATTACATAGCAGGATACGGCGAAAACAAACCCGCAAAGGGTGTTCTCGATGCGCCGCAGACCCACGCCGTATGGCTCGACGATCTCTCGGGCAAGGGCGGAATAGTTCTTGTTTCGATTGATGATGTCGGTATGCTTAACAGCGATGTCAACAAGCTCCGCGAAAGACTGCGAGAATTCTCGATGCTCAGCGGATGCAGAAGCATAAATATTGTCAGCACGCATTCTCACGCGGGTATCGACACAATGGGTATATGGGGCCCGTTGCCTTTCAGCGGAAAAGATCCGAAATATATGGAACTCGTGTTCTCACAGACTGTCAAAGCAGTCAAGGATGCGTATGCAAACCGTAAGAACGGCAAGCTTTATCTCGGCAGGGTTGAAGTGCCAGATATGCAGGAGGATATAAGAACTCCGATAGTCTATTCAAAAACACTCACCCGTTTAAGATTTGTTCCCGATGACGGTTCGAAGCAGACATACATAATTAACTTTGCATCTCATTCCGAATCTCTGCAAGGATGCAACGAGCTTGTCAGCGCAGATTTTCCCTGCTATCTCAGAGAAAAAATTCTCGAAGAAGCAGGCGCCGAAACGCTCTATTGCGTAGGTGCAATCGGCGGAATGATAAGTATGGATATTCCTGATGAGCAGGAAATCCGTAAAAACGGCAGTGATTTTTCCGAATCGACCAAAAGAATCGGCCGTCAGCTTGCAGATTACGCTCTTTCGATTAAGGAAGAGGATGAAATTCTTCTCAATGCAAAAATCGGCAGCATAACCCAACAGGTTTATTTCAAAGCAGAAAACACGATTCTTCTCGTTGCCGCCAAAGCGGGCATACTTGAAGCGAAGGAATACAGAATGCCTGACAAATCGGGATTCGCAATGAAATCCGAAATCAGCTATTTTGAGATTGACAGCCTGAAAATTCTTATGCTTCCGTGCGAAATATTCCCCGAGCTTGTTTACGGTGGCTACCTTCCCGCAGAGGAATCTGCAACAGGTAAGGGGGGCGAAATCAACCCCGTTCCGCTTAAGGAAATCGTCGGCGACGATGTTATGATAATCGGTCTTGCAAATGACGAACTCGGTTATGTGCTTCCGCCGAATGACTATCTTCTCAACGAAGAAGCTCCGTATTTTGAAAACGGACGCGATATTCACGGACGCAGACATTACGAAGAGACAAACTCGCTCGGCCCCGAAACAGCATCCAAAATTGCAGAAACGGTTACGAAAATCATTTCCGCAGTTGAAAAATCAAAAAATATGTGATATTATATATCAGATAACAGACAGAAAGGACTTGTCTCTATGAAATCAGCAATCAGTTTATTCCTTGTTCTCGTAACAGTAGCCCTTTGTTTCTTTGGCTGCTCCAATATCCCCGAAGAACCCGCAACATCGGAAGCAGTGGTTCAGTCATATGTTAATCCTTACGGTGCAACAGCTGCTCCTCCCGTTAATATTGATCCCACAGCAGGCGGCACAACAATTCCCGTTCAGTATGTTGAAACCACAAATAATGTTGAACTTGTTCTCAACAGTTATTATGTTTATAATAATTCAGTTGCAAAAATCACTAATATCGCGCTCGAGGATGATGGATTTTCACTCAGAGCAAGCGGTTATGCAGATGTTGAGATGACTGCTATCGGTTCAAGAAAAGAAGGCATGAAAATCGGATTCACTGCATACGATAAAAACGGTGAAGTGGTAAGAACAAACCATATTTTTGTAAAACTTGACGGCGTTAAGGAAGGCGAAATCTGCACAGAGAGACGTTTCGATTTCCCCAGAGATACCGTTAAGATTGTTTTCCACGACTATATCGAGAAATAATAATTAATCAAACAAAAAGCAAACGCTGTTTCACCTGATGTGAGACAGCGTTCTTTGTTTATAAAAACAAGGCTTGTGAGTTTATCACAAGCCTTGTTGATTGTTTTGTTTTTAATTATGCCTTGTTGTCGCAGCCGAGAACATTCTTGATCTTGTGCTCAACCATGCCCTGGATAGCGGTACGAGCGGGAGCAAGATACTGTCTGGGATCGAAGTGGCCGGGATTTTCAGCCATGTACTTTCTGATAGCAGCTGTCATTGCAAGACGAAGGTCTGAGTCGATGTTGATCTTACAAACAGCGTGTGAAGCTGCCTTGCGAAGCTCGCTTTCGGGGATACCGATAGCGTCTTCCATCTTGCCGCCGAACTCGTTGATCTGATCAACAAACTCGGGAACAACTGATGATGCACCGTGAAGAACGATGGGGAAACCGGGAAGCTTCTTTTCGATTTCTTCAAGGATGTCGATGCGGATTTTGGGATCCTGACCGGGCTTGAACTTGAATGCGCCGTGGCTTGTGCCGATAGCGATTGCAAGTGAGTCAACGCCTGTTCTTGTTACGAAATCGATAACTTCAGCGGGGTTTGTGTATGAAGCGTCTTCAGCAGAAACGTTAACATCGTCTTCGATGCCTGCGAGCTGACCGAGTTCGCCTTCAACAACAACGCCGTGAGCGTGAGCGTAATCAACAACCTTCTTTGTGAGAGCAACGTTCTCTTCGTAGGGAAGGTGTGAGCCGTCGATCATAACTGATGTGAAGCCGCCGTCGATGCAAGCCTTACATGTTTCGAAATCGGGGCCGTGGTCGAGGTGAAGAGCGATGGGGAGACCTGTTGTTTCAACAGCAGCCTCAACGAGCTTAACAAGATAAGTGTGGTTTGCGTAAGCTCTTGCGCCCTTGGAAACCTGAAGGATGAGGGGAGCATTGAGTGCCTTACCGGCTTCAACGATACCCTGGATGATTTCCATGTTGTTAACATTGAATGCACCAACAGCGTAGCCGCCTTTGTATGCATCTTCGAACATTTTCTTGGTTGTTACAAGTGCCATTTTTATCACTCCTGAAATTTTATTTAAATTAACCTTATTAATTATATCAAAATTTTAATGAATGTCAATATAAAAAACGGACACACATATGATGCGTATCCGTTAATTTTTTATTCAGTATCAACGAGAGTCTGTATTGCTGAGTCAACATTGCTGTTGTAAAGAGCATTGTCAACAATCTGTCTTGCTTCAGGATATTCGCTTGTGATGACAAGGTAAACATAGTTGCCGATAACGCAGACTGCATTGCCTTTTGTCTTTGCATAGTTCTCGGGTGAATATGACTGAGTGTTTTCTCTTACGCTGTTGAGGTAGCCGTCAAGTGTATCGCAGGTTGCGTTAAGGTCTGCACCCTCGGCAAGCTTGATAAGGATAATTGTGTCCGCATTAACAGAGGGGTCAACTGCTTCTGCGAAAACATATTCCTCAAAATCAGCAAGGTTGAATCCGAAAAGGGTTTCGACAAGCGCGTCGGGCATAATTTCCATTTCGGGCATATTCGTGACCTTCTGAAGCGATGCGTAAACTTCGGCAAGAGGAGGCGCCTGGGTTTTTGCACAGGATGCAAACCCGCAGATGCATATTGCCGCACAGATGATTATTGACAAAAATTTCTTCATACACATTCTCCTTTTTATTGTGTTGCGCCGAGTACATCTGCCCAGACGGCATATGCTGAATCGGTCTGATGGATGTATTCGTCACTGCAGTATTCAGCGCTGAGTGCATATTTTTCATTCTGCAGGAGAGTCATAATGTCGATATATTCGAGATTATCATTCTTCAGGCAGATAAGCTTCATATTATGATTGAGATTTGCAAGATTGAGATTGTTGAGATTCGTTTTCTGTGCTGTTTCAACAAGGAAAGTTGTGCTGACAACATAAATATCGGCATCGGGCAATTCTTTGCGGATTGCATTAATCAGCTTGCAGTAGTTTCTGACCGTGCCTTCAACACCCGAGTTTGCGATATCATTGATGCCGAGGCAGATATAGATATTTTTAGGTTTGATTTCCGTAATCGCCTTGACTACGGGAGTTTCCTTGCCTTTATACATCGGATGGCTGTATCCCTTGTCATCGGCGATACTGCTGTTTAATGCGTGTTCCAGAGAATATGAACCCGCGGTGAGAAATACAGTATCTGTCATAATTGCTTTCTTGGCACAGTAGCGTGCAAATCCCAGCGAAACGGAGTCGCCTATGAAAACGGATTCGGAAAGATCGGGTTTTTCAATGGTTGAGCCTTGCGGAGAGCCTTTTGAATCCTCTGATGTGTAGAGAACAAATCTTTCAGGGATTTTAACCTCGTTATTTTTCGGGGCATCCGTGGGAGTGGATTCGGTCGGCTTTGTGTGATATTCTGTTGAGTGGACTGCAGTGATTTTATTTGTCGGAACCGTTACGGAGGAATATCCGTCGCGGTGAGTGTATTCGTAGTATCCGATTTTTGCACCTACCATGCAAATAACCACTGCCGCAATGGCAAGGGCTGTTCTGAAGAGTATTTTCATAAATTGCACCTCGGGAAATGCGGATTTTGTTGAAAAGGAGTATATATACCCAAATTATATCACAAGAAGTTTAATTTGTCTATACGATCAATATACCGCTCTTTACATTTTATTGAAAAAATGATACAATATGTATCATCAAATTTCAGGAGTGTCAGATGGACGGATTCAGAAAGGAATATATCGGCGGTGGAGTGACCGTTTTTGTTTCTCAGGCGCATACTTTCGGCACAGATGCGGTTTTGCTTGCCGATTTTGCATCACCTTCAAAAAGAGCGGTGTGCTGTGACCTCGGTTCGGGCTGCGGAATTATACCTCTTTTGTGGTGTAAAAAAGAAACGGGCAAAATTACCGCGGTTGAGATTCAGCCTCTCGGCGCGGAACAGATTAACGCCGCAATTGAATATAATTCTCTTTCGGAACGCCTGACGGCCGTCAACGCTGACCTTAAAGAACTTAAAGGAGTTGTTCCTTTCGGGTGCTTTGATGTTGTGACTATGAATCCGCCCTACAAAGCAAGCGGAGCAGGAATCGAAAGCAGAAGCAGTGCGGATAAGATAGCAAGGCACGAAACGATGTGTTCGTTTACCGATATCTGCGAAACCGCGAAAAAGCTTCTGAATTTCGGCGGCAGACTTTGTATGTGCATAAGACCCGAAAGGCTCTGCGAACTTTTCTTTGAAATGAAAGCTGCGGGTATCGAGCCGAAAAGACTCAGGCTTGTTTCAAAGTGTCCGGGCAAAGCACCGTGGCTTGCTCTCGTTGAGGGCAGACGCGGCGGAAAAAGCGGAATGACCGTTGAACCCGAGCTTTTTGTTCATGGGGATGACGGAGGATATTCCGACGAAATGAAAAAAATCTACGGCGATTATCTTTTGGAAAACAGAGGTGAAAATTCTTGAGCGGAACACTTTATGTTGTCGGCACTCCGATAGGCAATCTCGGCGATATTTCCCCGAGAGCGCTCGAAACACTCGGAAACTGCGACTTTATAGCGGCTGAGGATACAAGAGTAACGCTCAAGCTTCTTAACCGTTTTGAAATAAAAAAGCCGATGGTCAGCTATTTTGAACATAACCGCTTTGAAAGAGGCCCGATGATTGCGGAAAGAATTCTTTCGGGCGAAAGCTGTGCGCTTGTGACGGATGCGGGTATGCCCGCGATTTCCGATCCGGGTGAAGATCTGGTGAAGCTTTGTATCGAAAAAGGAATCAAGGTTGAATCCGTGCCCGGTCCGTGCGCGTTTGCAACGGCTCTTGCAGTTTCGGGAATGCCTTCAAAACGATTCACATTTGAAGGGTTTCTTCCGATGGAGAAATCCGAGAGAAGAGAGCTTCTTGAATCGCTTGTCGGTGAAAGACGAACGATGATTTTTTATGAAGCGCCCCATAAACTTGCACAGACTCTCAAAGACCTCGCAAATGCTTTGGGCGACAGAGAGATTGCGATAGTACGCGAGCTTACAAAAATTCACGAGCAGGTAATAAAAACAACACTTTGCACCGCTGCGGAAAAATATTCCGAAGAGCAGATAAAGGGTGAACTTGTGCTCATCATCAAGGGTGCCGAAGCACCCGAAAAGGTGCAGATGACTCTTGAGCAGGCGGCTGAATATGCAAGAGAGCTTATCGCAAAAGGCGAGGGCAAATCCGATGCCGCAAAGCTTGCCGCAAAGGAAAGCGGGCTCAAAAAAGGCGATATCTATAAATTAATTATATAGGAGAAATACAATGATTGCATATTTTCTTGAAAGACCTTATCTCATAGCAATTCTGGCGGCACTTGTTGTGCTTACTCTGTTTGTCTGTGTAAAGGCGGGTCAGGCAAGCGCAAGAAGAGGAAAGGCCAACGAGGCGCTGATGAAAAAGCTTAAAGAAGAAAATGAACTCAGAAACGAATTTGCGGTTCTTACCGAAACTCTGGTGAAGAACGCGGATTCTGCGCGCCTTTTCAAAGGTGTTTCGCTCAATCTTCAGAAGAAGATTTCCGATACGGCGGATATGGAGTCCGAATTTGCAAAGTTCAGTGATGAACAGAAGATGATTTATGCACTCTCGTTTGTTGTTGAGGACGGATGCGAAAAGCTCAGCAGTTTTTTCAGAATCAACGGCAAACCCGTAACGAATAATGCTCTCAATGCATTCTGTAAGCTTTTTGACGGCAGAGCATATGAAATCTTTGCGAGCGAATATAATTCATTTGACCCCGATAATGAAGAAGCATCCGTAATTCCCGAAGAAATCGAAAAACTCGATGCGGAATTTGCTTCTCTTGCCGATGCGGATTCAATCTGTGCCGCAGGCGGAAGATTCATTGCGGATTATATCGAAAAATTCATATGATTCCCATGCCTCTTACTGCTTTTTGCGGTGAGAGGCTTCTTTACAATATAAAGGGTATTGTTAAATTAACCAAAAACAAGGGTGCAAATCCGTCAAAAAAGCAAAAATAAAAAAATGTCCGATTTTGGGTTGACTAATCAAAAAAATCGACCTATAATGCAGTCAAAATCACCTTTAAAAGGGAGGGAAATTCTATGATTCCCAAGGATTTATTAATCAATAAGCCTGCGAGTCCCGCAATCAGAAAAATTGCCGAAAAACAGTTCGAAAAAGACGATGCCCCGCTTTTTGCGGTTATCGGTGACCTTGATATCAACAGTAACTACGGTGAAGGTGGCGTTTACGTTACCAAAGATCGTATTGTTGCAATCGGCGAAAACTTTGACGGCGGATTCCTGAGCCTCGATTTTGCCAACATTGCTGAAATTTCTGTCAAAAGAATGTACGGCAATGCCGTTCTGAAGGCAAAGACAACAGGCGGTTCTTCAATCGACCTTATGCGTTTCACCTTTGCAATGGCAGATATCTGCGATGCGGCGGCTGACTTTATTTCAAAAGTCAATGAGGGCGAAAGCGTTGAAAGCCGTTTTGCTGCGGTTGAGGTTTCGTTCAGAAACCTGCGTTCATTCTGTCCAAAGTGCGGCAGAAAGCTTCCGTCGCCTAATGCCGACTGCCTTAACTGTCAGGGCAAGGGTAAGATGGCGGCAACGATGCTCCGCTACATAAAGCCATACACAGGCAAGCTGATTTTCTGCATTTTCCTTTCGGTCATAACAACCGTTGCGGCGCTTGTTCCGCCTTATGTCACAAGCCTTATGGTTGACTCGGTTATCCCCGGAGGAGATAAAAAGATGCTTGTTGCGGTTATTGCATTTCTGCTTCTTGTTTATCTTCTTCAGTACGGCATCGGTGCTCTGCGTTCCTATCATCTGCGAATCGCGGGCGACGGCATCATTGCTGATCTCAAAAAGGAAATCTATGCAAAGGCGCAGTATCTTCCGATGAAGTTTTACGACAAGACTTCAACGGGTTCGGTTATCAACCGTGTCAATTCCGATACCACTGTGCTTCAGCAGTTTATGCTGAGAATAACACAGGAAGCTGTTGTTCAGCTTTTCACCATGATTGGCATTATCGTTATTATGATGTGCATGAACTGGAGGCTGACTCTTCTTTCGCTTATTCCCGTTCCCGTTGTTGTTCTCTGCAGCCGTTATTTCGGCAAAAAAATCGGTCCTCTTTACCGCAGAATATGGCGAAGAGGTGTTTCGATTTCGAGCATTCTTTCCGATACAATTCCCGCAGTCAGAATTGTCAAATCTTTCTCGAGCGAGGATAAGGCAATCAAGAGATTTGCTCGCCACGTTGACGACTGGCTTTATGAAGATAAAAAAGCGGGCAAGGTTGCGGCGATATTCCCGAATGTTATCACATTCCTTATCACCTGCGGTTCAGTTATTATCTGGTTTGTCGGCGGAAATATGGTTATCGACACACCCGAAAGGCTTTCGCTCGGTGTGCTTGTGTCATTCATTTCTTACACAAGTATGTTCTATAATCCCGTCAACTTCTTTGCGAATCTCAGCGACTCTTATCAGAATGCACTCGCATCAACCGAAAAGATTATGGATATCATTAATGCCGAACCCGAGCGCAATTTCGGTAAAGATAAGACTCTTGACCACATAAACGGAAAGATTGAGTTCCGCAATGTTAACTTCTCATTTGACCGCTCAAAGAAAGTTCTCAACGATGTTAATTTTGTTATCGAGCCGGGTGACGTTGTCGGTATCGTCGGAACAACGGGTTCTGGTAAATCAACTCTGATTAACCTTCTTATGCGTTTTTATGACGATTATGAGGGCGAAATATTCATTGACGACATCAATATCCGTGACATCGATATGGCATATTACCGCTCGCAGATTGGTTATGTTCAGCAGGAGCCGATGATGTTCCGTGACACAATATTTAACAACATCGCTTATTCGCTTCCGTCAGCGCATCCCGAGCAGGTGCTCAATGCGGCGGATGTTGCAAACGCTCACGGCTTTATTTCAAGGCTTCCCGATGCTTATGATACAATGCTCGGTGAAAGAGGCGTAGGCCTTTCCGGCGGCGAAAAGCAGCGTCTTTCAATCGCAAGAGCCGTTCTTAAAAACCCCGGTATCCTCATTTTCGACGAGGCAACCTCTGCGGTTGACTCAGAAACCGAAAAGCTTATTCAGGATGCCATCAACAATCTCATCAGGGGCAGAACAACTCTTATGATTGCCCACAGACTTTCAACTCTGCGCAAGGCCAACAAGATTATCGTTGTCGATAAGGGTAATATCATCGAATTCGGCTCGCCCGATGAGCTTATGGCGCTGAAAGGCAAATACTACAAGCTCATCAAGATTCAGTCAATGAGTGAACAGGTTGCCGCCGAAAAAGCCGCAGAAAATTTTGAATAAGGAGGAGCTTATATGTCAAGAAATTTTATTGACGGAACCGAAATCCGCATAACCGTTAAAGACAAAATCTTCTGTGACGTTGAGTTCTAAGTCGGATCGTAGCCATGTCGTTCTGTGAGCCAAGGA
>JAZRLY010000031.1:0-22563 GCA_045647065.1 Acutalibacteraceae bacterium
CGACCTTCACATCCGTCTCGGCGCAGGCGCATTCGTTTGCGGTGAAGAAACAGCTCTTATGACTTCAATCGAAGGCAACAGAGGTGAACCCAGACCCCGTCCTCCCTATCCCGCAGTTAAGGGTCTCTTCGGCAAGCCCACAACAGAAAACAACGTTGAAACATTCGCAAACATTCCTCAGATTATCCTTAAGGGTGCTGAATGGTTTGCATCAATGGGTACCGAAAAGTCAAAGGGTACAAAGGTATTCGCTCTCGGCGGTAAGATTGAAAACACAGGTCTTGTTGAAATCCCCATGGGTACAACTCTCCGCGAAATCATTTATGATATCGGCGGCGGTATCCCCAACGGCAAAAAGTTCAAGGCTGCACAGACCGGCGGTCCTTCCGGCGGCTGTATCCCCGTAAGCCTTATCGATACTCCCATCGACTACGACAACCTCACAGCTATCGGCTGTATGATGGGTTCGGGCGGTCTTATCGTTATGGACGAAGACAACTGTATGGTTGACATTGCAAAGTTCTTCCTCGATTTCACTGTTGATGAATCCTGCGGTAAGTGCGCACCCTGCCGTATCGGTACAAAGCGTATGATGGAGCTTCTTGAAAAGATCACAGACGGCAACGGTACTCTTGAAGATATCGACAAGCTTGAAGAGCTTGCATACTACATCAAAGAGAACTCACTTTGCGGTCTCGGTCAGACAGCTCCCAACCCCGTTCTTGCAACACTCAAGTTCTTCCGCGAAGAGTATATCGCTCACGTTGTTGACAAGAAGTGCCCTGCAGGCGTATGTAAGAGCCTTCTTAACTACTCAATCGTTGAAGATAAGTGTAAGGGCTGTACTCTCTGTGCAAGAAAGTGCCCCGTCGGCGCTATCAGCGGCACAGTCAAGAATCCCCACACCATCGATACAGCAAAATGTATCAAGTGCGGTGCTTGTATGGATTCATGTAAGTTCGGCGCAATCATCAAAGGCTAATAGAGGAGGCATAAGCTAATGGAAATGGTAAACATTAAAATAAACAATATGCCCCTGAGTGTTCCCAAGGGCATCACAATCCTTGAGGCTGCAAGATATGCGGGCATCGAAATCCCCACTCTCTGCTACCTTAAGGAAATGAACGAAATCGGCGCTTGCCGTATGTGTATGGTTGAAGTTAAGGGTGCTCGTTCACTCGTTGCTTCTTGCGTATTCCCCGTAAATGAGGGCATGGAAGTTTTCACCAACACAGAAAAAGTAAGAAAGAGCCGCAAGACAAATCTTGAGCTTGTTCTTTCAACTCACAGAAAAGAATGTCTTTCCTGCGTAAGAAGCGGCAACTGTGAGCTTCAGAAGCTCTGCAAGGATTACGGCGTTGAAGACGAAAAGGCTTTCGAAGGCGTATATCCCGAAGCACAGTATGATGATTCTGCTGCACATATGATCAGAGATAACAGCAAGTGCGTTCTTTGCCGCCGCTGCGTTGCAGCTTGTGACAATCAGGCAATCAGCGTTATCGGTGCAAGCGCAAGAGGTTTTGATACTCATATCGGCTCACCCTTCGAGCTTCCCCTCAACGATTTCTCATGTGTATCCTGCGGCCAGTGTATCGTTCATTGCCCCGTTGGTGCACTTTATGAGAAGGACGATACCGCAAAGGTATTCGCTGCAATTGCAGACCCCGAGAAGTTTGTTGTTGTTAACACAGCTCCCTCAATCAGAGTTACTCTCGGCGAATGCTTCGGCAATGCAATCGGTACAAATGTAACAGGTAAGATGGTTGCTGCTCTTCGCAGACTTGGCTTTGACAAGGTGTTCGATACCGACTTCTCAGCTGACCTTACCATTATGGAAGAAGCAACAGAGCTTCTTGACAGAATCAACAACGGCGGCGTTCTGCCCCTCATCACATCCTGCTCACCCGGTTGGGTTAAGTACTGCGAGCACTACTTCCCCGAGCAGATCGATCATCTTTCAAGCTGTAAGTCACCTCAGCAGATGTTCGGCGCAGTTATCAAGACATGGTATGCTAAGAAGATGAACCTTGATCCCAAGGATATCGTTGTTGTAAGCATTATGCCCTGTACTGCAAAGAAGTTTGAGGCAGGCAGAGCAGACCAGGCTGCAAGCGGCTATGCAGATGTTGACTATGCTCTCACAACCCGTGAGCTTGGCAGAATGATCGAGACAGCAGGTCTTAACTTCAACCTTCTTCCCGATGAAAGCTTTGACAATCCTCTCGGCGAAGGCTCAGGCGCAGGTGTTATCTTCGGCGCAACAGGCGGCGTTATGGAAGCTGCTCTCAGAACTGCATACGAAGTTCTCACTGGCGAAGAACTCAAGAAGCTCGAGTTCAACGAAGTCAGAGGCACAGAAGGCATCAAAGAAGCAACCTACACCATCGCAGGCAAGGAAATCAAGGTTTGCGCTGCAAGCGGTCTCAAGAACGCTCAGGCAGTTATGGAAAAGGTTAAGGCAGGCACAGCTGATTATCAGTTCATCGAAATCATGGCTTGTCCCGGCGGCTGCGTAAACGGCGGCGGTCAGCCCGTACAGCCCGCAAGTGTTCACAACTTCGTTGACCTCAAGGGTATCAGAGGCAAGGCTCTTTACGAAGCAGATGCTAACCTTCCCGTAAGAAAGTCACACGAAAATGAGGCTGTTAAGGCTGTTTATGCTGAGTATTTCGAGAAACCCGGCAGCCACGTTGCTCACGAGGTTCTTCACACTCACTATGTTAAGAGAGGCAAGTACAGCAAATAAGCTGAACTCCTGATAAGATTAAAACGGTAAGCAGAATTTCTGCTTACCGTTTTTTGCTTAAATCTATGAAACGCTCTGTTCAATCATCTTTTTTCTCTCCGTGCCTATGTTTTCGAGGCATACAAAATTTCCGACGAAAGAGCAGGAATTTTTGCTTTCCGCAAAGGAGATTTCTGCGTTTTCCAATCCGATATATCTGAATTGCTCCGAACAGCTTTCGAAGAAACCGAGAGTTGCGAGGAGCTTTGTTTTTTCTTTTGAGAGAGTGATATCGGTATTATTTAATACGGTTTCGGTGCATCTTGTGAACGCGACGGGCAAGGTTACTCCGTTTATGCGGATTTCAGATTTTTCTTTGTATGCATTATCTGATGTTTTTCCGAACGGGATTGAGAAGAAAAGAAAATCGAGAATATAGCTTTTCTTCCCGATAACAGAATTTTTCGCGTTTATTCTGTTGGCCTGTGTGTGCTTTGCACTGCGGCTCGTTCGCGCAACAACATATCCTTTTGCCCGGCAAAAGCTGACGGTAAGGTCTTTGTTTTCCTCAATTCCGCTGATGAGGAGGTCACCCTTGAGCACAGGATTACCGATTTTTTGCTCCTGAGTGCCGTTGAACGGACGGAGAACAACAATCTGACCGTCTCTAGATGCAACGATATCGGAAGGTTCGCTGTCATCTTCTGTTTCGGGGCTGACAACCCTTTCCCTCACTTCGATAAGAGCAGAACTCCCGCTGATGTTGATGTTAACCCACGAAATTCCGGGCAATCTGAGAAGAGCTTCCGTTTCAACGAAATTTATGCCGATTTTTTTGCCCGCAACGCCTTTTCTGACTCCGAGTTCTTCAAAAACGCCGATGATATCTTCGGAGGGAATGGATTTGTTGCCGATAACATCAATGCTCCAGATTCTTGTTGAGAGAATACAAAGCATTGCAATACAGAAGCAGGCGCCGACAATCAGACCCGCTCTTTTGCTGTGGCGGTTGAGAAAAAACGGCAATCCGCATTTTTGGCTTATACGCACTTTCATTCCGGATTTTCTTGCAACTGCGCGTATTCTACGATATCCTGAGCGATCTGTTTTTGCGTGAATAACTCCGTCAATGCTTCTTAAATCCCAAAGAATGATTCCTCTCATTCTGCAAAGGTTGAGGAAACGTTCGGGGAATCCGCCGTACGCCGTGAAACAGACATAACCCATTACAAATCTGATAAAATTCAGAACAAGCATATATTTCTCCTAATTCCGATAATCAACGCCCGTTATTGTGCCTTTGATGATTGCCTGGCCATTCTGCATCGAAACTATCGTCAGTCCACAGCCGCAGACTCGCACGGTCAGCTTGCCCGTGTTGAGCGAAATAAGAGTATCGCCGTATTCGATGACGCCCTGACAGCCCTCGATGATTGCTTCTCTGTTTCCGCTGAGCTCAATGTGGGCGTATCCCGACACTGCATCCTGAGGCAAATCAAGGCTTCTTGTTATGGATTCAATTATATCTTCAGCCTTGCCGCGGCTCATTTTTCTGTTTCTCATTTGCACCACTCCTTTTTAGTAAACTTATGAAAGCGGTGTGTTAAAAATGACAAGGGGAGCATATTTTCTAATGGTGAATAACATTGAAAAAGTTTTTATTTTTTATCGGAACTGCCATTTTTGCCGTCCTGTTTTTCTTTCCGTCAGAATTTGCATCGGGATTTTCGGCAGGACTTTCAAATTGCGTGAAGGTTGTGATACCGTCGCTTTTCCCGTTCCTTGTTGCATCCTCGCTTGCGGGGGCGGGAGAGATGCCGACGCTCGTTAAAAAAATTGCAGAACCGATAACGCGAAGATTGTTCCGCTTGTCGTCCGACTGTCTGCCCGCAATAATTCTCGGTCAGCTCGGCGGATATCTTTCGGGCGCAAAGGCGGCGGAGTCACTATATTCTTCGGGGATTTTAAGCAAACATCAAGCACAGAAGCTTTTGCTTTTCTGCGTAAATTCGGGCGTGGGATTCTCTGTCAATGCGGTGGGAAACGCGCTTCTCGGTTCAAGAGATGTGGGCAGAATTATTCTGGTGTCCCTGAGCGTTTCATCGCTCATTACGGGCGTTTTTCTTCGCTTTATTCCTGACAGCACTTCTGAAACCGTAAAATCCGTTCAAAAAAACTTCTCTCTTTCCTCCGCGGTTGTAAACAGTGTTTCATCGGCGTCGTTGTCAATGGTTGTCTGTTGCGGATTTGTCTGCTTTTTTTCAGGAATAATCGGCATAATCGGCGGAGCGTTAAACGACCCGACTGCAAAGACGTTTTTTTCTTGTTTGCTTGAAGTGACAAGCGGATGCTCCGAAGCGGCAGGGAAAATATCAATTCCGATGTTTGCGGCGGTGTGTGCATTCGGCGGTCTGTGCGTGCATATGCAGATTTTTTCGATTTCAAAGGCTTTCGGAATAAACATACCTCTTTTTTATCTTTTCAGGGTCGTGCATTCCGTTCTGGCATATGCCGTTTGCGGAATGATTCTTTATTTTTATCCCATAGATGTTGCGGCATCGGTTTCGCTCGGTGCGAATGCCGAGATGTGGTCTTTTTCGGCGCCCGCCGCAATTTCGCTCCTTTTTCTTTGTTCTCTTTTGATATTAGACCTTGATAACGGCAGAGAATTATGTTAATATTCAAAGGAAAGGTTGTTGAAAGATGAGAAAGAAACTTTTTGAAAAGAAAAAATATCCGCCGATGTGTGAGCATTGCGTTCACGGCAGGCTTTCACCCGATGAGCAGTCTGTTCTCTGCATAAAAAAAGGAATAGTTGCCACCGATGGAAAGTGCGGAAAATACTCATACGACCCGTTAAAACGCAGGCCCAAGAAACCCCTTATGATAGAAAAAGCCGACCCGTCTGAATTTGAACTTTGAGGTGAATATTAATGAAAATAATAAAAGAATTTGTATGTAATCCGCTTCCCACTGCAAACTGCCACGCATCAACTGTTCTTCCCTTGCCCGATGGCAGCGTTCTTGCCGCGTGGTTCGGCGGAACAAAAGAAAGCACACCCGATGTTGATATCTGGTATGCCCGCAGAGATGAAAACGGCTGGGGAGAACCCAAAAGAATCACATACCACAGCAAAATTCCTCATTGGAATCCCGTTCTTTTTCTGCGCGAAAACGGCGAGGTTGTCCTCTTTTTCAAGGTTGGAAAGAATATTCCGCCGTGGCGCACCTTCTTCTGCGTTTCAAAAGATAACGGAATAAGCTTTGATGCTCCGAGAGAGCTTGTTCCCGGCGACAGAAGCGGCGGAAGAGGCCCTGTCAAGAATAAATGTATCCGTCTTTCGGACGGTCGTGTGCTTGCGCCCGCATCAAACGAAATCAGAGGCTGGAACTGTTTTGTTGATACTTCTTTTGATGACGGTATAACCTGGAAAAAGGGTGCAAAAATAAAAACAAAGCAGACAGCACCGATTCTTAACAGCCTTAATCACTACACATCAAATCTTATTCCGATGATTCAGCCGACCCTCTGGGAGTCAGCGCCCGGCAAGGTGCATATGCTGACCCGTACCGCAGTCGGTAAGGCATACAGAAGCGATTCCGTCGATTACGGCGAAACCTGGTGCACCGCATATGAGACAAGCCTTCTCAATAACAACAGCGGTCTCGATGTTGTCAGAACACCCGACGGCAATCTCTGGCTGCTTTCAAATCCCGTCGGCGAAAACTGGGGTGAACGCTCACCGCTCACTCTTCAGAAGTCAACTGACAACGGTCTGACCTGGGAAACCGCCGTCACTCTTGAAGAAGAGAAGCTTGACAGCGAATTTTCCTATCCCGCAATCGAATATTTTGACGGTGCTCTTTATATCGCATATACTTATGAAAGACTCAATGTTGCTTTTGTCAAAATTGAGCTTTGATTCGTTGTTAACACATATTTAATTTTTAATTAATAAAAAACACTTGTCAAAAATGATGTTTGCTGATATAATCGCATAGAACATTTCAAAAAAATAAAAATCAAGGAGAAAAACACAATGAAGAAGATTCTTTGCATTTTACTCGCACTCTCAATGGTATTCGCATTTGCTGCTTGCGGCGGCAACGGTGAAAACACAGAGACAACAACCGAAGCAACTCAGGCACCCGCAGCAGAGCTTACAGGCACTCTTGAAGAAATTGCTGCAAACATTTATGCAAACGCAACAACAATCGAAATGATGCTCGGCGATCCTATGGAAATCGACCTTGCAGATGTTGACGCAGCAGGTTACTACCTCGGCGTTGCATCAACAGATGCTATCGAAAGAGCAGTTTTCTCAGAGCCCATGATCGGTTCAATTCCCTATTCAATGTGCCTTGTAACCGCTAAGGCAGGTGCAGATGTTGAAGCTCTCAAGAACGAAATTCTTGAAGGCGTTAACTACAGAAAGTGGATGTGTGTTGCAGCTGAAAAAGTTCTCGTTACAAACTGCGGCAGCACAATTATGATGGTTATGGCTGCTGAAAACATTGTTGACGATGTTTACAACGCATTCAACATCGTTGCAAACGGTGCAGCAAGCGCAGCTCTCACCAAGGCAGGCGAAGTTCAGGAAGAGATTCCCATGGGCGACGAAATCCCCGCTGAAGACGGCATGGAGATGCCCGCTGCAATGCCCGGCGAAGATGAGGGTATCATCCTCGGTTAATTTAAAACACAAAAGCGGGATGTCTGCATCCCGCTTTTTTTAATCCTCATTGACAAAGGAGACCGCGATGCTTTTTTCGAGCCTGACATTTTTATTTGTATTCCTACCCGTTGTTATGGCGGGATATTATCTGCTGCCTATGAAGGCGAAGAATATCTGGCTGCTTGCAGCGAGTCTTTTCTTCTATTTCTATGGAGAGCCGAAATATCTTGTGCTGATGCTTGCGGTTATAACCGTGAGCTATGTTTTCGGACTGCTTACGGAAAAAGCGGATGGGACAAAGCGCAAAATTCTGCTCGGTGTTTCAGTTGCGCTCAGCCTTTCGGCACTCATTTATTTCAAATATACCGATTTCTTTATCGGCACGGTCAATTCCGTTTTCGGTTCGGATTTTGATTTGCTCAAAATTGCTCTGCCGATAGGCATCAGTTTTTTCACTTTCCAGGCAATCAGCTACAATATTGATGTTTACAGGGGCGATGTTCCCGCGCAGAAAAATCCGATTAACCTTGCGCTTTATGTTTCGCTTTTCCCCCAGCTTGTTGCGGGCCCGATAGTGCGCTATTCGGATGTTGAGCGTGAACTGCGCACAAGAAGTCACACTCTCGACGGCTTTTCTTACGGCGTGAGAAGATTTGTGACGGGTCTTGGCAAAAAGGTGCTTCTTGCGAATTCATTCGGAAGCTTCTGCGAGATTTTCAGAGAAACCGACGATAAATCCACCCTCTTTTTCTGGGTTTATGCGGTTGCGTATTCGCTTCAGGTTTATTTTGATTTCTCGGGCTACAGCGATATGGCAATCGGTCTGGGCGGTATGTTCGGATTCAGGTTCCCCGAAAATTTCCGCCATCCCTATGTTTCGAAATCCGTTACGGAATTCTGGAGAAGATGGCATATTTCACTCGGAAGCTGGTTCAGAGACTATGTTTATATTCCCATGGGCGGCAACCGCGTTAAAACACCGAGATTTTTCTTCAACATTCTCACCGTTTGGTTTCTTACGGGATTCTGGCACGGCGCAGACTGGACATTTATCATCTGGGGTCTTTACTTTGCAGCACTGTTGCTGATTGAAAAGAGCATCCCCAAGAAAATCAAGGACAAAGCTCCCGCAGTTGTCAGCCATATCTATCTGATTTTTGCGGTGCTTATCGGATTTGTTATCTTCAATGCAAGCGGTGTTGAGGGAATTGTTTATGATTTCAAGGGTATGTTTACCCCTGCTTATCCGCTTTGCACACCGACAACGCTTTATTATCTGAGAAGCTATGCCGTTCTGTTTGTTGTGGGCATCATCGGTGCGACTCCCGTTATCCGTAATGCAGCAGAGAAGCTTGACGGAAGAAGAATCGGCAATAAGATTTGCTCCGTTGCAGAGCCTGTGATGATTCTCGCACTTCTTGTTGCGGTCACGGCATATCTCATCGACGGGTCTTACAATCCGTTCCTTTATTTCAGGTTTTAAGGAGGCGAGTTTATGGCAAAAAAAATCCGCAGTATTGTGTGTATAGTTTGTTTTCTGATATTTATTTTTGCTCTCGGTGTGACTTGCTTTCTGAAAGAACCCGTTGAGGTTCTTGTTTCCGAAAGACGAAAAGCGGCACAGATGCCTGAAGCATCTGTTGAATCCGTTATGGACAAAAGCTTTTTTGATGATTTCGAAGCATTTATCACCGATCAGTTTTTTATGCGTGACGGTTTTCGCTCAATCAATGCCGCAATCCGAATGAAGCTTCTTCGCCAGACCGATAACGGTAAAGTTTATCTTGCAGAGGGTCACATTTCGGAGTTTCAGTCCGTGTTGAATGAAAAATCGGTCGAGGCAACAGCCGACAAGCTGAATTCAATTTACGATAAATATATCAAGGGAAAAAACGCAAAGGTCTATTGCTCCGTTGTTCCCGACAAAAACTATTATCTTGCCGAGAAGAACGGTTATCCCTCGCTCAATTACACAAAAATGCTTGATATTTTTACTTCCAAAATTAAAAATATGGAGTATATAGATATTTCCGATTGTCTGACAATCGATGACTACTACAAAACCGACTCTCATTGGAAGCAGGAGAATCTTGGCGATGTTGTTGACAGATTAAGCGAGCAAATGGGGTTTGCAACAAAGCCGTTTGATGAATACAAGGCAGAAAAGATAACCGATTTCGAGGGTGTTTACGCTCCGAGACTTGCAATCGGAAAGATGAGCGATAAAATAGTTGCTCTTTCATCGGATGTCACCGATTCTGCAAAGGTTTTCAACCTTGAAACAAACAAAACGACTCAAGGCGTTTACGACGAATCAAAGCTCAGCGGCTATGATAAATATGAATATTATCTTTCGGGCGCAGCGGCATTCCTGACGATTGAAAATCCGCTTGCGAAAGAGAAGAAAGAGCTTGTTGTTTTCCGAGATTCTTTCGGCTCATCGCTTATTCCTCTTATGCTTGAGGGTTACAGCAAAATCACCGTTGTTGATATCCGTTACATCTCTCCGCAGATTCTCGGGGAATATGTTGACTTCACGGATTGCGATGTGCTGTTTATCTATAATGCTCAAATTCTTAACCAAAGCAACATTCTGAAATAAAAAAATGAGGGGACTGCCTGTGCAGTCCCCTTGAAATTTTATATTACCATCTGTTTTCAACATATTCACAGAAAGCGTACATATCCTTGATTTCGAGTTTTGTGCCGTCATCAAGAGTAACGTCGCCGCTCCACAGACCGTGAACCTGATGAGTGTTCATTCTGCCGATTTTGAGGTCAAGGTCGGTGTGATAATCGTAGAAAGGTTTCATCGTGAGGTTAAATCTGCCGTCCTCGGAGATGATTTTCCACGGCTCCATATATTTATCGGGCTTCGGGAATGTTTCAACATCAACCGCGCCGAACTTGTGAGCTTTACCGTCATAGAAAAGGCAGGTTTCGGTTGCGTTTGATTCGTTGCCGATTGCCCAGGTGATCTCAAAGCCGAAAAGATGCTGATTGCCGTCAGGTCCTGTCACATATGACGAACCGCAGCCCCAGTACCATACCATTTCGTGAACGGTGTTTGTTCTGCCCCAGTCAAGGCAACAGAATGTATCTGCTTTAGAGAAAACATATGTGTCGCCGCCGATTTTGAATGTACCTTCACAGGGCATACACATCTGCTTGGTTGTCATAAAATATTTTTTGTCGCTCTCGTCAAAGGGGAGAACGGTTGTTATGTTTTCCTGATCGGGCATAATATCCATAGTGAAATCACATTCAACGGGAGTACCCTTGTGGTCAACCTTATACCAGAGTCTTCTTGATGTTTCTTTGGTGTCGAAATCGAATTCAGCCTTGCCGACCTTATCTTTATATCTGTTGGGAACATCGCCCTTTGCGGGAGGAACGTGCTTGTTTGTGCCGAGGAAATACTGAACGGTATCAATGATAACCTCGCCCTTTTCTATGTCAACAATCTTTGCGCCGACGAAACCGCCGATATGAATGTTTGCAAAGTTAATCTGAACCATAAGCTTGCCGTTGCAGACCTGGTAAAAATCCCATTCCTTGCGGCTCATAATGCCTGATTTGACATAATCTCTGTTATATTCAAAAACATTTCGTCTTGCCCAGCCCTTTGCGAGCAGAGTGCCGTCGGGAGCGAGCAGGGGAGTGCTTTCTGTGTATTCGGTCTGCTTTGACTTTTCTTTCCACTTGTTAAAGGGGACATAAGTTCTTTCTGTTGTCATTTTTCATACCCTCCGTGCATAATTATTTAACAGTAATCATTATAATATAAATTTGCGTGTTTGTAAACAGCAATTAATGAAAGATTATCAATGACGGATTGGCATAAATTCTGCAGGAAGCAATCAAACACCGAATAAAATATCATATATGATGTAAAATATACCATATCATCGTGTTCAAAAAAATCAGGATTTATTGAATAATAACGATTGACAACGGATTTCTGATTTGATATAATGCATTTTGAAGACCCGTCTTTTTCGGAAAGTCTGCAAGAGATAGCGCATCATGGGCTGAAAGTGCGCTTCAGATGAGTAGTAAGCACGGCAACACTTCAACGGTTCCCCACAATCAAATATAAAAAGCGGATATTATTCTTTAATATCAATACGGGTGGCACCGCGGGTATAATAACTCGTCCCGGGAATTTCAGTTTTTGGAATTCCCGGGATTTTTGTTTTAATGAAGATAAACCACCTAATGGAGGTATGATAAAATGTACAGAACTCATCGATGCAACGAAATAAGAGAAAGCCACATCGGTCAGAGAGTTGAACTTGCAGGCTGGGTCGACGTTATCCGTGACCACGGCGGTGTTCTTTTCGTTGACCTTCGTGACGAAACAGGCATCACTCAGGTTGTTGTTCACGACGAAAATCTTGTTAAGGGTATCAGCAAGGAAACCGTTATTTCGGTTTCGGGCGTTGTCACAAAGCGTGACGAAAGCACCGTTAACCCCAAGATTGAAACAGGTCTTGTTGAGCTTGTTTGCGACAAGCTCGATGTTCTCGGCGTATGCAGCAGAGACCTTCCTTTTGAAATCGGTTCAAACGACACAGGCGAAAACATCCGCCTCAAGCACAGATTCCTCGATCTGAGAAATCCTGCTCTTCATAATAATATTCTTCTGCGCTCCAAGGTTATCGGTCATATGAGAAAGCTTATGGAGGAGAGAGGATTCCTTGATATCCAGACTCCCATCCTCACAGCTTCTTCACCCGAAGGCGCACGAGATTTCCTTGTTCCCAGCCGTAAGCATCCGGGCAAGTTCTATGCGCTTCCTCAGGCACCCCAGCAGTTCAAGCAGCTCCTCATGGTGTCGGGATTTGACAGATATTATCAGATTGCACCTTGTTTCAGAGACGAGGACGCGCGTGCTGACCGTTCACCCGGTGAATTCTATCAGCTCGACTTTGAAATGGCTTTTTCAACCCAGGACGAAGTTCTTGAGGTTTGCGAAAGCGTTGTAAGCAATATTTTCAAGACTTTCTCGGATAAGAAGGTTACGGAATCTCCCTTCAGACGCATTCCCTATGCAGAGGCAATGGCGAAGTATGGCTCGGATAAGCCCGACCTTCGCAACCCCCTCATCATCTGCGATCTTACAGATATGTTCAAGAGAGTACAGTTCAAGCCCTTTATGAACAAGTTCGTAAGAGCGATTGTTGCGCCCTGCAAAAACGAAAGATGGTTCTTCGACAAGTCACTTGCATTCGCAACAAAGCAGGCAAAGATGGCAGGTCTTGCTCACATCACTCTTCTGGATGCCGCAAACTACGGTTTTAAGGATGACCCCATCAGCAAGGTTATGACCGAGGAAGAAAAGAGAGAAATCGTTGAGCTTACCGGCGTTAAGGAAGGCGAAACAATCTTCTTCATCTGCGACAATATTTCCGATGTTGCCGATAAGAATGCGGGCGTTATCCGCACATGGCTCGGAAATGAGCTTGAGCTTATCAAGAATGATTCATTCGAATTCTGCTTCGTTGTTGACTTCCCGATGTATGAACGCGACGAAACAACAGATAAGATTATCTTTACTCACAACCCGTTCTCAATGCCTCAGGGCGGACTTGATGCTCTTGAGAATATGGATCCCTGTGAAATTCTCGCTTATCAGTACGACCTTGTTTGTAACGGCATTGAGCTTGCTTCGGGCGCGGTAAGAAACCACAGCCCCGAAATTATGCGTAAGGCATTCGAAATTGCAGGCTACAGCGAGGATGAGGTTGAAAGAAGATTCAGCGCACTTTACAATGCATTCCAGTTCGGCGCACCTCCCCACGCAGGTATGGCACCCGGTGTTGACAGAATCGTTATGCTTCTTGCAGACACCGAAACCATCAGAGATGTTATCGCATTCCCGCTTGACGGCACAGCTCAGGACCAGATGCTTGGCGCGCCCGGCGAAGTTACCGAACTTCAGCTCTTCGAAGCAAACGTCAGCATCAGAGGCAAGGGCGGCTCGGTTGAAGTTTCGGGCAGCGAAGGCGACAACTCGGCATTTGCAGAAACAGTTAAATCCGCAAAGGGCGGCGCAATGACCAAGGAAGGCTGGCTCAAGGAGCTTGAAAGCGTTAACGAACTCAGCTTTGATGCCGACGAAAAGAAGAGAATGCAGAAGATTCTCGATATGATGGGTAAAAAGGAAGCAGAGCTTGAAAAGACCGACACCGCAGATGTTGAGGCGATGGTTTATGTTATGCCTATGACCAATGTTCTCAGAAACGACGGCAGAAATCAGCCCTTTGCCCGCAAAGACCTGCTTGAAGGCGCTCCCCAGAGCACCGAGGACAGCTGGCAGGTTCCCAGACTCGTGAAGTGAGGTGCAGATAAATGATTTATATTAATGAGATAAATGCGGCAGGTAAAATCGCCGTAGACGATACAATTCTTGTAAAAGATGTTCCCGCAACCGCGGGTTCAAAGATGCTTGAGAATTTCAAGCCTCTTTTCAGCGCGGAAGCTGTTGAAAGACTTGAAAAGGCAGGCTATGCAATCGCAGGCAAGGCAAATGTCGGCGAATTCGGTCTTGACCTTCTCGGCGAAACCTCATATTTTGCTCCCGAAACCGAAAACGGCAATCTTGTCGGTGCAGCAGCATCGCTTGTTGCTTCGGGTAAGGTCAAGGCAGCTCTCAACGTTGATCTCAACGGTGCACCCAGACGTGCAGCTGCTGTTTCGGGTGTTGATTTCATAAAGCCGACCTACGGCACTGTTTCGCGCTACGGTGTTATCGCTTGTGCTTGCTCGGGTGAGCAGATCGGCGTTACCGCCGCGAATGCAGATGATGTTAAGGAAATCCTTACCGTTATCGCAGGTCACGACAGCAAGGACGGCACAAGCCTTCCCGCTGAAAAATACGAATATTCAACAAGTGAAGATGTTGCTTCAATGAAAATCTGCATCGTGAAAGAGCTTTATGACGCTGCAAGCGCAGAAGTGAAGGCAAACATCGATGCTTATGCCGAAAGCCTTAAGAAAATCGGTGCGGCGGTCGATACTGTTTCGCTTGATATCGTTTCTCAGGCACAGACCGCATGGCAGATTCTTATGGCGGCTGAAACAACCAACAATCTTTCGAGATTTGACGGTGTAAAATACGGATACAGAACTCCCGAATACAAAAATATCGACGAGCTTTATGTAAAGAGCCGTTCCGAATCAATGGGATTCCTCGCAAAAGCAACCATCATTTACGGTTCGGATGTTCTTGCAAAAGCAAAATATGAAAAGTGCTACGATAAATCGCTCCGTATGCGCCGCATCGTGTGCGAAAAGGCAAGAGAAGTGCTTGCAAAATATGATGCAATTCTCGCTCCCGCTTGCTCACAGATGAGATACAAGGCTTATGATGTTACGGATGCATTCGAAAAGGTTTATGAAGAAAGCATTTTCACTGCAATCCCCTCAATCACGGGTATGCCCGCGATGGTAACAAAGGGCGTTCAGCTTATTGCTGATTCATATAAAGAAAGCGTCCCCCTGCGCATCGCAAAGAGCGTGGAGGTGTAAATAATGAAATACGAACTTGTTATAGGTTTGGAAACTCACGTTGAACTTTCCACCGATTCAAAGCTTTTCTGCTCCTGCGGCGGCCACTCAAGCCCCAAAGAGCCCAATGACTGTGTATGCCCTGCTTGCAGCGGTATGCCCGGTATGCTCCCCGTAACCAACAAGCACGCAATCGAGCTTGCAGTCAAGGCAGGTTTTATGCTTAACTGCAAAATCAATCAGTACACAACCTTCGATAAGAAGAGCTACTATTATCCCGACCTTCCCTGTGCTTACCAGATTACTCAGTGGTTCCATCCCATCTGCGTTGACGGTAGCGTTCAGATCGGCGAAAGAACAATCGGCATCAAGCAGATTCACGTTGAAGAAGACGCAGGCAAGCTTGTTCACGACGAAGCAACCAACACTTCGTTTGTTGACTACAACCGTACCAGCGTACCTCTTATCGAAATCGTAAGCAGACCCGATTTCCGCTCATCGGATGAGGTTATTGCATATCTTAAGAAGCTCAAGTCAAGCCTTCAGTTTGCAGGCATTTCCGAATGCGAAGAAGGTGCGATGAGATGCGACGTTAATATTTCGGTCCGCCCCGAAGGTTCAAACGAACTTGGTGTCCGTTCCGAAATCAAGAATATGAGCTCACTTTCCGAAATCAAGGATGCAATCGAGTTCGAAAAGGTTCGCCACGTTGATGCTATCGAGCGTCACACAGAAATGCTCGTTCAGGAAACCCGCCGTTGGGATGATGTCAAGAGACGTACATTCCCGATGAGAAGCAAGGAAACTGCGGCGGATTACAGATATTTCCCCGATCCCAATCTTATGCCTATCGTGATTGACGACGAGTGGCTTGCAGAAATCAGAGCAAGTATGCCCGCAACATCGGAAGAAAAGAGCGGCTACTATGAGGAAATGGGCATCGCTGCAAAAGAAGCTTCGGTTCTTGCATCTGACAGAAAGCTTTCTGACACATTTGATGCGGTTGTTGCAATGGGCAGAAGCCCCAAGACTGTTGCGAGCTGGATTCTTACAGAGTGTATGGGTCAGATGAAGCGCCTTGAACTCACATCACTCGACATTGACGCATCAAAGCTTTCAAGAATCATTGAGCTTGTTGAAGGCGGCGAAATTACCCGTGCAGCAGGCAAGAAGGCTCTCTCCGCCGTGTTTGAAAACGATGTTGATGTTGACAAATATTGCGAAGAAAACAACCTTAATGCAAAGATTGATGACAGCTTCATCCTTGATACCGTACGCCGTGTTATCGGTGAAAACGACAAGGCTGTTGCTGACTACAAGAGCGGCAAGGTCAAAGCGATGCAGTCAATCTTCGGCTGCATTATGAAAGAGCTTAAAGGTAACGGCGACCCCGCTGTTATCAGAGCGCTCCTCGAAAAAGAACTTAACAGCTAAAATAAAAGACCGTCTCGCAAGAGACGGTCTTTATTGTTTATGAAAGCTTGTCGATGATTCTGTCTGCGGTGCTTCCTTTTTCCTCAACGGTCAGAGTTGAGATATATTCTTCTGTTTTTGAATCGGATTCGGCGGAGTAAAGATCGCTGATGCAGGCTGTGCGGTAGTTGGCGTAAACGCCTTCGCCCTTGTCTTTGAGATTTTCTTTTATAACGGCAAAAATGCATTCATCATAAATGATAATCTGTATGGTATCATCTGCCTGGGCGTAAACCTTTTCATAGAAGCCGTCGGGATATCCGTCGGAGCCTTTTTTGAGGAGAATCGAGTTTGACAGAAGATATCCTGCGTTGTTGACGGTTTCCGCAAATTTTTCGGTGTCAGCCCCGGCTGTTTTTGCGTAGCCGTCAAAGGCGGCAAGCAAATCGTTTTTTTCTGCTTGAGTGAGCGGTGTTGAGCCGTCTGCAGAAGTAAAATAAACGCATACCGTGCGGAAGCTGATATAATTGTTATAAAAATAATTGCGGATTTCATTTTCTGAGGCGGCATTGCCCGTGCCCTTGTCATAGGTTTCCGTAAAAATCGCATCACTGTAGGCTTGTGATGTGATAATTTTGGTGAGAGTTTGCTTTGATACGCCGATTTTTTTATAGTGATTTTCAAATCTGACCCAGAAATCGTTGACGGTCTGCGAGATTTCCGTTTTTTCTGCAGAAGAAAGCGACAGTCCCGCATCGCGGAATTCCGTGTTTGCGGCAAGATATTTTTTGCACTCGTTGATTGTCGCTGCCTTGACATCGGAATCAATCGGGTTTTCCGTCAGACCGTAATCGGTAGGTCGGCTGATTACCTTGTCGGCGTAATAGGTGAAAATTTCACTGTCTATTTCTGTGCCTGATATGGTAAGTACGGTTTTTTTCTGTGCCGCGCAGGCGCAGAATGAAAATATCATCAAAACGGCAAGCAAAGCAGCCGCGAATTTTTTCATGATTCATCATCCTTTCTCTGCGATTATATCACACATTTCGCCTTTTATCAATTAAAGGATAAAAATAGTCGCAAAAAATTTAAAAAATATCTTTATTCCTTTTAAAAATTGTAGTATAATTACAATGTATCAAAAAAATTAAGGGGAGTACGACAATGGAAAAGATTAAACTTGTTATTGCAAATGATGAATACAGCATCTCAACAGATAACGACCTTGATTATGTTGCTCAGCTCGGTGAAGAGCTTAACCAGAGAATCACCACTATTCTTAACAGCAGCGGCAGAATTTCGGTAACTCAGGCTGCAATACTTACCGCTCTCGAATATGCGGATGCTGCAAAGAAGGGCGAAATCACCTCCGAAAACCTCAGAGGTCAGATTCAGGAATATCTCGAAGATGCAGCAAGAGCAAGAACAGATGCCGAAATTTCAAAGCGCGAGCTTGAAAGAGTTTCAAAAGAGCTTAACGCTCTCAAAGCTTCAAAGAAATAATGATTTCTGAAATTCTTGCTCCCGCAGGCAGTCTTGAATCGCTGACTGCCGCCGTGCGATGCGGTGCGAATGCCGTTTATCTCGGCGGAAAAGCATTCAATGCACGCCGCAATGCTTCGAATTTTTCTGATGATGAACTCAGAAAAGCCGTTGAATACTGCCATGCAAGAAATGTCAAGGTCTATCTGACCCTCAACACTCTTGTCGGCGACAATGAGCTTGAAACAGCATATGATGCAATCAGAAGTGCTTGCGAAGCAAATGTTGACGCACTTATTTTGCAAGATACAGGACTCGCCGCCATGGTGCGACGGGTCTCTTCGTCTATGCCTCTGCACGCATCAACTCAGATGTCTGTTCAGAGCATTGAGGGTGTAAGAATTCTCGAAAAACTCGGATTTTCAAGAGTTGTTCTTCCGAGAGAGCTTTCCGAAAAGGAAATAAAAGCAATTTCGGTTCAAACCGATACAGAGCTTGAATATTTTGTTCACGGTGCGCTGTGTATGTGCGTTTCGGGTCAGTGTCTGATGAGCAGTGTCCTCGGCGGAAGAAGCGGCAACCGCGGTCTGTGTGCTCAGCCCTGCCGTCTGCCGTTCGGAGTCAATTCGAAGGACGGCAACAATCTCAGCCTCAAGGATTTGTCGCTTGTTGATGAACTTCGCAGACTTGAAAAGGCGGGTATTTGCTCGTTCAAAATTGAGGGCAGAATGAAGCGGCCCGAATATGTTGCGGCGGCTGTTACCGCTTGCAGAAACAGTCTTAACAATACTGTTGATGAAGAGCTGAACAATTCTCTTAAAGCTGTTTTTTCGCGTTCGGGATTCACAAAAGGATATTTTGAGGGCAAGCTCGGCAAGGATATGTTCGGCATACGCCGAAAAGAAGATGTTGAGGGTGCATCGGGCGTGCTTTCGTCGCTCCAACGTCTTTATGATAAAGAAACTGCACTTCTCCCGGTTGATTTTCAGCTGGTTTTCAAGAAGGATGAACCGATGAAACTCAAAGCGGTCTGCGGAGAATATTCTGCAGAGGCAGTCAGCGAGAAAAAGCCCGAACCCGCTTTGAACAAACCCCTCAGCCGTGACGATTTGATTCAGCGTATTTCAAAATGCGGCGGCACGCAGTTTTATGTAAATAAAGCAGATGTTGATTTTGAGGAAGGCTTGAATGTTTCCGCAGGCGCACTCAACGAGCTTCGCAGAAACGTACTCGCCCTGCTTGAAAACGAAATAATAAAAAGAGAAAAAATTGAAATTTCTCCGTTTGATAATGGATATAAACCGCATAAAGCAAAACCGTTTGTACTCCATGCAAGATTCTTTAAAGAGGAGCAGATTCCCGAAAATCTCGGTGGAATCTCAAGAGTCATTCTCCCGATAGAAGTCAGTGCAAAAACGGTTGAATCATTCAACGAAAAAGGCATTGAAACTGCAATCGAAATTCCTGCACCCGTGTTTTCAAATGCGGATAAATATATTGAAAAGCTGAAAGAACTTAAAAATCACGGCGCATCCCTTGCGTGGGTATGTACCCTCGACGGAATAGGTATCGCTGAAAAAGCGGGCATCGGTTTTGCAACGGGATTCGGTATGAATGTTTTCAACAGTCTTTCGCTTGGCGAAATGCAGAATCTCGGCGCAACGGATTCTCTTCTTTCGTGCGAGATCAATCTTTCCGAAGCATCAAGGCTTTCGGGGGATATTCCGAGAGGAATAATGACTTACGGAAGAATTCCTTTGATGCTGACGAGAAACTGCCCCGTCAGAAACAAGCTGACCTGTGCAGAATGCGGCTCGGGAAGCAGCCTTGTTGACAGAATGGGTGTCGGCTTCCCCGTTGTCTGCAAAAACGGCGCAAGCTTCATCCTCAATTCACGCCCGCTGTGGATGGCGGATAAGAAGAACGAACTCCGCAATATCGACTTCGGTTTGCTTTACTTCACAAACGAAGAAAAGGCTGAATGCGAAAGCGTAATTGAAGCCTATAATAATAATGAAAAGCCCGAAGGTGAATTCACCCGAGGTCTTTATTTCAAAAATGTACTGTAAAAATCAAAAAATTATATTGCAATACAAAATAAATTGCAGTATACTTTTTCCATAATTTTTAAAAGAAGGTATGTAATATGATAAGAGTCGGCATTTACGGCTACGGTAATATCGGAAAGGGCATCGAGTGCGGAATCCGTCAGAATTCCGATATGACACTTGCCGCTGTTTTCACCAGAAGAGACCCTTCGCTCGTAAAAACGGTTTTCGGCGATACGCCCGTTTATTCCGCGGCAGATGTGCTTGATTATAAAGATGAAATTGATGTTATGATTATGTGCGGCGGCAGTGCGACTGACCTTCCCGTGCAGACTCCCGCTCTTGCTGAGCATTTCAATGTTGTTGACAGTTTTGACACTCACGCAAGAATTGCGGAGCATTTTGCAAATACAGATAAAACCGCAAAGGCAGGCGGCAAAACCGCTGTCATTTCGGTTGGTTGGGATCCCGGTCTTTTCTCGCTCAACCGCCTTTATGCTGAGGCTATTCTCCCTGAAGGCAATAATTACACTTTCTGGGGTAAGGGTATCAGCCAGGGTCATTCGGATGCAATCAGAAGAATTGATGGCGTTCTCGATGCAAGACAGTATACCGTTCCCGTTCCCGAAGCAGTTGAATCTGTCAGAAACGGCGAAAACCCCGAGCTCACAACCCGTATGAAGCACACAAGAGAATGCTATGTTGTTGCGGCTGAAGGTGCGGATAAGGCAAGAATCGAAAATGAAATCAAGACTATGCCCAACTATTTTGCGGATTACGATACAACCGTAACTTTTATTACTCAGGACGAACTTAACGAAAATCACGGCGGTCTGCCCCATCAGGGAATAGTTCTTCGTTCGGGTGTTACGGGTGCAAACAAGGAGCACAAGCATGTTATCGAATATTCGCTCAAGCTTGATTCAAACCCCGAATTCACCTCAAGCGTTCTTCTTGCATATGCAAGAGCGGCTTACAAGCTCAATAAGGCAGGGGATGCCGGATGCAAGACAGTTCTCGATATTCCTCCCGCAATGCTTTCGCAGAAGAGCGGAATCGAACTTACGCAGTATATATAATAATGTATATAAACAACGTGCAACACAAGATGTTGTGATACAGTGAGTAGTGTTGCATATCGTTGAAAAAAATCAAGAATTTTAACAAAAAAGTGCTTGACTGCAGAGAATGAATGTGATATTATTATTCTACCTCTGCAGGAGGGTTCTTTTTTTGTGCCCAAAAATAATTTGTTACGCAGAGGGAGGCTGGTCTTGTTAGGGTTGCCTGATAGACCCGTATCAAGACTGAATATTCCAAAAAAATGGAGGTGCCGCACATGGCTGCTACCGGTAAAAGAGTAAAAATCACACTTTCTTGCACCGAATGCAAACAGCGCAATTACAACACAATGAAAAACAAGCAGAACACACCTGACAGGCTGGAGATGAACAAGTACTGCCGTTTCTGCAGGAAGCATACTCTCCACAAAGAAACAAAGTAAGCGGGAGGATTAACCTATGGCTAAAAAGGAAGTTTCCCAAGCTGCAGAAAAAGTTGCTGCCGCCGAAAAGAAAAAAGAAAAGAAGCCTGCTAATCCCAACGGAAATATTTTCGTAAGAGCCGGCAAGGCAATCAAAAAGTTCTGCAAAGATCTCAAGGGAGAGATCAAGAAAATCGTATGGCCCGATGCTAAAACCGTTCTCAAGTCAACTCTTGTAGTTCTTGCGGTTGTTGCAGTTTGCGGACTTGCAATCGGCGTTGTTGACTGGCTCCTTTCACAGGGTCTTTCACTTCTCGAGCTCGCAGCTGCTAAGGTTGGCGGTTCTGCTGCAGACGTAGTCGCAACAGCAAGCGATGCAGCAAGCGCTTTAAACGGCTGATACGGGAGGAGTTCAAATGTCTGTTGACACAAGATGGTATGTAGTTCATACCTACTCCGGTTATGAAAAAAAGGTTGCAACCAATATTGAAAAAATGGTTGAAAACCGCAAAATGCAGGATCAGATCCTTGAGGTCAAGATCCCCACGGAGATTGTTACCGATATCGAGAAAAAGAAAGAGGTTGAGCGCTTGCTCTTCCCCGGCTATGTTCTTGTTAAGGTAGCAGTTACGCCTGACAGGGACAACCGTCCCGCAATGAGCGATGAAACTTGGCTTCTCATCCGCAACACAAGAGGCGTAACCGGCTTTGTCGGTCCCGAAAACAAAGCAATCCCCCTTACCGATGAAGAAGTTATCAGGCTCGGAGTCGAGAAGAGAGTCGTTGAAGTTTCCTATAAGGTTGGCGATACAGTCAATATCATCGATGAAATCTTTGACGGATTCACGGGAATTGTTGAGGAATTGGACGTTGACAATAACATTGTCAAGGTTTCCGTCGCACTCTTTGGCAAACAGACAACCGTTGAGCTTGAGCTTGACCAGGTTGAGCTTGCCGAATAATCACGGTAATTTGAGGGTACATCCCTTTCAAATTTAGCGCGTAATGCGCAGTCCGTTTTACGGGCTTCGTGGGAGGAGCAGAAAAAGCTCCGCAATTTACCACATTATATGGAGGTTTATTAATTATGGCACAGAAAGTTGTCGGCTTAATTAAGTTACAGATCCCCGCAGGTAAGGCCACTCCGGCTCCCCCTGTAGGTCCTGCACTCGGTCAGCACGGTGTTAACATTATGTCCTTCACAAAGGAATTCAATGAGCGCAC
>JAZRLY010000032.1:0-28427 GCA_045647065.1 Acutalibacteraceae bacterium
ACAACATCATTTCCGCTGCTTCCTGCACAACAAACTGCCTTGCTCCCATGGCTAAGGCTCTCAACGATTATGCTCCCATCCAGAGCGGTATCATGACAACTGTTCACGCTTACACAGGCGATCAGATGGTTCTCGACGGTCCCCACAGAAAGGGTGACTTCAGAAGAGCAAGAGCTGCTGCAGCTAACATCGTTCCCAACTCAACAGGCGCTGCAAAGGCTATCGGCCTTGTTATCCCCGAACTCAATGGCAAGCTCATCGGCTCAGCACAGAGAGTTCCCGTTCCCACAGGTTCAACAACTCTTCTTGTTGCTGTTGTTAAGGGCGACAACGTTACTAAGGAAGGCATCAACGCTGCTATGAATGCTGCTTCATCAGCTTCATTCGGCTACACAGAAGAAGAACTCGTTTCAAGCGATATCGTTGGTATCACTTACGGTTCACTCTTCGATGCTACTCAGACAATGGTTACAAAGATTGAAGACGGTCTCTATCAGGTTCAGGTTGTTTCATGGTATGACAATGAAAACAGCTACACAAGCCAGATGGTTCGTACAATCAAGTACTTCGCAGAGCTTGCATAATTTAAGCTAAAATTTCTCTCAAAGGGTCGGCTAACTACCGACCCTTTGTTATTGATAATCAGAGGTCAGTTATGGGATTAAAACGTCTTGACAAGTTAATAGCGCTCAACTGCAATGTATCCAGAAAAGATGCCCGCAAGCTCATAAAAGACGGGGCGGTCACAGTAAATTCAAGAGTTGTTCTGCGTGCAGAGGAGTTGGTTGATGCGGACATTGACGATATAAACGTAAAGGGCTATAACTTTACAGCAAAAGAGCACGTTTATATTATGCTTAACAAGCCGAAGGGAGTTATCAGCGCAACAACCGACCCCACAAAGAAAACGGTTATTGACATTATTCCTGATGAACTTAAAAGGCGAAGCCTTTTCCCGGCAGGAAGGCTTGACAGAGATACCACAGGTCTTTTAATTATAACAGATGACGGTGCTTTTTGTCACAGAATCATGAGCCCCTCTCATCATGTTTTCAAGACATATCAGGCTACGCTTTCCTTTCCTGTTGATGAGAATGATATAAAGAAATTAGAGGACGGAATCACCCTCGGAGATGGCACGGAATGCCTGCCTGCAAAGGCGAGAGCCTTTACAACCGCAGACGGTTTGCCTGCTGCCGAAATCTGCATAAGAGAGGGCAAATATCATCAGGTCAAGCGTATGTTTCACGCTCTGGGCAACAACGTTGAGCAGCTTCGCAGAATACAGATAGGCTCCCTTAAACTTGACACTTCACTTGTAGAAGGCGAGTGCCGCGAATTGACCGAAGAAGAGCTTGAACTTATTTTTAAAGATGAATAAAATAAACACATTATCCTGCCTTCAGATGCATAGTTTTCAATAACAGACTATGCAACGAAAGGTGAGATAATGTGTTTATTCTTTTAAGGACCGTCGAATCGTCAGGCGGCTTTTTGAAAAGAAAGCAACAGAAAAAAAAGATCGCAAACAGTATTCCCGTATCCGTTCCGACCGAAAACGGCATGCCTTTTTATATGATTGATGTACTCTGCGAAAAAAACGGTCCGGATTATTCCGCAGTTGAAGAGAAAAGTGGCTACTATGCCTCAAGAATTGTAGCCCCGAGAAGTCTTTCGCTCCCCGACAAAAGTAATCTCAAACGGTTTATGCCCGGTTATTCCAACGGTATTTTTATTTTTAACACCGCCGTGGAAACAATAAAAAAGTTAAACCCCGAACCTTCAAAAATATCTGCAACCGTAATTGACCGGAATGCAGTTATGTGCGGTGAAATAGCGAAACTCGTTCCGTATTCTTCACCTTTGAGAGTAATAACGGCACGACCCGAAAGATATGCCGCAACCTGTCAGAAAATATATGATGAGTACGGTGCATCCGTTATGCTCCGCTCTTTTTATGAGCCTTCCTCAAAAAAGGATATTGTTATCTGCTGCGATGGTGCAACTTCGGATTCTATGAGCGATGCTGCTGTTTTTTCATTCAGACGCGGAACTAACGGCAAACTTCGATTTTACGGAAACAAAGTTCCCCTCTCTGATTGTCATAAAGAAATCATTCCCAAGAATATCGACCCGACCGATTTTGCAGCTGCTGTTACAGAGCTTTGTGGAAGCACTTCATACAAATCCTCGGTATATTCGGATATCGAAACAAGCTGCGGCAAATGCAGTGAAATTTGCCCCGCCGAATGCCTTGATTGCTACATTTCAGGAAGCCGCACTGTATAACTGATACTTGACATTATTATTAATATTATATATAATATAACGGAAATTGGAATTCTAAAGTAAATCATATTCAAAAGGAGATATACCGAAATGGAAAAACAGACAGTCTTTACCCGTGAGGATTATAACAAACTCAGTGCCAGACTCAATATGCTCAAAACCGAGGGCAGAGACGACATCGCTGAAAAAATCAAACAAGCCCGTTCACACGGTGACCTTTCCGAAAATGCTGAATACGATGAGGCAATGAACGAACAGGCGAAGATGGAGGCGGAAATAGCCAAGCTCGAGGCTGACCTGCGTTACGCAAAAATTCTTGACGAAGAAGAACTCACAACAGAAGCTATCCACATCGGTTCAAAGGTTACTCTTTACGATATGGATTTCGAAGAGGAAGTTGAATACAAAATCCTCGGCAAGAGCGACATCGAAAACGGCATTATTTCAGACCTTTCACCCGTTGGTTCGGCTATTATGGGCAAAAAGGTAGGCGACATCGCTGAAGTTCACACTCCCGGCGGTAAAACCATCAAAATGAAAGTTCTTGCAATTTCAAAATAATAAAAATGCGGCGATGGGAATCAAGAGCAAACCGCTCCTCCTGTCGCTTTTTTAAAGAAAGGGATTCAAAAATTATGGCAGAAGAAAAGATTATCAATGCCGCTCCTGAAGAGGAGCAGGTTCAGGATGTTAATGAACTCAGACAAATCAGAGTTGAAAAGCTTGAAGCTCTTCAGGCAGCAGGCAAAGACCCGTTTCAGATAACAACCGCAGAGCAGTCCATTCACAACGCTGAAATCGTTGAGCGTTTCGAAGAACTCGAAAATACCGACGTTTGCATCAGCGGACGTATGATGAGCCGCCGCGATATGGGCAAGGCTAACTTTATAGACATCAGAGACCGCAGTGGAAGAATGCAGGTTTATGTCAAGATTGACGAAATCGGCGAAGAAAGCTTTGCAGACTTTAAAAAGTGGGATATCGGCGATATCGTTGAGGTTAAGGGCTTTGTTTTCAGAACAAGAAGAGGCGAAGTTTCCGTTCACGCAAAGGAAATCAGACTTCTCACAAAGTCACTTCTCCCCCTCCCCGAGAAATTCCACGGTCTTACCAACACCGACACACGTTACAGAAGACGTTACCTTGACCTTATTATGAACCCCGATGTAAAGGATACTTTCATCAAGCGTTCACTCATCATCAGAGAAATCAGAAACTATCTTGATTCGCAGGGATTCATCGAGGTTGAAACACCTATCCTTGTTTCAAATGCAGGCGGCGCTGCAGCAAGACCTTTCGAAACTCACCACAATGCTCTCAATGAAGATTTCAAGCTCCGTATTTCACTTGAGCTTTATCTCAAGAGACTCATCGTCGGCGGTATGGAAAAGGTTTATGAAATCGGCAGAGTTTTCAGAAACGAAGGCGTTGACACAAGACACAACCCCGAATTCACTCTTATGGAGCTCTATCAGGCATTCACAGACTACAACGGTATGATGGATCTTACCGAAAACCTTTACCGTCACGTTGCTCAGGCTGTTCTCGGCACAACAACCATCACCTTCAACGGCGTTGAGATGGACCTCGGAAAGCCTTTTGAGAGAATCACAATGGTTGATGCTGTCAAGAAATATGCAGGCATTGACTGGAACGAAGTTGAAACTCTCGAAGATGCAAGAGCTCTCGCTGACAAGCATCACATCGAATACGAAAAGAGACACGGCAAGGGCGATATCCTTGCAATGTTTTTTGAAGAATACGCAGAGGAGCATCTCATTCAGCCCACATTTGTTATGGATCATCCCATTGAGATTTCTCCCCTCACAAAGAAAAAGCCCGAAGACCCCAACTATGTTGAGCGCTTCGAGTTCTTTATGAATGGTTGGGAAATGGCGAATGCTTACTCCGAACTTAACGACCCCATCGATCAGAGAGAACGTTTCAAGGCTCAGGAAGCTCAGCTTGCTCAGGGCGACGATGAGGCAAACACAACAGACGAAGATTTCCTTATGGCACTTGAATACGGTATGCCCCCCACAGGCGGTATCGGATTCGGCATCGACAGAATGTGCATGCTCCTTACCGACTCACAGGCAATCAGAGACGTGCTTCTCTTCCCCACAATGAAGAGCATCGACTGATATGAAAATATCCGTAGCGCTTGCCGCATACAAAGGTGAGCAATATATAGCCGCGCAGCTCAAATCCATCCTTTGTCAGCTCGGCGAAAACGACGAGGTTATTGTTTCGGACGATTATCCCGCAGGCAAAACGCGGGATATCGTTCTTGAAATGGCTTCGGCAGACAAAAGAATACGCTATATTGAGGGACCAGGCAAAGGAGTTGTTGAAAACTTTGGGAATGCAATGCTTGGCTGCACGGGAGATGTTATTTTTCTTTGCGACCAAGATGATGTATGGCTCCCCGACAAGGTTGAAAGCGTTATGAATAAAATCAGTGACGGTGCGCAGCTTGTTCTGCACGATGCATCGGTTACGGATGCTGACCTCAATATCACAGACAAATCATATTTTTCTTCACACGGTTCAAACACATCGTTTTTCGGAAATGTTATCAGAAACTCTTTTGTAGGATGCTGTATGGCATTCACCCACGAACTTATGAACGAGGTGCTTCCTTTTCCTGAAAAGCTTCCGATGCACGACTGGTGGATTGCACTTGTTGCTTTGAAGAAAAAAAGAAAAACCGTTATGATCCGTAAGCCACTCATTCTCTGGCGCAGACACGGCGACAATGTTACCGGAGGCAAAACCTCATTGGTTCAAAAGGTAACGTGGCGGTTGAAAATGATCTCGTCTTTGGCGAGGATAAAATAATTTCCAATATGTGCCTTGGAAAGGAAAAAAACAATGAATAAAACAATAACCGGCTGCATTGTGACCTACAATAACATTGCCACCATTGACAATGCTCTCGGTTCACTTTTAAAATGCACCGAAGTTCCGTTCAGACTGTATGTTGTCGATAACGGCTCAACCGACGGAACGATTGAACATATAGAAAAAAACTATCCCGAAGTGACTCTTATAAAAAGCGGAGGAAATATCGGATTCGGCGCAGGTCACAACTTCATCCTTGACAAACTCGATTCCGATTACCATGCAATCATTAATCCCGATATCATTGTAAGGGATGATGTTATCGCAAAGCTTGCCGCATTTCTTGAGGAAAACTCAGATATCGGTATGGCATCTCCCGAAATAAGATTCCCTGACGGAAGACTTCAGATACTCGGCAAGAAAAACCCCTCTCCCGTTTTTCTTGTTGCAAGCAGACTCAGAGGAAACGGCGAGCCGAGCGGATTGCTGAAAAAATACGCAATGCTTGACTGTGACCTTTCAAAGCCGACGAATATTGAAAATGCAACCGGCTGCTTTATGTTTATCAGAACAAGCCTTTTTAAAAAAATCGGCGGATTTGACAGCCGCTATTTTATGTATTTTGAGGATTGCGATCTCACACGCGAAGTTAATCAGAGAAGCCGTGCGGTTTATTATCCCGGTGCAACGGTTTATCACGAATGGGGACGCGAATCAAAAAAGAACTTCAATCTCAAGCTTATTCAAATTAAATCTATGATAAGTTATTTCAAAAAATGGGGCTTGAAATAATAAAGGAATTACAGCTATGAAATACATAAAGAACTTTTACAAATACCGATTCCTTCTTATGGAAATCGTAAGAAAAAACATCAAACTGCAGTACAGAAATTCTGTTCTCGGCATTTTCTGGACTTTCCTTCAGCCGCTTTTAACAACCATAATCCTTGTTGTTGTTTTCGGAGGAGTCTTTGGCGGAAGCCGCGCAGGAGTTGTGAATTATCCGATTTATCTTCTCTGCGGACGACTGATATTTGAATTTTTCACCCAGTCAACCAAAAGAGCTATGCGTTCAATCCGAAACAGCGCTTCGGTTATCAAAAAGGTTTATGTTCCGAAGTATATCTATCCCCTGTCAAATATAATAGCCAACTTCGTGACTTTCCTTATTTCCCTTACGGTTCTTGTTTGCTTTATGGTGTTTTTCTACTTCTTCTCAAACGAACCGCCCCACATTACTCCGTATATTTTCCTCTCTCCGATACCCATTCTGATACTTCTTCTTGTAAGTGTTGGTGTCGGTCTCATTCTTTCAACTCTTGAAGTTTTCTTCAAGGATGTTGACTACCTTTATGAAGTATTCTGTACCCTTCTTTTCTACCTCACCCCGATTTTCTATCAGGTTGAGCAGCTTAACATCAAGAGCGAAATCTTCAAAATGGCACTTATGGCAAACCCGCTTTATTCGATTACACAGATGTTCAGATGTTGTGTGCTTTACGGCGAAATGTTCAACATAAACCATCTTTTATATTCGCTCGCATTCGGAATAGTTACCGTTGTTATCGGACTTATCGCTTTCTACAAAAAGCAAGATAAATTCATTCTTCATATTTAAAGGAGAATAACAGTATGGCAAAACCCGCAATTGTTGTTGAAAATATGAGTATGATGTTCAACCTCAACAAAGAAAAGGTTGACAATCTCAAAGAATATTTTATAAAACTTATCACAAGAAAACTTCATTTCACCGAATTCTGGGCTCTTCAGGATATCAGTTTCACGGTCGAAAAGGGTGAAAGAGTAGGTGTTCTCGGCTTTAACGGTGCCGGAAAATCCACTCTTCTCAAGGTTATTGCAGGCGTTCTCAAGCCTACTAAGGGAAGCGTTAAAGTTAACGGCATTATTGCTCCCATGCTTGAACTCGGTGCAGGCTTTGACCTCAATTACTCGGGCAAAGAGAATATTTTCCTCTATGGCGCAACTATGGGTTATTCCAGAAAGTTCATTGAAGAAAAATACGATGAAATCGTTGAATTTTCAGAGCTCGGTGATTTTATTGATGTTCCCGTCAAAAACTATTCTTCGGGTATGAGAGCAAGACTCGGTTTTGCGATCGCAACTGCTGTTGAACCCGAGGTTCTCATTCTTGACGAAGTTTTGTCCGTTGGTGATGCCAAATTCAGACAGAAAAGCGAAGCAAAGGTGCGCTCAATGTTTGATAAGGGAACAACGGTTTTGTTTGTTTCCCACAGCACCCAGCAGGTGCTCAACATCTGCAACAAAGCTATTATCCTTGAAAAAGGTAAGCTTATTGCTCAGGGCGACGCAAAAGAAATATGTGACCTATATAACCAGATGGTTAAAGGCGGTAAATAAAAAACTGAAAGGATTTGATAAATATGGTTTTTGCAGCAGTATTTGCAGGCGGCATAGGCAGCCGTATGGGCAATTCCGACACACCCAAGCAGTATCTTGAGCTTGGCGGTAAACCCGTTATTATCCACACCATTGAAAAATTCTTTATTAACGATAAAATTGACGAAATCCTTGTGCTCTGCCCCAAGACATGGGTTGCACACACTCAGGACTTAATCAAAAAGCATCTTCCCGAAGGCAAGAAAGTAACCGTTATCCCCGGCGGCGCAACAAGAAACGGTACACTTGAAAACGCTCTCGCTTATATCGAAGAAAACTTCGAAACAAGCGAAGAAACCGTTATCGTTACTCACGACGCTGTAAGACCTTTCCTCACTCACAGAATAATTGAGGAAAATGTTGAGGCTGCTCTTAAATACGGCGCTTGTGATACCGTTATTCCTGCAACAGACACTATCGTTGAAAGTGCTGACGGAAAAATGATTACATCCATCCCCGACCGTACCAGAATGTTCCAGGGACAGACTCCCCAGTCATTCAGACTCAAGGAGCTCGAAAGAGTTCTCGCAAGCCTCACAGAAGAAGAAAAAGCCATTCTTACCGATGCTTGCAAAATCTTCTCCATAAAAAACAAAGATGTATTTATGGTTGAAGGCGAAGTGTTCAACATTAAAATCACCTATCCGTACGATATGAAAGTAGCCAACACGCTTCTGAAAGGCAAGGAATAAGATGATTAATACTGTTTACAGACTCATTGCACCCGGTATGATTGATGTCGCTTGCACTGAGCCGGATATAAAAAACAAGGTTATTCTCCGCCCGCTTTATCTTTCAATCTGTAAAGCAGATCAGCGTTATTACCTCGGCAACAGAAGCCGAGAGGTGCTTAAAGCAAAGCTCCCTATGGCACTCATTCACGAATGCTGCGCAACGGTTGTTTTTGACCCGACAGGCACATTCAAAACAGGCGAAATCGTTGTTCCCGTGCCTAACACTCCTATGGAAGAGGATGACGTTATTGCCGAGAATTACCGTCTTTCCAGCCGATTCTGTTCAAGCGGATACGACGGATTTCTCCGCGATTATATCGACATTTCTCCCGACAGACTTGTAAGAGTGCCCGACAGCGTTGACCCGAGAGTTGCTTCGTTTGCAGAGCTTATCAGCGTTGCCGTTCACGCGGTACGCAGATTCGAAAGATTCTCTCACGCAAGAAAGAACTCAATCGGAATCTGGGGCGACGGCAATGTGGGTTTCATAACCGCTCTTATCCTCAAAGCGCTCTATCCTGACACCAAGCTCTATATTTTCGGCACAGTTTACGAAAAGCTTGGCTATTTCACTTTCGCAGACGGCGCATATCACGTTGATCATATCCCCGAAGATCTTAAAGTTGACCACGCATTCGAATGCGTAGGCGGCGAAGGTTCGAGATTCGCTCTTGCGCAGATTATCGACCTTATCAATCCCGAAGGCACCGTAGGTCTTATGGGTGTAAGCGAAAGATTTGTTGATATCAACACAAGAATGGTGCTCGAAAGAGGTCTTTGCCTTTTCGGTTCAAGCCGAAGCGGCGTTGAGGATTTCCAGATGACAATGGATATTCTTGAAGAAAATCCGAAAATCGCATCATATCTTGAAAATCTTATCGGTCAGGTTGCCGAAATCAAAACCATTGCGGATATTCACACGGCTTTTGCGCAGGATCTCAGCCGCAACTTCGGCAAGACCGTTCTGAAATGGAATAAATAATTATGGAATATAAAGTATCTGTTATTGTTCCCTGCTATAACAGCGAAAAATTTCTTAAAGAAACTCTTGACAATCTCCTTGGGCAAACACTCAAGGAGATTCAAATTATTACGGTCAACGACGGTTCAACCGACTCAACAGCCGATATAATCGCGGAATATGCATCAAAAGACGACCGCATTCTTTCTGTTTATCAGGAGAACTCGGGCGTTTCAGCCGCAAGAAACAACGGAATTGAGCGTGCAGACGGCAAATATACGATGTTTCTTGACAGCGATGACCTTTACAGCGAAAACGCGCTTGAAGCAATGTATAATACACTCGAAAAAGAATCTGCAGACCTAGGAATATGCCGACAGATGCGTTTCGGCTACGGCGGAACAGAAGTTAATCCCGTCGTTGAAAGCATTGCAAAAGACAAGCATATCGACTGCTACGACAAACGCCTTCTCTGGAACTTTCTGACCTGCAACAAATGTTACAGAACCGATCTTCTTCAGAAAAGCGGTGTTCGTTTTCCCCGACTGCGTTACAGCGAAGACGGTGCGTTCTTTATGCAGTTTATTTATAAAACACAACCGAAAATTACAGGTGTTTATGATGCAGTTATGAAATACCGCAGACTTTCTCCCGACCAGGGTTATTCGGTAAGCCAGCGGATAGAATATGAGCTTGTAGATCATTTTTCACAGTCGCACGAGCTTATTTACGACGCGGCAAAGAAGTCGTTTGACGACAATAACTGCGAAAACAAGGAAGACTATCTTCAGGAAATCCTCAACAAATATTTCACGGCACTCGTAAACGAATTTTACCGCTCCCTTTGGCGCGGTGATTCCGAAACACTTGAACTTATCGGCAAAAAAGCCGCGGAAATCAGATCAAGAATGACCGATGAAACCAAAAAGAAGTGCAGTAGTGTTATTAAAGATATCGGCGAACCTCTTTTCTCAAAAAAAGAAATTGCCGAAAAGCCGTTTATAAGCGTAATAGCCAAAAATCCGTCTGAAGAATTTATCCAGTCGCTTTATGCACAGACAATGCCCGTTTTTGAGCTTATAACAGCCAAAAATAAGGTTTTGCAAAAACACGAGAATGTTTCTGTTCTCCCATCAAAAAGCTTCTATTCTGCCGCAAGAAAGGCAGCAAAGGGTAAAATCATCGTCACGCTCAACAGTAACAATGCGCTCGACATGAGATTCCTCAAGGTTGTTTCTCTTCTCAAAAGAAACGGTAAATTCGGAATCCTGCCCGATTTTGTTATCAAGCTCGGAGCAATGATGTTCTTAAGATTCAAAAAATAACGGGGTTTTGATTTTGAAAAAACTTTTTTACATTTTATATGCTCTTTTTTTCAATATGAGCAGACTTCTCTTTCCGCTCAAGGAAAACAGAATTGCTTTTGTTGCGCCGCATCACGGCGGCGAATCGGATTCACTCGGAATACTTCGTTCATATGCAGAGAAAAAAGGCGGATTTGACATTGTTGTAATATCCACAACCGACCTAAAAATTGATTTTTCATCTTTCGGAAAGCTCATTTCATCGGCAATAAAAGCAATCGGATTTTTCACGTTAAAAGCAAAAGCACTTGCAACCGCAAAATATGTTTTTCTCAACGATAACTTTATGCCTATGGCATCACTCAGATTCAAAGAAGATGCGGTTATAACCCAGCTTTGGCATGCAGAAGGCGCGTTTAAAAAATTCGGTCTTTCAGCACCGCTGACAGACGACGTGAAAGAACGCGAAAAGAAATGCTCCGAAAAACTTACATACATTATCTGCTCATCCAAAAATGTTGCGCCAATTTATGCGGAGGCATTCGGCGTTGACGAAAGCAGAATCCTCCCCCTCGGCACTCCGAGAATCGATATGCTCCTTTGCGGACGCGATGTAAATAAAATTAGAGCTGATTTTGACAAAAAGCATCCCGAATGCAAAGGAAAGAAACTTGTTCTTTATGCTCCCACATTCCGTGATGACCCCGAAACCGATAAAAATATTGTCAAAAACATAGATGCCGATTTGTTTAACAGCGAACTCGGTAATGAATACAGCCTTATCATAAAGCTTCATCCTCAGATTCATTCGGGTGAACACGTTGAAGGCACGGTTGATGTTACCGTCGGACACGATATAAATGACCTGACTCTCATCTGTGATGTGCTGATAACCGACTATTCCTCCGTGTGTATGGATTTTGCTCTGCTTTCAAAACCCTGCATCTTCTTTGCGTTTGACCTTGAGTCATACGAAAAAGAACGCTCATTCTACTTCGATTATAAAAACTATGTTCCCGGACCCGTTGTTGAAGATTTTGGCGCGGTTATCAGGGAAATAAAAAATCCCCGAAAGAACGAAGAAAAGCTTCGCTCTTTCAGAGATTTCAATTTTGATTATATTGACTGCAACAACACGAAAAGAATTTTTGAGAGAATTATTTCATCCAATCCTCAATGATTTTAACAATTCTTTCGGTTGCGTGACCGTCACAAGCATTAAGCTGTCTGTTTCTGAATTCATCGATTCGGTCAACAGGCGGCTTTTCTTTTGTCTGTCTGACGGCAGAAAGCAATTTCTTGCTTTCGGTAACAAGCATACCGGGTAAATCTTCTGGAAATTTAAGATAAAATCCCCTCTCATAATCCTTGTAATCGGGGCAGTAAAACACAGTCGGCACATCAAGCAGACAAGCATCATAAATAACGGAAGAATAATCCGTTATGATAATGTCGCTTGCCGCCGTAAGCTCAAGCGTCGATTCATCCGAAAGGTCATATATATTATTGTATGTATTATCTGTAAAAGCATAACTCATCAGCGGATGACGGCGGATAATGAATATTTCATCATCGTAAAGCTCATTGCTGAGCTTATCCCAATCAATTTCGGGATTATAAACAATTCTTTCTCCGTCAAATTCACGGAAGGTCGGGCAGTAAAGATAAACAGTCTTACCTTTGAAATCAGGATGTCTTTCATAAACAGATGCTCTCATTTTATCTGCATCAGTAAAAAGCTTGTCTGTTCTAGGCAGACCGACGGAAAGGCAGATATCCTCGCTTACGCCGAATGCACCCGCATAAAACTTGCGGCACTCCTCTCCCGTCACCGCAACTGCACTGTATTGCGAATGAGTTGCTTTCTCCTGCTCTTTTGTGAGCTTTGACGGTGCATCGAGTCCGAACATTTTAAACGCACCGCAAGCATGCCATATCTGAAAAATCTTCTGATCTTTTCTGAATTTTGTGTAACGGGAATAGCGCAGGTAATCGTCCGTCACAATAACTTTGCTTGTAAGAAGATAAAACAGTGCTTTCAGGCTGACACGGTGAGAATGAGGAAGCATATGCGCAAAAACCATTTTATCCGCACTCAGCGAATCATAAACTGCCTTTGCATTGTCAAGCAATTTACCGTCTGCCCTGATTGTAAAAAACAGAACTCTGTTTTTCATCGGCAGAAGTTTGCAGATTAAACACCAGATTTTATAGACTAACCCTATAAACTTCTGTCCAATTCTGTTTGAAAGCAATCTTTTTATCAGATTTTTCATTTCAAAAATCTCCAATTTCCAAAACAGATAAGTAAAAATCCCGTCTGCGAAAGCAAACGGGATTTATTGGCTGGGGAATAGGGATTCGAACCCCAACAAACAGAGTCAGAGTCTGTCGTGCTACCGTTACACTATTCCCCAATGTAACTCGCAACTGGGCTACGGATATATATTATACACACTTATGCGAAAAAGTCAACACTTTTTTGAAAAAAATTTTATTTTTTTTAAAGGCCCTTTTTTTATTGTAAATCATCGTTTTTTGTATTAAAATTAAGAAAAAACTGAAAGGACTGTTTTCTTGTGAAAGAGATTTTCTTTTCCAACCTTCCCGCAGGCATCGCAGTTATCGGTCTTGTGCTTTATTTCTTCGGTATGGCAATTGTATTTATTACAAATCCGATAAAAAATGCCGAAAGCTTTGCTGTTAAACCCGTTGACAATGCAGGCAAAACCGAAATCAGAGTTTACTACGGCGGTATTTCGTTTGCGCTCGGCGCATTCCTTCTCTATCTTACTATTGCCCTTGAAACTCCCGTTTATTCACTTGTCGGCGGTCTGTTTTTCGCAACAACCGTTCTTGTTACCAGAACAATCTTCCTTTGCGTTGACAAAGGCTGGAAATGCCCTTACACAAAGCTTGCAATCCCCGCTGAATCGGCATTTGTTATTGCTCTGTGGGTTTGCTTTTATCTTTCAAAAACAATGTATTGATTATCTGAGGTGCTTTTATGTGCAACTGGAGTGCGAAATGGATCGGAGCGGAAATGACGGTTGATGACCGTTTTGCTCCGATTTTCAAAAAAGAATTCAACATCAGAAAAGAAATTTTAAAAGCAGAAATCAGCATATGCGGTCTCGGTCTGTTTGAACTTAAAATCAATGGCAGTCTGCCTGATGACAGCGTGCTCAATCCCGCACACACGCAATACAGCAAAACCGTGCTTTACCGTGTTTTTGATATCACTCCGATGCTTTGCAATGAAAACATCATCACGATTGAGCTCGGTCACAGCTTTTTCAATGAAGAAACAACAATCTGGAACTGGCAGGTTGCGCCCTGGCGCTCTGCACCCAAGCTTATTGCTCAGATTGACATTAAATACGCCGATGGTACGAGTGAAAGAATAGAAACCGACGAAACCTGGCTTGTTACTCTTGACGGTCCGACGGTTGCAAACAGCATCTATCTGGGCGAAACATACGATGCAAGGCGCACGGAATTTAAATGGAAAAATGCCATTGAGGTAAGCGCACCGCCGGGAAAGCTTAAATTTCAGGATATGCCTCCGATAAGGAGAATCGCCGAATTCAAGGCAGACAAAATCACCCGTCACGAAAGCGGAAGCTATATTGTTGCCGCGCCTGAAATGACGGCAGGCTGGGCAAAAATCAGAATTGATGCACCTCATGGCACCGAAGTCCGAATCACTTACGGCGAAAGCCTGACTGTCGAAGGTCGCGTTCCAAAAATCGGAAAAGGCGAAGGACGCGACGGTAACTGGTGGCCTCACGGCTATATTCAGCACGACTGTTTTATCAGTAACGGCGAACCGTTTGAATTTGAACCAAAATTCAGCTACAAAGGATTCAAATATATAGAAATTGAGAATCTCGATAAACTTAAGTCTGATGATATAACAATCTACAAAACCTCAAACGATGTTGAAATCATCGGCGAATTTGAATGTTCTGATGAGATGCTTAACCGCCTGCACAAAATTATGGTCAGCACACTTCTGAACAATTTTCAGGGCAAACCGACGGATACTCCCGTTTGGGAGAAAAACGGCTGGCTCGGAGATGCAAACTGTGCTCTGCCGATAATGATGTATAATTTCGATATGAGCAGGTATATGGCGAATTTCGTCGACATTATGGACGATTGCTTTGAAGAATACGGTCAGGTGCCCGTGCTTGTTCCGTCGGTGAATCTGCGCATCGATAACTCCCCCGTCTGGAACACAATTTATGTTTTTGGTGCAGAGGCACTTCTTGATTACTGCGACAGAAAAGATTTTGTAAAAAAACTTTATCTCAACCTTAAGCTTTTTGCAAAAAAAGATATTGAGCAGTTAAAAGAGCTTGGCTGGGTCTGGGGCACACGAGGTCTTTCGGACTGGGTTGCGCCGTCAGGTACGGAAGAAGTGTTCAACGACCCGTCAGAAGGCGCTGCAATCTGCTGCACGGCATTCATCTATGCAATGCTCAGATCAATGATACGCATCTGTGAAAAGCTCGGAATAAACGAAGATATCGCTGTATATGAAGATGCGGCAAAAGAGATTTGCAAAGCATTCAACGATAATTTCTACAAACCCGAGCAAGGAATATACGACACAAACTTCTGGCGCGAAATCGGCAACAGAACTAAATACAGACAGACCTCAAACCTCCTGCCGCTTTATTTCGGAATGGTACCCGAAGAACACTGCGAAAAGGTAATCAAAAACCTTGCTGAGGATTTCATTAACCGTGATTATCATCTCGACACGGGATGCACAGGCACCAGATTTGTTCTTCCCGTTCTTTTCGACAGCGGATACACCGACATCGCAATGAAAGTGCTGCAGCAGAAAACCTATCCGAGTTGGGGGTATTGGCTTGAAAACGATACAGATTCCGCTTGGGAAAGTTGGGAGAAAACTACTCGCTCAAAAAATCACTATTTCCTTGCGACCTACGATGAAGCATTATTCACTCATCTTGCAGGAATCAGAGATGTCCGAAACGGATGGAAAAAATTCACCGTTGCACCGATGCTTGACTGCGGACTCGAATTTGTTAATGCATCCGTAAAAACACCCCTTGGAAAAGCTGCCTGCTGCTGGAGAAAAACCGAAAGCGGCTTCACCGTTGAAGTGACCGTTCCCAACGGCGCAGAGGCAAAAATCCACCTTGCAGATAAAGTTGATGTTACTATGCAGGGCGGAAAAGAAATTTTCACAATCAATATATAACCAAAAGGAGCTTTCTTTGAACAGAAAGCTCCTTTAAAATTTGTAACCATTAAAACGGATTCTCCTGCATATAATCTTTTGAAAGGAGAATCGAAAATGAAATACACTCCCAAAAAAGACAGGCACCACGAAATTTATACATTCATCTTTTCTGCCGTTATGGCAGCGGTTGTTTGCCTCGGCGGTTTTTCGGATAACATTGCCCTTGCCATGGCATCCGTTATGTTTTATTCGGATGAAACCGTTTCCGAGTCTGAAACGGAAGCTCAAAAAAATGTTCCCGAAACATTGCAGGCGCAAACAGAATCTGTTACCGAAACCTTTGCAGCAATCAAAACACGCGATATCACCCACACTCCAGATGATATAACTGCTCTTATCAAAAAGTACACAGAGCTTTTCAAAAACGACAAAAAAGACGGAGATATCAAATCCGTTACATACGAAAAATCGGGCGCAACACATATTTTTGAAAATGTGAGAGTAAAAAACACCACTGCAACAAAAACTCTTAATATTGAGAAGGTGCTGTCAGAACCTCTTGAGCTTTCCGTTGACAAAACAAAACCCGCAGTGCTTATTTTTCACAGTCACACTTCCGAGAGTTACGAAATGATTGAACGCGACTGGTATGCTCAGGATTACACCGCTCGAAGCAACGACGAAAACAGAAATATCGTCCGTGTCGGAACAGAAATTGCGAATTATCTTGAAGAACGCGGGTATACTGTTATTCACGACAAAACCATTCACGATAACAACTATTCCGACTCATATCCGAATTCCCGCAAAACAGTCGAAAAGCATCTCGCGGAGCATCCCGAAATTCAGATTGTGCTTGACATTCACAGAGATTCAATCACGCAGAGCAACGGAGAAAAAATAAAGCCTGTCAACAAAATAGGCGGCAAAAAAGCCGCTCAGTTGATGATTATAACAGGTGCGGAAGAGGGCAAAGTTGAGGACTTCCCCGATTGGGAATACAATCTGCGTTTTGCTCTTCAGCTTCAGAAAAAATGCGAAATGATGTTTCCGGGTCTTATGCGCCCTGTTCTTTTTTCACAGCGCAAATATAATATGGATATGACACGGTTCAGCCTGCTTATTGAAATGGGAAGCGAAGCAAACACGCTCGAAGAAGCCTGCTATTCAGGCAGAATGCTTGCCGCTGCACTTGCATCGCTGATGGACGACTATCAAAAGGATGATTGATATGAAGATATTCAGAGCATACATTATAACAGCCGTAGTATGCCTTTGCATCACATCTGCGGTTGCTGCAATATTCGTTGCGGACGAAAATGCAAAAAAGATAACACTTGGTCAGGAAAATGCCGTTCTGGTTCTAAGCAGTACGGATGAAAAATATTATTCCGACCCCGTTAATCCCCTGCCATTTCTTGAAAAGCTGCAAGAAGGCGCAGAAAAGGCGGCAAGCATTGCGCCGCCGCCAATCAACAACATTTATTGGTTTATTATCAATTCAAAAACATCAGCGAATTGAAAACAAATATTTTATATCCGTCAGCATTGATTATATCTTGGCTCATAAGCTCGAAATATGCCCAATCAGCGGTCTGCTGAAGAACAGACATTTCATATTCTGACATCAGAACGAAATACTCATCAACGCCTTCCTGCGGGAGAAACTGATTCTTGTTGGTCTGATAGTAGCAAGGAGCAATACCGTTTTCGTTAATGTCAACATTTGCAGCTGAAACCTCGGAATCCGAAATAAGAGTAATAACTTGTGAATTCCAGAATGTTGCATAACCGTGAGTAAGTCCGTTCTCTTTCAGCACTTCAACAAGACGGTATTTCTCATTATTCTCAATTCCGTTTTTCTCCATTTTTGCAACGGAAACAAAATTAACTCCGCTTACAACAACAAGAACGCAGAGAACCGCCGCCATAATTCTGGTAGGCACAACATAACCCCTTGCCGCTCTGAACAGTGCAAAGCAAACAAGAACACCCGTGCAAACCATAGGGCTGAGTCTCCAGTTTGCGGCAGCGAGAATTCCGAAAACATATCCAAACATAATAACCGCACTCATTCCGAAATGTGAAAGAACGAGAAGCTTTGTTCCGAAATCAAATTTATTATAGAAAAACAGAGCAACAAGCGGAGCAATAGCAACAACAGCTGCCGTGCCGATACGGATTATGTTGACTATAGATTCGGGCGAAAAGATAGACATACCATAATATGCATCCACACCAAAAAGCCTGAACCACTGCTCAGGGAATTTGCCGAGATTGGTAAGCCATTCGTTCATATTGGAATAGTTGGTGTATGCACCTGCGTAGCCTGCAGTTACGCCGTTGCTGAGCATCGGAAGGAGCCACAGACCGATAAGCATCGAGAAACCGCATATAACACAGAAATAAATCGAAATACGGTTATACTTTTCAAAAAGCTTTTTATCCTTGTTGAGCATTATTTCGGCAACAGCCGCAAAAAGCACAGGGAAGATGCCCGTTGCAACAATCTGTGTGCCGTCAAGCGCAGAACAAATTGAAAAAACGACTGTTGCAAACGTTACAAGAATAAGTTTTGCAATCGAAGCATCACTGCTGAATATTCCCTTGAACTTAATAAAAAGCGACAAAAGAACGCAGATAATAAGAACGCCGATGCTGTAATAAATGACGTGGTCATAGAAAATTTCTCTGAGCTTTTCGGATGAGCAAAGCACGAGAGCAAGACTGCCGACTGCCATAAAAGACAGAGCACTGCTGAATTTAAGGCTTCTGCAAAGCCACATTACGGCTGCAAAGAAAAACACGGTAAAAATCACCATGCCGATGCGATGAGCCGTCATTGACACTCCGAAAGCAGCAACAAGCGGAATCATAATCGTTGTACCGCCGAAAGGAAGCATTGCCGCATATCCGAAATCCTCATTGAAAAGAGCTTTGCCGTCATAGCTCGCCTTTGCCCAGAGAATCGTGTCCGTACAGTCGGCATGAAGAAACGCCGCAGACGGATAAAGAATATAATAAATAACCGTCACCAGTGAAAAGACGGCAAAAAGGGCGGCTGAAATCAGAATCAGCCTGTCCTTTAATTTTTTAACATCAACAAACATAGTGTCAACTCCGAAGAATATAGAAATTTTTCAGTCCTTCATAGATATCGGGACTGTACGCCCTGATATTTCCGTTAAGCTGAACGCATGATGCAAGCGATATGCAAATCGTAACAGCAACAACCGCAAGCACGCCAATTTTAACAGCACGCGAAATTTCAGCACTGCTATTATTCTGAATGTATGTGCAGATTTCAAGAACCACAACCGCCGAAAGAAGCGCCGCCGCAAGCGAAATATCCGAAGTGTATCTGAAAATGACACCGCCGAGACAGAAGTTGGCAAACGCCGTTATAAACATTGCGACAATTCCGGACACAAGCAGGATTTTTGATTCTTTTGAAACTTTTTTGTTCTTGATGATAAATCCGCTGAGCAGAATTGAAAGATTGAACGGAAGCGCAAAAACTCCGCAGTTCACATCAACATAAACATATCTTCCGTAATCCGAAAGAGCAAAATAATCAAAACCTATGAACGGAAATTCCTCCGTGAGTCCGAAAGGCTGAAGAAAATAGTGGACAATTGAGGGCACAATTCCGTCGGCACCGAGTTCATAAAGCGAAGCGTCTGCGATTGTGAGCTGATAATCCGCACCAAATTGCAGAGGACTGCCAAATCTTGCATTGTTATACCACATTGAGAATCCTACTGCTGCCACAACAGGAAGAGCAAGTACTGCCATTTCAGCAAAAAGCGTTGCAAAACTCTTCTCTTTTATTTTCTTTGTTGAGTAAAGAACAACAAACACCGCAACCATAACTGCGGGAACGATAACCGAATTCAGCCTTGAAAGAAAAGCAAGCGCAAAGCTTGTGCCTGCCAAGAAGAAAAAGGCTGCTCTTTTTATCTTGTTTTTCGCACCGACTGACTTAAGCATCCAGTATACAAATGCAGAAACAAGAGCCATACCCGCTATGCTTGCGATATAATAGAATGGCGTATTCCCCCTCTGAATCAGAAGAACCGAGCTGGCAAAGAATGCACCGACTCCACATAAAGCCACAAGCCACGGACGGATATTGCCCTTTCTGAGCTTTGCCCATTCGATAACTGCCAAGGGAATAAACACCGCGGAAATGAGCGAGAAAATTCCGCTTACGGTACTGTCTGCAGGCAGAACACCTGTCAAAAGATAAAACGGGAAATAAACAAGAATAATCGGTGCAATACCGAAATAGGAATAATATTTTCCGTCAAAAAACGCTCTGTCATAGAGATAATAAACGCCCGAACGCAAATCGGGATTATAGGGATTTTCAATAGCAAGAAGTTCTTCGGTCGGCTTGATATCAAAATGAAGCTGACCTTTCATAAATGCATCGAACTGCTGAATGTAGGGCGACTGATTCTCAAGATATCCTTCAATCGGATAGAAAATGCAGTTGCCATCCTCACCTGTTGCATTGAGAATCCACATTGCAAAAGCCGAAATCGCGCAAACAAAAACCGAAACGGTTGCCGCAGCGTCAAAAGTCAGACTGTCTCGGAGCTTCTTTGAATTTTCGTTTACTTTCAACACATAAATCAGACAAGCAAAAACAAACAGCACACAAAAGCGCAAATTGTTGAAACCAAACGTATAAGACGGGTTTATTTTTATATCGGAAACAATAAATTCAAGGTTTCCGTCAAAAGTTATTTCAAGCTTCTCCGCATTGCCCTGAGAACGAAAAAACGCCGTTACTCTTCTCGGCTCAACGCCGACAGCTTCCGTTTCCGAACGGACAACAAATGGAGCGAGGCTATTGCCGTCGCTGAGTGCGTAGCGGACTTTCACCGTTGCATCCTCGTCATCTATTCCGTTAATCCGCAAATCATAGCTCACGGAATTGAGCGGAAACGACGGCACATCAAGACTGACTGTTCTGTTGCCGTCATAGATAACAACATTATCTATATCGGGAGTAAAATCCTCTCTCTCATTGTTGCCTGCAACATAGGCAAAAAAAGAAAAATTTGAAAGGAACGCTTCAATTACAAATACTGCCGCCAGTATTAATACAAGCGGCAATATTCCTTTAGTTTGATTTATTTTCTTCATCGGAGCTTTCCTCGTGATATTCGGCTTCAGTGTTGACATTCCAGATATTTTCTTTGGTCTTTTTACCGCTGACAATATTTGAAACGGTTTCAAACGAAGTTACCATTGAGTGGTCCATATTATTGTATCTGTGCTGACCGTTACGGCCTACACAGTAAAGGTTTTCGAAAGTATCAAGATAGCTGACAAGCTCGTCGATTCTGTCGTAGGTGTCAAAGTATGCGGGATATGCCTTCTGCACCTTTTCGCGGTGGCTGTCAAGCACCTTTGCATCGGGAGTGATGACTCCCATCAACTTAAGTTCATTAACAGCAAGCTCAACACAGCTCTTTTCGTCCATATTCCAGAAGTCGTCACCTTCGTCACAGAAGTATTCAAGACCCACCCAGACGGTTTTCTGAGGGTCTTTTACAAGATAAGGCGACCAGTTATTGAAAATCTGGATTCTTCCGAGCTTAACACCGACATCCTGAACATAAATCCAGCAGTCAGGAACAATGTTGCCGAGAGTTTTAATTCCTGTTTCGTTCTTGAGATTGAGCTTATCGAGGAGCAGACCGACAGTCACGAAATCTCTGTAAGGCAGTCCTGCGGCAATTTCTGCAGGTGCGGCGGGCACATCGCTTCCCATTCCCGCAACAAGGTCTTTGACAGGCATTGACGAAATGAAGATATCTCCCTCAAGAGTTTCGCCGTTTTCGCATTTTACGCTGTTAATTCTGCCATCGGCAATATCAATATCGGTAACTTTGTGGTTATAAAGTATCTTACCGCCGAGTTTTTCGAATTCATCGCCAACGGTTTCCCAAAGCTGACCGGGGCCAAACTTGGGATAGCGGAATTCTTCGATGAGAGAAGTTTCAACCTTTCTGTCCTTATTGGGAACGAGCTTGGAAAGCATATCCTTGATAACCGCAAGAATTGAAAGGCCCTTTACTCTCTGTGCGCCCCAGTCGGCTGAAATTTCGCTCGGATGTCTGCCCCAGAGCTTTTCGGTGTAACCTTCAAAGAACATCGAATAGAGAACTTTACCGAAACGGTTGATATAGAAATTCTCAAGCGAATCTTCTTCTTTCTTTGAAACGGTGGACTTGAGGTAACTGCATCCCGCCTTGACCGTTCTGACAAAGCCCATATTGATGAAAGTCTGAGGCTTCATCGAGATGGGATAATCAAAGAATTTGCTGAGATAGTAGATTCTTGAAATTCTGCGGCGCAGAAGCATAACCTTATCCTCGGTTTCGGGGTCGGGGCCGCCCTTTGTGAGTTCTTTTTCTCTGCCGAGAATCTTGTCGTCAATTGACGGTGCACCCTGCATAGGCATAAGCTCTGCCCAGAAATCGTTTACATTCTTATCCTTTGAGAAAAAGCGGTGTCCACCGATATCCATACGGTGACCATTATGCTTTACCGTTCTTGAAATGCCGCCAAGCACCTCGCTCTGCTCAAGGATTATGACTTCATAATCCTTCGACTTTTTAAGGAGCTCATATCCTGCGGTAAGTCCTGCAGGACCGCCGCCGATAATTATGCATTTTTTCATCTGTAATCCCCCTATTTATTATAACAGATTGTACCAATTTGAATTATACCACCTATTATATAAAAAAACAACCGTTCAAAAATTAAAAAAGAATTAATTTTCTTTGTATATTATTTGCATCGCAATGCCAAAACACCAAAAAACAGTAAAACCGAACCTGTTAATTCAGGTTCGGTTTTGTTGTTTGTCAGATATATTTCTTTAGCACTGCATCCGTGTGCGCCTTCATTTTCTCGCGGACACTTTCGGGTGAAATGATTTCCGCTTCATCGCCGAACGCAAACACCCACGCAAGAAAATGACCGCTCACAACAGCGTTGACGGTTGCGGTAAAATGCTCATCATCATCTTTTATTATAATAGTATTTCTGCCGAAACGGTCAAGAACCGCACCGACAAGATGATTTGAAAAGCGGATTTTAACCTTCTGCTCTTCGCCTCCGAACATTCCGAAAACCGATTTTGTATAAGATGACATATCGGTTTTTTCAAAAGCCTCCGTACCTTCGCGCACAGCATCCGTCAAGGATACATCGGACATTTTGTCAACTCTGTAATGTTTCATCTTCTCCGCTTCGGAATCCCAGGCAAGCATATAGTAATTTTCGTCATCCCATATAAGCGCAAACGGACTGACCTCATAGAATGCGCCGTCATGCCTGAATCTGCGTTCTTTTTCAACGGTATATTCAAAATAGCGATAACGGATTTTCCTGTTCTGATTTATCGCATCCGAAACAGCATCAACCGCATAATAAATGCTTTCATTCATGCTTTTTACACGGTTTGTGACATAAACCTGCCTTTGCAGAAGCTGACCGTCATAAACACCCGCAAGATTCTCGATTTTTTTAATCAGCTTGTAGGTTTTTTCCTGCGTTATGAACTTTGAGGACTGCACACTGTCGACAAGCAGTTTAAGCTCAGGAAGCTCAAAATCGCGTTCACCGATATAGTAACCGCCGTTTTTCCCTTTTGTCTGAATTATGTCAATACCAAATAGTCTGAGCGATTCAAGGTCTGCATAAACGCTTTTTCTTTCAGCGGAGATACCGTTTGATGCAAGCTCTGCAATAATCCGAGCCATACTCTGAGGATGGTCCTCATCGGAATACTGCATAAGGAATCTGAGAAGATACAGAAGCTTGAGCTTCTGGTTTGCCGATTTAGCCATACTGACAATCCCCTTTTATCAGATTGAAAAACGCTTGCCGAATTCTTTATACTGACTGTCGAAATCCTTGTCGCCGTTTTCTTTGACGGATTCAAGATATTCGTGAATTTCAAATGTGCCGTGCGAAGATTCGATAACAGCAACGGCAATGTTTGAACAATGGTCGGAAACTCTTTCGTAATTGGTGAGAAGATCACTGAGCACAAAACCAAGCTCAATCGTGCAGTTACCGCCTCTGAGTCTTGAAATATGATTTCTCTTGACTTTGAGAATAAGGTCGTCAATAACCTGTTCGAGAGGCTCAACCGATTTTGCAAGAGCAATATCGCTCGTCACAAACGCTCTTGTGGTGATATCAAGAATTTCAGTAATTGCTTCCGTAATTACAGCAATTTCACGGGTTGCCTCGTTTGAGAATGTAATCTGCTTTTCGTGGATTTCGAGCGCAACATCTTTAAGGTTAACCGCGTGGTCACCGATTCGCTCAAAATCATCGATGGTATGAAGAATCTTGGCGATATTCTTTGAATCAATATCTGAAACTCCGATGTTCGAAAGCTTCATCATATATGTGCCGAGGATATCCTCGAGTTTATCGATATGCGACTCCATACGCATAATTTCTTCGGCCTCTTCTTCGCTGTAAGTATCAAGAAGAGCAATCGCTTTGTTGAAAGCATCCTTTGAGAATTCGCACATTTCCGAAACAGTTACAAACGATTTTTCAACTGCAACGCTCGGAACGGTAAGAAGTCTTTCGTCAAGAAGAACGGGCTCGGGATAAACTTTTTTGGTTTCTTTATCGGAAATAATTTTATTTGCAAGTTTTTCAAGCTGCTTCGAGAACGGAAGAAGAATAAATGTTGTCACAATATTGAAAACACTGTGGCAGATAGCTATCATAAACGGAGTAATTTCCTGGTCAACGAATGCCCAGTTAAATATCATATTGCCGAGGGCAAACGGAACAAGGCAGATAACAGTTCCGATAATATTGAAAGAAAGATGCACAACAGCAACCTTCTTTGCATTACGGCTTACACCGATACTGGAAATCACAGCTGTCACGCAAGTACCGATATTCTGACCCATAATAATAGGGATAGCAATTCCGTAAGTGATTCCGCCCGTGAGCGAAAGAGCCTGAAGAATCGCAACAGAAGCTGCAGAGCTTTGAATAATGCCTGTGAACACTGCACCGACAATAACCGAGAGAATCGGATTCTTGAAATATGTAAGAACACTTGCGAATTCGGGCATCTCACCGAGAGGCTCCATTGCGTCTGACATAAGATTCATACCAAACATAAGCACCGCAAAACCAACAAGCACACTTCCGGTGCTCTTCTGCTTCTGCTTTTTGCCGACCATAATAAGAATTATACCGATAAGAGCAAAAATCGGAGAGAAGTTAGCCGGCTTGAGAAGGTTAATCCACACAACATCGCTGTCGATACCTGCAAGGCTGAGAATCCAGGCAGTAAGGGTTGTACCGATATTGGAACCCATAAGCACACCGATGGTCTGGCCGAATTCAAGTATGCCCGAGTTAACGAGACCGACAAGCATAACCGTTACAGCCGATGATGACTGAACAGCAATGGTCATTCCTGCGCCGAAAAGCATAGCGATAAACTTGTTTTTTGTCACCTTACTGAGATGGGCATTGAGTTTTCCGCCCGATGATTTTTCAAGTCCGTCGGACATAACATTCATTCCGTAAAGAAAGAATGCCAATCCTCCGAAAAGCGTGATTATCGAAAAAATATCCATTCAGCTTACCCCTTTCGAGTGTAAAATTCAAAACATAGTAATTCTAACACTATTAGGCAAATTTTTCAATATGTTATCAGCATTAAACAAAAAACGATAAATGTTTAATTGACTTTTAACCGACATTAGAATAGAATATATATACAAAATTATCAAAACGGGTGGAATTATGAAAAAGATTACAGCAATTTTAATGGCAATTCTTATGGTATTCACCTTTGCCTCCTGCAAAGACAATGCCGACATTGAAGCAACAACAAAACCGCAGACCGAAAGCGATGTGACTCAGAGCGCATCCGATGTTCATTCGGAAGATGTTTCGGATTCTCTGCAGATATCCTCATCGGAAACCGAATCAACAGTCCCTGCCGAAACCGAACTGACAATTGAAAACATTCCCGCAGAAACCGATCCGACCAAATGGACCGAGGAAGAAATCGTTGCGTTTTATAAAGCGGCAGCAATCAGAAGTAAAACAAAAGTTAAATCAACCGAATACAAAAATCTTTCTGAAATGGTCGTCAACGACGGAGACGGATTTCTCGGCACCCTTGTTGAATTGGTAACACCTTTCCTCATAAGTGCACTCGAAGACAGTCAGGTTGAATTTGACGGCATCACAGGCGGTTATGAAAACCTCGAACTTTCAGATGCGCAGAGCGTCAAAGCATATAAAAGCGGTGAATACACAGTTGTTGAAATGACAATGAAAGACCAGACAGACGGCATCCATGCTGACAGATACAGCGGCACCGTCGGTCATGCAATATCGGTTGTCGGAGATATTGCATCGGTTGAAGAGGCTCTTCCGATGCTCGAAATCGGTTTTGAAGAAGCTGACATCAAGCTTCACTACAAAAACGCCAAACTTAAAGTCAGAATCAACGAGAACGGAATAATCGAAAAGGGAACATGGTCATATGAGATTTATATTACCATCGCAAATCTCTATGTAGGCGGAAGAAGACTTCCCCTTTCCGCAACCGTTGAAAGCGGATACGGTACTGTTGACTACACAATTACCGTCGGCGGCGGATTTTAATAATCAAAAAGGCTTGCAGTTCGATTGACGAACCGCAAGCCAATTTTTATTTAATTTCGGTAACCGTTCCCGCGTTATAAGTCCACGGCTCAAATTCTGTGCCTAATGCGGGACTGTTATCGGCAAGAGTGAAATCCCTGCCTGACGGGTCTTTAAATAACGGGTAGGAACAAACCGCATTATTATAGTAGCCTTCTGCGGTCATCATCACCAGATTCTTTCTTTCAAAAAGACTCATCGAATAACCCGAATAAACATTTCCGCCGTTTTTATAGTCCCAATAAAGATTGCTGTCATCAACAAACCAATCGGCAGCGGTATTGAATGCATAAATCCGTGCGTCCTCAACAACAAGAATATTATTAGTAAGCGAATTGTGTTCCTCGTTTCTGGTTATTATAAATGCACCATCGCCTGAATCATCACCATCGGGCGCAACAATAATATCAAAAGCACCCATAACGAACTCACCTTAATCAAATACAACTTTTTCTGTTTCAGGATTTACCGACGAAAAATCCCCCTTAACATCCGGCTGAACAAAAGTCATGCCCGGCCACACAAAAAAGCTGTAATAACCGAAACTGCTCTTGTAATAAATATACTAATAAAACCACCATCCGAATTATTTTCCTAATATAGCCGAAAGATTATTCTGAATCTTCTGTGCAACATCGGGTTTATTCATAGAATAGACGTGAACATTGGTAATTCCGTTTGCATACAAGTCAATAATCTGGTCGGTTGCATATGCAATACCCGCCTGCTTCATCGCATCGGGATCCGAACCGAATTTGTCAACAAGATTCACAAATCTTCTGGGCATAAACGAACCCGAAAGCTTGATTGCACGCTCAATCTGATTGGCGTTGGTAATGGGCATAATGCCCGGAATCACAGGCACTGTAATGCCGGCCTCGCGTATCTTATAAAGAAAACTAAAAAGCAGATTGTTATCAAAAAACATCTGTGTTGTGAGGAATTCGCATCCCGCATCAACCTTCTCTTTGAGATATTTTATATCTTCGTTTCGGTTTGCACTTTCGGGATGAACCTCAGGATAACACGCGCCGCCTATACAGAAATCCGCATCTGCCTCCTTGAGTTCTCGCACAAGGTCGATTGCGTGACGGTATGCCCATCCGCTTCTGTCTGCATTTTCAAGCTCTGCGGGAATGTCTCCCCTGAGCGCCATAATATTTTCAATACCTGCCGCTTTTATGTCTTTGATTCTCTCTGCAACGGTTTCTTTCGTTGACGAAACACAGGTAAGATGAGCAAGGCTCGCAACGCCGTAACGCTCCTTGATATTCTTGGCGATATCAAGAGTGTATTTGCTTGTGCCGCCTCCCGCTCCGTATGTTACACTCATAAAAGGCGGCCTAAGTTTGGCAATCTCTTCAGTTGCACTCTTCACGCTCTCAAAGCCAGCCTCCGTTTTCGGCGGAAAGACCTCAAAAGAGAGAGAAAGAGTATCTTTTTTCAGCAAATCAATTATTTTCATAAAATCATCTCTTTTGTTTTGATTTATTAAATTATACTATCATACATTAAAGTATTCAAGTGCTTTGAGATATTTAAATTCCGACGCTGCGTTATTTCCGACATAATTATTATTTAATTTCAAAAAACTCTTGACAAAACAGAGTGGATTAATATATAATATCACCTGCGTTATGAAATCAGCGCATAAGAATATGGACATTTAGCTCAGCTGGTAGAGCATTCGCTTGACGTGCGAAGGGTCAGCGGTTCGAGTCCGTTAATGTCCACCAAACGGGCATTGGATGAACACTTATTTTTTCAAAGGCGGTTTCGCCGTCAGGGTTCCGATCTGATGCAAAACAGAAAAGAGAGTCAAGGTTTAAAGCCTTGGCTCTCTTTTATTTATGTGTTGCTATGTTATCATAGTCTTACTGTCTTGCCCATTTTCTTGCTGCCATTTTTCAAACGCTTTTTTACCTTCTTCGGAT
>JAZRLY010000033.1:0-31392 GCA_045647065.1 Acutalibacteraceae bacterium
AACGAGAACGATTGCAGCGGGCTTGAGACCTGCGAAACGGCACTTGATGTCGAGGAACTTTTCAGCACCGAGGTCAGCGCCGAAACCTGCTTCAGTGATTGCATAATCGCCGAGCTTCATTGCAAGCTTTGTCGCCATAACAGAGTTACAGCCGTGAGCGATATTTGCAAAAGGACCGCCGTGAACAAGTGCGGGTGTGCCTTCAAGAGTCTGGACAAGGTTGGGTTTGAGAGCATCCTTGAGAAGAGCTGTCATTGCGCCTGCAGCATTAAGCTGACCTGCAGTAACGGGCTTTTCATCATAAGTATAACCGACGATGATTCTTGAAAGTCTTTCCTTAAGGTCAGTGATTGAAGTCGCAAGGCAAAGAACTGCCATGATTTCAGAAGCAACGGTGATGTCATAGCCGTCTTCTCTGGGCACGCCGTTAATTCTGCCGCCGAGACCGTCGGTAACAAAGCGGAGCTGTCTGTCGTTCATATCAACGCAGCGCTTCCAGGTGAATCTTCTGGGGTCAATATTAAGAGAATTGCCCTGATAAATATGGTTATCAAGCATTGCTGCAAGAAGATTGTTAGCTGCACCGATTGCGTGGAAGTCACCTGTGAAATGAAGGTTGATATCTTCCATGGGAACAACCTGAGCATATCCGCCGCCTGCAGCACCGCCCTTAACGCCGAAAACGGGTCCGAGCGAAGGCTCACGAAGAGCAACCATAACATTCTTTCCGATTCTCTTGAGACCGTCGGCAAGACCGATTGTTGTTGTTGTTTTACCCTCGCCTGCGGGGGTGGGAGTAATAGCGGTAACAAGAATGAGTTTGCCTTCGGGATTTGTATTTTCTTTAAGTATTGAAAGGTCAACTTTTGCCTTGTAGTTGCCGTACTGCTCGAGATATTTTGAATCTATTCCCGCGGCATCGGCAATTTCAGTTATGGGTTTCATTTCAACGGACTGAGCAATTTCGATATCTGTCATCATATTAATCAGCATCCTTTATTGAATATTCATTTTATATATTTTGCAATAAAAAATCAAATTTGTCAATATTCATTATTAATGAATCATTTATTTTAAATTTTGTCGTTTTTTGAACATAAAAACTGTTGTTTATTATTAAGTGTTGTGATATAATGTTATGCGGAATTTGAAACTACGGAGGTTTTATCAATGAACTATGATGTTGCCGTTGTAGGCGCAGGCGTAATCGGTTCGCTTATTGCCCGTGAACTCAGCCGCTACAATCTTAAAATTGCTCTCGTTGAGAAGTGCAATGATATGGCAATGGGCACCTCAAAAGCCAACAGTGCAATTGTCCATGCAGGCTTCGACGCCAAACCCGGCTCATTAAAAGCCAAGCTTAATGTCGAAGGTACTGCTCTTATGCCCGAGCTTTGCAAAACTCTCGGCGTTCCTTTCAAGCCTGTCGGATCACTTGTTGTTGCTTTTTCCGACGAAGAGGTTGAAACTCTCGGTCAGCTTCTTGAAAGAGGCAACGGAAACGGCGTCCCCGGTCTTGAAATTTACGACAGAGAAAAGCTCAAGGAAGCAGAGCCTTACATCAGCGATGAAGCAAAAGCAGCTCTCTGGGCACCTTCGGCTGGTATCGTCTGCCCTTATGAACTCACAATTGCCGCAGCTGAAAATGCAGTTGTCAACGGAACGGATTTCATCCGCAATTTTGAAGTTAAAAAGATTGATTTTAACAACGGTGAATTCACTCTTTCAGACGGTGAAAATGAACTCAATGCAAAATATGTTATCAATGCTGCAGGCGTCTATTGCGACGAAATTGCTGCCCTCATCGGTGACACCTCCATTCACACAACACCCCGTAAGGGTGAATATATGCTCTGTGACAAATCAGTCGGTCATCTTGCAAACCACACTATTTTCCAGTGTCCCTCAAAGATGGGTAAAGGTATTCTTGTTACTCCCACCGTTGACGGTAACCTCCTTCTCGGACCCAGCGCAATTGATATTGATGATAAAGATGATGTAGCAACTTCGGCTGACACACTCGGCGATGTTCTTACAATCGCAAAAAAATCTGTCCCCTGCCTCACAACAAGAGATGTCATTACTTCATTTGCCGGTCTGAGAGCACATTGCGACAGAGATGATTTTATCATTGAGCCGAGCGAAAAGAATGCTCAGTTCATTAATGTTGCAGGTATTGAATCCCCCGGCCTTTCATCAGCTCCCGCAATCGCACTTTATGTCAAAGATATAATTCTCAATGCTGTTTCTGCGGAAGAAAAAGCAGACTTCAACCCCGTAAGAGAAGAACCTGTCCGTTTCAGACATATGTCAAACGAAGAGCGTAAGTCACTTATCGAAAAGAATCCCGCATACGGAAGAATCATCTGTCGCTGTGAAACAATCACTGAAGGTGAAATCATTGATGCAATCAAAGCTCCTGCGGGCGCAAGAGATGTTGACGGAGTAAAAAGAAGAACAAGAGCTGGTATGGGCAGATGCCAGGGTGGTTTCTGCGGTTCAAAGGTTGTTGAGCTTCTTGCCAAAGAACTCGGTGTTGAAGTCAATGAAATAACCAAATTCGGCGGCAATTCAAAAATTCTTTATGAAAGAACAAAGTGAGGAGGCGGAGATTATGCTTAATTATGATATAGTTGTTATCGGCGGCGGTCCCGCCGGAATGGCTGCGGCACTCAAAGCAAAGGAATGCGGTGTTGACAGCATACTTATTCTTGAAAGAGCCGAAACTCTCGGCGGTATTCTCGAGCAGTGCATTCACACAGGTTTCGGACTTCATTATTTCGGAGAAGAGCTTTCGGGACCCGAATATGCCGACAGATTCATTCAGCTCGTTGATGAGCAGAAGATTGAATATAAGACCGACACAATGGCTCTTGAAATCACAGAAAACAATGTTGTTTATGCAATCAACAAAGCTGACGGTCTGCTTGAAATTCAGGCAAAGGCAATCATTCTTGCAATGGGATGCCGTGAAAGACCCAGAGGCGCACTCAATATTGCAGGCACAAGAGCATCAGGCGTTATGAGTGCGGGTACAGCTCAGAAATATGTCAACATTGACGGCTATATGCCCGGTAAGAAAGTTGTTATTCTCGGCTCGGGTGATATCGGTCTTATTATGGCGCGCCGTATGACTCTTGAAGGCGCAGAAGTAAAATGCGTTTGCGAACTTATGCCTTATTCAAGCGGTCTTACCCGTAACATTGTTCAATGCCTTGATGATTTTGACATTCCCCTTCACCTTAGCTGTACCGTTATTGATATTCACGGCAAAGAAAGAGTTGAAGGCGTTACAATCGCTGATGTTGACGAAAACCGCAGACCCATTCCCGGAAGCGAAAGATTCATCGAATGCGATACTCTTCTTCTTTCTGTCGGTCTTATTCCCGAAAACGAGCTCACCAGAGCTGTCGGAATCGATCTTGACCCCGTAACAAGCGGTGCGGTTGTTGATGAATACAGAGAAACATCTCACAAGGGTGTTTTTGCCTGCGGAAACGTTCTTCATGTTCACGACCTTGTTGACTATGTTACTCTCGAAAGCCAGACTGCCGGCGAAGGCGCAGCAAGATATGTTCTCGGCAAAACAGAAGATGCCGAATATGTCACAACCAAGGGCGTCAACGGCGTCAGATATATTGTTCCCCAGAAGGTCAACATCAAGAACGACGGCGATGTCAAGCTTTACTTCAGAGTCGGTCAGGTGTATAAGAACGCAAAAATCGTTGCAAAATATAACGGCGAAGAAATCATCAGCCGCAAGAGACCCCGCCTTGCTCCCGGTGAAATGGAAGATGTGCTTATCAAAAACGATATGCTCAAAAACTTTGCTGAAGGCGGCGTTATTGAAATTTCGGTGGAGGTGTGATTTATGCAGAAGAATATTATTTGTGTAGCCTGCCCTATGGGCTGTGGTCTTACTGTTGAAATCGCAGACAACGGCGATATACTTTCCGTAAGCGGTAATACTTGTAAAAGAGGCGATGCTTATGCAAGAACGGAATGCACAAATCCCGTCAGAAGCCTTGCAACAACCGTTAAAGTAAACGGCGGAATTTATAATGTTGTACCCTGCAAATCGTCAAGTGCGCTCCCCAAAGACAAGATTATGGAATGTATGGCAGTTATCAACGAAGCTGAAGCAAACGCTCCCGTTGCTCTCGGAGATATCCTTGTTGAAAACATTCTCGGAACAGGAATCAACATTGTTGCAACCAATCATTGCCCCGCAAAATAAGATGCAGAAAGAGCAGAGTCAATCGACTCTGCTCTGTTTTTTTTACATTATATAACCTTTTTCTTTAATAACATTCACAACACCGTCAACATATTTTCTGCATATCTCTTCCGATGAAGCTTCCGCCATAACTCTGATAACGGGTTCAGTGCCCGATTCTCTGACAAGAATTCTGCCCGAATCGCCGAGAGCCGATTCGGCATTTTTTATTGCCGATTGAACAGCGGAATCCGATTTTACAACCGATTTATCTTTGACTCTGACATTCTCAAGCACCTGCGGATAAAAATCAAACCCTTCACAAAGCTTACTGAGCGGAAGTTTTTTATCCATCATTACTTCCATTACCTTGAGGCTTGTCAGAATACCGTCGCCCGTTGTTGCAAATTTTGAAAAAATGATGTGACCCGACTGCTCACCGCCAAGTCTGTTTTTGTTTTTCATCATATAATCATAAACATACTTATCACCGACAGCGGTTTTTGCATAATCAATGCCAAGCTCATCAAAAGCTTTGTAAAGACCGAAATTGGACATAACTGTTGTGACAACGGTGTTGTTTGTCAGCTTGCCGTTTTCTTTCATATATTTTGCGCAGATATAAAGAATATGGTCGCCCGTCACAATATTGCCTTTTTCATCAACGCAAAGGCATCTGTCGGCATCGCCGTCATACGCAAAACCGACATCGAGTCCGTTTTCAACAACGTATTTTGCGAGCACTTCAATATGAGTTGAGCCCGCGTTTTCATTGATATTAAGGCCGTTTGGCTCACAGTTTATAACATAAGTCTTTGCACCGAGAGCATCAAACACGGATTTTGCGATATTCCAAGAGCTTCCGTTTGCGCAGTCAAGACCGATTTTCATTCCTCTGAATGAATACAGACCGAGAGAAATCAGATAGCCGATATATCGGTTTCTGCCCGATATATAATCAATTGTTCTTCCGATTTTATCCTTTTGGGCAAAGGGTATTTCGCCATTTTCACATCCGAAAATTTTCAGATTTCCGTCAATATAATCTTCGATATATTCCGTTGTTTCATCGTCCAGCTTTTCGCCTTCGCGGTTAATCAGCTTGATTCCGTTGTCATAAAACGGATTATGGCTTGCCGAAATCATTATTCCGCAGTCAAATCCGTCGATTTTGGTTATATACGCAACGGAAGGAGTTGTTGTTACGTGAAGCATATATGCGTCTGCACCCGAAGCCGTAAGACCCGCAACAAGAGTATATTCGAACATATAGCTCGAACGCCTTGTATCTTTGCCGATAACGAATCTTGCAGGCTCATCCGAACCCGAACTCTTTTTCAGTTCGTTATAATACCAGCCGAGAAATCTTCCGACTTTGTATGCATGGTCTGCTGTCAGAGTAACGTTTGCTTCACCGCGGAAACCGTCTGTACCGAAATATCTGCCCATATAATCCCCTTATCTGTTTTCTTTTTTTATGATTATACCGCCCGTTTTATAAATGCTTTCGGACGGAACAACACCGCGTACACACGAAAGAGGATAAATATTTGAATTTCTGCCGATAACCGTGCCGGGATTAAGAACGCTGTTGCATCCGACCTCAACATAATCGCCGAGAATTGCGCCGAATTTCTTAAGTCCCGTTTCTAATTTTTCACCGCCGTCATTAACAGTCACAAGCGATTTATCGGATTTGACATTTGAAGTTATCGCGCCCGCACCCATATGAGACATATATCCGAGAATGCTGTCGCCGACATAGTTATAATGCGGAACCTGTACCCCGTCAAAAAGAATAACATTTTTCAGTTCTGTCGAGTTGCCGACCACACATTCTTTTCCGACAATAGCGGACCCACGGATAAAAGCACAATGTCGGATTTCCGTTTCCGCACCGATAATGCAGGGAGACCCGATGAAAGCTGTCGGAGCAACAGCAGCGGTTTTATGAACCCATACATTAGGTGAAATTTCATTATATTCTTCTTTATTCAGTTTTTTACCGATTTCAAAAATCAGATTTTTTATTCCGTCAAGCGCATCCCAGGGGTATTCAAAATGTGAAAGATACTCCCCCGCTTCGGAATGCGACAAATCAAAAAGTTCGTTAATTTTTAGCATCAGAACAGCCTTTCAAAATTAATTCAAAATTATTATATGAAGTAAATCGTTGAAATATTATCAATGGATTACTTATATAGTTCCGAGGCTTTTTTCAATGCTTCAACCGAAAAAGAAGGGATTCTGCCCAGACCGTCGGGTCCGATATTAAGCAGATAGTTAACTCCGAGTGAATTAAGGCGCTTTCTTCTTTCAACAATTTCTTCAGCCGTAACCCAGTTCTGGTCATAATATTTATATCCCCACGAGCTGTTGAGAGTTCCGGCGGTTTCGTAAAGACCGTAGGGCGAATATTTGAATCCGTCGAGGCTGTTCGGGTCGGAAGTTTCGTCAACCTTGAATTCTGTCGGATATTCGTTATCGCCGAGCGAAACATAATCATATGCTCCGTTTCCGATTCGTGAATTGATAAGACATTCAGGCTGATATTCCTTGACAAGAGAGTTCAGCTCAAGGCTCTGCTCTTTTGTTATTGTGTGCGGAACATCAAACCAGATAAGGCATAAATCACCGTATTGCGTCAGAATTTCTTTAACCTGAGGTTTAATTTTTTCCTCAAAGCAAATTCTGAAGTCTTTTTTTCTTCTGTCGGGATAATCCCAGTTATTGTCCCAGGAAGTGCCCGAGCATCCCGCAAAATTATCGTAGCCACCGCCGTGAGGATGATGCCAGTCAAGTTCCTGCGAATAATAAAGACCGAATTTCAGACCGTGTTTGTAACAAGCTTCGCCAAGCTCTGCAACAATATCTCTGCCGAAAGGAGTCGCGTCAACAATATTGAATGAATCAGCCTTTGATCTGAACATTGCAAATCCGTCGTGATGTTTGGATGTGAAAACAAAATATTTCATTCCGCAGTCCTTTGCTAGCTTTATCCATTCATCGGCATTAAAATAAATCGGATTGAATATATCGGCAAGCTTTGAATATTCTGCATTGGGAATCGGCATATTGCTCTGAATCCATTCGGCATAATCAAGGACTCTTCTGCCCTTCCATTCACCGCCGAGGAGCGAATAAAGACCCCAATGAGCCATCATACCGTATTGAGCGTTACGGAACCATTCTCTGTTATCCATTTATATCACCTCAGATTGATTATACATTATTTATTACTTATGTCAATTATACAATCTGCACATAACAAGACAAAAAGAAAACTTACACTTTATTTAGTATTAAAATTGACAAAACAAAGAACATATTGTATAATAAAGTTCCAAAAGAAAGTGTTTGCATAACTGACGGATTATGCGGGTCACCGCAAGGGAATGCAAACAATATACTGCCGACCGTCTGGGCGATTCAGTTTTATTTTTTAAGACTGATTTGCCCATTTTTGTTTATAAACAGGTAAATCAGCAAAACAAGGAGGAAAAAGCTATGAAACACAACAACTGGAACGGATTTAAAGCAGGTGTATGGCAGGATGAAATCAATGTACGCGATTTCATTCAGCAGAACTACAAAGAATACTGCGGAAACGATGAATTCCTTGCAAAAGCAACATCCCGCACCGAAGGACTCAACAAAAAGCTTCAGTCACTTTTTGCTCTTGAGCGTCAGTTCGGCGGAGTTCTTGATATCGATACCTCAACAGTTTCCTCACTGACAAGTTATTCACCCGGATATATTGATAAGGAAAATGAAATCATTGTCGGTATCCAGACAAACAGACCGCTCAAAAGAGGCGTTAACCCCTTCGGCGGCATGAGAATGGTGCGCCAGGCTTGCGAAGCTTACGGTTACAAGCTCGGCAGAAAAGTTGAAGAAGAATTCAAGTTCAGAACAACTCATAACGACGGTGTTTTCCGTGCATACACAGATGAAATGCGTCAGGCAAGAAAGTGCCACGTTATCACAGGTCTCCCCGATGCATACGGCAGAGGCAGAATTATCGGCGACTACCGCAGAGTTGCGCTTTACGGCGTAGACAAGCTTATTGAAGAAAAGAAAAAGGATAAGAAAGAGCTTGAAAACGGAACATTCAACACAGAAATGATCCGTCTTGACGAAGAACTTTTCCAGCAGATCGCATTCCTCGGCTATATGAAAGAAATGGCTGCAATGTACGGCTATGACATCAGCCAGCCCGCAGGAAACGCAAGAGAAGCAATTCAGTGGACATATTTTGCTTATCTCGCAGCAATCAAAGAGCAGAACGGCGCAGCAATGTCACTCGGCAGAGTCAGCTCATTCTTTGACATTTATATTGAAAGAGATATTGAAAACGGTATTCTTACCGAAGAAGGCGCTCAGGAGCTTTTCGATGATTTTGTTATGAAACTCAGAGTTGCCCGTCACCTTCGCACTCCCGAATATAACGAACTTTTCGGCGGCGACCCGATGTGGATTACCGAAGCTGTCGGCGGCATGGGCGAAGACGGAAGAACACTTGTCACAAAGAGCAGTTTCCGTGTTCTTAACACTCTCTATACTCTCGGTTCATCTCCCGAACCCAACCTCACCGTTCTCTGGTCCAATTCACTCCCCGAAAACTTCAAGAAATTCTGTGCAAAGGTTTCAGCCGATACAGATTCAATCCAGTATGAAAACGATGATATTATGCGCCCCATCTACGGCGACGACTACGCTATTGCCTGCTGTGTTTCTGCAATGAAAGTCGGTAAACAGATGCAGTTCTTCGGCGCAAGATGTAACCTTGCAAAGCTTCTTCTCATCGCTATCAACGGCGGTTTCGACACAACAAGCGGAATCCATATCGGACCTCAGATGCCTGTAATGGATGGCGACAAGCTTGATTTCGACGAGGTTATGAAGCGTTTTGAAGTATATATCAGCTGGATGAGCAATCTTTATGTAAACACAATGAACATCATCCACTATATGCACGATAAATATGCATACGAAAAGACCCAGATGGCTCTTCATGACACAAATGTTGGCAGATTTATGGCATTCGGTATTGCAGGTCTTTCGGTTGTTGCCGATTCACTCAGTGCAATCAAATTTGCAAATGTCAAACCCATCAAGAATGAAAGCGGTTTCATTGTTGATTTTGATACTCAGGGAGATTTCCCCAAATACGGCAACGACGACGACAGAGTTGACCTTATCGCAAAGGATATGGCTCACCGTATGATTACCGAGCTTCGCAAAACTCCCGCATACAGAAATGCAGAGCACACTCTTTCCGTTCTCACAATCACTTCAAATGTTATGTACGGCAAGAATACAGGTGCAACTCCCGACGGCAGAAAAGCTTCCGCTCCCTTCGCTCCCGGTGCTAACCCCATGCACAACAGAGAAGAAAACGGCGCACTTGCATCGCTCAACTCCGTTGCAAAAATCAGCTACGATGACTGCCGTGACGGTGTTTCCAACACATTCTCAATCACACCCGAAGCACTCGGCAGAAGCGACGATGAAAGAATTACAAATCTTGTTTCGATTCTCGACGGCTATTTTGCAAAGAATGCTCATCACATAAATGTTAATGTTCTCAACCGCGAAACTCTTATGTAAGCTTATGAGGACCCCGAGGCATATCCCAACCTCACACTCCGTGTTTCGGTCTATGCAGTTAACTTCAACAAGCTTTCAAGAGAACAGCAGAGAGAAGTTATCAGCAGAACATTCCACGAGGCAATGTAATTATGAACGGAAGAATCCATTCATTCCAGAGTCTCGGCACTCTTGACGGACCCGGAATACGCTTCGTTGTGTTTATGCAGGGATGTCCGCTCAGATGCGGATGCTGTCATAACCCCGACACATGGGAATTCGGAGTCGGAACAGAATATTCTCCCCGCGAAATTGTCGATAAAGCGGCAAGATTTAAAGAATATTTCGGTGCGGAAGGCGGTATCACTGTTTCAGGCGGTGAACCCCTTTGCCAACCCGAATTTGTCAAAGAACTCTTTGAACTTTGCCACAGTGAGGGAATCAACACATGCATTGACACATCGGGATGTAATTTTAACGATAGAATAAAAGAACTGCTGAAAGTCACCGACCGTGTTCTGCTTGACATTAAATATACCGATAATGAACTGTATAAAAATCATGTCGGATGCGAGCTTGAAGCGGTTATTGAATTCCTTGAATATCTTGATTCGCAGAGCATTCCCGTAACGCTCAGGCAGGTTATTATTCCAACTCTCAACGATAGCGAAGAAAACATTCAGAAGCTCAAGGAAATCAAGAAGAAATATTCCTGCATCGACAAAACCGAGCTTCTTGCTTTCAAAAAAATCTGTCAGGTAAAATATGATAAAATGGGATTGGATTTCCCGTTTTCGGATATACCCTCACCTGATAAGGAAACGATGGCAAAGCTTGAAAGATTATTAAATAATTAATTTTATATCCGACAGTTTCAAAAACTGTCGGATTTTTATTGCTAACCAATTATTTCTCTGCTATAATATCCCGTGAAAGACGGTGTTGAAATATGTTTAATTTTTTTATTGAAGAAGGCAACAGACACAATAATCGCTATATGATTAGCGGTGCGGATTTTAACCACATAAAAAACGTTCTCAGAATGAAAATCGGCGATGAATTTCTTGTCAGCGAAAACAATGTCAGCAATCTTTGCCGAATCGAAAGCTTCGAGGGCGAATGTGTTATTGCGGAAATAATCGAAGAAAAGTTTCAGGACACAAGCCTTCCCATAAAAATTTATCTTTTTCAGGGACTTCCCAAAAGCGATAAAATGGAGCTGATTATCCAGAAAGCCGTTGAACTCGGCGTTGAGGGAATTATCCCCGTTGAGATGAACCGCTGCGTTGTTAAGCTTGACGATAAGAAAAAGAAAAGCAAAACAGAGCGCTGGCAGGCAATCGCTGAAAGTGCCGCAAAGCAAAGCAAAAGAACATCTATTCCCGAAGTTTTTAATGTAATGACATATAAACAAGCTCTTGCAAAAGCTTCTGAACTTGATGTCTTTATGGTTCCGTATGAATGCAAGGACGGAATGGAATCAACGAAAAATGCACTTGCAAAAATAAAAAGCGGTATGTCGGTCGGCATCTTAATCGGTCCCGAGGGCGGTTTTGAACTCAACGAAATTGATGCAGCAACCGATGCGGGCGGTATTACCGTTTCACTCGGAAAGCGAATTCTCAGAACCGAAACGGCAGCCATAACAGCTGTCGGAATGTGTATGCTTTATGCAGAAATGAATATTAACGGAGAGAACGAATGAAAGAACTTCCTCTTGAATACTCCGAAAGAATGAAAACTATTCTCGGAGACGAATATGACGATTATATCAAAGCTTTAAACAGTTCACCCGTGCGTGCATTCAGAGTAAACACGGATAAAATTTCACTCGATGACTTTGAGAAAATCAATGTCTTTTCAAAAGAAAAAATCCCCTATGTCGAAAACGGATTTTATCTTGATTATGATAAAATCGGCAATCATCCCTATCATCACGCAGGCATGATTTATGTTCAGGAACCCGGTGCTATGGCTCCTGCGGAATGCATCGACATTGAGCCTGACTGGAAGATTCTCGATATGTGCGCTGCACCCGGCGGTAAAAGCACACAGCTGAAAAATAAGCTTGGCGAAAATGGTATTCTCGTGTCAAATGAAATTATTCCGTCACGATGCAAGATTCTTACGGGCAATATCGAAAGACTCGGTCTGCACAACTGTGTCACAACCTGTATGGACACATCAAAGCTTGCAAAGATGTTCCCTAAAACATTTGACCTCGTTATGTGCGATGCTCCTTGCTCGGGTGAAGGAATGTTCCGTAAGGAAGAAATTGCGATTGATGAATGGAGCATTGAGAATGTTATCAAATGCGCTGACAGACAAGAAGAAATCCTTGAAAATGCTTCAATTCTTGTTCGAAACGGCGGATATATCATTTACGCAACCTGCACTTTTTCTTTGGAAGAAAATGAAATGGCAGTTGATAAATTTCTGAAAAATCATCCCGAATTTGAGCTTGTTCCCGTTAATGAAAATGTTATAAATAATACGGTTGACGGAATCCGCTTTGACGGATGTGAATGCGATAACATCAGCTTTGCAAGGCGTTTTTATCCCCACAAAAGCAAGGGCGAAGGTCAGTTTATGGCTCTTCTCCATAACAATCTTGAACATAACGAAAAATCATTTAAAAAGAACAATCAGAATAATAAAATTGATAAAATAATAATCGATTTTATTGATGATGTTTTGATTACATACGATAAATCCAATGTGATGATGTATAACGGAAACCCCGTTTATTTTTCACCAGATTTTGATGTACCGAAGGGTGCAGCTTTCTGTTGCGGAGTTACAATCGGTGAAATAAAAAAGAATTACATTCTCCCCCATCATCAGTTCTTTATGGCTATGGGTAATGACTTCAAGCGAAAAATAAATCTTACAGCCGAGTCAGAAGAAATTAAAAAATATCTGCACGGAGAAGAATTCGAAACAGACTGTGAAAACGGCTGGGCTGTCGTTACGGTTGACGGATGTACCGTCGGCGGTGCTAAAGTTGTCAACGGCAGAGCAAAAAACCATTATCCCAAAGGACTGCGAACAAAATAAAAATTATGCTCCCAATCCAAAACGGATTCGGGAGCATTTTTTATCTGTAATATTTATTTGATTTTTTCAGATATTCTACAAGCATCATAGTCCAGTCGGTCTGGATAAAGTCAAATCCTCTGTCGGCAAGCCATCCCCAACCGAAATCCTCAGAAACCGTCAGCGCGCTGTCGTCGCTGTGTCCGCCCGCAAGCTGGTCTTTATAATCGTAGATTATTGAATTAACCCAGACAAGCTTGCCGTCATTATGCATCATATCAATGAATTCTTTGCCCGCAAGCGGTGAATCGTCCTTTTCAAAAAGAACTTCCGCACCGATGTAATTTATGTTGCGTTTCATAAGCTCTTTATGCATCGGATGCTCTTCCGAAACAATAGGGATAAACGGCAATTCAGGGCAGAGATTTTCGAGCACAGAAAGAACTTTTTCGGAAATTTTACTTTTGACAAGCATCTGCTCGGTCATTCCGTGACGCTTTATCGTTTCATAAATCTTTTCGGGGTTATCCCAGAATTTATCGATGTTTATGTAACATCTTCCTTTGAAATTCTCAAGAAAGTCATCAAAGGATGCAATCGGAAACTGAGTCGGAGTTCTGTCATAATTAACATATTTTATTTTTCGAATGCTGTCAAATGTCCTTGTTTTCAAAGAAACAAAGCGGTTAAGGTGGGCCGTTTCCATTCCGGGATGAAAAAGAAAAAGCTTACCGTCTCTGCTGCAGCTGACATCAACCTCTATCATATCCGCGCCTTGTTTAAGCGCAATTTCATAAGATGCCATTGTGTTGCACGGAATGTTACCGCCCGCTGCACCTCTGTGAGCAACAACAATAATATTCTCTTTTGCTTTTTCGATAAGATTAAAACTCATAACAAAACCCCGTATTTAAAATTTAATTTATTATATCACCGTTAGAATTGTTTTTCAATATTGCAACACATAATTTAATATGATATACTTTTTTAAAAATAATTTTGGAGGATCGAAATGTCAGAATCGATTATATATAAAAATCCGTCGTTCACTCCCGAAGAGCGTGCGGAAGACTTGCTTTCAAGAATGACTTTGAGAGAAAAAATCGCTCAGCTTGATATGAAATTCGGCAGCAATTACTGCACCGAAACAGAAGAAGTTGACCGCTGTTCCGTAAAAGCAACGGCTGATTACGATTGGGACCGACTTCGCGAGGATTTCCCCGACGGACTCGGCTATGTTCACGATAACTACTCCGTACCCGCCGTAATGAACAAGGTTCAGAAGTTCTTCATTGAAAATTCAAGGCTTGGAATTCCCGTAATGTTCACAGGTGAAGCACTTCACGGTATTGCGGGCACAAGGGCAACCATTCTTCCGATTCCGACTGCGTGGGCGGCTACATTCGAGCCGAGATATGCATATGAAGCGGGCAGAGTCATTGCTGCGGAAACCCGTTCGCTCGGTATCCACGAGATTCTTTGCCCCAACCTTGATGTTGCCCGTGACCCTCGTTGGGGAAGAACCGAAGAAACCTTCGGTGAGGATACCTGCCTTTCAACAAAAATGGCAGTTCAGATTGTCAAAGGACATCAGAACGGAGATATTTCCGCAAAGGATTCCGTTATCTCCGAGCCGAAGCATTACTGCATCCACGGCATTCCCGAGGGCGGTGTCAACTGCGGCACTGCAAGAGCGGGTGTCAGAGAAATCGAAAGTTATTATCTTCCCGTTTTCGAAGCCGCAATCAAAGAAGGCGGCGCATATGATGTTATGGTCAGCTACAATTCTATTGACGGCGACCTGATGATGACATCAAAGCATTATCTCAAAGAAGTTCTCAAAGAAAGATTCGGTCTCAAAGGCATCTGCCGCTCCGACTGGGGCGGACTTCGCAGAGTTCATTACCTTCATAAAATGGCTAAAAACGAGAAAGAAGCTATCTATCTTTCAAAGAAAAACGGACTTGACTGCCAGGGTGGCGACGAATATCCCAACAAACTCTGGGTTGATTCGCTTGAAGAACTTGTAAACGAAGGCAGAATCGACGAAGAAAACATCAACGAATCCTGCCGCCGCGTTCTTACTCTTAAATTCAAGCTAGGTCTTTTTGAAAATCCTTATACCGATGAAGAAGAGTATAAAAACATAATCAACAAGCAGGAACATCTTGATAAAGCTCTTGAAATCGCGCAGAAATCAATCATTCTTCTCAAAAACAACGGTATTCTTCCGCTTGAAAAATCAAAATACAAAACAATCGCACTCATCGGACCTTCATCCCATAAAATCCGTCTCGGCGGTTACTCGGCTAAACCCGTCGGCAGAAATCTTAAAACTATTTTTGATATCCTCAAATCGGAGCTTCCCGATGCCGAAATTCTTCAGTGCGACGGATGCGGTATCAGCGACGGAGATTTTGAATTCGCTCTCGGTGACCAGCATCATCTCAGCGGAATCGAAGCCGAAAAATATGCCGAAAACTTTAATGAAGCAATTGAAATCGCAAAGAAATCAGACCTCATAATTTTCTGCGGCGGTGACGACACTATCTCAAGCGGCGAAGGCAGAGACAGATGCGAACTCACTCTTTGCGGCAGACAAGGCGAACTTCTCAAAGCACTTTCCGAAACGGGCAAACCTCTTGTTTTCACAATGATTCACGGCAAGCCTCTTGCAATTAAAGAAGAAAGCGATATCTCGGATGCCGTTCTTTCATGCTGGTTTGGCGGAGAAAGCGGTTCGCAGGCGATATGCGACGTTCTTCTCGGCAAAGTCAATCCAGGCGGAAAGCTTCCATTCTCGCTCCCCAGAAGATCAACTATGATTCCGTGCTATTATTCAATGCTTCCCGGTGCAAGTAATGAATATTACGAAGGCAGAGGCGATGCGCTTTATCCCTTCGGATTCGGTCTGAGCTACACTCAATTTGAATATTCCGACCTGACCCTCACCAAAACAGGCGAAAACGATGTCAATGTTAAAGTAACCGTTAAAAACATCGGTAAAGTAAGCGGTGATGAGGTTGTTCAGATTTATGTTGAGGACTGCGAAAGTACTGTTGTTACACCCACGGTACTCCTCAAGGATTTTAGCCGTATAACTCTTGAACCTGACGAGTCAAAGACTGTTGAATTCAATCTCGGATTTGATGCTTTCAAGCTTCTCAATCAGGATTATGAATGGGTTGTTGAACCCGGTAAATTTACCGTCTATGCCGGATCATCATCAAGAGATCTCAGACTCAACGCAGACATTATTCTTTGATAATCAAAGTAAAACTCCCCTCGGACAATAAATCCGAGGGGAGAATTTTTATACATTGAAAAGCATTGTGAAGTTTACCCACGAAACTTCTATGTTATATATCAAAGCAATGATTCTTGAATAAAGATATCTTGCCGATGCAGACAAATTCTGATGATGTTCAGCTTTATAATTACCGACGAAACCAACGCTCTTTTCATATGACGGATTAGCATAGCCGACAACTATCGCTCTTTCGCTGATAACAGGTCTTGTTTTTTCGGTTACATATTCCGAGCCGTTATAATTTATATCGGAAGTATTGCCTCCGACAGCTCTGATATAATTAACACCCTTTTTAACGATAAATCCGTTTTCAGTAACAATCTCAACGTGATGAACATCGTCTGTACCGTCTGCAGCAGTGTTAAGGAACGCAATATCACCCTTCTGCGGAATATATCCGCTGTCTGCGGGGTGATATTCCCCTCTTCTTTCAAACCATCTTTTCATTGAACTGCAAGTGTTTCGTCTGGGAACTGCCGAACCGATTGCGCCTGCATAAGCCGCACACCACGAAACAAAAATTGTGCACCACGATGAATCAACTTCGCGCCCATAATACCAAAGTGTGAATTTATTGATATTGCTTTCATAAATGCCTTCTTCAGCTCTTGCGATATCAACCAGATCATTGATAATATCATCTGCCGTAATCTCTTCTTCAATTTCGGGAGATTCAGTTACTGGCGCTTCGGTTGTAACTTCCGTTGTTGTTTTGGGTGCAGCAAGAGCAAGACCCGTAACGGAGCCAAAACAAACAAGAACCGTAAGTATAACAGAAACGATTTTGATTAAATAATCCTTTAATCTCATATCAAACAACTCTTTTCGTTTTTTTATAATAATAGCACTTTTTGTAAAACAGTGCAATATCTTGAAACAAAAAATTCAAAAAACACAAGATATAATATAATCCGCACATTTTCAATATTCCTATGAATCAAAAAACACTTGATAATGATTCATTATCATGTTATAATTGAAAATAATTTATTTATATAAGGTATTCTATGAATATAACTGTTATTCTCCCTTCGTTTAACGAAGAAGAAAACTTAATAATTCTGTTGCCGAAACTTGTTTCAATACTTTCATCCATTAATTCAGAATTTGAAATCATTGTTGTTGATGCAAAAAAATCAAATGATAATTCTGAGGCTGTTTGTCTTGCAAATAATGCAAGATACATAAGACAAACGAATGAAGGCTATGCCGATGCATTCCGAAAAGGCATTTCGGAATCAAAAAACGAGCTTGTTCTTGTTGTTGATGCGGATAATTCTCAGGATATCGATAAAATCCCTTTGATGTATGCAGAAATAATAAACGGTGCAGATGTTGTTATCGGATCAAGATACACCGACGGAGGCAAAACTGACGACCCTCCCGTATCTGTAATAATGTCCAAACTTTTAAACAATACCTACAGGATTTTTCTCGGATTCAAGGAAAAGGATGTTTCCACCGATTTCAGAATTTACAGAAAAAATCTGCTTGAAAGTCTTGTTACCGAATGCGGTGATTTTGATGTTATTGAAGAAACGCTTTTTCTTCTGAAAAGAAAACATCCCGATTTAATCATCAAAGAAATTCCGATTCATTACAAGCAAAGAGCAGAAGGAGTTTCAAAAAGAAAACTTATTAAATTCATTTACGGATATATTAAATTGCTATTCAGACTTATTGGATTGAGAATAAAAAAGAAAGGATAAAAGCTTATGAAAACCGCAGTGTTGATTCTTGCAGGCGGCTCGGGAATAAGGCTCCGACCTTTGAGCAGCGATGTTATGCCCAAGCAATTTCTGCGGATATTCAGCAACGGACTTTCTTTTTTTCAGGCAACAGTCAACAGAGCGTTACAGATTGCCGATTCATCCGATATTTTTGTTTTAACTCAGAAAGCATATTCTGCTCACGTTTCAGAGCAGGCACCGCAAATCCCAACAGAAAACATCTTCTTCGAAAACCATAAAAAAAATACCGCGCCTGCAATTTGTGCAGCAATGATGAAAATCAACCAGCAACACGGTGACGCAGTTTCTGTTGTTTTGCCTGCCGACCATTATATAGCCGATGAAAAAGCTTTTGCATCAACTGTTAAAAATGCAATTGATTTTGCAGGTAACAACGATAATATTATCTCAATCGGCATTGTTCCGACAAGACCCGACACTGCGTTCGGTTACATAAAATATAACAAAGAACTCGAAAACGGAATAATGACGGATACTCAATTCAAAGAAAAGCCCGATTATTCCAAAGCTGTTGAAATGATCTCAGAAGGAAAATGTCTCTGGAACAGCGGAATTTTTGTTGCAAAAAATTCATTTATGATTTCGCAGTTTAAAAAGCATCTGCCCGATGTTGCCGAAACTGCCGAAAAATTTATTAATACTGCCAATGAAATGAAAGCTGATGAACTATATTCGCAAATGCCTGCAATATCAGTCGATTACGGTGTTCTTGAAAAAACGGATTCCGTATTGCTTCTCAAAGGCGATTTCGGATGGGACGATATCGGCACCTGGAATGCAGTGGAAAGACTTTCATCCAAAACTAATTTATCATTCTGATGTGAGGTGTTTATTTTGAAAAAAGCTCTTATAACCGGAGTAACCGGTCAGGACGGTTCATTCCTTGCAGAACTTTTGCTGAATAAAGGTTACAAAGTTTACGGACTTATCAGAAGAAACAGCTCTGACGACTTAGGAAATGTAAAACATATAGCAAATGAGATTGATTTTATTTACGGTGATATGACCGATGCTTCATCTCTTCGTTCTGCCGTAAAAGAATCTATGCCCGATGAAGTTTATAATCTTGCCGCTCAGTCATTTGTAAAACTCAGCTGGTCCCAGCCAGTTTTCACAAGCGAAGTCAACGGTGTAGGCGTTCTCAAACTTCTTGATGCAATAAAAGACATCAAATCCGATGCTAAATTCTATCAGGCATCAACAAGTGAGATGTTCGGTCTTGTTCAGGAAATGCCGCAAACAGAAAAAACGCCGTTCTATCCCAGAAGTCCTTACGGAGTTTCAAAGCTTTACGGTCACTGGATTACAGTCAATTATAAAGAAAGCTACGGAATGTTCTGCAGTGAGGGCATTCTTTTCAATCACGAATCAGAAAGAAGAAAAGCCGAGTTCGTAACCAGAAAAATCACCTCTGCCGCTGCCGCAATTGCTCACGGCAAGCAGGAAAAACTCATTCTCGGAAACCTCGACGCCGAAAGAGACTGGGGATATGCAGGTGACTATGTCGAAGCGATGTGGCTCATGCTTCAGCAGGAAAAGCCTGACTGCTTCGTTGTTGCTTCTGGCGAGAAACATTCCGTCAGGGATTTTGCATCTATCGCCTTTGATAAAGCGGGAATCTCGCTTGAGTGGGTCGGCGAAGGTGTAAACGAAAAAGGAATCTGCAAAAATACCGGTAAAACAATCGTCGAAGTTTCGCCTGAATTTTTCAGACCGGCGGATGTTGTCACTCTTCTCGGGAACCCCGAAAAAGCAGAAAAAGAACTCAACTGGAAAAGAAAGATTTCATTTGAAGGTCTTGTTGAATTAATGCTTGAACACGATATGAAACAAATAAACTGATTATAAAGGACAATAGCATTGAAAAACATTTATTTTATTCAGCCAAGCTCCTATTACGGCAGAGAAATATGTCTGCCTTATGCATCAGGTGCACTTGCTGCCTATGCCTGGAGCATTGATAAAATTAAAGAGAATTATGTTCTTGCTGACATTATCTATCGCAAGGACAGTAAAGAAGTTTGCTCCGAAAAAATTTCGGAGCCATTTCTTATTGCGTTTTCTTGCTATATCTGGAATTTTGAGCATAATAAACTTGTCGCCAAATATTTAAAAGAACAGTTTCCCGAAGCCTACATTCTTTTCGGCGGTCATAATGTCAGTAATGCTTCTTCCGAGCTTCTTGAAGAAAACTCATATATTGATTTTCTTATTCACGAAGAAGGCGAAATTCCCTTTGCAGAGCTTTTACTAGCTCTTGCAGGAGAAAAAACTCTGAGCGAAGTTCCGAATCTGTCTTACCGCGAAAACGGCAAGATAATTAAAACAGAAAATAAATTCTATGATGTGTGGGATTTCCCCTCGCCTTACACTTCAGGAATATTTGATAATATAATGAAAGATTCCGATGATATTTTTTACGGAATTATTGAAACCAACAGAGGATGCCCTTATAAATGTGTTTACTGCGATTGGGGCAGACAAGCAAAAAACATCAGACTTTTCCCGATGGAAAAAGTAAAAAAAGATATCGAATGGCTTTCCGACCACAAAATCGGTTACTGCATCTGTGCGGATGCGAATTTCGGAATTCTCGAAAGAGATGTCACCATTTCCGAGTGGCTTGTAAACTCCAAAAAGCAAACCGGATTCCCTTCAAAAATTCAATTCTGCTTCACCAAAAACAGCGATGAGCGTGTTTTTGAAATCAATAAAATGATGAATGAATGCGGATTGAGCAAAGGTGCAACAATTTCACTCCAGACTCTTTCGGATAAAACTCTTAATGATATCTGTCGCACCAATATGACATTTTCTCACTATACAGAGCTTGTCAGAAAATATAATGAAGCAGGAATTTTTACTTACACCGATATGATTCTCGGTCTGCCCGGTGAAACCTTTGAAAGTTTTACAAACGGCATCGGCAAGCTGTTCGAAGCGGGACAGCACTCAAGCGTCAATATTTTCAACTGCGAAATGCTTGTCAACGCACGCCTTTCGCAAAAAGAAATGATTGATTCTCACAAAATCAGATTTGCAAAATGCTCGCTCAACCGACATCACACCGAGCTTGGCGCCGAAACAGAGGAAAATAATTCCGTCGTTATTGAAACAAAAGATATGTCTGCATCCGAATGGATTGATGCAAATATTTTTGTTGCCGTCACGGGAGCGTTTCATAATCTCGGATTGCTTCAATGCTTTGCAATCTACCTTTTCAATGAAAAAAATATCGGATACACCGATTTTTACCTCGGACTGATTGACCATTTCAAAAATAATTCCGATTCCGTTGCAGGAAAAATTTATACTGATTTATTAAGAAAGCTTAGCGATGTTACCGACAATCTCGGTACTTGCGAAACGCTTCTGCCCGAATTCGGCAATGTCAACTGGCCGATTGAAGAATGGTACTTCCTGCAGATTATCAAGGATTTTGATTTGTTTTTTGATGAAATAACAGAATATCTTACTGAATTCTGTATTACCGAAGATATTTTCACAGAGCTTCTTAAATATCAGAAGAATATGATTAAAAGACCTTGCGTTACCGCATTTTCTTTTGACATCGGATATGATTTCCCCAATTATTTCACCAATATTTATAACGGAATCCATACCGAGCTCAAAAAAACAAATCTTACGATAAAAATTCACAATAAAAACTGCAAAACAAATTATCCGGATTACGCCAGAGAAACTGTCTGGTACGGTAGAAAAGGCGGAAGAATAATGTATAAAGAGGAGATTGATATTCTTGCCGAGTAATCTCACAAACGACAATTTTATAATCGGTTTTGTCAAAAAACACAGAGATATATTTGCTTGTGCGGGAATTTTGTTTTTTGCTTTTTTTCTTCTGCGAAGCGCTTTTTACGGCACATCATCTCCCGATGAAAGCTTTTATCTGACAATTCCTTACAGAATTATTAAAGGCGATTCATTCCTTATTGATGAATGGCATGCTTCACAGTTTTCTGCATTTCTGCTTTATCTTCCGATGAAAGTTTTTCTTTTAATTAACGGAAGCACCGACGGAATCATTCTGTTTTTCAGATGTCTTTTTGTTTTGTGCCAGACACTTGTTTCATATTTCACTTTTTACAAGCTGAAAAAACACGGCACTCTCCCCGCTTTTCTCTCGTCGGTAATTTTTCTGCTGTATGTAACAGAAACTGTTAATATGCTCGATTATTACACAATGAGCCTTATGGGATTTCAGGTTGTGACGCTTATTCTGTTTTGCTCGGATAAACTCACCGCACCAAAGCTCATTTTTTCGGGGATTGTTTTTGCGTGCGTTGTTGTTGCACAGCCCTTCAACTGCCTGATATATTTCATTTATACTCTGGCAGTCATTATTTTTACATTCATCAGAAAGAAGAAAACCGTATCTGATTATTGTGAAAAATATTTATCGGTTAAACATTGGCTGTTTATTACATCAGGCATTGTTGCGGTTGCCGTTATATTCTTCATTTTTGTATTATCGCAAATGTCAATTTCCGATTTCTTCGGAAATTTCGGAACTATTTTCGGCGGTCACGACCACACTCTTCCCTTTGCCGATACGGGCGAAACAGATATGTTCTCATATTCAACAATAATCAGAACTTTAATCATTGTTGCTCCTCTCGGATTTTATGTTTCTGCTGGTCTGACAGCATATCTCATTTATGAAAAGAAAAAGACAGAAAAAAGAAATCTTTTACTGTTTATTTCTTTGATTTCAATTGTAATTCTTATAATTGAAAATATTTATATCACATCTTCAGATATTGTTACAACGCTCTTCAGACCTTATATTCTTTTTGTTTTCACTTTGATTGCATTACTTCTGACCAAAAAAAGAGACAAGAATCTTGTTTTGATTGCATGGTCGGGAATTGTCTATATCATCTTTCTGGGCATTATTTCACAGGCTCTTGACTTTGTCGGTGTAATCGGTCTCGTTATCTCCAACACTGCTCTTGCACCCGCTCTGAAGTGCCTTTATGATGAAATCAGAACGAAGAAAAACGAAGAAAACTCAAAAACAAAACATAATCTGATAACAAAATTATTCTGCGGTGTATGTGCTCTTGTTTTTGTTTTTGATATTGTCTCGGGCACTGCAATCAAATTATCGGATGATACCATGGCACTCGCATCGGATGATGTATTTATCAAGGCTGAATCAACGCTCAGCAAAGGTCCGATGAAAGGAATAAAAGTCAGCAAAGAAACTGCCGACATATATTATGATATCATTGACGATACAGAAAAAATCAAAGAAAATTCCTGCGAAAAGGTTCTTGTTGCAAGTCTTATTCCCTGGGTTTATTTCTGCTTTGACGAATCCCCTGCCGCATTCACCACCTGGTATATAGAAGAAGAATTCTATCTGTATAGCGAATATTATAAAGACAAAAGCAGAATTCCAAAATGTATTTATATTCTCAATGAAAACTATTACTACGGATTTAATTTTGCAAATAATGCTGAACACCACAAATCATTCTTCACAAATATGTTTTCAGTAAATGAAACTAACGGCAAAGCAGGCTATATTCTATATGTAAACAATAATAAATAAAATATATAAGAAAGAAGAGTTTTTAACTATGGAAAAAAAGAATGGCAAAAAATCGCAATTGCAGTTTTGAGTTCGATTGTATTTATCGCATTGGCAGTTGTGATAACAATCATGGTTATTATCCCCGCCGCAAATTACAGCAAAGCATCCAAATTGTTGAAAAACGGTGAGTTTGTAAGCGCAGCACAGGAATTCACGGAGTTAGGCGATTATAAAGATGCATCTGAACAGGTACTTGTATGCAACTATAAAGAAGCCGAGCGTCTGGAATCATCAGGCAGAAAAGCTGCCGCAGCTATGACTTTCGGTGCCTTGGGTGATTATTCGGACGCAAGAAAGCGCTCCTTTGCACTTTGGGATAACATCGCATTCAGAGAAACATTGAGTGTAGGCAGTCTTGAAGCGGCAGTAATCAAAGAAGACGGAAGTGTATCATATTTTCATGACAAAGGCAGATATATCATAGAAGATAATTTGGGAAATTACGGAACAGATGTTGTTGACATCGAATTGATGAAGTATGCCCCAATTATTGCATTGAAAAGCGACGGTACTCTTTTAGATAAAGACGGAGTATATAATGATGATTGGACAGATATTGTTGCAATAGACAGCGATAACCATAGCCTTGCAGCATTAAAATCCGATGGAACCGTTCTTTATGATAAATACTATGATGCAAGCGATTTCGGTCAGGATAATGTAAGCGAATGGAGAAACATAGTTGCGATTGAATGTACTTCGAAACATACGGTCGGACTTCGCTCAAACGGAACTGTTATTGCTACAGGATCAAACAAAGACGGTGAATGTAATGTTGATTTTTGGACGGATATTGTTGCCATTTCAGCAAATTACGGCATTACTGTCGGATTAAAGGCAGACGGAACTGTGGTAACCACTGATCCAGAAAAAAATGTCAGCGGTTGGAGTGATGTGGAATATATATATGCAACTCAAGATTGTGTAATTGGTATAAAGTCAGACGGAAGTGTTCTTCATGTCGGAGAAAATTCGCACAATGGTTGCACAACCTGGAAAAACATTTCAGTAATTAAATGTCCGAGTTATGGTAAAGTTTCATCGATCGGAATTAATAACAACGGCGACCTGGTTTTTGACCCTCAACTGATGAAAGTCTATAAAATCGGCATTTTAGACAGCGACAGTATCAAAGATTGGACAGATATAAAGCAGCCGAATGTCAAAGGTTTTTATGATTTAGATCACGAAATAACTGTAGATAATGAAGCTGAACAAAATCTTGATGGATTAGATAACTATACCAGATTCTCAAACAAATTCGGTACCCCCTCCACCATTTGCGCTCATTCCGGTTGCTCTGCATTTATAGCCAGTAGCGGAGATACAAATTGTTGCAAAATACATTCTAACCGCTGCGGTAATTGCAACTGTTATATTGATGAAGATGCAATGTATTGTATGAGCTGTCTCGAAGATGCACTCACCTGAAAAATTCAATAAACAGCAAACAAAGCCTATGGATTCTTTTCAGAATCTATAGGCTTTTAAATTATGAAATCAACCAGATGTTGCTGTCGATACCACCAAGTATATGTGTATCGGAATTTATGGGTTACTTAAAAGGTAAAAGTACTTTCATGATTTTTGAAAGACACGCAAAGTAAAAAGCAACACCAGTTTGCAGTTGGTGTTGCTTAGATGCACCTTTAGGTGCCACAGGTATTTGTTTAAGGGTTATTAATCAAAACAACGTCCTTTCGAGCGAGGTTTGTGATCATTTATACACTTTGTGCTGCGATGCTTCTTTCAATTATTTCAAAAAGACTCTTAAAGAATGTCATAAGAGCATCAAAGAATGATATGCGCCATTCGGGTTTAGTGTCGAGATTATCTGCAGTCATAGGAACAACAAGCTCGGTATCCTCTTCATAAACAAGATACTGAGGATATCTGGGGTTGTCAAAAACAGTATGATTTTCATTGTTGATTATATCTGTGAATATATTTTCAATATCATCAGGGAAATAATCATGAACCAAATCTTTGACAAACCATGTTGAATCGGGGAAAAGACAGGTTGAGGCATCGATTATTTTATCGGGTGAAATATATTTAGCAGTGCCGTTAACGATTGCATTGTCAATATAATCAACATCAAATGTTGATTCAACACCAGCCGCTGTTGCACCCATTGAGCTTTGTGAAATCTCACAAGTACCGTCGGAAACAACATTGTTTTCTTTCGAAACGGGAATTATCTGCAAACCGTATTTTGCAACATTTGAAAATTCAACGCCCTTTTCATTAAGCTCAAGATATTTGTCATCCATCACAAGGCGGACATTCTGATGATAATTCTCGATTTTTTCAATAAGTCCGTCATATTCGCCGGGCTCGGATCCGTAAAATACAGTATCAACAGCTTTTTCATAATCGCCTTCGGTTACCATGCTCCAATAACCGGGGAATGTAGCAAATGTTTCGCTTAAAATCGGCGGGACAATATTGAGATAAATATCCTCATAAACATTGTCAACGGCCGCACTGATAATATCAAGACCGTAAGTTTTATTCATAAGAGTAACAAGCGAATCAATAAGATTCTCAAGTGATTCATCTTCGAAAAGCTGAATATCATAAAGATAACGCTCAATTCCGTCGCCTTCAAGGAAAAGCTCACCGCAGAACGCCTTGCTTGCCATTGCAGCGCCGTGAGATGCACTTGCATAGAATATGCAGTCTCTTACATGCTCACCGTCATATTTGGTCATATAAGCGGCAACAATGCTTGCGCCGAGGCAACGGCCAAGAAGAGCAACCTCTTCCGCACCGGTAACCTTTCTGACTATCTCGATATAATCATGGAGTTTATCGGCTGTTTCCCAAGGGTCGAGTCGCCAGTCATATTCAAAAACATAGTCCTGAATCTGATATTTACCGTTTACTTTTTTATCATAAACAGTAGCCTCGGAAAAAGTCCAATCAATGCCCGTACCGTTTGATGCTTCACCGTTATTATCAAGACGGACTTCCTCCATAACGGGAACAATTATATTGTAAAGCTCAACGCAGAATTCATCCCACTGCTGGGTAAAAAATGCCTCTGCAAAAACAGGAAGAAATGTATCGAGTTTCTCTTCGATAAATCCTTCGGGAATCTCAATGGGATAAATCTGCTCCTGTTCGGGAGTGCCGAGGTTTTTATAAATAGCATGTCCCTGACCCTCAACATAAATGAGAGGAATGTCGATACCGTTCTGCGATGCGGAAGCGGGAGTCACACAGAATACTGCAGACATCAGCATAACAAGACAAAGTATGATTGAAATAATTCTTTTCATTATTTACACCCTTTCGGAAATTAGTTACCAGATAAATGTTATTTTCAGTCCGTCAACGGAATAGGTAACATCATGTAGGAAGTGATTGTCTATGGATTCACAAAATGCGTTGAGCATTTCTTCATCAGGCATAACAATCGAGGAAACAAGAGTCAAACTGGAGGGCAAATAAAGCCTGTCAGACATCTGAAATCCGTTAATCCACCAATGAAGTTGAGGTTCCTGATTTACAAGAAGATCTTCACCGTGATAAACCTGAAGAGTCATCTCCATAAGTTGTTCATCGGATGCACAGTCATAATATGTTCCGAATTTCTCAGGAGGTCTGTTATAAACGCCAACTTCAGCGCCGTTAGTGATCAGATAATTGCCCTTCCACATCTGAATCATCCACTCAAGACCGTCATATTCAAATCTGAATCGGCGTGTATCATAATTCCAGAGAGCAGGCATAGAACCGGCCGCAATATCATAGAAAAGACAGAATCCGAAATCACGCATCCACGAATCGATTGTTGCATAAACCATCATTTCGCCGAGATTGAAATTAAATCCGATATTAAGAAGACCGGAATTTTTATCGTGACCGGTGCACTCCCCTGTTTCTTTGTTGATATAAATTCCGGGGCAATGCGTATCATATGTGCCGTTGCGGTAAGTAACCTTGAGCTGAACTTCATAAACATTAGGGTCCTCTTCTGTCTGAACAGCCTGAATTTCACACTTATCCATAATTGCAAGATAAGCGCCGAGGAAAAAACAAACCGTACCCATCACATCGTTGCCTTCAGCATAGTATGTGTCACGTTTATTATACATTTCTTCTCTTATTGTTTCAACATCGATATTGAAAACTTTTGTTATAAGTTCTGCGCTGTCATTGGCTGCGGGAAGATTGGTAAGAAGTGAAACAATATCCAGACCGCAGTTCATATATACATGATTACAGGCATCGGTAACAAATTCATCAACAGTAACATCAAAATAATTACCTTTGAATCCGTTTCCTGTCATTAATCCGATTACCGACTGAAAGAAATTATGGATAACCAGAAACTGCTCAGTTGAAAAAACAGAAACGCCCTCGTTCCGGAGCCTTGATTTGTATTGAGTAACCGACATGGATTCGGGTCTTTCGGTCTGAATCTGAGCATCAGACTCATCATTCTGATTTGCCGATACAACAATTATCGATGTAATGCACATTATCAATGCCATTACAGCCGCAATAAATCTTTTCATTACAGGTTCTTCTCCTTAAAAATCTTTCAATATAATAACATACTATTAATATTATTTCAACGGGCAAAAACCACAAAATGTTGTGTTATATCAGACAAAATACGGACAATATCTGTCAAATGATACTGTCCGTAAGATCGGTTGTCATTTCAACATTTTCTCTTATTGTTGACATTGCCTCAGCTGCCTGAAATCTTTTTTATAAAATAAAACATATTGTGAGGTGGTTTTCAAGATTTAATGTTATTTATTATTTTTTATTTTTTATGATTCTGCAAAAAAACCGCCGAACACTTCTTGTTCAGCGGTTAATTTTTACCATATTGCATTTACCGTTAACCCATCAACGGTATAGGTTACATCACCCATATAATGTTCGTCGATGGCTTTGCAGAAAGCATTCAGCATCTCTTCGTCGGTCATAACAACAGAGAATTTCATAGTAAGAGTATGGGGAAGATACATTCTTGTACCGAGATTGAATCCGTTAACCCACCAATGAAGCTGAAGAGGTTTATTGACAAGAATTTTATCTCCGTGAAGAATCTGCATTGACATTTCAAGCATCTGCTCATCATTAGCGCAATCGTAATATGAACCGAACTTTGATTTATCACGGCAATAAACGCCTACCTCACCACCGTTTGCAATGGTGTAATTACCTTTCCATATCTGAATCATATATTCAAGGTCATTATATTCAAACTTAAATCTGCGTGTATTATAATTAAAGAATACAGGCATTGAATTAGCGAGAACATCATATAAATAACAAAATCCGAAATCACGCATCCAACAGTTGACCGTTGCATATACAAGCATTTCCGAAAGATTTAAATTAAAGCCTGAGCCAACAATACCGTCATTGCCGACATTTGAGCATTCACCCGTAACAGTGTTGATAAGCAAACCGGGATAAAATTCTTCTGTACCGCCGTCTTTATATGTAAGCCTGATATAAGTTTCATATACTTCGGGATTATCCTCACAGGGCAATGCATAGATTTCACATTTACTGATAACGCTCATATACATTCCGATAAGACCGTAGACAGCGCCCATTGCAATGTTGCCTTCATCGTTATATTTATCACGATGTACATACATCTGATTTCTGAACTCAGCGGTGTCAATCTGGAATGTTGTTGTAACAATATCCGCAAGCTGATTTGTCTCGGGTAAATTTCCGAGAATTGCAACGAAATCAAGGCCACTGTTAAGCGCAATATGCTCACTCACACCCGTCAGAAACTCATCAACCTCAACAACAAATTTTTGCTGAGGAAAAATCCAGGTGCCGGTAAGAATGCGAATAACATTTGAAACAGTATTGAATAAACCGTAAAAGTCAGCTGTTGTAAAAACAGGATATCCCTCATCAGTAAGATATTCTTTATATTCTGTTAAATTTTTTAAAGAAGGTTCAGAGTCAACTTTTTCAGCATCAACCAATACAATTGCCGAAAACGCAATAACAAAAGCCAAAAAAATTGAAATAATTTTTTTCATATATTTCATAAAATTTCTCCTGTTACAAAATTATCCCAATTATAACATAATCAAAAAAAATAATCAATAGACATAATAAAATATAAGCATTTATTTTGCTGATTTTTTGATAGATAGCTATTCATTATCAAACAGAAAAGTGCAACAGAATTGAATCCCATTGCACTAATCATTATATTATCCGGTTTAACAAATTGGAATTTACATTCAATAGTTTGCCTGAATCAGAGAATATTTTCTATCTCCCTTAATGATGATACATTATAATCTAATTTCATTCCAAACGGAATGGTTTTTTTATCAGGATTGTAGAAGCATGTCTGCATTCCAAATTGAATTCCTCCTGACATATCAGATGACAGAGAATCCCCAATTATCATAATCTCGCAAGGCTGAATTTTCTGTTCTGTTTTTGAATTAAGACGATTTATACAAGTGTTAAAGAAATTTCCTGAAGGTTTTGAACTGCCGATTTCTTCAGAGATAAACAGGTGTGAAAAATATGGCAGCATTCCGCTTATTTTAAGTCTGTTCACTTGTTGCATATAGGGACCGTTGCTGGCAACACAAAGAATATATTTGCCATGTAGATATTCCAACAATTCCATCGCACCGTTTTCAGGAATTGCGCTTTCAAATAAACACTCTCGGAAGTATTTTTCAAAGACTACTCCATCGGCCGTTATGCCCAAACATTCAAATATCTTATTCCAGCGTTTTTTCTGCAATTCTTCAAAATCTAACTCCCCTTTTTCAATTAACTGCCATAAGCTGGTATTTATTTGATTAAAAACGGAGAACATCCCATCTTCATATGGTCCTATTCCGAATTTTTCAAATCCGCTTTTCATGGATTCTTTAACATATTCATCAAAACTTAACAGAGTATTATCAATATCGAACAAAATAACTTTTAACACATATTATCCTCCACAGATTATTATTTAACATCTGAATTATATCATATCCACATAAAAAAATCCACTATGAAAACATCATGTTGACGGCGGTTATGGATATACTTGACAGCCACGGGGATATTTATGTATTATCATTCAACTGTGTACATACAAACTTTGAAAGCTCTGTTACTTTGTCAAAACATTTCCGTATTCAGAAACCCTCACAAAGCTTATTTCACAGGGGATTTTATTGCCGTAGAATAAATCTTCAGATATTGTTTGTTTCATCAAAAATCTATTTGTTAAACAGAAAAAGTGCAACAGGATTTTATATCCCATTGCACTAATCATTTTATTATTGAGTTTTACAAATCGGAATTTGTCAGTTTACCCTACCTATCATATCAAGAGGGATTTCATTAAAATCGGGAGCGACTTTTCTGATTTCATCAATATCTTTGATATTATAATCTCCGTTATCGGGATCGACAAAGATTTCATCACATTTGCCTACATTATATATTGCATTTTCGCTTATATCGCTGAACCTCCAAACGGAGCTGTAAACTTCGCCGTAGCCCATATTTTTATTAATAATAATATTACTCTTGAAGGTGCTTGCAGGGTTGGGGATATAATCAGGCGAATCTGATTTTGAAATATCGTCTGTGCAGTTCTTGTATTCGGGGAATGCATTTTGCCAGGTTTCACTCTGCCAGGGTGAATTATACAGTGCTTCCCACATATCACCACTGCCGACGTAAGCATGAGTGAACCAACCGTTTTCAAGAGCACCTTCTCTTGCTCTGTCATCAAATCTCAGGGCATTGTTGCCGGGATTCACGATGATATTATTGGTTATGACATTGTCTCTGCCGCCGCCGACGTGAATTGAATTGCTCGGAATATTGATAAGAAGATTGCCGTAAATCT
>JAZRLY010000034.1:0-174840 GCA_045647065.1 Acutalibacteraceae bacterium
CCCTCTGCACCGTATTCGGAAAGGCTGAGCTTGAGATGAGGCTTTGCTTCGTGGAATTTATCGAGCCACTTGTCAATGCCGTCAACAGTCTGCACATACCAGCCGTAATAGTGGTTATAACCGAGAATATCGGGGATTTCGTTGAGCTTTGAGTTGATTGAAGTCATGGTTACCTGAGCGGTAACGGTGGGTCTGGTTGAGTCAAGAGCGTGAGCGATATCGTTAAGCTCCTTTATACCTGCTGCAAGACCCGATGCTGCGCCGTTGATGCCGATTTCATTTGCAACGCTCCAGGTGTAAATTGAGGGGTGGTTATAATTCTGTCTGATAAGCTCTTCGAGCATAAACTTTGCCTGAGCCTGCTTTTTCTTGCTGAAATTCGAAATAACGGGAATTTCAGCCCATACAAGCAAACCTGCCTCGTCGCAAAGGTCATAGAACTTTTCATCGTGCTGATAGTGGGCAAGTCTCACAGAGTTTGCACCGACTTCCTTGATAAGCTCAATATCCTCTGCGTGCTCTTTGAGAGTGAGTGCGTTACCGAGCTGCCATCTGTCCTGATGTCTCGAAACGCCCTTCATCTTGACATTCTTTCCGTTGAGGAAGAAACCTTTTTCACTGTCGAAATAGAATTCTCTGACACCGAATCTGTCGCTGATTTCGTCAATGGTTTCGCCGTCTTTCTTAAGGCGTGCAGTCATTGTGTAAAGATAGGGATTTTCGGTTGCATCCCAGAGAACGGGTTCTTCGATAAGAAGCTTAACGGCATCCTTGTCCGCTTCAACTTCTCTTTTTGCAACTTCTTTTCCGTCTGCATCGGTAATGATAAATTCTTTTGTAAGACCCATGCAGCTGCCTTCGATAAGGCTCTTGACGAACACTCTGCCGTCTGCCTTCGGTGTGATATACATACCGCAAAGGCTCATATCAAGAAGCGCAAAGTGCGACTTAGCAACCTCGCTGATGATGTTGACATCTCTGTAAATACCGCCATAGAAAGTGAAGTCCGCCATTTCGGGATAGAGGAATTCATTTGCGGTGTTATCAACAATAACTCTGAGCGTATTTTCGCTGTCTGCCTTTATAAAATCAGTAATTTCAAATCGGAACATCGAATATCCGTTTTCATGGCTGCCGATATAAATACCGTTAACAAAAACTTCGCACACGGTGTTCGCTCCGCAGAATTCAAGATAAACTCTGCCGTCGAAATAAGGAATTGTTCTTTCATAAACGCATCTGCCTCTGTAATATTCATCAGCACCGCCCTGGCCGTCAACGGCATTCCATGTGTGAGGAAGATCAACCTTCTCCGCAACACCGTCTTTGATGAAATCCCAACCACTGTTGATGTTAATTATTTTTCTCATTTTTAAGTCACCTTTGCTTTCACAATAATTTATTGTACGAACTTTTCCATTATATATTATATCAATTTATCATAAAAAATCAAGAGGAAACAATCAGGCAACAAAAAAACGGCACACTCTGTAACAGAGTGTGCCGCTGAATGCCGATTATTATTTAAATGTCTTAAAATTCATACCCTTTTTTAAAGCTGATTTTTTGATAACAAGGAGAACTGCAACAGTAAGAACTGCGCCGATGGGAAGTGCAACAAGAGCAAGACCTGAATCAGCAAGAAGACCTGCGATGATATATGTCACAAACGAGATTCCCGCAACAGTAAGAGCATAGGGAAGCTGGGTTGAAACGTGGTTGAGGTGGTCGCTCTGTGCACCTGCGGAAGCCATAATGGTTGTGTCCGAAATGGGCGAGCAGTGGTCACCGCAAACAGCACCTGCCATACAAGCAGAAATCGAAACAATCATAAGAGGATTGGTTGCTTCAAATACGCTGAGTACGATGGGAATAAGAATACCGAATGTACCCCAAGATGTACCTGTTGCGAATGAAAGACCTACAGCAATAAGGAAGATGATAGCGGGAAGAAGCATCTGGAATGCGCCTGCGCTGCCTTCAACAAGCTGTGAAATGTAAATCTTTGCGCCGAGGCTGTCTGTCATAGCCTTGAGTGTCCATGCGCAGGTAAGGATGAGGATAGCGGGAACCATTGCCTTGAAGCCTTCGGGAAGAGATGCCATTGCATCCTTGAAGCTGATAACTCTTCTGATAAGAAGATATGCAATAGTGAACACGATTGCAATTGCCGAGCCGATAACAAGGCCGACAGAAGCATCCGAATTTGAGAATGCATCGATGAAGCTTTCGCCGCTGAAGAATCCGCCCGAATAAATCATACCGAATACACAGCAGATGATAAGAACAGCAACGGGAAGAATAAGGTCAATAACCTTACCCTTGGGGTTCGAAGCTTCTTCGCCTGCTTCAACGCGTTCGCCGCTTGTGAAGAGGTCGCCCTTCTCAAGAGCGTTTCTTTCGTGAAGCTTCATGGGACCGAAATCGAATTTGCTTACTGCGATAACAACCATCATGAGGATAGTGAAAAGAGCGTAGAAGTTATAGGGAATAGCCTGAACAAAAAGGCTGATGCCGCTTTCTGCGCCTGCACCTCTTGCGAAGCCTGCAACAGCTGCTGCCCAAGATGAAATGGGAGCAATGATGCAAACAGGAGCTGCAGTAGCGTCAATAAGATAAGCAAGTTTTGCTCTTGAAACCTTCTTTTCATCGCATACGGGTCTCATAACTGAACCGACTGTAAGACAGTTGAAATAGTCGTCGATAAAGATAAGGCAGCCGAGAAGAATAGTTGCAAGCTGTGCACCGACTCTTGACTTGATGTGCTTTGAAGCCCATCTGCCGAAAGCTGCCGAACCACCTGCTTTGTTCATCATTGAAACAAGTGCGCCAAGGAGAACAAGGAAGATGATAATACCCATATTATAGCTGTCTGAAAGACTTGCTACAAAGCCGTCAAACAGAACGTGGTTGATTGCAGTTTCGAAGTTGCCGCCTGCAAAAATGAATCCGCCGACAACAATACCGATAATGAGTGATGAATAAACTTCCTTTGTGATAAGTGCAAGAACGATAGCAATTACGGGAGGAAGAAGAGCAAGAACCGATGCATATGAACCGATGCTCTCACGAACCTTCGCAATAGCTGTTTCGATGTGTGTTTTAAATTCGGGGTCGTTGCCGAGATTATCCGCATAAGAGTCAACATAAGCGTGAGCGGAGTCACCGTCCGAAAGGTCATAGTCAACAGCCTCGCCGTCAACATCAACCGAAAATGCTGTGCCTGTGTCTGCGCCGATAGTCAATGTATCCTCTGCCATAAGAAGAACTGCTTCGCCTTCGGTTGCAACGGAAGCAGAATCATCTGCAATTGCAAAACCGAATGTGCAGAACATCGAGCCGAGAAGCGCAATAACAATACATATTGCCGCAAACTTTCTCTTGTTAGTCATAATCAGACCTCCATTAAATGTTAATAAACTGTTACTTTGATATTAACTTATATGTATTTTTTTGTCAAGATAAAAATAAATTATATCGAATAAAGACAAAAAACGGAATGCAGCTTGTGCACTCCGTTCTGAATTTGATTAGTTTTTAAGGCTCTGCATGGGAGCAGGGATTCTTCCGCCGCGATTAATAAACTTTGCAGGCGAATAAGTTGAAAGGGGCATAACAGGACCGCTTCCGAGAAGTCCGCCGAAGCTGAGCTCATCACCGACATTCTTGCCGATTGCGGGGATGACTCTGACCGCAGTTGTCTTGGAGTTGACCATACCGATTGCGGCTTCATCGGCGATGATTGCCGCAATAACTTCTGCGGGTGTGTCACCCGGAATGTTAATCATATCAAGACCTACGGAGCAAACAGCTGTCATCGCTTCAAGCTTATTGAGGCTGAGCGCACCGCATCTTGCGGCGTGAATCATGCCTGCGTCCTCTGTGACGGGGATGAACGCACCCGAAAGACCGCCGACGTGTGACGATGCCATAACACCGCCTTTTTTGACTGCGTCGTTGAGAAGAGCGAGAGCGGCGGTTGTGCCGTGGCATCCGCAGCATTCAAGGCCCATTTCTTCGAGAATATATGCAACCGAGTCACCAATAGCGGGAGTAGGAGCAAGCGAAAGGTCAACAATGCCGAAGGGCACTCCGAGTCTGCGCGAAGCTTCGCTTGCAACAAGCTGACCCATTCTGGTGATTTTGAATGCGGTTTTCTTGATAAGATCTGCAACAGCTGTAAGGTCGCAGTCGCCCGCTTTTGCAAGAGCTGCTCTTACAACGCCGGGGCCCGAAACACCTACATTGATAACGCAATCGGGCTCACCTGCACCGTGGAATGCGCCCGCCATAAAGGGGTTATCCTCGGCTGCATTGCAGAAAACAACAAGCTTTGCGGGACCGATGCAATCTCTGTCCGCGGTAAGTTCTGCGCTCTTTCTGACAACCTTGCCCATAAGACCGACAGCATCCATATTGATACCCGCTTTTGTTGAGCCGATGTTGACCGATGAGCAGATGTGGTCGGTCACGCTGAGAGCCTCGGGGATTGCTTCGATAAGCTCTCTGTCACCGGGGCCGAATCCTTTCTGCACAAGGGCAGAAAATCCTCCGAGGAAGTTGACTCCGCAGGCAACAGCCGCCTTTTCAAGTGTCTTTGCAAGCTTTACAGCATCCTTGTTTTCGCACGAAGCGAGAATCATAGCCGCAGGAGTAACCGAAATTCTTTTGTTGATGATGGGAATACCGAATTCCTTTTCAATCTGTTCGCCCGTTGCAACAAGATCCTTTGCATAGCGGGTGATTTTATCGTATACCTTCTGACACATAATGTCAACATCGCTGTGACAGCAGTCAAGAAGGGAAATACCCATTGTTATGGTTCGCACGTCCAGGTGTTCATCCTGAATCATGGTTATTGTTTCAAGAATATCTCTTGCGTTCAGCACGGAATTTTCACCTCACATTATCTTCACACTTATATTGTATGCATTGCGTTGAAAATATCCTCGTGCATCGCGTGGATTGAAAGACCCATTTCATCGCCGATTTTCTGAAGCATATCCGCAAAATCTGTGAAAGGAATGTCTGATTTTGTGATGTCAACCATCATTATCATTGCGAACATATCCTGAAGAATCGACTGGGTAACTTCGAGAACATTTATGTTATGGTTTGAGCATTCGGTTGAAACCTTCGCAAGAATACCAACCATATCTTTGCCGATAACTGTTATAACTGCACGCATAGTTTGCCTCCGATTTTTATTTTATGTTCAATATTTCAATTATATCCTTAACCACAAAATCCGCCGCTGATTCGGGGTTTTCTTTTTTTGTGTAAAGACATCCGTATGTACCCGCATTCTTACCCGACAAAACGTCAATCTCTCTGTCGCCTATCATAACGGTTTCGCTTCTGTCGAGACCGTATGTGTCGCAGATGTAATTAACAGCATCGGGTGACGGCTTTGAAGGGAAATTCATCGACGAATCAACAAATGCCGTGAAGAATTTCTTCATTCCGTACTCTTCAAGATAATGCTGAGAGGTTTCAAATCCTCTGTGGGTATACAAAAAATGCTTTTTGCCGTCATTGAATAGTGTTTCGAGAACCTTGTATGTATTCTCAAAAGGAACGGCAATCGGGCGGAGATTATAGTTGTGTTCATATTTGCGGAAAACGGCTTTCTCTTCTTCGCTGACATCATAATGCTCAAAAGCGTGAGCAAAGGTTATTTCGAGAAGAGCCTTTGCCTCGTCGTAATCCGCTTCCTTACCGAATTCGCCGAGAGCCTTGAGAAAAGCCGAGGTTATGTGAGGGTAGCTGTCAAACAGCATACCGTCGAAATCCCAGATATAGTTCTGCATAATCAGTCCTCATATCCGTTGGGATTCTGTGACTGCCATCTCCATGAGTCTTCGCACATTTCGTCGATTCCTCTGACAGCTTCCCAGCCAAGCTCTGCCTTTGCCTTTGAGGGGTCGGAATAGCAGGTTGCGATGTCGCCGGGGCGTCTGGGTGCGATAACATATTTTATGGGTTTGCCGCAGGCTTTTTCGAATGCTTTTACAACTTCGAGAACACTGTAGCCGTTGCCTGTGCCGAGATTATAGGTGAAGCATCCGTTTTCGCCGAGAACTTTCTCAACTGCCTTGATGTGTCCGAGAGCAAGGTCAACAACATGGATGTAATCGCGCACACCCGTTCCGTCGGGAGTGGGATAATCGTTGCCGTTTACATTAAGGTGCTCAAGCTTGCCGATTGCAACCTGAGTGATATAGGGAACAAGATTGTTGGGGATTCCGTTGGGGTCCTCACCGATTCTGCCGCTCTTGTGTGCGCCGATGGGATTGAAGTAACGCAGGAGGCAAGCACTCCACTCGCCGTCAGATGCGCAGGTATCCTTGAGAATCTTTTCAATGTAAAGCTTTGTTGTGCCGTAGGGGTTGGTTGTTTTGCCTTCAGGCATATCCTCTTTGAGGGGCGAGGGGTTCTCGCTGCCGTAAACGGTTGCCGATGAGCTGAAAACAATCTTCTTACAACCTGCCGCTGCCATAGCCTCGCAAAGAATAACGGAGCCGCCGATGTTGTTGTCGTAATATTCAAGGGGGTTACTGATGCTTTCGGGTACACACTTGAGACCCGCAAAGTGAATAACTGCATCAATTTTGTTTTCTGCAAAAATTTTATCAAGTCCCGCACGGTCACGGATATCACATTCGTAGAATTTAACATCCTTTCCCGTAATTTCTTTGATACGTTTTACACTTTCGCTCTTGCTGTTGCAAAGATTATCGAGTATAATAGTGTCATATCCCGCATTAAGAAGCTCAACGCAGGTGTGAGAACCGATGAATCCGGCACCGCCGGTAACAAGAATAGACATTTACATATCCCTCCACAATATTTCTGATAATAATTATAAATATATTTTATTCTAAAATCAACAGACGGATATACAATATTTTTCGAAAAGGAAGTGCTTTTTTTGACAAGCTATGAAAATTTGAGGCACGACAACGAAATTCTGGCGCTTATCGAGTCGGCAAACAAGGTGCTCGGGGCAATAGGGTTTACCGAGCACGGTATGGCTCATTGCGTAAAAACAGGCACAGACGCGGGCAGAATTCTTTCAACTCTCGGCTATCCCGAAAGAGAATGCGAGCTCGCAAAAATTGCGGGTCTTATCCACGATATCGGCAACACCGTCAACCGAAGCAATCACGCTCACAACGGCGCTCTTCTTGCATTTTCGCTCCTCAAAGAAAGAAGCTTTCCGATTAGCGAGGTTATTGCCGTGACAACCGCCATCGGACATCACGATGAAAAAACGGCGGCACCCGTAACTCCGATTGCGGCGGCACTCATTCTTGCGGATAAAAGTGATGTGCGCGCTTCAAGAGTACGTAACAAGGACACAGTTTACAGCGATATTCACGACAGAGTCAACTATGCAGCGAAAAATTCAAAAATAACCGTTATCGATGAGCAGAAACTCATCATTCTTGAACTTGAAATTGACACAAACATCTGCCCCGTTATGGAATATTTCGAAATCTTCCTTGAAAGAATGGTTCTTTGCAAAAAATCCGCCGCATTTCTCGGCTGTGATTTTGAGCTGATTATTAACGATACGAGGTTACTGTGATGTACAACTTAACAGATATAGGAACAATAAAAGATATTCTCGGCAGACACGGCTTTCACTTTTCGAAAGCTCTTGGTCAGAATTTTATCGTCAATCCCTCTGTTTGCCCGAGAATGGCGGAGGAAAGCGGGATTGACGAAAACTGCGGCGTAATTGAAATCGGTGCGGGCATAGGCGTGCTTACCGCTGAGCTTGCAAAAAGAGCAAAAAAAGTTGTCGTTATCGAAATCGACACAAAGCTTCTGCCGATTCTCGACGAAACTCTCAAAGATTTTGATAATATCGAAATAATCAATCAGGATGTTCTCAAAACAGACCTTGCGGCACTCATAAAAGAAAAATTTGAAGGAATGCCCGTTTATGTCTGCGCAAACCTCCCCTATTATATAACCTCCCCCGTCATCATGGCACTTCTCGAAAGCAGACTGCCGATTGAAGCGGTGACTGTAATGGTGCAAAAGGAAGCGGCGCAGAGAATATGTGCACCCGTCGGAAGCAGACTTTCGGGCGCAGTGACTGTTGCCGTTGATTATTATGCACACGCACAGAAGCTTTTTGATGTTTCGGCAGGCTCATTTATGCCCGCTCCGAAAGTTGACAGCTGCGTTATAAAAATGGATATCCGCAAATCACCTGAAATCGAAATCACCGACGAAGAACTGTTTTTCAGAATGGTGCACGCTGCCTTCGGTCAGCGCAGAAAAACCGCCGCAAACTCAATCAGCGCAGGTTCGGGAATTCCGAAAGATGCGGTAATCAAAGCAATTGAAGAATGCGGATTCGAACCTTCTGTCCGTGCCGAAGGTCTCACAATGCACGAACTTGCAATGCTCAGCGAAAAAATTTCGGAAATAATGAAGAAATAAAAAAAGGATGCCGCTTGGCATCCTTTTTCTTATGTTTAATTAACCGTTCCACGCTTTGACAAGCTCTTTGTAGTGATTTCCCTTGTGCTCGAAATCCTTGTAAACATTATAGCTCGATGCAGCAGGTGACATTATACAGCTTCTGCCTTTTTCGGTGAATCTGAAAGCCGCGTCAACCGCTTCTTCCATATTGTTTGCGATAATTATATTTTTGGTGCATCCTCTTTCAAGAAGAGCGTTGCAGATGTCAAAGCCCGTGTCAGGCATACCGATTATGTTTCTGAGCTTGCATTTTTCGAGATAATTGACGAATTCCGAATAGTCAATCCCTCTGTCCATACCGCCGAAAATAAGTGTATCAACATCGTCGAGCGCTTCAACGGCACATTCAACGGCGTGAGGAATCGTCGCAATTGCATCGTTGTAGAATTTTATTCCGTGGTATTCGCCGAAAGGCTCCATACGATTTTCAATACCCTTGAAATTTCTGACGGCTTCGATGATGTGCTCATCGCTTATGCCGATGCATCTTGCGGCCGTTGCGGCAAACAGAACGTTCTGCTTGTTGTGCGCGCCCTTCAGTCTTTCGTTTGAAGCCGCGGCAGCAATGATTTCTTCGTCGCCGATTCCCCCGTTTTCACAAACTCTGACAACCGAGGTTTCTGTCTTTGAGAAATTGAAATATTCGCCGAAATTCTGCCAGGCGTTGCAGATAAAATAGTCACATCCGACCTGATGGCGGATTATGTTCATTTTTGCAGTGACATAGCCGCCGAAACCGTTATAATGGTCAAGATGCTCGGGATAAATATTGGTCATAACCGCAACATGAGGCGATGCGGTTGTGTATTCAAGCTGGTGGGATGACATTTCAATAACGGCAGCAAGCGCACTTCCGCTTTCAAGACTGTCAAGCACGGGCACGCCCATATTGCCTATAAGGCAAACGCTTTTTCCTGCCTGTTTTATCATTTCATAAATGAGAGTTGAAGTCGTTGTCTTTCCCTTTGTACCGGTAACGCCGATGCAAACACCCTTTGAAAAACGCAGAAACAAATCCGTCTGGCAGGTTACCTCGATATTGCTCGAAACAACAACATCCCTGAACGAAATTCCGGGTGTTTTGATAACGGTTTCATATTTTTCAATTGCATCCAGATAATTTTCGCCGCAATGAAGAGTAACGTTCGGGTCATCAAGCTCAATCTGACGCATATCTGCAATACCGATTTTCTTATCAGGCAGATTTCTTCTGATTATATTATATGTAGAGCGTCCTTCTCTGCCAAAGCCGAGAATAAGAACTTCTCTCTGTCTTAAATATTCAATCAGCATCTGAAACATATCTATACATCCTCCGAGGATTCACAATTAAAATATATTATAACAAACTTTTTCGGTTTATTCAAGAAAAAGAATGCAGAAAATATAAATGATATTACGCGTTTTTTCTTTCCCGTACGGCAAATTATTACAAATTCGTTAAATTTTTTCAAACAGGTTTATTTTTCTAAAAAGTAAATTTAAGTTATGGTTAAGGGAATATAATAATAGCATTCACTTAACTTATGAGGGACAAAAGATGAAGAAAAGATGGATTTATGTATTGACAGCTCTGCTTGCCGCGCTGTCAATGCTTTTTACGGGCTGCGTAGAAAAAGCACCCTTGCCTGAAGGCGAAGGCGGCTCGGATATTGCGGTAAGCAACAATGAAACCACCGCACCGCGCTTTTCATCCAAGGACAAGCTTATTGCTCTGACCTATGATGACGGTCCGCATTCAGTTCACACAAACAAGATTCTTGACATTCTTGAAGAAAACGCCGCAACGGCAACGTTTTTTATTGTCGGCTACAATATCGATAAGAATATTGACACAATCAAACGCGCACAGACACTCGGATGCGAAATCGGCAATCACTCAAATAACCATAAAATTCTCACCAAGTGCGATAACGAAACCATCCGCAATCAGGTGAATGAACCCAACAAAAAAATTAAGGAGCTTACCGGAAGCGAAATGACTCTTTTCCGTGCTCCGGGTGGTGCATTCAAAGGCGTTACGGATAAAATCGGAATGCCGCTCATTCAGTGGTCAATCGATACCGAGGATTGGAAAGCAAAGGATGCGGCGCATAAAGACAGAACCGAAGAGGAAAGAAACGCCGAGCTCAGACGAATTGCCGATGAGGTCGTTACGGACGCCGAAAAAGGCGACATTATCCTTATGCACGATATCTACAGTTTCACGGCAGACCTCACCGCCATAGTCGTTCCCGAGCTTATTGAAAAAGGATTTAAAATAGTCAGCGTCAGCGAAATGTATGAAGCATATGGCAAGCCGCTCAATGACGGCGAGGTTTATTACAATATCTCATTCGGACAGGAAGCAGCCACCGTTCAAAGCACAGCAGTGCTTGAGGCGGGAGAATACAAAGTAAAAACCAAGGGCGGCAGCCTCAATATACGCATCGAGCCGAAGCAGGACAGCAAGGCTATCGGAAAACTCGCCAACGGCGACACTGTGACAGTCACAAAATCAGTTCCGGGGTGGGCATTCGTCAAAATCCCGGGAGCAAGCGGCTGGGTAAATGCGGCGTATCTCACAAAATAAAATCATCACCCGAAGTTTTATGCTTCGGGTGATTTTTTATATCGACATAATACACAAAATATAGTTGTATATTTACAAAATTTTTTCAAACAAATTCTATAAATAGTGTTAACTTTTATGGCGAAATATGTTATAATGACTTCAATTATAATGGTGATATATTATGTTTTTATATTATTCTGTTTGTAGGTGATATTTTGTCTGACAAAAAAAGACGAAACTCCGACGGATACGAGGATATAACGAGCTACAGCGTGCCGAAGGGTATGAAAAACAAGCTGGCTCATTTCTGGAGTTTCAAATTCAAACCTTTCTTTCTTAAAAATCAGAAGCGCAATCTGAAAGCGATTCTCAGCATATGCGTTTGCCTTGTGCTTGTTTTTTCTGCTATCTGCGGAGCGTATGTGCGCAAGATGTTTTCGCTCATCAATCATAACGAAGGTCATTTCGGCAACCCCGACGCAACCTTCAATGCGGAAATTTCAGAGGACGAGAATCTGACATTTGACCGAATTGCGGACATTGCTTCTGCTAATTCGATCAAAGAGCTTCTCCGCTCATGGGCAACAAATAACGGCGAGAAGATTTACAGCAAAAAGGTTATCAATGTACTTCTTGTCGGTGAGGATAACGAAGACGGCTCCCATCGCTCCGACTCAACAATGCTTGTTTCGGTCAACACGAAAACAAAAAAGATAACCATAACTTCTTTCCTTCGTGATTCATATACTTATATGGATATCAACGGCAGCGAGAGATTCGATAAAACCAACCACTCCTATGCCTGGGGCGGTGCGGCAAAGCTTATGGAAGTTCTTTCTGACAACTATAAAATCAGAATTGACCACTATGTTGCCATCAACTACGAATCCTTCGTTGCGGCAGTCGATGCCCTCGGCGGAATTTCCGTTCCGATAACCGAGGCTGAAGCAAAATATATGAACCGCACAACCCGTGTTAAAGGTTTCGAAAGCGGTGAAAGCGTTCATCTCACAGGTGAGCAGGCTCTGATTTACGCAAGAATCCGAAAGCTTGACAGCGAGATTGAACGAACCAGAAGACAGCGCGAGCTTATCTCTTCGCTCATCAATCAGGTCAAGGATTCATCCATAAGCGACCTCAACAATGCAATTCAGACCTTCCTCCCCTATGTAACCACGAACTATAAAACGAGCGAAATCATCTCGCTCGGAACTCAGGCGCTCACCGACGGCTGGCTGAAATATGAAATTGTAAGTCAGGCATATCCCGCCGAAGAACACCGCTACGGTGTTGATTATTTCCAGACATATACAGGCAGACTTTTTGTGTGGATTGTTGACTATATAACAGCAGCAAGAGATTTGCAGCTTGCCCTTTACGGTCAAACCAACATCGAAATCAACCCACAGACTCATATTTCTGCAATTGAACTTGCAAGGGGTAATTCAAGCGGCAGACAAGATTACAGCGACTACGAAGAAGAAACAACCTCGGAATATGGAACACATTATTACTACGAAGAAACTACAACAAAGAAAAACCCCTTCAATTGGATAGGCGACGACGGCCGAGACCCGTTCAGACCTTTCCACACCGAAGAGGAAACAACTCAGGATTACTATCACGAGGATAACTCGCAAGATTATAATTCCGATGAAACTTACTATAATCCGGATATCACCGAATCCGAGTATCCGGATTATACCGAAGAAGAGTATTATTAAAAAATAACCCTATGTTTTCAAAACGAAAACATAGGGTTTATTGTTTGTCAGATTATGCGTTAACTTCTTCTTTAGTCTCTTCTTCAGCTGACTTTGCAGCTTCCTTTGCTTCAAGAGCCTTTGCCATCATTTCACGGATAACAGCTTTGTTTGTTCCTTTTTCAACAAGTTCAAAATACTCTTCTGCGGGAAGACCGCCGACAAAACACTGCTTATACTTGATGTTGATGCCCTTCTTGGCAATAACGATATTGATAACGAAGAGTGCAACAAGAGCTGCAATATAAGCAAAAATTCCGAAGCCGATTGAACCGCTGATAAACTCGGGGAATACTGCGGAAATGTTGCTTGAGAATACATTAAAGAAAACGATTGATGCAACAGCAAGAACGATTGTGATAATATTGAGAGTGATGTTTCTTGCGTTACCTCTGCGTCCGCAGGCAATTGTAAGCATAAGGAGGCTTACGATAACAAACACAAGCGAAAGAAGAATGCACACAAGTGCGCCTGCATAGCCGATAAAGCTTGTGCCGAGAAGTGATGAACCGATCATAGTGAAGAGTGCATCAAAATCAAGCGATGAAACGAGATTGTAAATTTCAATCGCGTTGATGTTTGTTGTTGTTTGCTCAATGAACGGACCACTGTATGTAACACTGCAAAGCGGAAGCATAAGCATCGCAATGGGAAGAACCGAAAGAATGATTCTGAAAATTGTGAGCTTTGAACCGACAAATGCAGCTTTGAGCCTGTCTATTCTCTTCTGGAGTCTGGCGTGCTCTGCCTCTGCCTTATCTGCTTCGTCGAGCAGTCTCTCTTCCATTCCGTAATAAACAAGATTTACTCCGCAACCGGGGCAATTGGGTTTCCAATCAAATATTGTGAGCTTTCTTCCGCATTTAGGGCAGTTAGCCATAATTTCTCCTCCAAACAGATTATATTAATAATACTTATTTTACCATACTAATATCACTAAATCAATTGTAAACTATAGCCAAAAAGCCGCGCTTATTTTCGGCATTATGACTATTAAATTAATCCGCCGTCCACAGTTATAACCTGCGCGGTAACATAGTCAGAATCTTCGCTCGCAAGGAACGAAACAACTCCCGCAATCTCGTTTGCCTTGCCGAATCTGCCCATCGGAATTTCCTGCGCAAATGCAGATTTATCCTCTGTGCTGAGGTTATCATTCATCTTTGTGTCAATTGCTCCGGGTGCAACGCAGTTAACCTGAATGTTGCTTGGTGCAAGCTCTCTGGCAAGCGCTTTTGAAAGACCTATAACCGCCGCCTTTGTCGCAGAATAAACGGTTTCGCACGATGCGCCGCAAACACCCCACATCGAAGAAATGTTGATTATCTTTCCGCGTTTCTGATTCACCATAAACGGTACGGCACACTGACAGCAGTTGAACACACCCTTGAAATTGACGGCTGTTATCCTGTCAAAATCCTCCTGGGTTATGTCCGTGAACAGCTTCTGCTGCGCAATCCCCGCATTATTGACAAGCACAGAAACGCCGCCGAAAAATTCGGTGGCGTCTGCAAAAACTTCTTTAATTGTGTTGAAATCCGATACATCTGCTTTGTAGATTCTGAAGCGAACTCCCGTCTGCAAAAGCTTGCATTCAAGCTCTTTTATTCCTTTTTCATCGGAATTGTAACAAGCGGCAATTTCAAAGCCGTCCCGTGCAAGACGAAGCGCAATTTCACTTCCGATTCCGCCCGATGCTCCTGTTATCAATGCACATTTATTCATGATTTATCAGCTTGTGAAGGTTGACATATAGTCCGAACCAAGAACCGTTGTCATATCGATATAATTCTTGGGAACTGCAAACTTTGACTTATCAACATCCGTTGTAAGCTTTTTGAACTCCGTGATGCTTGAATCCTCACCGTTAACGGTTTCAACTCTCTTGAGCTGGCCATCAAGGTAAAAATATTTTGTGGTTGAGCCATCGGTATCGTAAACGTCGCAAACATAAGTCTGACCGTCATAAACAATCTCGCCGCTCGAAAGATAAGTTCCGCCCATGTTCTCAATGTCGAAAGCGTCTGCGGGAATCATTTCTTCTGTGGTTGCACTGTCCTTAGGCATAGCTATATATGCTCTCATCGAGGGGATAATAATATAGCACATATCGTCAAGGAAAAGCATATTGACTCTTGTGCTGCCTTCAGCGCCCTTAAGCGGAAGAGCTGTTTCGAAGTAAATGTCGTTGCCGTTTCGCATAATAGTCATCGGAGTGACCATTCTTTCACCATTTACAATGGTCTGAATGTTTGATTCCATAGTGAATGTGTCGCTTGATATGATATCCTTGTAGCTGAGCGCCACATCCTCGTGAACAGGGTTACCGTCCGTATCAACTTCAATCTCGATATCATTGAAAGAATCCTCGGGGATAAGCTCGCCGTTTTCGAGGTCAGGTACGGTTACGTCTGCCTGCATCATATCCTCAATTGAATCAACATCACCAAACGAATCGATGAACGACTGAGCCTCGGGTGTGAGCGAATGTGTTTCAATCATTGTAACCTGATTTGTTTCAACAACAACATCATCTGAATTAACCTGTTTTCTGTTGCCGTTTTCATCATAGTAATAATAATCGGAGCCGTCGCTGAAAATATCGCGCGTCACGCCCTCATCGTCAACAATGTAAGCCTTGCTTTCGGTAACAATGCTTCCGGTCTCTATCTTACGGCACGCCGCAAAGCTGAGAAGCAATGCAAAAACAAGAATAATTGCCACTGTGTTTTTCATAATATGTTCTCCTCCGAAAGGGAATAAAAATTTGAAACGCAAATTCCTTGATATATAGAATAGCTTATTTTGGGGATAAAATCAAGTATTCTTTAATAATATTTATTAACTAATCTATTAAATGTTTATGGACAAAATATGACCGATGCCCTATATCAGGAGCACAACTGAAAAATCTGAAAAAACTCTTGCAAATTTTTTGGTTATCATTTATAATGATTTGCAGATATTTTTATTATGCTACTGTGGCTCAGTTGGTAGAGCAGCGCATTCGTAATGCGCAGGCCGTCGGTTCGAGTCCGACCAGTAGCTCCAGAAAGGCTTGACGGTTGTCGTCAGGTCTTTTTTAATGAATAAAACTTTCAATATCAAGGTGAGTGTCATGTCGAAAATAAAAAACTTCATCAAAAATGAAGCCGTGCTGGTAATTTCGTTTATTCTCGCGGCGGTTTCTGCTTTTATCGTTCCGCCCGACTCCGGATATATTGACTACATAGATTTTCGCACCCTTGCCTTGCTTTTCTGCCTTATGGCGGTTATGGCAGACTTCAACAAACTCGGCATATTCAGAATGCTTGCAGCAAAACTACTGGGATTTGCAACGGATTCACACAAAATGTTTCCGATCTGCTCATCGGAGTCAATCTCGGCGGACTCGGCACGCTAATCGTTTCAATGGCAAGCTTGATTTCGTTTAAATATGTTATCAAGGAGAATGTTTCGGCAGGAAAGTATATTGCCGCTTTCTCCGCCGTGAATATAGTATATCTCGCTCTCAATCTTACTCTGTGGGCATTAATAAAATAATTCAGAAAAATCAATTGACAAAACAAATATTATTTGATAGAATATTTAAGTTGAAAAACTCAATATCCGGAGAGTTGTCCGAGTGGTCGAAGGTGCAGCACTCGAAATGCTGTGTGGGGAAACTCACCTAGGGTTCGAATCCCTAACTCTCCGCCAGACCAAATCCCTTGAAAACATTAGGTTTTTGAGGGATTTATTTTTTTGAGAAAACCTTGAAAAACCACTCATTTTATTGAGTTCTCTCCTGCAGTTCTCTCCATTTTATTAAGTTCAATATGTTGAACTTTTTGTTTTTTCAATACCGAGGCCTGAAAGCATCGCATCCGCAGACAATAATTTTGAACTGAAATCAAGATGTGCATAGTAATTAGCAGTTGTTGAATAATCACTATGACCCAGCCATTCCTGAATCTGTTTCATAGGTACACCGTTTGCAAGAAGCATACTGGCACAGCTGTGTCTCAAATCGTGAAACCGAATTTCTTTAAGGTTATTCCTTCTCAGAAGCTGTTTAAACGCTTTTGACACATAATCAGGAGAAATTATATCACCGATTTCATTCACGCATAAATAGCCGTCATATTCATTGTTATAGCATCTTCCACAAAGATATCGGTTTCTTTCTTGTTCTTGCTGTAACAATAAAAGCCTTTGTTTGACAAAATCAACAAGCGGCAAACTTCTTCTGCTTGACTTGGTTTTTGTTGTGTCAGATATAATTGTTTCTCGTTTACCATCTATGATAGCTTTCGTTACTGTGTGTTTTATGACAATGGTGTTGTTTTCAAAATCAATCGCATCCCATTTCAGTCCGATAACTTCACTTCTTCTCAATCCATAAAATGCTGCAAGCAACACGGGAATTTCAAGGTGTGTACCTTTTGAAACTTCAAGAAGCTTATTAATATCTTCCGATTTGTAGTAATTTACTACAAATTTTTCTTTTTTGGGACGTTCAACTTTATCTGCAGGATTTGAATCTATCAGGTCAATTTTCACAGCATATTTCAAAGCCTTGTGAATATTAGCATGGTAATGAATTACCGACGTTGCTTTCACTCGTTCAAGTTGTTGTAAATAAAACTCTTGAATATCCTTAGCTTTAAGATCCTGCAGTGTGATATTTTTTTCTTTGAAGAATGGTGCAATAATATTTCTTACCATACTGCAATATGATGAATATGTTGTAACTGCTACAGTAGATTTTACAATTGTAAGCCATACTTCAAGATAATCCGAAAAAAGCATATCATCATTCAACTCGTTCCCTTTGGGAATTTTGAAATTACACCTGATGTCAGTAAGCATTGCTTCTGCTTTCTTTTTATTACCTTTCACAGGAAGACCGGTTGAATACCATTTTGTCTTTCGTTTTCCTTGGTTATCGTTAAAACTAATTACCGCATAATAATAACCTTTCTTTTCAGAAAGATGTCCTGCTACCAATCTGTTTAACCTCCTTTTTTATGTAGCACATTGTTATTGAATGTTTATGTAACCATTATAGTAAGGTTTAAAACAAAACACAACGATGTCACATATTGCAATTTAAATAAGCATAAATATGAATTTTAGAAATTCTATATATCCTGCCAATTCGTAGGCTTTTTATTTTTTCTTCTCTTAAAAGTTTATACCCGGTTTTTTTGCTAATCTTCAAAAAAGAACACATCTCTTCAACACTCATTACATCCGAACACACTCTTGATGAATTGTTGGAAAGTTGCTTATCAAACAAACTGTTCATAAAATCACTCCACATAAGTAATCAAATTGTATAGAACAAAAGCACAAAAATATGTCCCAATACTACTGACATATTTTTCTGCCTTTGTTCTAATTATTCAAGCCGCAGTTTTGCTCCTGCACTCGTTTTACACCCCCGATTAACTTACGAGGTCACGCACCCTGTATCTTGCGACGGTTGTTATCACGCTCGAAATACAGCCGATGGAGAGTTTTCTATCCAAGGATATCATCGCCAAATCAGTTGCAAATTGATTCTTTTGAATAAGATATTTCTCGCTCGCTAATGGTCATGGCGTATCTTTCAAAAAGGCTCATCTCTTGAATTTGTTGCAAGAATAATTTTTTATTTTATTATCAATGTTCAAAAAATCTAGTTAGCCGGAATTAAACTGTTACCTGCTAAAAAGATAAAAATTATATCATTTCTCCTTTGGGTTGAGATGAAAAGAACTTCTTTTTCATGTTCAATGGAGGAGAAAGCAGATATCTATTTAGGTCTAGCAAAATCAATTAATATACTATGTAGTTCCGAAATGTTAGGAGGCAAACCTTCAATTATATCTCGAATGGCTTTCTCTTGCTTGTCCGACAAATGTTTATTTGCTGCATATTCACTTTTTGTGTGAAAACAATCTTTTTCAAAATAAACACCGCCAGCCGGGCCTCTCACAGTATAAATAGGAGAATATTCAATCAAGATTCTAATATCTCTCATTATGGTGTATCGACTAACTCCAAACTCATCAGCCAGATTAGCAATCGTATCAAAACGTCGAATGCTTAAAATCTCAAGGATCTTCTCTTGTCTTTTTGATGAATTCGAAATAGCCATACACCTCCTCTCCTGGATTCTGTAAAAGAAACATAAACTTTATTAGTTGCAAACTTTTCAACAATTGCTAAAAAGTTAACATCCTGTTCATATATTGTTTACATTTCTTAAAAAGAGAAAAAGCCAACAACAGACACCCTTCTGCACAAGAAGTCGTCTATCGCTGACTTTTAAAATCACAATACTATTTATTTGATTGGTATGAAATCTGTCTATTTTCTGAGATTTCTGATATGATTAACATAAGTATACCCATAAAATAGTAAGGAGTAGATATTAATGGTTAATCTGTCAAAACAAATCAAAGAATATATTGATTTCTGTGAATGTATGAAAGGTGTTTCAGAAAAAACCAAAGCTGCATACCAAACCGATTTAAAACAATTCAGAAGTTGGCACGACAATGATTATGAATGGTGCAACAAACCAGTAATATTGGACTTTATCAGTTTCGTTTACAAAGCCTATAAGCCACGAACTGCCAAAAGAAAAATTGCCAGTTTAAAAGCATTCTTTCATTATTTAGAAACAGAAGAAATTATCGAGTACGATCCTTTTCACAAAATAAACTATAAAAGGAAAGAAGCTTTGATTCTTCCTAGAACATTTCCATCAAGTGTACTTTCAAAAATTTTAAACTATGCCTATGCTTCTTTTAATTCAAATGCAACTAATGAATATCAAAGAAAAAACATATCAAGAGATATAGCTGTATTTGAATTACTATTTGCTTCTGGAGTTAGAGTAGGAGAACTGTGTTCATTAAAGAGCTACGATGTTGATATAAAACAGAAACTAATTAAAGTAAACGGTAAAGGAAATCGAGAGAGATACATTCAAATAACTAATCCAAGTGTTTTAAAAGCTTTAAGGCTTTATAAAAACAACTTTTCTAAAAGTATAGATGAAACAGGATATTTCTTTATAAATAACAGAGGGCGAAAACTTCAAGAACAATCTGTTCGTTGTATTATAAATAAATATGTCAACAAAACCGGTATTGAAATCCATATTACACCGCATATGTTCAGACACACCGTAGCCACTATGCTTACCGAGGAAGATGTTGATATCAGATATATACAAGAACTTCTTGGACATAGTTCAATACAAACAACGCAGATTTATACTCATATAAGTCTATCGGCTCAAAAGAAAATATTATCCCGAAAACACCCTAGAAACAAAATATATATTAATATCTGATTTCCATAGCTGCCATCATTTTGGCGGCTATTTTTTATGTTGATAATATTTAATTATCGATAATTAAGGAGTCGTTCAAAATGAAAAATGAGCTCAACAATTATCAAATTGCTACAAAAATTTTTCTCGAAAGATTTGATTATTATTGGAAAGAAGCCATTGACTCACTTGAGGTTCAGAGTCCCCAACTTGCCGTTGGGAATCGTCTTAGACCGCAAATTTGTCTTTGGGGATATTTAGCGACATTAAACCAAGAAGAAATATTACAACATGATTATAACCTTATCGCCAATATGGCAGTAAGTATTGAAATGGTGCATAAAGCTTCACTTCTCGTCGATGACTGGATAGACAATGATGCTGAACGACACGGAGATCCTACTTTTCATATAGAATTTGGCCCACAACAAACAGTACTTTTCGCATTAAATATGATAGGCAATTCGATGCACCGAATAGAGAACTCGTTTTCAAAAGAAACTGTTTTACCACACAATTATTATCTATGCCTTATTACTATTATACATACTGTATGTGCAATGGCAAAAGGAGCTCTTGACGAACTTAAACTTCAAAAAGACGATGTTTTTAACACAAAAATAATTAGAGAAATAACTCAATTGGAAACGGCTGAAATAATTGGGAATAGTATGCTGCTTGGATACTATACTGGCTCAGGCGATACCATAGACAATAGAGTTGTTGAGATGTTCAAAGAAATTGGTGACCAATGTGGCTATTTGTTTCAAGCATTAAATGATTTAGAAGCCTATGTTAACCCTCAAAAACTAATGTTGCATAAGGGTCATTTAAATCTTGATTATAAATCAAATAAAAAGAATCTAGCCATTTCAGCATTATATGATTTAGCAAATTCATCAGACAAAAAGAAATTACAGAGTGCTAATGAAAAGGCAATTCTTGATATGATGGAAAAATACCATGTGATCGATACAATGATAATGGAAATTAATGAAATGTTTAATAATATGCTCAATATTGATAAAAATTATAAAAACACAAGTGTTTCGGATAAGTGGTATGAAGGTTTTAAGCACTTTTTAAAATATGTTAAAGAATTTGCAGAATCTAGATTGAAATAGCCGTTATTCCTTGTATTATAGTCACAAGTGTTGCTATAAGATTTAATATGGACAAACAGGTGGCATAAAATGTTGCACCGAGAGATTTTACTGGATAATCTCTTGAATTTATAATCTGATTAGTACACATAATTTGAGCAAAAACAGCCAACTGATTAGAATAAATATCGGAATATTCTCTTGCTTTTTGTGCTAATTTATTCTCTATTGTTAGATCTTTTATGTAATCATTTTTTAATTGAGAAACGATTTCTTTAATCCATTTATGTTCTAGTAATGATACTATAGGAAAAAACATTACAACTACAATAAGAATTATCCCCCACAAAAGGTAAAAAGCAATTGAAGATTTATCAACATACATTTTAGGTAACCAACAGAATGCAGCAAAAGCAAAAATAAATGAACTCCCTAAAGTGAAGAATCTACTTCTATATGTATGAGATAACTTGGTTAAATCAACCAACCAACTAACTTGAGCCGGTGAACAACCTACGGATGTTTTCGGGAGATTGTTGTAGTGTTTTGGACTACTAGCTAAGTTGTAAATATATATAGCCAAAACAACATATTGCAAATAGCCAATTATACTAATATAAACAACCAAAGCGAATAAAACCATAACCCAAAAGAACGAGGGTGACAAAGTTAATGCGCCAAACATTGAACATCCAGAGATTCCGAAAATTAAAACAATGGCAATGGGTGCAAATATGTATATTTTTGAATTCTTACAATATCTAAAGTAAACTAAATTAGCTTTTTGAGCAGCTGGCTGATTAGCTAAAACAGATGTTATTTTCCTAATTTCTTTAGAAAAGTGAACAATAGAGTTAAAAGCTAAAATTCCTATAAAGCCGAAAGAAATACTGAACTCAATAAAACAAGGAAATCTCCAGAGGTTGTTTAGTATAAGTCCAATCAAGAAATAGACAAACAATAAAACCAATAGTTTAAAAATTGTTCTCTTGTTTGTTTCACATAAATATTCACTTGGATTTTTTAAATTTCCCAAAAAATTCTTAATATTATTCGGACATTTCAATATATATATCTCCTTATTGTTTGTTGTTAATTAACATACCGTTTATTACAAATTGATTAAAGATAATTAAATATTATCGTTTGATTTTTATTTATATAAAGACTTTCAAATAGAAAATCTAATACATCCCTCTATAAGCCTATGGAATCAAGCCATAGGCTTTTTGCTTTGTCCAACTTTTAAATGATAACTAATAATTATCACTATAAGATTATCTTTTTACGAGTTAAGTTATTGATAGATAATCATCAAATCCATAAGTCCGAACATTTTTAAATGTGTATTCTTTAGAATGCAAAGCAATCGATGGTAACGAAATTCCGTTGAACATGGAACTTTTTACAGTTGTGTAATGGGCTGTGTCACAAAATATAATTTTACTTCCGACAGTCAACGGTTCATCAAATGAAAACTCCCCAAAAATATCACCTGAATAACAAGTTGGACCAGCTAAAATATATGAGTAATTTTTACTGTTAGATTCATAACCATTAACAACTTTATATTTATATCCTGAAAAAACAATGTCAGGCATATGACATATGGCAGATAAATCTAAAATGGCGGTGCATTTTTCTCCACACTTTATATCTATTACACTGCCAACTAAATATCCAACATTGTAGAGAACAGCTTCTCCTGGTTCTAAAATAACCGACAAGTTATATTGAGATTTAAATTTATTAATAGACATGATAGTTTGATTTAAATCATAATTTTCAGCTGTGTAAAGCTGCCCGCCACCAATATTAATAGTTTGTGCTTGTTTTAAATATTTTTCATATGTATGGCCCACTATCTCTAAAGTTCTAGTTAAGGTTTCAGAATATTGTTCACACATTGAATGAAAATGTAAATACTGTGGAATTGTGTCAAGTTGCTCTAGTTCGTTAATTCCGACACCAAACCGTGAATTTTTAGAACAAGGATTAACTTTATTGTTCTTTATTTCAGAATATTGTGGGTTAATTCGTATAGCCGGAATCGCTTTGTTATTGCAAACTGTTGGTGAGTATTTTTTGAATTGTTCTATTGAGTTAAAAATTACAGCAAAACTTTTTTGAGCTATTGTTTGTATCTCGTTCTCTTTATATGCCGTAGCAAAAGTGTGAATCTCTTTGAATTGAGAAATGTCAGCAAGCAACACTTCGTTATATCCACTTGTACAAGCACCTGATAGATATTTAGATATATAAGGTAGTAATTCTTTTTGTGAACATCCTTTTATAGCATATAAGACTTTGCTTTGTGTTTCATTTTGTAGAATTAATAAAGTATTAATGTTTTTTTCTAATTGTTCCAAATCAAAAATATGACATGGAGTTTGAAAATTAAAATTATTAATCATAGACACGATACCTCAACAAAAGGAGACTTTAAAATGAACAAATTGGCTGAGTACAAAAAATTTAAATATAACGGCAGTTATAAAAGAGAGAAAGAAGATTTTACTTACACTATTTTTAAAGATTATGACTTTTCAAAAGAAATCCAAAACACTTCTTTTTTTAGAAGCGATTTTCGTGGAGCGCAATTTGAAAATATAATTTTTTATAAGAACAATTTTGATCGTGCTGATTTTATTTCAGCTACATTTATAAACATATTATTTTCTTTTGTACACATAGCTTCATGCGAAATGAAAAATTGTTATTTTGAAAATTCAACATTCAGTAATAACTTTTATAATAACACTTCTATACAAGAATGTGTTTTTAAAGACTGCATTTTTGAAGATGAAAATTTTTTGATCAACATGAAAAACTGTCAATTCATCAACTGCCAACTTAAAAATGTGAAATTTGAACGTTCAACAACTGAATCGTTGTCTTTTAATTTGTGTAATATTTTTAATGTAGACTTTGCGAATATGCATGCTGAAAGATATAGGTTTATTTCTTGCAATTTACAAGATGTTCAAATAGATGTTTGCTATATTTATGGATATCTGTTTTATGATACTAACTTATTTAACATCAAAATAATATATATGGGAGATCTTGTGGATTTTAATGAAGATAATGTATTATATAAATTTGCATCCAATCTTTGGGCAAGGTCTCGATATTATGAATTTATTAATGCATATATTATTTTTGGTCATACGGATAATGTAAAACCGCTTTTAGAAAAAGCATTTATTGAGATGTCCAAAACAAACACTTATCAAAGGAATTTAGAAATTTACAATATTCTTGATATGTTACAGTTTTATATTTCAAAAAATATATTCTGCTTTTCATCAACAAAATCTATAATTGAATATTTGGAATGCATAGACTTGTCTACATTCACATTTGAAGAAAAAACAACATATTTATCCCAGTTAGAGAAAATAAAAACATACTTGTCTGACGCACAATATAATATGGATTTTATCCTTAGTGCAAAAAATGATGTTTCTTTTGTTACTTTTTATTGCAAATCAGATAATTATGAACAAGCAATAAACACGGTGAAAGACATTCTAGAACAGGCTTATGCTATGTTAGGTGTAGAAACCCACTATATATTGTTCGATGCGCAGCAAGGTTCGTGGATATTGACTTTTGTTGTTATCTCTTCCTGCGCTTTATTGTTGCCTAAAATAATAAAAGCATCTACTAATCTATTCTTTGAAATCAATACTAAACGAAAAATCAGCAAACGAATATCTGATAAACTTGAAAAGAAAACCTTGAGCACCTCTGAATTGAAAGAATTAGCTGAAATTGCAGCAACAGCTGGCATAGTGAATTCAGGTATAAAAGAAATAAACTCAAAGGATTTATCAGAATTTATAGATCTTATAAAAATTGGAATCTAACCTATGTTTTTAATATTATTTATACCAAGTGCTAAAGATGGTTTTGAATGAAGCAAATTAATCCTAAAACAATAATTCGAACTATCAAAGTATAAATATCTATCATGGGGAATTGTTATTATATTGAATCGGTTCAAAATGCTTTTAGCAATATTTATGTTTGTATCTTTTTCGAGTAAGTAATATGGAATGTTAAACAATGCAAAATGTCCAGACAAACACTCATTTAAATAACAGTTACTATCTAATAAAAGACTTTTTATAAATGTGTAATTATGAACAGCTGTTGAGACATTGTGATTTGTTATTTCGTTAATAACAGATTTATTTTTGGGGTTATACAACTCTTTTAGTAACGAGATTTGTGAGTATACCATACATCCAACTGTGTATACTGACATTTTTTCAAGGTTTTGAATATTTGAACTTTCACCGTAAATTACTGCATTTTTTATTCCATTGATAAACAAGCGTTTTGGTATTGAATCTATTAGAAATACTGATTTTCCCTTACTTATTTCTTTCAGTAAATAGGTTTGAGTGTAATGTCGTTCACCATACCACTCCATACCACCATACAAAAAATCAACCAATAAAGTGGCATTGTATTTCTCGCATAATAAGATCAGCTGTTTATAAACTTTATTTTCAATTGGAAGACCGGAACAAAAAAGAGGATCGTTTATAACAATCAAATTTATGTGTTTTTCTCTCATTAATAATTCGACTTTTTCATAATCAAGTACTATTTTTTCGTTTTGTAGCACTTGATAGTATTCAACATTTTCGCACAAATCATTTAAAGCAGAAATATAAGAAAAATATATTGGCGTGAGTAGTAGTGGTGAAAGGTGTTGATGTTCACTAAGCGTTTTTAATATCAGAAAAGCACCGGCTGTTCCGTTAGTTGCAACAGCAATGTTTTGGGATGAAATACTTATTTTTTCTTCATTTAAAATAGTGTTCTTTATGAATTCCTTTGTTTCTAACATTTCATCCATATATTGATACTTATTAACGTCGGTTATGGAGATGCTTATAGCTTTTTTGATTAAATTGAAAGGTACATCGCTTTCCTTGATATCTCTATCCCAACTAGACAGGAACAAAGTGTCATTATTACTATGTTCAAGTAACGAGTCTATAGAAGTATCATAGTTTGATGGGAGTTTCATATATATCTCCTTATTGATTTATAGTTATAAAAGCTTAACTTTGTTAGAAAATTGAAGATAATTATTAGTTATCAGTCGATAACAATTATGTTTTATCGTATTATATTTGATATTATAATCACTTAATAATCTCAAAGATAATACGACAATTTTCGCAAAAATTTTACTTTCTTGGGCGAGCATCGAAAAATGGTGCTCGCCCATAATGTATCACATGAGATTTAGTTCAATAAATTAATACCACAAAAATCCAAAAAGGAAATAGATAATAAATAACTGCCAAGGTTCATACTCAACCGTCACTTTATAAGTTGCAACCTGATTGTATTCCAAATAAACAGTTACTTTTGCTTCCCCGACAGAAATTCCTTTAATATTGCCTTCCTTATCAACAGTTACTACCTCTTCGTTTGAAGAATAGCAATTCTTAATTTCATAGATAGGAGGCAAATCTAATGCTTTCTTTCCTTTATATCGTATGGTTGTATTTTTGGTCCATTTTAAAGCTCTTGTAGTTATGTCACTTTGAAGTTGTCCCTCAATAAAAGCTACCGCTTTTATTTTTTCTACACCTGTTGTTTTTATGGGTTGTCCCAAATACAAATCGGATTCTCCAACAATCGGATTGGTACCGTCTGTTGTATAATAAATCTTTGCCTGAGATGATGCTTTGATTGTTGCACCGTCTTTACCCAAAGTTATAGTAGGTGCTGCTGTTTTGGTATATGAAGACATATTTACAAAATTCACAATACCTGTACCATAGGATTCATTCCAAGAATTAGGCTTATATGAAGAATCCTTAATGATATTTTCGATATTATATGGTGTATATGTTGTATTTATTGTTTTCAACATAGCAGAAGCAGCTGAAACAAACGGTGTTGCCATTGAGGTTCCGTTCAATGGAGCATAATAATGATTATCGTATGTGTGTTCTATGGGATCAATATTGTTATCGTACGGAATAGCACTGTTTATATTTCTGCCGGGAGCTGCAACGTCAACTAATGAACCATAATTTGAAAAACTGGATGGGGTCAGACTTTCATCAATTGAAGCTACGGTTATAACATGGTTTACTGATGCAGGAACGACATTGGATGCATCAGTACCTTCATTACCTGCAGCAACTACAACAGTTACACCTTTGTCATATGCATAAGATACAGCATCTGCAAAGAACATATAACTGATTATATTTACTGTTCCGCCCAAACTCATATTTATTACTTCTGCGCCATCATCCGCAGCAACAGTTATTGCATGAACAATTCCAAACAAGCTTCCCGAACCATCATCATCTAAAACTTTATAAGGAGTTATTTTTACGTTTTCCGATGTGTTATTATAAATTATACCCGCAACGTGTGTTCCGTGACCATTAGCATCATTAGAAGATTTACTGCTATAATCTACAGCATTAAAATCCCGATCAACGATTCTATTATCATAGTCGAAATAAGGATGATTCTCGTCTAAACCAGTATCCAAAACCGCTACATCAATTATTGGCAAATTTTCGCTGCCGGAATATCGTTCTATAAGGGTTTGGGATTCTACAATTGTAGGTCCCCATTCGTTTGACGATGGCACGACATCAAATACTTTTTCCATTGCAGATGAGGGATTGCTCAGTGTGAAAATCTTATCTGCTTCTGCATATTCAACAAAAGATTGTTCTCGATAATAACTAAGTGCTTCTCCTGCCTTAGTCGCTGTTGCATACTGGAAAATATGCCAGTTATTAAAGCCTTCAACAGAAGCTATAGCCCCATGGTTATCAATACTTTTGTTTGAATTTGTCTTAACAATAATTCGATTTGTGTATGTAGTGACAACCGAAGCTCCGGTTCCATTACTTGAAGAATCATATTCCTCAATCATTGAATACAAACTGTTTGAAAAATCCTTGTTGCTTATCGCTTGCGTATCTGAGCTTGCTGTTGCAAGAATAGGGTTGAATAATAAGACTATTGAAACAAATATGGATAATATTCTTTTAACGTCTTTCACTATTTTTACCTCCCAACAATTAATACCAAAGCCAGCCAAACAAAAAGTAAATTATTATTGATTGCCACCAAGTATATGACACCGTTACTTTTATTTCCCCGTATAAATTTTCTTCTGTAAGAATTCTGATTGTTGTTTCTCCTTTTCCTACGGCTTCAATTTCATTATTTGAAACAATAGCAACATCAGGCTTGTTTGATTGCCAATCTGAAACAACTACATTTCCATACAAAGCAGGAGATACCTTTTCCCTATACTTTAAATTCAGTTCCGATTTAAACAATGGCTTTTCTGTTTTTAATCTTGGAGTGGTTAATTCACTTGTATACCAATTATCAGTAAAATCAAAGCCTTTATATGATGAAGAACTCAAAATCTCATTCTCATGCAATGACACTATTCCTGCAATTGATTCATTGGTATTGCCAATAGGATAAACAGTATTTTGGCGTTCGTAACATGAAACAAATGTGTTTCCGTCATCAATAAATCCAACGAGATCGCCTAAATAGATGTTATTAGCGGAAGACTCATTGTTAACAGGTTTGTTGGAGGCTACTACTCCAGCATTATAGCAACAATCATAATGTGAGTTTTCAGATATTCCTACAAGACCACCCATGTTAGCAAACGGTGTTTTCTCATAATTCAAAATGTTTTCAGTTAAGCTATAACAATTTATAAAACTTGAATTGTTTGAAAAACCTACCAAACCACCGGAAGTATATTCTGCAGCAAGGGCGGTTAGTGAAGACCCCGTAGATGCATTTATCTTACCTGAAGAAAAACAATTAGTTATAGTTGAGTCTGTAGCAATGTTTGACAAACAACCTACAACTTTTGAAATAGTTGAACAAGTGATATCACAATTTATCAGTCCTAAGTTTTCTATTTTGGCATTATTAATATATCCAAACAGACCGTTGTGTGATTTCATATTTACTACTGAAAATCCGTTACCATTTAAAACACCGGTAAATGGATTGGTTTGAGAGCCGATTGGTTCCCATGTAGAAACAGAAGATATGTCAATGTGGTTTGCTAAGATATATCTTCCTGCCAAGTTTTCACCTATAGATGAAAGTTCGTCACCATTGTGAATCACAATATAATCATCTAAATCTGTGTTTATGTTTTCATCAGCATAAACATTGAAACACAATCCAAATGTCATAATTGTAATCAATATGATGCATATGATGCTTTTAAAATTCATTCAAAAATCCTCCTTCTTGTAATATCATGGATTAAGAATTATAAACAACCCATCGGAATCTCCTTCTTTCTATATAACGATTAATTAAAGCAACTTAAAACTAGAACTATATATATATGACAGAAAACACGATTTGTTACGCAAAAAAATTTGTTTTTTTAAATTTCTTCATTTTGCACAAAAAGCAACAGCTTTTATTGTGCGAAATTCCATACAAAATAATTGCTTTATTAACACTTCTATATACATATACTCTTTTTTAAAAGAAGATTTCAAAAAAACTATTATATTTTTGTAAAATATTAAAGCACCTGTATATTCACGTGAATTATACAGGTGCTTTTGTTTGATGATATATAAGCCATACTCTTTTAAAATGAACCAATAAAATTCGGTTGAAATCAAAGCCAATCACTCAAATGAAATATACACCATAACATTGATTACCTTTTATCTTGATATATTATTCTATAAATTTTATTATTTCAACTATGTTTGCAATATCGTAGACTTAGAGTGCAACATCGTTAATTGACATAAAAATTTTTATGGGTTATTATTAAATCGGGTATTTGTAAAATTAAAAGAAACGAAAATCATATAAAAACTATGTGTGGGAGGTGAGATTATTGTGAAAATATGTATTTGTGATGACAATAAAGTTATCCATCAGGAAATAAAAAATTTTCTTATCCCTTTTTTCTCAAACTCTAATTTTCCTATGATTATTGATTGTTATTCCGGCGAAGAAATAATCAACCATTATAGTACTTCTCAAATATATGATATTGTTTTTTTAGATATTGAAATGGCAAAAATTAATGGGATAAAAGCTGCGGAAGAAATCAGAAAATATGCACCGGAAACCATTATTATATTTGTATCTAGTCATAAAAATTATGTTTTTGATGCTTTTAGATGTGAAGCATTACATTTCATTGTTAAACCAATCAGACAAGAAGAGTTTAACGATGTGTTTAACAGAGCATTACATAAATACCGTCTTTTAAATGACCGTTTTCCTGTAAGTTGGAAACATACCAGAAGTAATTTAAGAATAAACGATATCCTTTATATTGAGGGTTATAGAAGAAGACTCAAGGTTCACACCATTAACGAAGAATATGATCATATTGGAAAAATTTCTGATGCATATGAAGAACTTAAAGCACATGGATTTATATTAATACATCAAGGTTTTCTTGTTAATATGCATTATATTCAGTCATTCAGAAGCGATGAGGCTGTTTTATTGAACGGTGAAAAACTGATGATTAGTGTCAGAAAAAGGGCCGAGGCATTGCAAATGTATGATAAATATATTCAAAAATGGAAGTGGTGATTGATATGGCAAACTATTTTGTAAATCTTTTGGGGAACTGTTTTGAATTATTAATTATTCTCTTCTTCTTAAAGGATAAATATAAACCAAAAATAAAAAAACAAATGTTTATACCGTTTTGCATTATCATTACTCTTTTTCAATTTATAAATACAAATATTTTTTTAACAAGATCAAACCTAGTGGCAGTTGGTAGTGTTGTTTTTGTATTGTTAATATTGTTACTGTACAGAATAAAGTGGCGAACTACAATAATATTGCTTTTCTCTATTTATGCAATTATAGCTTTTCCAGAAATAATAATCGGTATGCTACTTTCTATGTTTTTTGATATAAATGTAAATTATATACAAAACAACATTTTAATGTTTACAACAGCAACCATAACATCAAAATTCCTAGCTTATCTATTGGCACTAATCACTAAAAAGTATCTTATAACTTCCACATCTAATAAAATTAAAAAGCATCTTGTTTTATTGCTATCCCTACCTGTTGCCTCATTTCTTGTAATGCTTCTATTTATAAGATGTTGCTATCAACTCAATGATTACACCTTTGAAGCCATAACACTTTCGACATCTGTTGTTTTATCCTTTGCTAACATTTCTGTTTTTTATATAATTGATAAACAAAACGATTTGATTGAAACTAAGGAAAAGTTATTGTTTTTTGAAAAACACATCAATAGTCAAATTATTCATTACGAAGAGCTTTACAAACACCAAAATGAATTAAGAGCATTTAGACACGACATTCAAAATAAATCAATACTAATTATTGGCTTGTTGAAAAAAGGTGAAATTAAAAAAGCTCTTCACACTATGGAAAAAAACATAAATTGGTTAGAAGAAAACAGTAGTAATATTGTTAACAGTGGAAATCCGATTATAGATGCTATACTTCAAGCAAAGCTTCACACAGCTAAAGCCAAAGATATTCATTTAACAATTTCAACAAAATTAGCGGATGAGATAAAAATCGATGAAATAGAGCTTGGTATAATTATCGGCAATGCGTTAGACAATGCCATTGAAGCAGTCGAACAATGCGACGAAAACACTTCTATACAATTTAGTTTGATTGTAACATCAGATAGAATCTCTATTTCTGTAAGGAATCCTGTTAAAAATCCTGTTGATGTCAAAAAACTTCAAACCACGAAAAACGACAAAATCAATCATGGATTTGGAATTAATAGTATAAACACACTTGCAAACAAGTATGATGGTATAACGATTTTTTCATGTGAAAACAATTTTTTTACAGCCAATATTAATTTATCAAACATTTCGCCCAACACTTTCGCATCCTAAGTCTACACTTTTGCGTTTTGCCTTTTTCTTTTGATACAAATAATTTATTATGTGTATGAGAAAGTTTTTCTCATACACTTTTTTATTGGATGGTGAAAAAAATGTATGAAAAACTATCAAAAATAGTGACAAATAAAATGCTTGATTTAGGATTAATAGAAGAAAACAATTATAATATATACAGTTATGGATTTGAATTGTTATTATCTATATTTACAACAATTTGTACCATTCTTGTAATTTCAATTTTCACTCAAAAATTTTTTGAAACATTATTTTTTTTGATTGGTTTCTTGTTTACTAGAGTTCTGTGCGGAGGATACCATGCTCCTAATCACCTTTTATGTTTTTTGTTAACACTATTTTCTTCTTTGCTTTTTTTAGTAAGCTTAAAATTCCTGGAATCAAACACATATGCCAAGTATCTAATTTGCTTTTTTACTTTGTTTTCGGTAATATCAGTTGTTTTTTTTGCGCCAATAGAAAACCGCCACAATCCTATGACTAGCCAAAGAAAAATGAAAATTAAAAAGATGTGTTTTGTTTTTTCTTTTTTCTTAGCTATAAGCCTACTTGTATTATTTCTTTTTAAAACAAATATTCTTTTTTTGTCTTTCTATTTTGGCGTTTTCATCACCTCACTATCCATAGTAGCCTCAAAAATAGATGCTTTTTTAAAAAAGGAGGAATAGTTATGAAAAAATTGAGAGTTTATCTTTTATCAGCACTCGCATCTTTTGCTTTTTTTATAAGTGTTTCATCTGTTAACTCTCCAAGTTTTGCAATATTTTATCAACCTAAAGTTCCAAAAGAACTTGAAAAGTATCGGAAGTAATCTTCTTTAAACCTCCAAAAAATGACAGGCATATCAACAATGCCTGTCATTTTTTAAATATTTATTAAATTTACTATCGAAACATTAAACTTGTCTGTCAAGCAAAGAATCTGCAGGGGAGAAGGAAACACCAAACCGGACTCAAAACTTTTATATGTTGATTCATCAATTTTTAACGTAGACGCAACATCTGGAATCTGCAACTTTTTTTCTTCCCTGATTTCTTTTATATTAGTTCCTAATGATTTCATTTCTTTTTTTAAGATAAGTTTTATTGTTCCGTAATTTGCTTTTTTTCTTTTTTTAACGAAATGTGAGCATAAATTATCTTTAAAACACTCAACCACTTGTTCAGGTTCCAATTTGCTTAATGAATTAAGATAATCGCTTTCAAGTATATCTTCAGTAGAATAATCAAGTGACCAAATCTTTTCAAACGGAAGCTTATATATGATAGAAAGCAGTATCAACATTTCAGTTGATATGTAGTCGTCGTTCCCTTCGCTTCGTTTGTATTTATAACTGTTAACATTTATTGTTGATGATACTTGAAGTTCTGTAACGCCCAAAAACTCACGAATAGCCTTTATTTTTTCAGGTATCATATTCACACCTCAAAACAATATTCAATAAGATAATACATTCTACTTCTTATATTGTCAAGAACGATATTACACTTAACTAAATTCAAAAGCCGCTTCAAAATGAAGCGGCTCCTTACAGTTTATGACTTGCGTCTAAAAATTACTATGTATTCTTTTCTGCTTTCATCAGGTAAACTACCACAGCAAACAAAACACTGTGCTTTAAGTTCACAATTGTTGCATGCAGCACATTCCCAAAAACGAAATAATTCTTTTATGTTTCCTTCCCACGGTAGTGGGATTTTTCTTTTTATCTCAAATCCGGAATGTTCAATTAAATCAATAAAACTATCGTGAGTTATGCAAAAGAATTTATTAACATTATACTTTTCAAAATCTTTGGTTATTGATTCAAGAAACAGAACTTTCAACATTTCTTTATCAGTTATAGCATTCCCTTTGTTTAAACAGAACTTATGACATTCAGATTTGTTTATATTAAAATAGTTTATTGAGTTCAAATAATAATATCCGTTTCCTACATATAATTTCATTTTTATTCCTTCTTTCATTATGAACAAAAAGTATCTATTACATATATGTAAAAAAACATAAAAAGTTACGTCGAAAAAGCAAATGTTTACAAAAAGTTCACAATCCAAAAGGAAACATAATCATATTTCACTAAACATCAGATTATGGATTACATCGTTTGCATGGTACATATCCATCGGAAATTAACTCATCTCGGGTTCCATTAAACAACATCTTATTTTCCTCTTTCATATCATCAACAGATGAACAGCTTGGGTAATGAAATTTACCCGTGTTAGTGTTTGCCACATAACTTGCTTTTTCTACCGAACTAATAGATGAAGGTTTTTGCGTTGTTGTTTTACTGTTTTTTTCTGTGGTTTTGGGGACAGTATTTCCCGAAGTATCGTTTGTTAGTTTACTGTTTCCTGATGGATAATCAATTGTTACACCTGGCTGAGCATTATAACAAAACACATTAAAACAAATACCCTCGCCGCCATCTTCAACGGAATATGCTTCTATCTGCACTCCGTGTGCCAAAAGATTGTTTTTTTCAAAATACGGTGTCACACGATACAACACATGATTTTCAGTTTCTTTTATATAGTCTGCAACCATATTTTCAAACGGCAGCATTCCTTGGATGTTTAAGTACCGAGTTCCGGTTATTAAATTCCTTTCATTTGAAGTTTCACCTGTAAGTTGCCAACCTATCAAGTGACAACGATTATATAAGAACTTTCCATCAACAATATCGTATTTTACAGTATGCCATCCTGTAGGTTTTATTTGTCCTGTTTCTCCACGCTCTCCTGTTGGCATTATATCTTTTCCTATACAAGCATACACAACACTGCAACGGCCTTGATTATCAAGTGAACTATAATATTCAAACGAATCAGTAGTATAATCCGAAGAATCAAAATAAGGTTGATTGTTATTTAAAACAACATAAGGCTTATCACTAAAAGGAAGAATGTCAGACAATACTATCTTACTGGTAATATTTAATGTTTCATTTGTGTAGTATGTGCTTGGTATGTCTGTCGATGTGTTTGATGTTATATCCGAACTACTATCAACATCTAATTGTGTATCTGTAACAGTAGATTGTTCATTAGATAAAGCTTCATATAAGTATTCCTGAGACTCAATAACTGTTTCATTTGATTGAGTTGTTGTATATTCTTCAGGATTTCTAATCACTTCAATCATTGCCCAACCAAAAATCAAAGAGCTAACTAAAAGATAAGAAAAAACTGTAGTTATAATGAATTTAGGAAACTTTTTAAGAGTTTTATATTTTTCAAACAACTTTTTGACAAAACTAATCATTTCTGGTGTATATCTCCTCTGTAATTCTTTCGTGAGAACTTCCTGCAAAATCTGTTAACCTTACACACTTCCATTCACTTAAGTCAATATCAAAAAACATATCTGAAGGATAGGATTTATTCCATTTGTATAGAATTATAATTTCAATAGAAGATTCATATTTTTTCACTTGCTTATCCTCTACAAAGCAAAATTCACCGCTAGCAGTTTCATTCAAAAAGTAATCTGAAATATTAATGTGTGATGCATTGTTTTCTTTGAACTGTGTTTCAGAATATCGGTTCATCCAAAGTTTAGATTTGGATGAAATCTGAACTATTCTTTCACGCAAAGCACTATCTTGGCTTTGCCTTCTACCGTTAAACATAATGCCCATATGCTCATCAACACAAGAAATCAAAATCATATTAGACTCCTTACACTATCGTAATAAAGTAAACAGTCCGCCAGAAAGCGGACTGTTTGCCTTAACTACAACAATTGATATATTCACTATACAGCAATGTGTATTCTGAATACTCATCGCAACGTGTACAAACTTCATAACTATATGTTTCTAACAAACAACGAGGAGCAGAACTTCTAACTTTATGTGTAATCGTATCTGTTGTACCAGTTTCTAACTTGTGGCCAAAAAGTGTACATGTTAAACCTCTAGCTTGTGCAATATTATTTTCTTCCCCATTAAAATGAGCAATAACTTTTTCCATGGTTTCTGAACTTACATCATTATGGAAATTAAATGTTATCTCGTTTTCACAATGACCGCATTCGTGTTCTGAAGTTGCAAAAGCAACCATTTCAAGAGGACATACCATTAACAATACAGCAATTACTGTAGCAATTATTTTTGAAAATTTCATGTTATTCTTTCTCCTTAAGATTATTTAATATTACAAATAATTCTTCAGTGTTTCTTGTGTTTACAACATAAGAAATACTGTTATGTTCAAATGAACATTGAACAAAGTTTTCTTCAATAATAAGGTAACAGATATATCCACAGATTTGCTGTGAAGTCAAATCTGTTCCATTGATATAATTGTTTAAATACTCTGGATTTGTGTGAATTTTGACGCTTACGGATGGATCGCTTGTTACAAAAGCAATAGTTTTATAATTGCTGTCAAAATTAATATTTTCATCATATGAACCACCTAAAGTAATAAGCGTTATGTTTATGTCTTCAGGAAGCAATGTTGGATACAAAAAATTAAAATCAACACTATTTCCTAATTCTTCAATTGATGAAAACATTTTTTTCTCGTCTTTTATAATCGAAATGTCATTGTGTTCAACACGTTCACCTTGAATCATCTCAACAATACTATTGCCCCATTCTTTAAGAATGGAAATTGTATCAACCCCACATGCCAATGCAACAAAATTAGCTAAAAGCATTAAAATTGCTAAACATGCCGCAATTAATAAGCCTTTAAACCTAAGCTTCTTTTGAGGCTTTTTCTTTTTGTCAAGTAACATATAAATTTGTTTCTTGCCGTTTTCGAGTTCCTCATCAGTTAGCTCTATACCGTTTTCTAATTCCATGAGATAATCGACGCACTCATCAATGAGGTCAACATCTTGTTCGGAAATCGGTTTTGAGGATTCAAATTCTATAATGGCTCTTAACTTTTCGATGAGAGCTTGATTCGACTCACCATTGTTAATGCGTTCGATTGACATGGTTTTTCATCTCCTTTCTTTGTTATAGTTTTGCTAACTTTTAACCTCCCTTCATATAACATATAAGTAGAAAAGTTAAAAAATTTCGCTATGTTATGTTAAAAAGATAAAACAAAACTCGAAAATAGTTTTTACAATTGCTTTTATCTTATTTCTTAGTCTGAAAGTTTGAACATTAATAGTCTTATTGCTTACACCTTTTTCTTTTGCTATCTCTTTGTACTTTTTCTTTTTAACATATGCTTCTTCATATAAGGCTCGCTCGCTTTCACTTAGCGAATCAAGTATTTTTTGTTTTTCAGCCTGGATTCTTTCTGTGTCGTATATGTGTTTAGAAATTATATCTTCAATAGTGTAAATCTCATCTTCATCGTACAACAACCAGCTATCTCCATCATCAAAAGATATGTGCTGGTTGTTTGCTGATTGAGTGGTATTATGTTGTTTAATTTTTATCAAAGCGACAGAATAAAGCCACGCTTTTATATTATCGTCTTGAAGCTTTGACGCTCGTTCAATCAAAAATGCAAAAGTTTCTTGAGTTATATCTTTTGCATCTTCAACATTATGCACATAAGAAAAACAGTAGCGATATACGTCTCTATAGTACAAATCGCAAATTTGTTTTATACGATCTTCACTTATCAACGCATATCACCACCTTTCTTCTTGTTCAAATCAAATTAATTTTTTAAAAATGTATCCACAACAGCTTCTGCAGCATTTAAAGCAGCTTTTTGCTCAATAATTGTGAGTTTGTTTAGCTTTTCAATAAAATCATCTGAAAAAACATTTTTATCAGAGCATTCGGTTTTAAAAATTAACGCATCAAGGGAAAACCCCAAAACTCGTGCGAGTTCAAAAATCATGTCTCTTCCCGGTGCTTTTTCTCCACGCTCATATCGTCCAATCATCACGGTTGCCACATTGATCGCCTCAGCTAACTCTGCCTGCGTAAGCCCTTTTTTTACTCTATATATTCTTATATATCGTCCAAGTAACTTTTTATCCAAACCAAGGCCTCCAGTCACCCAAAAGGTTCATATCTGTTCTATTATATATAAAATAAAGTTAGTTAAAAATAACCCACGAGGTCACATATGCGACCCTGTGGGTTATTTTGCGAAATAAAAATCATTTTATGATATTCCAAAAACGACAAACATATACACTTATGCACTCCTAGTCTACGATATTGCCACAAATATTGATTATGTTTTTGTGGGAATCTATAATTAAGTAGGGAGCTTTATTATTTGAAATAAGTTTTGATTTATATAAATAAAAAAGTGTCGGCTTCTTATAAGTAACCACCATAAATTTATTGGAGTATACACACCTCTAATTAAAATCCATAAAACTATTTTAAATTGTAGCTATGTAGAACAGTAATATAATTTTATTGAACGAGGATATGTAATGCTGAATGTTTATTTAAGGTTAATTAATAACGAAAATGATAAAAAACAATTCGAGAAACTGTACGTAACATATCAGAAGCAATTATTTGAATATGCAAATTCTATTTTAAACAACCCATATGACGCTGAGAATGTTGTTTATGATATTTTTCATAACATAGCAACTTCACACATTGGTATTGTTGTGAACAACAAAGATGAACAACATACAAAAAATTATCTTCTTAAATCAATTGAAACTCTTTCTATAAATCTGATTAGAAAAAAGAAAGTTTGTAACGACTTTAAAAGCAAAATAAAGAAAGAAGAATTAAACTTCAATAACGAGGTGTTCCTTAAAACAATCTCTTTAAAAGAAGAATGCGAGAAAGTTATTGGTGGAGAAAAAGTGTTAGATGAAATGTATAGAGAAATTTTATATTACTATTTTGCACTTGATTTTTCGATACCGCTAATTGCTAAATTATTGAACAAATCTCCTAGCATTATACAGCAACAACTCATTGAAGGTAAGAATATACTGATAGCACATTTATCCACAGAAGCAAAATAATAATTGCAAAAATCGAAATCATATAAAAATTTAATACTATGATTTATAAAAAACAATGTCATCACCCAAAAGTTCAAAAATCGGACAAATTTAGTGCTTTGGGATGATATTCATTATATATAGTGGCTGGAGTATAAAAGCAAGAGAAAGGAGTGAATAATAAGTATCAAAACTCTTCGGGATTGTAACGGTTGAAAATGACTATCCCGAAACACATACCGTTCAACTGTAGTCGACCATCACGAAATAAGAACATATAAATATCATTTTGTGAAAAAGGCAGTTCATCGGATGTTATTATCTATAAAGAAAGGATTTTGAAAATGAAGCAATCAATTTTATCAAAAGCATTGTGCACAACTCTTGCGTTTTTACTCCTGTTACAAGCATTGCCACTTTCTGTTTTCGCAAATGATTATGGGTTCTCAAACAATCTTGAACCTGGTAGCAGTCTCAATATCACCGAAGACGAATCTATTGAAATCGTCTGCGAAGTAGTTGCTAACAGAGGCGAATATTCAAAAGAATATCTTCTTAAAGACGGCTCGTTTTACAGCGTCACTTCTCCTACGCCACTGCATACACTTGTTGATGGTGAGTGGGTAGATATTTATTCCGAACTTGACGCAACAAATGAAATAAATACTACAGACGAAGTTTTAGAAAACATCCAGAATTCAATGATGTCTACCTACTCAATGCAGCGTTCAAGTGTTTCACAAACTCAAAACAGCACATTTATTATTAACCCATTATGGTCAACTGAATTGCCTGGCGGTAGTTATCAGTTAAGCGAAGAACTGGGTGCTCTTCTTATTAAACCGACACAAATCGGTGAATATTTCAATCAAAACAAAATAATTACTTATGCAGGATTATCAATTAATTGTCTTTTAACATTATCAGACAGCGAAGAAAGCGCCCCTGTTAGAGTTTGCGAAGAAACCGGCACATGGGATGAATTGAATCCTCCCACTAATTTGGAAAACTCTTTTAATAACCGAATTATTGATATTCAATCAATATCAGCATCAGGCATTCAAACTTGGGATATAACTGATTTGTATAGCAGGTGGGATAGAGGGGCAACTGCCAATAACGGTGTATTTATCATGCTCGAATCAGCAAGTACTCTTATAATTTCTAATCCCTGTATAGTAGTTCGATATATTGAGGTTGAAAGTAATGATATAGATTTCACTTATCATTCTCTTGATATGGGTTACGCAGGAACTTTGTTTATTAACGACTACACAAACTCTGTAAGATTAGAGCAAGATTTGTTAAGACTTCCTATGTCCAACTCTCTGTCCCATATAAATAGAATTTATAATTCTTTAGAACCTTCATATGAAAATTCTGCCGGTGTTAGTTTTAATTTTAATTTTGAAAGTTCAATTGTTTTATCAAACAACTATGCGGAATGGAAAACGATTAATGGTTCTACTATAAAATTCTTAACATCAAATCCTATCATTAAGGAAAACGGTTATTATTTATGGACTTCTCTTAATGATATTGATAGTGATGAGTCCGTTTTCGAATTATGGATTAAGGAATGTGAAATCACTAATCTTAATAACTATTCAAACATTACTGATTATAGAAATGTTTATGTTCTTGTGGATGGTTTAAAATACAATTTTGATCAAACAGGAAACTTGGTTAGTGTAACAGACTACACAACAAACGAAACGATTATTTCCATAACTTATTCTAATGGACAAGTAACCGAGATTCAGAATATTGACGGAACAAATATAGCAATTACTTATGAGGCTACACCTATAATTGGTTTTAGCTATGTCAAATCAATAACTGCTATGTTAAACGAAACTGAACCTATAACAACTGATGATAATCAGCAGTTAAGTATATCATTTTTAACATCCTATGAGCCAGCCTCTCGAAACACTACTCATAAAGTAATATTTGATGATCACAATCAAGTCGAATATACTTTTAATTTCAACGGCCATCTTATAAAAGTTAAAGATGAAAAAGGTAACATTTATTTTTTTGATTATATTGAATCCGAAAACGGAAACACAAAAAACAATCTTGTTGGTTACAGAAAATATTATTCAGATAACAACAACTATGATAACACGCCCAACGAATCGTTAACAATTAATTCTCATGACTCATACAAAAGAGAGTTTGAAAACGAATCAGGAAAAGTCGAAAAAATTTTTTATGACAGAAACTTCAACCTGATTGTCCATATGGACTCTAATGGAATTTATAGGTTTGCAGAATATGATTCTAACGGGTTAATCTCCTCGTATGTCTTTGAAGGTAGGGAAGAGAATGGATATTTACACAATAACAGCTTTGAAAATGGCTATGGAATAAGAATTGTTCCTTGGAGCAAAGATAATGCTGGAACCGCCGATGTTGTTTTGTCCTCTAGCGAAGCAAATTCGGGAAAATACGCATTAGAAATGAAATCAAATAATGTTTTTTCAGGCTACGCAAGCCAAACTGTTAAAACAGAAAGTTCAACATCAAGTCCCAATGTTGTTTTCCCTGCAGATAAAACATTTGTATTTGGTGGTTGGGGTAAAGCAAAAAACACAATCCCAAAAGCTGATAATTTCTTTGGTATTGTAATTGAAGCCGCACCAGCTTATGACAATGAAGGAAATTTGATAGCCAATAACTCTTTAGTGTATGAAACATGTGCTTCCCTTTCATTTGATACATGTACAAACAACGAGTGGCAATACAAATTGAAAGCATTTAAATTAAACGAAGATTCCGTTTTAAGAGTTAAGTTGGTTGCAGAAAATCAAGTTGATAGTGTATTATTTGATGATATTCTTATATATGAATCAATTGAAACCCAAAACGATTTGGAAGGCATCGTAAACACTTCGCCAATCAGTTACACATATTCCAATGGAATGATCAATTCTGAAACATTAACTTGGACACAGAATAATGGTGATGAACTTTTGATGGGTACCTCATATGTGTATGAAAATGGTAAACTTGTCGAATATAAGGATATTAACGATAAATCAACTTATTACACATACAATTCAAGAACAGGTTTGTTGTCTGGCATGGGTCATACAACAAATGAAAATGGAGTTTTAACTGATGCTACTTCATTGAAATATGATATGGATTGCTTGCTCACCTCAACGAGTCAGGTGATTACTAACATTGAAACCAACCAAGCTCTAACACTTTCAACCAACTATATACGTGAATATGGCGAAATCGTTGAAGTTGAACACAATGGTTTTATATATATTTTCAACTATAATAACGATGGAACATTGAAAAATGTATATGCCGAGAGCAATGTGTTAACTAATCCGGATCAGACAAACAACAGAATCGATTATTCATACACCGACAACGGTGAGATAAGCGTTATAAACTATAGCAATGGCTATAGAGTAAAGCATTTTTCAACTGAAACAGAATATGGAAAAATGTTAACAATTGAGTGTTATAATATTGATTCCGAAACACAATCAGAAGAATTATTTAAATCGTATGTGTATAAATTCAACGAAAAAGGCGACATCACTGAAGTATATGATAGTGGTACCGGAATAACTATCATATATGATGGTAGCAACTATACAATAAATGATTCGGATGGTATTTTGTATCAGAAAAATACATCTGAAAATGGTGACATTGTTGAGTCATATGCTCAGGAATATTTCAACAAAACAAATAACACAAATGTGGATACAATAACTCATACACCGTCTGTTGTAACTTACGGTGATAATGATTCCAGCATCAAATCGTCATCTGTATGCATAAATAAAAATGTTGATAATTTTGTATCTACATTTAATTATGAAAGAAGTAGCGTTTCCGACTATTTCGATAGAATCATAAAGAAACAAACCATTCTTGAGTACAATAGACCTAGGGACTTAAGTGGTAGTGTTGTAATTGATACCGACTACGAATATAAGCCTCTTGAAGGAAACAAAACAAGCGGCTTGGTATCAGAATACACATCCACCATTTCTAACGTTTCAAACAACAATACAACCGAATTATCTACATACAACCGTAAATACGAGTACGATAATAAGGGTAACATAAAGTTTGTATACACAGAAAACAACGGAACAATAACCCCCAAAAACTATTATGAGTATGATAACGCTAATCAGTTAATAACCGAGATTGATTTTGAAAAGTATCTTTGTGCCCATTACACTTACAACACAGGCGGAAATCTCACTGCAAAAATATACTATAATTTTTCTGAATTAGTTTTTGATATCACTAATCGACAAATAACAACATGGGGTAACGAAACAAGCAGAATTACATATGGTTATGATACAGTTTGGAGCGATCGCCTTACAAATTATAACGGAACACAGATTAGTTACGACAAATTAGGGAACCCCTTGAATTTTGTAGGCATTGACCATGATAATGCAGTAGTTACAGGAACACTTGAATGGACAGGTGATTTGTTAACCGCTTTTGAAACTACAAATGATAGATACACCTATCAGTACGATACTAATGGATATCGAACATCTAAAACTGTTTATGAAAAAGAAACAGACAGCAACTCAAACACTTATTGGCGTGAAATTTATACAATGAGATATATTTGGGAAAATGGTGTTCTTAACGGAATGACATACTCGAGTTTGCAAACCGATGGAACAAGATATCCCGACCAAAATATTAATCTCGTTTATGACGAGGCTGGTACACCAGTAGGTTATGTTACCATGTTGGGTGTTCCCTATTATTTTAACAAAGACATAAATGAAAATGTTCTTTCTCTCGTATATACTGACGGAAGTAAACTTTGTTCATTTTCATATGATTCTTGGGGTTTACCTAAAGCAACATATCACGGAGATAACTTCCTCGCTCAAGCAGTTGCAAAATTAACAGCTGTATTTTGTCCTGTAACATATCACGGTTACTTGTATGATTATGAAACCGGTCTTTATTTCAATAAAGGTAGATGTTACTCGCCTTCCTGGGGAAGATACTTAAATCCGGAAGATCCTGTCAGCCTTATTGAAAGTTCAACTAACCCCCTTGATGCTAATCTCTATTTGTTCTGTAATAACAATACTGTAAACTATCTTGATAAAACAGCTTCTTGGTCAAGAAATTACGATGGTGTAACCTGGGTTGCAAACGGTTTTGATGTCGGAATGAATAAACTCTTTTCATCAAGAGCATTTTGTTCAGTCTTTGCTGGACAAATAATCAAAACTTACGGAACTTGGGATTTGAATAATGGATACAATTATAAAGGTATGAATTCTCTGCGAATTGCATCCGACTTGTTTGCTCATTGTATAGGTAAATATGCACAGTCAGCAATAAACAAGGTTAATACTTGTTGGGGTGATGGTTGGATTCTTAATAATAGCAAAAGCAACACTATTTGCGTAAGGAATGACGATGAAAACGCATGGAAATACGAAAAAATATGGTTTGCTGCAGCTGACCTTAAATCTTACGCACAAAAAGAAGGTATATACATCACCCTTTAAATATTCATGTGGATAAGCGATTATTAGAATCGCTTATCCATCCAACACTCATCAACGGGGGGATATTATGAAAAAATGTATAAGTATAATTCTTGCAGTTGTTATTTTTCATTCGTCCTTTATATTCGGTATGGAAATGCCATTGATAGCGAAAGCAGAAGAAAACGCTATTCAGTCATTTATAAATAAAACGGTTGAACTGATAAAAGAAAACGACGCTGATAAAGAATTTGTTGCAGAAAATGAAGAAGAAATCGAAACTGCATCTTATGCTCTCTCCGTTGATGAAACTGAAGACACAACATTTCAGACTTGCCGATTAATAGTCAAATCCGATAAAACTCCGGATAAGTTGAATTCTGTAGGAATTGCAAGTGGATTTCAAAATTATCACATTGTTCAGTTTGCCACCTCTGAAGATGCTAAAAAGGCATATAACGTTTATTTAGCTGATAAAAACATAATTTCAGTTACTGCCGATAAGGTTTTCAACGTAACCTGCGATGTTACTGTTAATGAAGAAACAATGGACGAGGAAATATATGTTCCCGACAGACTTAATTCGTGGGGTGGTGAAGTAACAGGTCTCTATGCGGCAAAAGACTACATCGAAGATAATTATTCAAATCTTGACGAAGTTATCGTCGGTGTAGTCGATTCAGGAATCTATCTTGAACATGAGTTTTTCAAAAACAGAATAATAAGAACATATTTTAATGTTGCAAGCGACGGAGAAAAAAACAATGAGAATGATGTTTTAAACGGTATAGGACATGGTACAAATGTTAGCAGCATAATTGTTGACAACACACCTGAAAATGTTAAAATCAAGAACTATCGTTTTATTGACCAAAACAATAATGCAACACCGGCAACAGCCGCCTGCGCTTTGCTTAAAGCAATTGAAGATAAGGTTGATATTATTAACGCAAGCTTTCAAGCTCCGGATGAATCGGGTTTGGTTCAGGAAGCTTTAAATATGGCACATGAATCAAATGTTTTGGTGATTGCCGCTGCAGGTAATGGCAGTTTATATGTTGAATTGAGCTTAAACAACTTACCGGCATCAGACGAAAAAGTTATAACCGTCTCAGCTCTTGGCCAGTTCGGTATCCCCACATCATTTACATCTTACAGCTACATTGTTGATGTTGCCGCACCGGGAGAAAATATATATGTTGCAGACAGTATTAACAAATATGGATTTGCTGATGGCACCTCATTTTCTGCACCGTTTGTTACATCTTTAGCTGCGTTGCTAAAAAGTTTGAATCCCGAAATAACAAACAAAGAGATTGAAGTTAAGATGGAGTCAACAGCAATTCCATCTGATATGAATGCGGAGTCTGATTTGTTTGGATACGGAACAATTGATGCAATTGCTGCTTGTGAGCTTAATCGCTGTAATGAACCTGAAATTAATTATGCTTCTGGTAAATATACCGGAGAAATATCAATTGAAATTTCTACAGAAGATAACTCTGAAGTATATTTCACAGTTGACGGTTCTTATCCTACTCCAACAAATGGAACACTGTTTACCGACACAATCAAACTTTCAAACGATATGTTGTTCTTCAAAGCTGTTGCATATAGTAATAGCCTGCCTCAAAGCACCTGTGCAAAACGTTTTTATCGTTTGCAAACTATGGGAACGGCAGATATGTTTACAATAAACGAAGATGGTCAAATCACAAGTTATATTGGTGAAAATATATACGATTTGATTATCCCAAAAGTAATCGGAGATATCAAAGTAACCGGTATAGCACATAAAGCATTTTCAAATGCCGAACTTATCGGGGTAACAATGCCAGAAAACCTCAAAGAAATACCAGCCGGGATTTTTATGGGCAACCCATATATTATGTATGCTGATGGAGATAGCATTGCTGAAATTGGCAATGGTGCTTTCAATGGTTGTTACAATCTTTATGTAGCAGATTTTCCAAATGCTATTAAAATCGGAGACAATGCTTTTTATGGAAATCAGCACCTTTCCGAAGCACATTTCCCTCACTGCGTTTCTGTAGGAACAAAGTCGTTTTTAGGCTGTTTTAGCCTAAGACGAGCATATTTCCCTGAACTTATCAGTGCTGGATATGACTGCTTTAAAAATTGTTTAATGCTGTCAGACACTTGTGTTACTGCATTAAAAGACTTTTCTCTTTTTGCAACAATGTTTGGCGGTCAGTTTTCATCCTGCGAATTATATAAAGGAATTGATTTGCCTAAAGCAGAAAATATTAGTCGTGCGTTTTTTTACAATCCTGTAACAACACCGTCGGCACAGATGTACACATACACATCAAAAGTTGAGTTTTCAAAAGTAAAAGAAATCCGTTCTTTACCATTAGGATATTGTAAGAATGGATTTGGTTCTGTAAAACTTGTTTTACCATCTACTCTTGAGCTATGCGATCCTGATTATTTCGATGATGTTCAATCAGATTGGTATATAGTTTACGGCACAAAAGGAACTTATGCTGAACAATGGGCAAATGAAAAGGGGTTTGAATTTGTCGAAATAACACCCGAAACAGCCGTTATTAATGATTTGCCCGATGAATACTATTCATATATGCGACCATTGGAAGCTGATGTGGTTGGATTCAACAAAACATATCAATGGTACGGTGCAAATGTACCAAGATATGTTAAAGGAACAGCAATTGATAATGCAACCGGAAGAAAATTCAACCCGAACGAACATCAGCAATACAAGTATTATTACTGTGTTGTGACAAGTACGGATGGCGATTATGAACCCATTAAAATAAAAACCGGAATTTGCGAAAACAAATCTTATACATATACTCCGCCAACTTCAAACGGAAAAGTAACTATTGCTACACCTTCAAATCGCTATCTCAAATATGGTGAATCAATAAATCTCTATGCTAATGCAACCGGACTCCCCGAAGGTGCAAAAATAAAATGGAGAATTGTTGAAGGCAGTGGTGTTACGCTTGATCCGTCTGTTTCAGGTAAAATCTGCACCGTCACATCAAAATCAAACGGCAATGTGATAATTGAAGCCTATGCAGTAAATAAAAACGGTAACACCATTGTCAATGAAAATGGCAATAGGGTTTGCGACAGAGAAGGGATCAGCTCTGAAGTAAGTTTGTGGTGGATTATCCTTTATTTAATCAAGCGTATGTTTGGCATATCAAAAACAGCTATAAATATTTTATTCTAAAACACATTTTTTTATAAAAATGGAAGGTGAACAAAATGAACACCGCAAAACTATTTCCTTTGCTTCTTATAATCATTTTATTAACTTCATGTAGTGTAGTTAAACACCAAGAAGATAAACCAATTCTATATAGTGCACCGGTAACAGAAACAACAATATCAAACTATACAATTATTAATGAAAACACAGTCAATCTTTCTACGGTAGATATACATATACCAGAAATTTTTGAGATTGATTATGGTTCTGATGTTCTTGTACTAGAAGATGAAAATATTGAGTTGAGTATTGAAGATAAAACATCCGCTATATCAAGCTTTGATGAGTATATTTCACAAACAACAGATTATTTGAGTCAAATGGGTGTTGTTGTAAATGATGTTGAAGAGTTAACAATAAACAACAATAAAGCCAAGAAAGTTCTAATTGAATCTTTCGATATGAAAAACAGAGATGCTTGTTGTTATCTCTATTTCATTGAAGTTAACAATAGTAAAATTGTTATAACTCTGTCAATTAATGACAAAGCAGAAATTAGTAGTGAGCAAGCAGACACTTTGGTTTCCACTGTGGAAATCCTATAAAAGAAATCCCCTCAAAGCAGATGTGCTTTGAGGGGATTTTAACAAAGTAATTAGTATGCGATGTTGCATTTTAACTCAACGATATTGCATTTTGTGTTGACATCTTAAAATGATTTTATATATTTACTTATGAGGGATTACTTTTTCACTAAAAGTTGTGAGTGTGCTCGTCCAAAACATTCTCAACTACTCCAGCCGTGAAAGGTCGACAGTATCTCTCAAAAAGAAGGCTTCGGTATATTGTTGCACACATCGGAGCCTTCGACTTTTTTTGCAACATACATCACTTCATTTAAAACACAAATTTCTTACTTTTTATTAACTCCGAGCCTTCTTATTCATCAGTTCAATTAATTTAGCTCTGCCTTTTTCAACTTTTTCTTTGTCAATCTTGACATCTTGCAGTTCAAGAAGGAAATCAACACATTCGGAAACCAAATCTGCATCCATATCTTTGTAATACTTATCACATTCAATTAATATAATTTTCTCTAACAAACAAATAATTTCCTGCTTGTCCAATTCATTGTTCACCACCCCTACGTCTTATATATACATATAGAAAAAAAAGTGAATTATTTCAAAGAATATTTAAATATTAACAGAAAGTTAACATTTAACACTTGCATAAAATTGAATCTGATATTTCAAATTTAATAATTTATAAGGTAAACAATGTAAGATGACAACTCAAATCACAAAATCATTGCATAAGTAGAACTTTTTTGATTTTAAAAATATTAATCTGAATTTACGTTGTCAATGTGAACAATTCTATAGCTTTACTTTTGTACAATAAGCAGATTTTTTATTTTTCAGAAAACTTTTCATGTAACATTTGATGATTTTCGACATATATATATAGGATGTAAAATTACAAACATCTAACAAATAAAAGAAAGAGAGGAACCATTATGCGAAAACTCACAAAATATTTTGTATCAATGATAAATAATTAGGGCAAGCAGTGCAATCCTACGTAGGATTACCCAAAATCGCAAAAATGAGTTTGTGATTTTATTGCTTGTTGGTGAATTATCTTCCCCAATCCCCTACAAAAAAATCAAATAAAATTTGATTTGCTACGCTCTTATGCGGGAACTGTTATACTAAACATCAAAGAATAAAAAGGAGTATATTTATGTCAACTTATACAAAAATTGAAGAACTAAAAAACAAAGAGAATAAAGCAGTTGTTCAGGTGTTAAAATATATTGCGAAAAAAGAAGGCTACATGAATGGTGAAGACATAGAATACAGAAGACTATATTATTACTTTTTACGAAATAGATTCTTAAAAACCGCACATGCTAATCCTGTGAACGGTTTTTTTGTATCTTATAAGCAATATAAACGTCTTAGAATATATAGAAAAGGAAAATTTCCAATACATACAGCTGTATACTTATTGACCTTATATGAAATAATGTATGGCTATAAAAAAAAGGCAGACCTAGGAATTGTTAAAAATGACATAAGTTATACAACCTATATTGTTAATGATTTAAAAAATGAAATTGAAAACATTTTAATATTACCTGGAGTTCCCCTTGTTCTTTCACAAAAGCTTCAACAGATATCTTTTGATTTTGAACAATTAGATAATAAAACAGGACGGAACTCTAAAAAAATATATAATAACATTTGGTAGGAGGTAAACATGAAAAAAGAAGAATCCATTAAAAATATTGTAGATGTCGTTATAGCACTTTTACAAACAATAATACTTGCACTAATTCCTGTTTTTTTTCAAGACTCAATAAAACTGCAAGTTAGTTGTTACTCAATTGTGTTTGTACTAACTGTTTTATTTTTGCTTGTATTTCGAGATAAACTAATAGAAAATATAATTCTTGCTTTGGGCATAAATGTAAGTCAAATAAAAAAAGAAAACTTAATTGAGGCTTTTAAAATGCAAATCGTTCCAAATTCTCAAAAAATTAAAGTCTTTATTGTATCTGACCAAACAGATAAATATTTCTTGTTTAGAATATGGAAAGAAACATCTGAGTTAGTTGCTTTATATTTTACTTCAGATTTTATAAACAAAAAGTTAGTAAAAAAGAAAGCAATCGATTTTTCAAGAAATAAGGTTTATAAACAAGATGTTAAGACTATCGTTGATATACTAATTAATTGCTACACTGCAAATAAAAAATTTGAAGAAATTATTGATAACTACAAATGCAAAACGCTAAAAAATAATATCAATGATTTATATGACAAACTAGTTAATATAGAAAAACAATTACACAAGTAAAATATCAAAACAAAATTATGGCAAGAACTCCCTTTTAGTGTGGGGGGAGTTCTTGCTTTTATATTTCTTTAACTTTTTCATTGATATATGCACCAAGTTTTTTTCTATAGGAAACTCCAAGGATATTATTAACATTAGCTTTGTGGATAAGCATTTCTTTGTGTTTATCTTTCAGAGAATAATATTCAGAATATGCCTTTTTCTTTTTAGCTATCAATTCTGAGTATTCTGTATTTATTGACTTAACGGTTGGCAATTTTTTTAAACCAAGTTCATTAAACTTGTTCTTTGCTGCACGATGCAAAATGATTTCAGTTTCGTGTTCAGCAAGAAACTTTTTTGAATAACCTGACGCTTTGTATTTTGCAAAAATTTCACGAGTGTTGAAATAATTTATAATCTGCTCACGAAGTTCAGTAAGCTCTTCTATCCGTGTTTCACATGTCTTTATTTCTTCTCGAAGCTTGTTGACTTTAGCTGTCATTTCATCAACTTTTTTTGAAAACTCATCATAATCTGCAAATCCGTTTTCTTGCAAATACAAAACAGTCTTTGCCATCTGTTTTAAATTAAAAACCTTCGCCCAGTTTTCATATCCTTTCCCTTTACCTTCAGCAAGTTTCTGCTGAACATCAATAAGAAGACTTGAAGGTTTTTGTTTCTTTGTGTCTTTCTTTCTTCGATAAACCTTATTACACTGGATAGCCGCTTTGATTTCTTCTTCTGAGTAGCCTTTTCCGAGTGAACGCAATCTTATATTTTTCTTTTGCCTTGGATTTGAGAAAGAAATATGCTTTCCAAACTTTACGGAATAGCCATTCTCTTTCATTTGCGAAATAAAATCTTCAAAATCTTTTGGCTTGTTTTTCAAAACCTCATCAATATCATTTCGCAACAAATCACGAAGGGAGGGAACCTTTTGGTATCCCTCCCATTTGTTATATGCAGTATTTCGTCTTTGCGGATTTTCAACAACAGATAAACTGTGCTCGATACAAATCAAATCACTAAGTCTTGCAACATCTTTTGAAATAAAGTATCTGTCTCTGAATTTTCGTTTACAGTCAAGAGTTGTTGAGTTGAAATAAATGTGATTATGGATATGAGCTTTGTCCGTGTGAGTGCAGACTATAAATGCGTGTTTACCTTTTAAAAAACGTTCTGCAAATTCATATCCGATTTTATGAGCTTCTTCAGGTGTAACCTCGCTTGGTTTAAATGATTGCCGCACTTGGTAAGCCAAAATATCATTCTTTGGTTTTCTCCCGGTCAAGGAATAATACTGTTTTTTTGATAACACAAATTCAGAAACAACGGTATGAGGGTCACAAGCAAACGATGATACAAATCTTCCGTTTTCTGTCTTTTGAGGATTCATTCCGTAATCCGTTCTATTGCCTATACTTTTAGCTATCGTCAGCCCTTCGCTTTGATGCATCGCAATTATTTTTGTTACTGCCATTTAATAAACCTTTGCTGTCAGCCATTCTTTAAAAAGAATAAACTTTGATAATACCCAAGTAGCAAACATCGGTATTCCCCAAGGACTTAATAAATATGCCAGAAACAAAACAAGCAAACCATCTTTAACCGTTTCAGTAATAAAAACAAATATGCCTACTATTCCAAGCACTATTGCAACGATACAGAATATCCAAGCGGCAATCCCTATAAGCATTGAAAAAATCCCTATAAGAATTGTAAGCAAAAGCCACAAGGGAGCAAAAATGATTTTCAAAAATAGTTTACCGATAAAGCCTAAAACTTTCATAGCATAACCTCCGTTTCAAATTAAATAATATAAAATAAATGTTACTCTTGCAAGCATATTAAAATAATGTTTTGTACTACACAAATCAAACATAGATGTGTAACAAATGTTTATTAAATATAAAATGAAAGTTCAAAGACCTTCAACCACAACAAAATGGTTGAAGGTCTTTTTCACAGTTAGTTTATCTATTTAACAAAGCACCAATAATTACGGCGATTTTTTCTGAAACGATAACAATCGTTGTAAAAAGACTTAATCGCCAATCATTTTTTATAAATCAAACATTATAAAGAAGTCTTACTGTAGCAGACCACTGAAATGTTTGTGAACCAAACGCAAATCTGAAAACAGAATTTGTATATGTCGAGAATTTGAAACACTGGTATGCGGGATCCATCAATCTAATTTGGAAAGTCGAACCATTTATGCTATAACCGCAAAGAGCCGTTCCGTGTCTGCTGGAATCATCGTCTATTCTATAGGATGACATATAAGCAGGGTCATTATTGTCAATTATAGTTTTCACTGCACTTGTTGACATTGCGTAAGAGAAATAAGTAGGAACATAAATGTCAGGTAAATATGCGTTTAAAGCATTAACAACATCAACGCTCGGGGAACCACCCGTATATGAGTGCCCTATTTTATTACAAACCTGTGTTGCATACAACTCGGGATACTGCGAAGGCATTTCATACATTACCATAGATGCAACGACTGCTGCCCAACATATCGGCAAGTCACCTTGGAATACGATAGGGTATGATGAAAAATAGTTATATGCACGAGAAGCGGGAACATTAGGAAGAGAATAACTTTCATTACACAATGAACTATAATCCACAACATTGGTATTAAGGCTTACATCTGAATATGAAATTGGGTCGGAAAGTGAATATGTACTTACTTCATCAGGATAATCATACAACACTTCATTGTTTGATGAGGAATCAATAGCAATTAAATCATAATCGCTGAACACCAATGCAACATCATCGTTTTCTGACTTTAAATATGCATCAAGTTCATCAGCAAAATCTATACCGATTGAACAGTCATATTCATTGCCGTTTTTAAGGATTGTAACAATTGCAATTATTTCACCTTCGGAAATCAGCGGAATATAACTGATGTTTGTTTTACTATCAATTTCATCATCTTCTACAGAAGCAATCGTAAAAGGATTACCAAGATAAGCTGTTGACACTTTTGAAGAATCTAAGCCTAAAAGGTTTGGAGAACTTTTGACGGTGCGTAAAAGGTCTCCCAAAGAACCTTCCATAAGTGTAGAAATCTCTTGTGCAGTTATTGAAGAAGAACTTACTGCATTTGCCGAGCCAAAACTTGATATTGAAAAAACTAATGCCAGAACAACAACAACTGACATTATTCTACGAGAAATGTTATTCATTTTTTACACTCCTTCAAAGCCTACATATCTAATTTAAACCATCTTAATTCACGAAAGAGACCATATAATTTATTAAGTTTTTAGCATTTTCGGTATCATCCGTATAAAAAGGACTGTGCCCATCTGAATCAACTATATAAATACAGTTTTCATTCAAAAGTACGATTTCAACGAATGAACCATCCTCATAATGAATTTTTACATTCCATCCACCTCCTGTAGGAATATCAGAAATATTTGTTTCGATAAGCTCAAAATCAGATATATAAGCTAATATTTTTTCCTCTTGTTTATTTGTGCATTGTTTGTAGGGTTGTTCCATCAGAACATAGTATCCGTTACTCCATTCAACTTTAGATACATTTTCGGATAAAATGTTGTCAACAGAAACATGGTGCAATGTTTTCTGTGTTGAAACGGTTGTGTCACCTTGAGTATTGTTGTTTTCATGAATCGCACTCTCCGTCAGATTTTTATCTGTAGCTACTTCTTCTTGCAAAGGTTTTACCGAAATATAGTTGTTTTCATCACTCAAAGATTTAAATGAAAACACATTGTAATCTGTAACAAATTTTTTGTAATAATTTATATTTTCATCAATCAAAACAGATTTGTTTCCTTTAATAATATATTTTGTATTATCAGGAGATATTGCAACTTCTGTATATCCGCCAAAATAGAAAAATGCAAGCTTGCTATTTTTATTTTCATAAAGAGCATTGTGAAGATTATTGCAATTATCACTACCAGTCTCTATTGAATACTCAATCCCATTTTCTGTTTTGAAAAGAGTTACAGTTGCAATAATATTATTTTCTGTTGTTATGGGCAGCGTAATATATTCCAAAGAAAGTGTGTTTTTTTCACCCAAAGATACAGGGATATATCCAACAGTAGATATATTAAAAACGCTGTCAAATTTATTGTACTCAGCAGCAAGCACATTAACGATGTTGTATTTGTTCTTTTCAACAAACGCCCAAATTTCTTCTTTTGTATAGGCTGTTCCTATAAACTCAATCGTATTATCGCTTATCTTTTCAGATGTATCAACTATGCCACAGGCATCACCATTTGTACTGGTTGTATTTTCATTGTTAATACCTGTATCAATTGTTGGTTTGTTATCAAATCTATTTCCAAAAACAACAGCCATAATCACAATCGAAAACACAGCGGCTATGGCAAGATACTTATTATAGCTTTTTTTACTGCTGTTATTTGAATGGGCATTTGAAATCAAATCATCATCAATCGAATTGATTGCTTCATTTAAGATGTTGTTAATCATAAATTGTATCCCTCCTGTTCAAGATATCGTTTGAGCTTTTTTCTTGTTTCAAACAAAATATTTGAAACCTTCTTTTCTTTAAATCCGTAATCGGCAGCTATGTCCTTTACAGACTCATAATACCAATATCGGCGGACAAATATGTTCCTATTAGTTTCAGTCTGTTGTCTTAAAAATCTGCTGATGATTTTACCAAGTTCCGTTGTGTCATAGCTCATTTCGGTATCTGATGATGAAGACAAACAATCCTGCAACTCATTCAGGGAAACAAGCATTTCGGGTTTTCTTTTCTGTGCAGAAATATGTTCTAATTTTTTGAATGACAGATTTTTTACTATTCTGCATAAAAAGGCAGAAAAATTATTCGGTCTTTCATCGGGTATAGAGTTCCAAACCGTTAAATATGAATCATTGACACATTCCTCGGCATCGCAAACATTATTCAGAATGTTGTTTGCCAAGTGATTACAGAGTTTGCCGTATTTTATATCAGTTTCTTTTATTGCGTTTTCGGAGCGTTCCCAATATAAACTGATTATTGATGCATCGTTCATTGCGTTCTCCTTTCCGTTTGAGGTTCCTCAACTATATGTACGATTTTTTTACCAAATCTCTTAAAAATTTTTTCGTTACATACTCATAATAATAAAAAAGCGGCGGTATTGCAAATGCAACACCGCAACAATAAGAATTGTGCAAATCTGACCGCAAGAATTATGGGCACAAAATTCAGAAGAAAATATTACAATAAGGAAAGGTACACCCTTTGCGTTCGTGACATTTATAAAATACTTATCTTTCATCCAATATGATATGATTGATGTTTATAATTTCACGCAAAACAACATAAATCATATTTTCTTTCGCAAAAGTCAGATTTTGCACAACTCTTATACATATATGACAAAACATACGGTTTGTTACACAATTTTTTTAAAAAAATAAGTTTTTCTGCCTTTTAGACAGTTTTCAGTTTGATAAATTGTAAATAATCACAACAACATTGTCGCTATTATTGAAAAATGCAACAAAAAACAAACTCATATTTTATTCTAGCTTGGTAAGCAACAGTATAATTCTATTTATCATGTCCCAAATTTGTGTCTGATGATTTTGTATCTCTTTAATCTCACTCATATATATTCTATCCGTGGAATTAACTTTTTTTGCAATCTGATTGATATTGTTACTTGCTCTGCGAAGCAAAGTAACAAGTTCACCGAGTTCAGGAATATCAAGATTAATCACATAACCATCAATAGCCATTTTGCGAAGATAAGCACTCATATTTTCGCATCCGTATAGGTTCATTTTTTCTTTTATTTGTTGTCTTTCAGTATCGCTTACGAAAAAATTAAGTTTAATACTTTTGAGTTCTTTCAAATCAAAGCACCTGTTCTTTCTTTTTGGGTACTGATGTTGAAGGAGCAACATTATCTTTCGCAGTTTCAAGTTTTTTCAAAACAGACGGTTTTCGTTCATCTTCAAGTTTCTTGACTTGCTTTATGAAAATGTCAGTAAGACCGGGATTTACTCCGTCAACAACAAGAGTTAAATCAATCTTTTCTTTAACATCATTCGGACGAACAGTTTTTGCCCAAGCTTTGTTTTCAGGAGATATTCTTTTATCCCAATCTTTGACTATAACAGTCAGAGCAAGAATCTTTTCCACTCGCTCTGCGCCATACATCTCAACAACCTTTTTTGCACCTTCGGGATCAAGCTTATTGTTTGAATAGCTATCACCGATAGCAGCTTCAATGGCAGTTTTGCACATGTTGTCAGCTCTTGAAGAAAGTCTGAAGGCTGTGATTTCTTCTCTTTCTCTTGCTTCCGAAAAAGACTTATCATAAAGCGGATATTGTCTTGGGTCATTATACGGAATCGCCTTTATTTCACCGTCGAGCATAAAGAACATTTCAGGTTGTGCAAAAAACTCTGAATACTTTTTTATCTGTTCAGGAGTAAGAGAGCAGAAATCTTCTTCACCAAGTCCTACAACAAGGAAAGTTCCCGAAACAATATCATAGATATTATTTTCATCATCACGTAAAGCACGATTTAATTGCATACCATTTATTTTACCTTCTTCGTTACATACAATACCGACAGGTTCTTCAAATGGGTAAAAAGCTTCAATATATCCACCGACCTGTTCCTGTAAACTTTCAAGTCCGGCATCAATTTCATCTATTGTAGGTTCTTCACCGGGTCTGATTGTTAAAACGGTTATGGTTGCTTCTTTTTTCGATTGTTGAACCTCAAAATTATGTTCTGCTGTTTCTGTTATTGAATCCCTCAAAGTCTGCATATAGTCAGTTTCTTTGTCACTGAAAAGGTCATAAACTTCCTGCAACGGTGCAGGAGATTCTAACAAAGCTAGTGCAAGATTAGCGGGAATTTGAATTTCGGAAAAAGCTATAAGAATATCCTCACGCACGGTATATTCCTGTGTATGATTCAATATTTCTTCGGGTGATTGTTTTAACAACCAGTCTTTGAATTTTTCCTGCTCTGCAGACATCAAATCATACAATTTTTCATTTAATTCGGCTGTGTCCATTGTTTTACCTCCTATTTCATTAAGATATTTTTCAAATGTTTCACGGTCATAAGCATAAACATAAAAGTTATAATCGCCTTTGGTATCGTTGCATCGCAATATATAACTGTGGTTATCCGTATCCACTCTGAAACCGTATTCTGTTATGTAGTTACCTTCAATAGCTCCTTCGGGATTACTGCGACAATAAGTAGAAAGAGAGCTTCTGTCTTTCAGAAGCTCTCCATAACCATATCGCAAGGAATTGATAACATCATCAAATTCTTTTTTGAAATCGTCAGTTTTTAAAAACTTTACTTTATCCTCCCAAGTAGTGTAAAAGCCTTTGCCACTTGTATCAAAATCCCCACGGAGAAAACCGATACAACCGCTTTCAATATTGTCATTCTGTGACTGCGAATATGAAAACGGTATTTCTTCAGGTTTGATTGGTTTGATTGATAAATTCATTTATATCACTTCCTCTCTTTTAGTTGTTTTACCGATTTTATTATCGCTCATAGCTTTACTCTGTGCCTTTGCATCTTTCAGCTTATCAAGAACCGAAGGTCTGCTGCTTTTAGCTACAATTTGGTCGGGTGATATTTCACCCTTGTCCGCAAGATTGAGCAACGTATCAAGTTCGGTAAGACGGGCAACCTTTTCTGTCAGTTCTTGTTCGTGCGGGAATGGTTTTCCGACTTCGGCTTTTGCCGCTTCTTGTTGTTTACAGAGATCAGTAAGATGCTGACGTGCATCTTCCAATCGCTTATCAAGATTTCCGAGTGCATTGTCAATACGGGTTATGTTACCTCTTGCATCCGTTCCGAGAGCTGTCTTATGCGACATTTCTCCACGCAGAACAAGTTCGTGTTCTTGCTCAAATGCGTTATATGAAGCATACATATCAAGACCTCGGTATTTACCGATTAAAACGGGTTCTTTCGTCTTTACATCTCTTAAAGCATCAAGCAAAGCGGCACCCGCATTTTCTTTGTCTGTGAGTTTATCCCCACGGATTTCCATACCGATAAATCCTTCAACGGGTAAAGGATATTTTGCAAGAGTTACCTTGTCGGCTTCGAATCCCTTAATATAACCTTTGAAACTTTCAATAGTCTGCGGAAAATATCTCAGAAGATTATCTTCCAGACGGTATTGGTTGCTCTGATGTTCCGCTTTCATCACTTTCAGCTTTGAAACATCTACATCCAAATCCATTCGTTCCTTTATTCGGGGGTCACCCGCACAAAGAGCTTTGATTTCAGCATAAGACAATGCAGCTTCGTCAACATCTTCACAAGAACGAACGGGAGTTTTTGAAGTCATAATCTGAGATATAAATCTCTGCTTGTTTTCAATCGTTTGCCACAAGTATGCATCAAATGTTCCTTCGGTGACATATCTGCAAACGTGAACCTTCGGGTTCATATTGCCTTGTCGTTCAATTCTGCCTTTTCTCTGAATAAGGTCACGAGGCCGCCAAGGACAATCCAAATCGTGAAGAGCTATAAGTCTGTCCTGAACATTAGTACCTGCACCCATCTTCTGAGTTGAACCGATAAGCACACGGACTTGTCCGTTTCGCACTTTCCCGAAAAGGTCGTGCTTTTTCGCTTCGGTGTCTGCATCATGAATAAATGCTATCTGTTCAGATGGCATACCGTTTGCAATCAGCTTGTCACGGATATCATCATAGATAGTGAACGGACGGGATAACTTTTCTTCTTGCGATTCCGTTAAAACTTCAAGTTTTGTTTTGCCTGATGTTTTCCCTTTCGGAGTTGAGATGTCGCAGAATACAAGCTGTGTGAGTTTGTCTGCTTCACCATCACGCCAATAACGGAGAATGTTATTAACGCATTGATTTACCTTTGTTGTTTTCTCATCGGGGAGCAAAGGACTTATTATTCGTTGGTCAAGACCGAGTTTTCTGCCGTCAGAAGTAATTTTCAGCATATTATCTTCCGAAGGGTCAACAGCTCCGCTGTGTACCTTTGTAGCTCGTTCAGAAAGAAGTTTAACCATTTCTTGCTGTGTTTCCGTAGGCTTGCTCACACAGTTATGGTACTCAACTTCGGGAGTCGGAAGATGTAATTGGTCTGCGGTTTTGATGTCGGCAACTTCCTTAAATATGTTCATCAGTTCAGGAAGATTGAAGAACTTTGCAAACCTTGTTCTTGCTCTGTATCCCGTTCCTTCAGGTGCAAGTTCAAGAGCCGTTGTAGTTTCACCGAATCGTGATGCCCAACAGTCAAAGTGACCCATTCGCATATCCTGCAAACAGTCATACTGCAAGTATCTCTGAATGGTATACATCTCTGTCATAGAGTTTGAAATCGGTGTACCCGTAGCAAATATGACACCACGATTATCTGTTATCTCATCAAGATAACGGCATTTCAAAAACATATCCATTGACTTCTGTGCTTCGCTTGTTGAAAGACCTGCAACGTTACGCATTTTTGTATAAATGAAGAGATTTTTATAGTTGTCCGACTCGTCAACAAATATACGGTCAACACCGAGCTGTTCAAAAGTAACAACATCGTCTTTCTTATGGTCAGCTCGCATTTTTTCAAGCCTTATTTCAAGTTTCTTTTTTGTGATTTCCAACTGCTTTACCGAGAAATGGTCACCGTTATTGCTTTTCATTTCAGCAATACCTGAGGTGATTTCTGCTATTTCTTCTTTTAAAAGTCTTTCTTGTCTTTCAAAAGATATAGGAATTTTTTCGAACTGTGAGTGACCTATGATAACTGCATCGTAATCACCCGTAGCAATTCTTGCACAGAACTTCTTACGGTTGGCAGGCTGAAAATCTTTCTTGGTGGTAACAAGTATGTTTGCAGAGGGATAGAGTGAAAGAAACTCAGTTGCCCATTGGTCTGTCAAATGGTTCGGAACAACAATCATAGATTTACTGCAAAGACCGAGCCTTTTCAGCTCCATAGCAGAAGCGACCATTTCAAAAGTTTTACCGGCGCCGACTTCGTGAGCCAAAAGAGTATTACCACCGTAAAGAACATGAGCAACTGCATTTTTCTGATGTTCTCGCAATTCAATAGCAGGATTCATGCCTGAAAATGTAATATGACTTCCGTCAAACTCTCGAGGACGGATACAGTTCATTTCTTCATTGTATTGCTTTACAAGTGTCTGCCTTCTGTCGGGATCTTTCCAAATCCAATCTCTGAACGCATCTTTTATGAGCTGTTGCTTTTGTGCCGCAAGAGTTGTTTCTTTTATGTTCAGCACTCGTTTTTCTTTACCATCTTCATAAACCACATCAAAAACTCTTGTATCACGGAGATTGAGAGAATCCTCAAGAATTTCATAAGCACTTTTTCTTTTTGTGCCGTAGGTGGTATGTGCCGCTATATCTTTATCACTTATGTATGATTTACCTTCAACTCTCCATTCGGCAGTTACGGGAGAATACTTAACATTGACATAGTTTTGTAATCTGTACGGTGTTTCAAAAGTTTCCTGCATAAACTGCTGAAAATATGATTTATCTATCCAAGTTGTACCGATACGAACTTCAATGTCACTTGCTTCAAGTTCTTTCGGCTGCACCTTTTCAAGTGCAGTAACATTGATTTCAAACTCAGGGTTATTTTCCGCAATCCGCTTTGCCGTGCGAAGCTTTGCACGGACATTACCCGATAAATATTCATCAGCGGTCTGCCAACCATTTGCCCAATTCTCTCCATTTTGGTCATAGTCAAAAGAACCCGTTAAGGGGTCTTTGAAAATAACCTCTCTTAAACTCTCAACGATTTGCGGGATTTTATCTGCACCGCCCATAAGCTGTGCCATATATCCGAGGTCAACACAGGCTTTTTCACCTATTGAAACTGCAAGTGCTTCACTTGCTGTATCAACTCTGTCAACGGGATTCCTCTGTCTGATTGTCCTTTTGGTGAACATATCGGCTTTTCTTTTGAGCTTCTTGTTGTTATCAAGAACCTCCAATGAGCAGAGCAGATAATATGACGAATCACTCTCAAAAGCCAATCTGTTCGCACGGTCATTGATAAGACCGTATTTCTTTGAAAAAGTATCATACAGATAGTTAAGTTCCGCTTGTTTTTCTTTGATTTCATAATCGGTAGTTCGCTCATTCATTTGCAGTTCGATGAGTTCATTGACACAGTTACGCAAACTTACCATTCCCTTTATTCGTTCCTTTGCGGTTGCATTGACTTCGGGAACAGCCATAATGCTGTTTTCACGGTAATAAACCTCATTGTCAACAACGGTAAAAGAGTAATTCTTCACATCTGGGTCTGCGGGTATGGATTTGGAAACCTTAACTTCCGATTCTTCGCTCAAATCCGTTATCTGTGCTTCGGTATATGTACCGCCGATATTTTGAACAGCATAAGCAAGCTGTGTTGAAAGAGATAAATCCTCATACGGTTCTACGGTGTAATCCATACCGTGAGCTGTGCTTCTTTCTGTTTCTCTGCCCATAACCATTTCGGGATTATCAAGGAAATATCGGTTGACTGCATAGCCTTGTTCATTTGTTCCGAGAGCTACCCAATCGGGTTCTATGGCAATGGGACTTTCTCTTTTCTGAAGGAAGATAATATCCGAAACAACCTCTGTGTTTGCATTAGCTTTAAAAGCATTATTCGGTAAACGGATAGCACCGAGCAGGTCTGCCCGTTGAGCAAGATACTTTCTTACATCCTGATTCTTTGAATCCATTGTGTGTCGAGTTGTGATGAAAGCAACAACACCGCCGGGACGTACCTGGTCAAGTGCTTTGGCAAAAAAGTAGTTATGAATATTAAAACCGAGCTTGTTGAAAGCCCTGTCATTAACCTTATACTGTCCGAAAGGCACATTTCCGATTGCAACATCGTAAAAGTCTTTTCGGTCTGTTGTTTCAAATCCTCCGATAGTAATATCTGCTTTTGGATAAAGCTGTTTTGCAATTCTGCCAGTAAGATTGTCAAGCTCAACGCCGTAGAGCCTTGAATCTTTCATTTCATCGGGGAGCATACCGAAGAAATTACCGATACCCATTGAAGGCTCAAGGATATTACCTTTGGTAAATCCCATATTTGCAAGAGCATCATACATAGCTTTGATAACTATGGGACTTGTGTAATGTGAATTCAGAACAGTTCCTCTTGCAGTTTCGTATTCTTCGGGCGAAAGTGCAACAATAAGCTCCTTGTATTCGTCTGCCCAATTCTCTTTTGTTTCATCAAAGGCTTCGGGCAAACCACCCCAACCAACATAACGGGATAATACCTTTTGTTCTTCGAGAGTTGCATTTCTTCCTTCAAATTCAAGTTCTTTCAGCAGATTTATGGCATCCATATTCATACGGAATTTTGCTTTTGCTCCACCTTCACCGAGATGTTCGTCAGTTATACGGAAATTATCTCTCGCAACCGTTTCTTCGGATATTTCGGGTTCTGTTGTTTTGATAGTTTGCAGAACAACATCATAAGGCAAACCGTTTTCAACGGCGGGATATACCGCTTCTGTTTCTATGGAATAGTCTGATGTTTCTTCCCGTCTGCTCCACCAATCAACCTCTGTTGCCATAATCTCGGCAAACTTTTTTTCGTCATTGGGTGTGAGTTCAGAATGTTGTTCCAAATACGGCACTAATATTTCAAGACCTCTTTGAAATTCAGCAACTTTTGTATCAACAAGATCTCCACCGCCTTCACTCTGCCATACGGCATACATAGGATTATTTGCCTGCAAAGAGTAATTCAGATTGTTCTTAATATGAGCAATCAAGTCACCTTCACCGTCACCAATATCAAATCTGCCCGTATAGGTGAAATCTTCACCGTCAATAACGGCATCTATTCTGAAATCTGTTTTGTGATACCAGCCTATCTCTTTTTCGTTTCGTTCTCTGTGCTGTTTCTCATCAAGCACACCGAGAAGTATGTTGCCGAGAGCAAAGGATAAGTCTGTAAATCTGTCATTGAGCTGTCTGTCATAGAACACAGGATGTTCAGAAAATCCGATAGAGAGTTTCAAGCTGTCAGGCTTTATTTCTACAATATCAGATGCTTCGTGAGCAGATTGTGTCTGCGGATATCGTTCAAGAAGCCTTGCAAAACTTTCTCTGCTTTCGGACCTGCTGATGGGATAAACAAGAGTTGTATCCCTCATCCGTATGTCGTGTTTACCGATAGCTTCGATAACAAATGGTGTATTATCTTCAAGATAGATTACATCACCTACATTGTACGGAAATTCGGGTTCTTGGATTTCTTTGACAACTGTTTTTTCGGATGCAATTCTGTTCTTTATTTCCTCCAAATCCGCAAGAGCTTCTTCTTCGGTATCAAACCAATGTGTGAGGTTGTCATCGGCGATATAGAAATCATTCATTTCATTATCGTAAACTGCGAATTTATCTCCCTCATAGGGTACGGATATTTCGTGAATTTCAAACCTTTCCGACAAAGAAACAGACTGTTCGGATTTTACGGTTAAATTACCCGAATCAAGATATTTCTCAAATTGCTCTCTGCGCATTTCAACCGCATCCTGCTCGGGAAGGTCAGGAAATGTGTAGTAGATATAATCTTCCGTTACATCTTCTATTTGGAAAATAGCAGAAGGCTCATCGTTATCCCACATTGTAACTATTTCATCACCGAGAGAATAGTTATGTCCTGCAGGTGTTGTAAAAGTTGTTGTTACATCATTCATCACTTGCTGAATGAACGGAGCATTTTTCAATGCTTCGGGGTCAACTACTTCACCGTTTAAAATTCCGTTCTCGGCAAGATTTTCACGAACGGCAGCAGGGTCAATATCATCAAAGTTATCAAACTTCTCTGCTTCTCTTGTATATGTTTTGGTTTCAAGAGCTTCATCGGGAATATACACCAAATCATCAAAATCCAAGCCGTAAAGCTCACCTTCGACCAATGCTTCAAGACTGTCATAACTTCGGCTGTCAAAATGATTGTTATCAACATAACGGTCAATTCTGAAATCCACAAGATTTACACAAACCTGAACGGGAATTTCCGCATCGGTTAATGTTGTGTATGCAACTTCAACATTCTGAAGATCGCTGAAATCTGCTCCTTTGCCGTATTCCTTAACGCAAAACTCATCAATCAGCTCTTTTGCTTTTTTGAACGATTTTTCATCAAAATCTTCACCATAAGAAGGAAGTCTGTACTGATTTCTTTCACCATTGGTTATACCTGATACAATAACATTGAAATGTTCACGAAGTTTCTCGACATTCTGTTCAAGTCTGTGTGAGGGTATCCCGCACATAGGTACGGTTCCCATTTCGGGAATATATCTTGTTGTAGCAATCAAGTCGAGCTGTTCGACTGCAATTTCGGCATCTTCACCGTACATTTCAAAAAAATCGCCGACCTGAAAGAGAATAACATCATCAGGGTTATCAGCGATTATATCCAAAACATCATTGAAATATGTGGATTTTGAGGGTGCGTTTTCCTCTATCTTCGGTAACGGTTCAAGCGATGCATCTTTTCCGTAAACCGAAAATCTACCCTCTATGTATGCCGTCATATCTTCAAAGCCTTTTTTGCGATACTCATAATATCTGTCATCGGGATTTGTTTCGTTCCATACAGGGACCATCATATCGTTATATATCTCTCTGACCCTTATGGGGTCTGTGAGCTGCTCTTTAATGACCTTTACGTTTTCCCAATAATAAATAGAATCGTTTTCTGTAAAAGGCTTGTTTTCATTAACACCGAAAAAGAAAGCGTGAACGCTCGATGCTAAAACGTGCCTTTCGTAATCTGGCATATTTTCTTTATCCTTAACAGACAAATATCTGTCAGCCTTTATAAGTTCCGCAATGCGTTTGCTTGCTTTTTTCCAAGGCAACTGAATTTCCGCATAAGGGTTGCTGATATTACCATGTCCGAACTTTATACCTTTTGAGGTGTATTCAAGATTATCAATGCCGTTGTATGAGCTACTGTATTCTCCGTGTTTTTTTCGGAGATATTTCATTCGATCATCGGGGTCGTGATGCGTAATGAAATACGAATAAACCTCCAAACGATATTCCGCAGTTTTTCTTTGAGATAAAACATTGTCAATTTCATCTTGTGAAATATACATCTTGTGTTCCGGTTCATAGCTTCTGTCAGCCGAGAAAACAAGTTTTTCAACCTGCATATCTTTAAGTCGGTCAAGAATTTCTTGCGGTCTGTAGAATTTAAAACGAAGAACACCTCTATCTTGATTGTATGCCATCATAAACAATTCCATTTCAGCAACTATTGTTTTCAGTTTCTTTGGATTGTTGAGATATTCAAAAAGTATCTGTGTTTCTTCGGGATAACCTTTTCGTAAATCCTTTATATCTCTGACGGTAGGAAGAAGATTAAGACTTTTTCCTTCATCTGAAATATCCGATGTCATATACAGCAATCTTTCCGCAACATCCTTTGCTTCAAAGTTTTCTGCACGGTCTATTTCCCATTGAGATATATATTTACCTTCATCGAGAAGTTCTTTTATTCTCCCCGCTGCCTGTTCCCAAGTTACGGTTGTTGCATAAGGCTTATTTGCCGTTTCTCCATCTGCAATCTGAATACCGCCAATGCTGTACCACATAGCATATTTGCGGTCATTAAGATAAAAACCTGCGCCGTTGCTATCATAGTGTTTGGCAAGAAAAGCGGCATTTTCTTCAAGTGATTTACCTTTCATAAAATGAGCACAAATCATTATTCTGCTTTCTTTTTCATTTGCACCGATACACAGAGCTTCATCAATTACATCTTGCGAAAGAGTTTTTGTAAAAGAAAAAACGGAGGGCAAATCGCTCTCCGTTTCGTCTATCATTAGGATTTGTTCGGCTTCGGAAGGGAACAAACTTATCTGTTCGCCCTCCTGAGCATCAAAGGTCAGCTGTAAATCAGTTCGTTCAGCACGGTTTCCTCGGCTGTGTGATGAATACTGTTCATCAACTGCACCCACTTCATCTGGTCTTTCTCTTTCAGTTCCTCCGTTACTCCGAACTGCTGTTTCATCTGTGATATGAGCAGTTCCATGCGGCTTGTTGCCGATTCTTCCACTTCGTGAAGGTGGTCGTACAGTTTCTCCGACAATGTGAGATGATTCCACAGTATCGGATTGTGTTCCTTCAGGTATGCTTTTCTCATCTTTCCGTACTTGCCGAGAGGTTTCTTCTCGCTGTCCTTCAATTTGAGGTTCGGAATGAGATAATCCCCGCTGCGTCTGTAAGTGATTTCTGCCATAATCTTTGCTCCTTTCCTTTTCAAAGGTCTTTATTGTTATTTCAATCTGCCTTAAAACATCTTCGGCACATTCGCTTACCGCCGAGCCGAGAACTGTAACCGTTCCGGGGGTATTGAAATCAAAGACACTCAAAAAATCTTCGTGTTCAAAATACCCATCGGGGTCAAGTCCGCATCGGGAGAGCAGAGCGTATGTTGTACTGACTACACCTGCGTTTCGGAAAGCCATACCGATGTTATCTTCATCATACTCTTCGAGGAAAGAATCGTCAACGATGCCGATTATCGTTCTTTTATGGTTATTCCAAAACTCATCAACGAGCTGTGCTGCAATACTTTCAAGCTGAACGGAAATACCGTTGTTTTCCGAAACATTATATTTTTCCGAAAGAGCCGACATTACTGCCTGCTCGTTTTCATTTGTAAGCAACCATTGATTTACAGACCTTGAATTTTCTCTCGTTCCAGTATCGGAAACATCAAAAACATAACGTATTTCGGGGTTATCTCCGTCATTGTTAAGGAGTGCAATACCTTTTGAACCTCTGCGGATATATCGGTTCATAGTGTTGTTCCATATATTGAACTCTGCACAAGCCGTTGCATCGGGTCTTTGAGCATAAATCATAAGCTGTTCGTTATACGGATATTTATAGAGCCGTGCGGCAGTTGTAAGGAAAGAAGTCCAATTCTGCCTTGAACGGGTAAGACTCTTTTCAGTATCAGCAGTTAATTGAGAGATTTCTTGCAGTTTTACTTCATAATCTGTTCTGTCTGCCATTTTAAACCTCCTTTTACAAAAATTTAATTTTTAATGCTGTTTTTGTTCAAATAATTGGTGTATGAAAAATATATAAGTAATCAAAGAAAGGATTTACTATGGAAGCTTTTGACTTGTATATGATTTTTTTGTTCTCAATTATTGTAATTGCTTATATTAGCCACTCCCCACTGTTCAAACTGAAATCATCTAAACTTGAAGAAATTGCCCAAAAAGGTCTTATACACTACACCACCAAAGAAAATGCCGAAAGGATTATCAATGATGGTTTTCTGAAAGGACAAAAATCCGATTTAATCGGACCCGAAAGATTTTTAGGAAATCTGGTATGGACTTATCAATACGAAGATGAGTTTTCTGTATCTGAAAGAGCTGAATATTTATCAACACGTAACAAAGCTAAAAAGAACAAAGAAAATTTTAAAGTTTGTCTGAAACTCAGCGGTTTCACAGAAAACGATTTAAAAAAGCTCCGTACACGCAAAGGTGTTATCAGAGATAATGCTGTTGTTTATTACGGGAGCAAACTTCAACCACAAAAAATTGAAATAATCAATCTGTAATAAAAATGGGCAGGAAGTTTCCTGCCCATTTCTTTATATTTCGGGGAACAAGTCAAGCTCGGAGTATTCTTCATCGCTCATATCTTTGAGTTTCATGATTGCTCCTTCGCTTAACAGGCGAAGCTCCGCTTCGTCGGTTTCAAGATACTGCATCATTCCTTCAATTTTTCCGATTGTTTCCTCACGGGTTTCACCACTGTAGAGAGCTACGATGTTGTTTTCTTCAAATGTCAGTTTCATTACATCAAATTCCTTTCTGTTTTTTTCGGCATAGGATTGTCAACAGAACCCACTTGTTTCTTTGCATCTTCAAGCCTTTTAAGAACAGACGGTTTCTTACCTATGTCATTCTGTTTTGTTTTATTGTCAGTTTCGGGTTTCTTTCCGTTGTTTATAACCCCGTCTATCATACCGTAATCATCTTCGGTGGAAATTTCGGCATTTTTGAGATAGTTTTTCTGCGGGAGGAAATCGTGAACAGGAGTAAAGCCAATACTGTCAACGTAATAGAATGATACATCACCGCCTCTGTTTAATGCAATGATATCGCTGACCGAACAAGACTGACCCTTGTAATCAACAGGAAGATGAATATTGAAATCCTCATAGATACCGTCAAGCACTTGCACGGTTTCTCCTTGCTTTTTCAGTTCACCCGTAGCGACAAGGCTGTAATTATCTCTTGAAATCGCAAGACCTTGCTTTTCAAGAAATTCCGTATTCATAAAGCGGTGTTCGTCTGTTGCTTCAGAACGAATGAGCTGATAGAGAGCAAACGAGTCTGTTTTACTTTCAAAAAATGCTGTTTCTTTTTCTTTTACGGTTTCAAGAGCCTTTGACCAATCTGCTTTTTCAACACCGAACATACCGTCATACTGTCTTAATGCTTCGGGCGTTTCAATGATCGATTCCGAATTATCGTTGTAGATGCAATAAACTGGAATGTTCTGCATAAAAAGTTCTGCAGCTCTGCTCTTGGTTAAAGGAAACATATTGTCATCGGTATATCCGAATGACAGCAATGCTTCACGGCTGAGAGCAGGGTCAGGAACGGGTATATCTGAAAAATCATCTGTTTGAGGTATTTCAATAGCGGGTTCTTGGATTTCCGCATTTTTATCAATCTGCGTATTTATGTATGGTGAAAGTTTATTAAGCAATTCTGATGCTCTTTTACTTTCTTCTGAACCTTCGCTGACAATATCCTGAAGCCACTCTGCAACATCTTCACATCTGCCGCTATGAATTGATGTTTTAAGATCATCACGGAATCCTTCACGGTCATCTATTCTGTCTTTATAATCATACGGGTCAAAGTTAAACACAAAATCGTCAATCTCGTTTGCAAGTTCTTCAACTGGATCTTTTTTACTCGTCAGTTCTGCACCACGTTCTTTAGCGATAGCTCTGTAGTTCTTTTCAATAGATGTAATCAACTCCGAAGAGGTAATATTGATAACATCAAGACTTTCTTTCAGCTCTTTAAGTTCTTTGCTCTGTGACCAGGAAGCTAGATAACCAAATGAGTTATCACCCGTTTCAATACCGAAATATGCACAGACAGTATATGCAATACTTTCTGCCTGCACTTCTTCATCGCTTCGGGAGAGTTTGCTTTTATCATCCGTTTTGGGAATATTTGCGGGATTATGCAATTTTGCGTGAGCCGATTCGTGTATCATCGCACATATCGTCTGCACTTCACCCATACCCTCACGAATAACTATTTCTTGTCTTTTCTGACTGAAATATCCGTCTGTATCGGGTCTTAAAGGCTTGAATGAAATGGGAACGGGAGCAGAACGGCTGATTGCTTCTTTGAGTAAATCAAAGTTTTCAACCTTGCCGTTCAAATCCGAAGCCAACGTCGGAATTTCTTTGCCCGAGGTCTGACTTACATCGAATACCGTAACAGGTCTGAAAGAAGGGATGGAAACCTCTTTTTCTTCCTTAATAATTTCGCCGTTTTCATCTTTCATCGGAAGTTTTGTATCGGGGTCGAGAACATCTTTTTCTATCTTCTTTTTGTACGGAGTAGGTGCTATGATTTTAATGCCTTTTTCACCTTTATTGACACTACGCCCGAATTTATCTTTCCATTTATTGAAACCTGCAACGTGTGTTGCATCCGGTTTTTGCATGTATATAAGTAATGTGTTATTGAAACTATAATTATGAAATCGGCTCATTACTTGCAGATATTCAGCATATCTGCCTGATTCAAAAACATCTTTTATACCTTTTTCGATGCTGTCTGTTATTTCTTTAAGTTTTTCCTTGTTTCTTAACAAGTTGTTTTTTTGATTCATATTAAACCTCCTTTATATGTTTAAACAGAACTTTTGTTTTGTGATTGTGATGTGTTTTAAACACCTGGAATTGTGCAAAAGATAGAAAATCAAAAAAATCAAAAAAAGTTGTGTAACATTTTGCATTTTTCGACATATATGTATATATAGGTTTTTTATATATAAAAAACTGACAATAAATAACATAAAGTTAATTATTGTCAGAAAAGAAAGGATTTATAAAAAATGAGCGTGTTAAGAATCCCTAAAATCCCTCAGTATGGTGTTTTGGTTGAAGAAAAGTATGATAAAGAAGACTCTCTCTTTCATGATGTTTATCAAGGTGCAATAAAAAACGTTTATGATATCATTAACAAACATCAGGAAAAAACAACCGAAATTTCTTTTAATCCATGTATTGCTTTCGTTGGAAAAAGAGGTACAGGTAAGAGCTCTGCTATGAGTTCATTCGCTAATTTTTTGCATAAAAGTAAAACATCTGACTTAACATGGATAGGTGACCAAGAAATTGAGAATACAATCTACGGTTCAAGTTTTTATAAATTGCCTCAAATTGATACAGCAAATATGAGCGAAAATGAAACTATCATAGCTGATGTTTCTGCCGAAATGTATTCTGAATACAAAAAATTTGAAGAAAATATCCTTGTGGAACAAAAACGCAATTTTATTGAAGCAACAAAAAAAGCAAATGATACTGCAATTCTAAAAAGTACTGGTGACTGGACAAAACAAGGTGACCAACTTTTAGCAGAAACAACAAAAGTAGTCCACATCAAAGAACTATTTAAAAAAATGGTAGACAACTTTTTGTCGATAGTTTTGAAAGATACACATCCTGATAAAAGATATCTTGTTATTCAAATAGATGATTTGGATATGAATGTTACAAACTCATTTTCTATAATGGAAGAAATACGAAGCATTTTATCTATAAAAAATGTTATTGTTTTGATATCTGTTGATGTAGAACAATTAAAAACAGTTTTAAAGTTCCACTTTGAAAAATCATTAAAAGCCCAAAAAGATGCTGAAAAAGAAAGAATCTCAAGAGATTTATCATATAAATATATTGAAAAGCTTTTACCAGTAGACAGAAGACATTATATGCCAGAATTAAACTTGGAGCAATTAAATGAAATTCGAGCTGAAAACTTTCTTTTCGAAGAAAAAGAAGATTGGGACAAATGGAAAATTAAGCTTGACGGTCATAAAAAGCCATCTGTCTTTAATGCTATTATGCACCTTATCTGGAGAAAAACACTTTTAATTCCAACAAGAAATGAATTTGGAGACTACCCTCTTATTCCACATAATCTTCGTTCTTTATGCAATTTTGTTGTTTTCTTAAGAAACATGGAAGATGCGGCATATGTACCGGGATCTGTGAAATCAGAACATCCTACTTGTTTACAATATTTTCACTTTGCTTCTTTTGAATCTCAACGAAATATTTTAGAGCACAATTTAGAAGCTTTTCAAAAATACCTGTTATATAGCATTGAAAATTTTATAAAACCTGAAATGTCAACTGCTGAATATATGATATCTAACACGCTTCAGAACCTTATAAATTCTATTAGCAATACCAGTATCGAAAAAATCAACAACAAAATCGTTGGTGATATCATTAATTGTTTGAACAATAAAACAACGCGGCATTATTTTGAATTAATTAACAAAAATAACACTCTCCATTTAATGTTGCAGACTATTCATCAATCACATTCATTGAATATTGGTGATGTTATTTATGTTTTAAAAGAGTTAGAGAAAATTGCAAATCGTAGTTATATCCGATACCTTGTTGAGATTATACGAACACTATGGAGTATAAAAATGACTCGGGAATTTTTTGTTACTGGTTGTAATCCTAAAAACAAGGATATTCTAGAAACAAATACTTGGTATATTACAAAGTCTTTTAGAAATGCAATAGGAACATTTATAGTAAATCCTGATGTGGATATAATACCTCCAATTTATGATTCTAATATGTTCGGATGGTATATAAAAAAGAAAGATTTCCCATCCATTTGTGATGTTGTTATTCCCCGAAATAAAAGTTGTCTCCAATCGATTAATGCGGATGATAACATATATAAAGTAACACATTGGAGAAACAAATTAAGAAATGGACTTGAAATATACAGAGCGAGCACCGAAGATGAAGATTTAATTTGGGCGTCTCACCCTCTATTGATTTTTAGTAATTTGCTAACACCAGCATTAAGGAAATATATTAAAGTTCCTCTGAATGATGTTCTTCAAGAATGGCAACACAGATATATTATGTCGTTACCTTTTTACTCTTTAAGTTATATGCAGTGTTTTTCATCTTGCCTTTATATTGAAGTTAACAAACATATTTTTCCAAACAACGGTTCGTTGACTAAATATGTTTTAGAAAAAGCATCCAACGCAAATGCTGAAATGTGGAAAACTCTAACTTATTATATTCCCAGAATAGGATTTGCTGAAAAAAACGGACCTGAAGCTGAAACCACATTTAATAACGACGAATTGAATCCTTTTAACATATCTATAGAATCTCTAATAAATACAGATTGGCTAGAAAACGAATTGCTTGCTGTTAATTTGTTCTTAATAAAAATCTTAGAAGAATCGATTTGTAAATATGAATCAAACCTCCCTAACGATCCTGCAAATTTCAAAAAATATTTAGAAGGTATTTATCAGCACATTGAAAATGGTTTTCCGGAAGCAATCATTAATAAATTTTTCCCAATAAGACATAACGAAATAAATATAGATAACGTAAGGAAATTTCTTAATGCTCTAACAAACGACTGTGAAAAGAACGACATTGTTCCATATTATTTCTCAAAAGAAATAAATGGTTTGGAAGTTTTTGAACCAAATAATGACAAATCATCAAATGGGAGATGATAGAATAAATGGTAATTGAAGATACTTTGTTTGTTTTGTTTAGAAGAATTTCTCCAGAGAAAGCAATGAATAGCTGGAAAAGAAAAACTGAAAACAAAAACAAAGATTTACAAACTCCTATATGTATGTTGCCAAACAAAGAAGAGTTTTACTCTCTCCTGCAAAACCAATTTCCTCATTATTCACTGAACGAAGCAGAATATGCATATAAGTATGCCCAACAAATCGCTGAAAACTGTGGGAGTGTTTATTCTGGTGTTTTTGGTTTGCTGGCAGAATCTGTTAAAGACTTACTTACAACTGATGTGAGAAATGAATGTTTGTGTAATTATAAATGTTTACTTAAATTTCGAGAATTATCTCACCCCATTGATCCCCTGATTTTTGTCGCTGCATTTCTTGCAAGAAAAGATCTGCAAACCAATTTTAAAAGAAAAGTATTTTCGTGGCCAATTAATATGCACACAAATAACGACAGACTTAATCATATTTTGGATAAAGGTATGTCAGAAAATCACTTTCATATTAACTGTTCTTCTAGTTCGTTCCATTTCTCCTGGCTGTGTTTAATGAACAATTATACAGCCTCACGCAAAAAAGAATTTGAAAAAGAAAATATGGATTCATATCCGTTGGACACATCTTACTCAGTACCATCAGAAACAGATTCATATTACGTATTAACATTCAAAGCTGTATGCATAAGACTGTTTTTGTTTCAAAGGCTTAGAAATCAATGGGTAGTCAGTGTTGATTCTTCAAAACAAAACGCAGAAGATATTGAAGAATACAACATAAAATGGTTGTATAAAATGCTCAGTGCAACTGAAAGTGAATGTGACTTATATTCAAACGAGGTAAACGATATAATTTACTCTCTGAAATCCTTATGCAAACCAAATGAATGGGGGTTCGTTTCTGACTATGCATCGGTTGATGAACCATATCCTCCTTTTGACAGCAAAGATATACCTTTTTTTCATGGTCTCGCTGTAAGAAACTATGAAAGACGATTATATTATCCTTTATCTGGGGAGCAAAGGTTCCTTTATGATTTGTTTTATGCAATTTATAGCGGTAACAAAAACATATGTGAACACTTAGATATCGCATATGCTTATCTTCTGATATATTGCAAGTTGCGAAGTGAACTGATTCAAGTAAATAACCGTGTAGGTTTTGCCAATTTTCTCAAATATCAGGACAGAAAGGAATTATTTACAGAAAACTATCCCGAATATGATGATATGAGAGCGTGTATTGCACAACAAACTGTATTGCTGAATCCTCAAATTGTTTCTTTTGAAGGAAGACTAAGTCCCGCAGATTCATCGATTAAGCTCATCAAAAAAATAAATCGAATGCGCAGATTAGCCCTATTTTCCATAAAAAAGAATGATATAAATTTGTTGGATTCAACAAGCAAAAAGTTGCATTATGTATTGCATTTTCCTAAATATCCTCTTGAATACACCCAAAATGATGAAGAAATGATTTTACCGAGAGATTACAAATTGCGAAGACAAATAAGAGAACAATCCAATGCCATAATTGAAGCTAGAAAAAATGAACCTGATAGTATGTCAGTGGTTAGCGGTATTGATGCATGCTCAAATGAAATAGATTGTAGACCGGAAGTGTTTGCACCTGATTTCAGACGTATGCGTCAAAAGCAATACAAATTTGACGGATTTATAGCAGAGCATCCTCGACCTAACCTGAGAATAACCTATCATGCAGGTGAAGATTTTCTCGACCCTATTGATGGTCTTAGAGCTATAGATGAAGCTATTTCATTTTTAGAAATGGACTGTGGTGATAGATTGGGACATGCATTGGCATTGGGTATTGATTGTGAAGAATGGTATTTCACAAAACACCATAATGTATTATTAAAAAAACAAGCTTTATTAGATAATTTAGCCTGGCTGTATGGAAAAATGCATCATTATAACATTCAGAATTCTGCTGCTGAAGACCAAATATTCAAATGGTTTAAAAAGTTGTACACAGAAATATATACTAACCATATTTTAAATCCATCAAATAGTATCATTTATTCTGTCGATGTATTAGATTATTGTTCTTCACTTAATCTAAGAGGTAACGATCCTTATATTTATTATCATAATCCGGATGGAAGCAAAAGAGAAAAAGAACTTTTTGAAAAAGACCTTCAAAAATCGGAGTTGCATCCATGGAAAACACGAAAAAAAGCTGGTTTCAATTATGACTTGATCTCAAATGCTTTGTATCATTATTATCACTTTGATAAAAATATTAAATGTAAATCTGATGAAAGAGTAGAGTATTATGTTCCAAAATGTATTATTGATGCTGCTTGCATGGTTCAAGAAAAAATGCAATATGATGTCAGCCATCGTAATATTTATGTTGAATGTAATCCTTCTTCCAACTATTTAATTGGAACATTCAAAGATTATTTAAAACACCCTATTTTCAGATTTAACAATAAGCATTTATTTTCATCTAATGATTTAAGAGCAATGCAAAATAATCCTCGGATTTGTGCATCTATTAACACTGACGATTCTGGAATATTTGACACTTCTTTGGAAAACGAGTTTGCCTTGATTGCTTGTGCATTAGAAAAGCACAATGAATACTGCAATAAAGAAGATGTTATTCTTCCCGATAATATCTACACATGGTTAGACTATATTCGTCAGCAAGGTTGCGATCAAAGTTTTATACGAATTTAAAAACTGCTTTCACACTAAAAAATAACGAAAGAGACTGTTCAAAACGAACAGTCTCTTTCGTTATATAAGATCTAGATTTGGATTATAGGAATATAAATCTCGGAACAGTATTTTCATGCCCAGAAGAACTAACAATTTATCAATTGGATCAGTTAATTTGTTATATGACCAGTATAAATTTCTAATTTCCGTTGCAAACGGATGCTTTGCATACTGCTTTATACTATTAATCCAACAATCTACTATTTCCTCTTTTTTTATAATGCTTTCTAAAAGAGAATCTTCTTTCGGTGTATATTGATCATCTTCCATTTCGATTGCAAGAGAAACATATTCATACAAATAACTTTTAAGATTATCAAAATTATTAATTGTGATAGGATCATCGGCATATTTATCTGAACTTGCGCACTCATCGATTATATCACAACATTTTTTCAGCCACGATTTAGCATCAACTAAATATTTTCCATCGGAAAGTAGCCTGCACATAAATCCAAACCTTAAGATTGTAGAATCGGCACAATCATATGCATTTAATGCAGCAAAAGAAGACTCTTCTGCTAAAATTTTAATGTACTGTTCTAGCCCGATATCCAACAACAAACACATTGAAATATCTGAACGAATCTCACGAAAAAATGAGACAAATGTATCAATATAAATTCTAGCCTTCTGCGAAAATTCCGCACACAATTTACCATTGAGATAACTGACGATTAAATCATAATTTTTATTATATGTGTTGGATATAAATTGGGATACAAAACTAGAAACTTCTAAAAAGTTGAGTTTCTTGAATGCCGATGTTAACCTTTCTACATATTCCATAGAGTCACAAGAAAAAACAGTATCCTCAGTAAAGTTATAGAAATAAAAAACTTTTATGACATTCTGTTTAAATATTTCAAATATATCATCATACACACTTGCAGGTAATTCTATTCTGTATTCGTGTAAAAGAGCATGTAAAACAAGATCTAATATAACTGAGTTTCTTTTTTCTCGATTTAAAGGCGGAATATAATGAAAGAACTCATGGACATATGCTGGAAAATACTTTGGAAGATTTTGAATAGAATAAATAGGAACAACTAAAAATCCATGACAGAATTTTTTTGAAATATGCTGTGAAAAATGTGAGGTTAATTCACTGTCTCTATTTAATGAATTCTTAAAAATAGGAATGAACCCAAAGAAATTTGAGTGAGTTTCGTCGTTATCTTTTTGTGACTTTTTACGTTCCAAAAATGATGCTAATAACGTTTGCGTTAAAAATACCAAACTCCATACCCAGTCGTGAAAAACATTTCCCAACTGTGCTTGATCACAAAACAGTTCAAAATCCCTAAAATATTGCCTATTCCTATTTGAAAGAATATATCTTTTTGCTGCATTTTCATAGCGTACTTCGCCAGATTCATACATCCAGTATAAATGTGTTTCTTCGACTAAATCTTTTATTAGAAGTAAAGAAAACAGTGATAATTCTTCTTTTTTATCCCCACTATCACAATTGATATTGTCTATTTTATTTTTCGTTCTAATATATTTAGAAAATGTTGGGTTATATTTTACGAATTGGCGATCGCTTAACAAACATTGAGTAAGTTTTCTTTGAACTCTCATAGTATCGATATCAGCTTGAAACATTTCTGTATCATATTTAAAATAATCAACATCAAGATGTTCTTTTAAAAAGCTAACAATATATTTCGCAATCAAGTCCAAATCATTAGTTGTTTCAGAAGATAACAAACAAAAGTCATACGAAAATATACTACAAAAAACTTGAATTCCCCTATAATTGTTTGACAACTCCTCATTCAATATTTCTGCAATTTTCAAATAGATTTCAGATAAACATTTTGAAACATGAAACAAGGAATTTTTTTCGCATCGTTTAATTAAAGTATCTCTAATGTCAAAAGGCAGAATAATAGGCTTGTATTTATATATACTATGCTTGGGCAAGCTTGTTGTGTTGTTAAAGAGCAAAAGCTCACCGTACTCAATATCAATATTGTTTACATTAAAATCATATTCCCTAATCCGTGCAAGACTAGATTTTTCTCCATCAGGTTCCAACACCAAAAAAGAATTACCAGTAATCACAAGATCACCTCTTTTATGTTTTTAAAAAAGAAAAACTGCGCTAACATATAAGTGTCGCACAGTTTCTTTATTTACGTTCTTTTGAAGTAAGCGAAACACGAAAATGTTCATCAAACCTGCTTCGACAACGAGAAAATGAGTTCTGATAAATCCTATGATATTCATTATCTTGCATATCTTCAATTGACTGCATGAGCATTGTTTCTCGAAAAACCTCAAGACCTTTCTGCTGTTCAGAACGAGCAGAACTAGTGTCGGGAGAATTCTCTAAACCATTACATAAGTATGCAAGAACTTCTTCAATCTTTGCATTAGCAATAGCATTCAATATCGAACCCTCCTTTTTCTTTATTTTAAAGGACAAAAAAAGCCGACAATTAGTTGTGAATTAATGCGGCAGGGTGTGATTATAACACAAAAGTCGTACATTGTCAACCCCAAATCACAAATTTTATTTCAATTATAGAATTCCCCATGTCTGCACGAATATTCACCATTACATATTATGCTATACTGCAACAATGTGCTTATGTCAACAATCAACTCAATATATATATATGAGCAAAACAAGATAATATGTCATTACCTTATTTCATTTATTATTATATATAATATATATAATAAATACAAGTCTTTTTAATGAAATTTTTTTGAATTTATTAAGAATTTTCAAAAAAAAATTGTGTTTTGGAACCATTATCCACCAAGAAAATAGTTCCTACACAAAACTCACCTGATTTAGGAACATATACCTTGTTGATTTCGCACTGTTTCTCGTAAAGCAAAGCTCTAGCAATACCCTTATCTAGAACAATATGGTGGTGTTCAAAAAAATGATTGTCACGCCACAAACCAAAACGGCACCTTAAATTTTCGCAAAAAAATCCCAATTTACTTTCAGTGACATTGCCACCGCAACGGGGACAAGTGCCGATTACTTCTTTGCCGGACGGAAAGAGTTTATCTGCATCGGGTGAAATTACATAATTTTTACAGACATCAGTAACCATATCCGCAATATCTGAAAGGAATAAATCTGCATCCAACTCTCCTTTTTCGATGAGTTTCAGCCTATACTCCCACTCTGCCGTAAGCAACGGTGATTGTATGTGTTCAGGGACAACGAAAATGAGCGATTCCCCAATTTTGGCAGGAACGAGTACAGCACCTTTCTTCCCTTGCTTTCGCTCGATATATCCTGCCGAAACAAGCTTTTCAATCATGTTGGCTCTTGTTGCAGGTGTTCCTAAGCCTTTTCTTTCAGCATCCTTCGGAACTTCTGCTGCGCCTGCGTTTTCCATAGCGGAGAGCAGAGTATCCTCTGTATAATGAGGTTTCGGTTTGGTTTTACTTTTTTTCACCTCAACCTTATTTACTTCGTAAATATTGCCGATGTCAATATTAGTTTCGATAATTTCATTTACATTTTCACCTTCACCGTCAGCTTTTATGAAAGCCACCCAACCGCATTCAATTATATCTCTATACTTGACCTCAAACTCAGTACTTCCGCAACGAAGTACTGCTGTCTTGGAGCAGTAAACGTAAGGCTCGGCAACCGAACAAATCAGACGCAGAGCAATCATTTTAAGAATATCTCTTTCACCCTTGTTAAGTTCAAAGAGATCAATCTTGCCTGCAGTAAGAGTAGGAATTATTGCGTGATGGTCTGATACTTTCTTGTTGTTGCAAACCTTGTATGCCGTAAATTCGTGTGATTTAAGGTTACTTGACGTAAGCATTGCCGATACTTTCAAGAGTGCATCAATCGTGTTTTCCATATCTTCCGTAAGATAACGGGAATCGGTACGGGGATATGTGCAGAGCTTCTTTTCATAAAGCGACTGAGCATAGTCAAGAGTCTGCTGTGCCGTGTAACCAAATATACGGTTTGCATCTCGCTGAAGGGTTGTAAGGTCGTAGAGCAAGGGAGCTTTTTCTTCCTTTTCTTCACCGTTTACGGAAATAACGGTTGCAAACTGATTTGAACATTCCGCAACAAATTTTTCTGCCTCTGCTTTGTCGGAAATCTTTTTCGATGTTGCTTTTATCTTTCCGAAGGTAATCTGTGCGTTGTAATATGTTTCGGGTACAAATTCCGTTCTCTCAGCTTCTCTTGAAATGATAAGAGCAAGAGTAGGGGTAACAACTCTGCCGATACAGAGCTTCCGGTGGTACAACACCGAAAAAAGCCGTGTGAAATTTATGCCGACAAGCCAATCGGCTTTTGCTCTTGCATCTGCCGAATAATACAGATTATCGTACATTTCCGAGGGTTTAAGGTTTTCAAAGCCTTTCCTTATGGCTTCATCTTCCATTGATGAAATCCAAAGTCTTTTTACGGGTTTATTACATTCTGCAAAGTTATATGCGTTTCGGAATATCAGTTCACCCTCACGGCCTGCATCGCAAGCATTGATAATTTCGGACACATCTTTTCTGTGCATTGTTTTTTTGAGAAGCTGAAAATGCTGATATGTTTTCTTTCTCAGACTGTTCTGCCATTTGTCGGGAATAATGGGCAAATGCTCATATCTCCAATAGGCATAGTCGGGGTTATATACTGATGCGTTTGCTACACCTGCCAAGTGACCTATACACCAAGCAACGATATATCCGTTGCCCTCATAAAAGCCGCTTTTCTGTTTTCTTGCGCCAAGCACATTTGCAATAGCTATACCAACCGAAGGCTTTTCAGCTATAACTAACTTGAACATTGGTTTTTCTCCTTAATAAAAAGTAAAAAGGCAGCCGAGCTGACTGCCTTTTGGTTTTGCTTATTCATCTTCTGTTGTTGTTTCTTCCTCAACCTCATATTCTTCCTCATCATCGGGGTCAGTATATGTATCGGAAGAACCGCCGTTATCGTTTGTGCCTTTACCCTTGAATTTGAAATGGTAAACGGCATATCCGCCTGCTACTAAAGCGATGATAACAAAGATGATTATTCCGCTTCTACTCTTGTTTTCGGATTCATCTTCATTTTCGCCTTCACCGTCAGCTTCGGTTGTTTCTTCGGCGGGTTTCTCTATTGTTGCTTCGGGAGCAACACAGCCTGCAAGATTGTTCTTGCAGAGCTGACATTCTGTGTTCACCTTACCGTCAACACACTTTTCTTTACATTCACATACGATTTCTGTTGCTTCACCATCTTCGATAAGCGAGAGAAGGTCAGCTTCATCTACCATATTGAGAAAGTGAACATTTTCCTTGTCACCCTCACGGTCAATAACGATATAGAAGGTGTTGCCGTTTTTGCTTGTTACGGTCAAAAACTGCTTACTCTTGATTTTCTCATCTTCCTTGCTTGAAGTGATATATCCACCCGACTGCAAAAGGTCATCAATAAGTGAAAGATTACCTTCGGGAGTGAGTTCAAAAGAGTTTTCACCCGTGTTCGGAATATCAACATCAACCTTTGATATGGTAAGCGTATCTATTGAGGACGGAATTTCGGCATTTCCGCTTTCATCGGATGCGTAGCAGTCCTCAGCGGCAAATGCAGAAACAGAGAGTGTTGAAATACAGAGGATTACAGCAAAAAGAATGTGAATAAGTCTTTTACTTGTTTTTCTTCTCATAAGAAATCAGTTTCCTCCTTTGGTTGCTTTTGCAGAAGATAAAAGCTCGACTATTTCTTCAACAGTAAAATCAGATGTACGAATCATTCCGATAATCTCTGTGTTTTCACACTCGATTATCTTACGGTCTATGACCTGATTCCGTTCCTCGGCATTGGCAATCTTTTTCTGCCAGCCTTTGATTTTCTCTATATTCTTCTGCTTTTCTTCTTTGAGTTTTTCAATTTTCGGGGTCATAAAAACTCCTTTACGGATTTGGCATTCTGCCATAGGCATAGAAATGTTCTTGCCAATAATCCTTCGTTAATGTGTCATACTGAATGGGATCTCCGCAATGTATCATCATATTGTTACCGACATAAATGCCGACGTGCGTAACCGTTCTGCCTGCATCGTAAGTACCTTCAAAAAATACCAAATCACCGGGTTTGACATTAACAGCAGATATAGGTGTGCAAATGTCATAAAGACCTTGTGCCGTAGGTCTGCCGATATTCCAACCGCTGTGATTATAAACCCACGAAACATATCCCGAACAGTCAAATGAGGTGCTCGGTGAGCTGCCGCCGAAAACATAGGGATAACCTAAATATTTCTCGGCTTCGGCTATGATAGCTGCAAACCGTTCATCGGTTAATGCTTCTTCGGGTATCTCATATTTCGGGTATTCGGTGTTTATGTATTTATCGGTGTACTCCGATTCGGGGAACAGGTCGGGACGGTTGCCGAGTGTTGCCATATATACGGAATATAATTCAAGCTCATCTTCTGTCAGCACTTGTGAGGGAAGATGCGAAAGATCATTGTTTTTCAGAGTTACATAACAAATGTAGTAATTGTACGGTACTTGAACCTTGTATGATACAAGTTTCGGGATAACATTTCCTTCTTCATCAAAATACCATTCAACCCTATATCGTGTTTCTTCTCTGTACCGAACCTCGGTAATGACCTTTTCCGTTAGAGTGTACTGCTTATCGAAAAGCATCTGAATTTCATCTTCCGCTTGGTCGATAGTCCATTCTCCGCTGTGCAAAGCAGTAAGGGTAGATATGAGTACATACGGATCGTGTTTTATCTCTGCAAGGTCATAATGGTATTCATCGTAACCGTGCGTTGATTCATAGTTGTTTAATTTGTTCTGAAGCTCCGCTTCAAGAGCCGAATACATATCCTCGGCTGCGTTCATCGCTTCATCGGAGCTCGGATATGTTGTCATTCCGACAGCACCTACACCCGATTGAACAAGAACAGAGCCGGAAGAAAACATTGATACGATAAGAAGAAGGGCAAGAAGGACACCGCCCACAACGAGCAGTCCCGTTTTATGATTTGAAACAAACTGAACTGCTTTTTGCGTTGTTTCTTTTGCCTTCGTTGCCCTTTTTGCGGATTTTGCCACAGTTTCCGATGCACGGATAGTATCACCTGCACCTTTTCCTGCCTTGGCTGCGGCATATTCTTTCTTGATAGCTCGCTTTTGTTGCCAACGGGAATACGGATTTGAGGATAACTGCGGATTCTGTTCCTTTGAATGCTGATAGAGAGCATCAATATTGGCTTTATCAGCCTTTTTCTCTGCACGGGCAGTTTCACGGTACGGTTTCAGTTTACGGCTTCTGTTAATGCTTTTTCCCGTTCTGACCGCACCTTCAACACCTTGCTCGATTTTGTGAACGCTCTCTACACCGACATTATCATCTTCGGTTTCAGCAATCTTTTTGTGAACCTTTGCCGAAGCGACATTCACGGGAGCTTTCTTTATTTCACTCGTCAGCTTTGATGACGGCTTTGGTTTATCCACATCTTCGTGAAACATTTTCTTTGGTATTTTCTTTTCGGCTTTTTCAAGTTTGTTTACGGCTTTTTCAGCCTTTTGAGCAGCTTTCTTGACCTTCGGAGCTTTCAGTTCTTCATCATCGAACTTTAATCTCGGTACACGCTTGCTCATTGAGAATTAACCTCCGTTATACAAGGCGGTATCTTTCATCGCCTTCATCGAGATAGATACCCTCGATGGAAACGAAAATACCGTGATTTTCGTAAAGCTCCTTAACGGTTTTAGCGAAATTATCAAGAGCTTTTTCAGTGTCCGTATCGCTCTCATCATACTCGCAACTCGTTTTTTTAGGTACGGGGTTCTGATTGAGAATGTTCATGACTTTTATGATGAAAGAATCTCTCATATCCTTAAGAAAAATGACATATTCGCAGGCATTTTCGTTTTTGCTGTGTTTAAAAAGATTCAGCGCATCACAAAAACTTATGAAATTAAGGAACTGCTTTCCGCTTGATGTTTCGTGCATTATACGGTTTACATTACAGCAGTAATATGAAATTGCTTTGTTGCAATCTTTAAAGCCAAATGCCGTCGCAACATCTCTGCCACAGAAAAGAACTTCATCTTCAATAAACACAAGGCGGAGAACACCGAAATCATCACTTGTGACTACACCTCTGATGATGGGTGTATTGATTGAATTGCACATATTTTTATACTCCTTATCTTTAATAGCATTAAACCGCTTTTTCCTGCGGTTTTGTTGTCATAATCTTGTAAAGTTCCGTATCCTTCGGGAAACGGTCTGTAAACGGCAATATCGTACTGCCGTAGAATATAAGTCCTTCACCTTCGCCCGACTGTGTTACATACGAGAGCTGATGAGGGGAAATGTTGAGCTGTCTTGCGAGAATCTGTCTGTCACCGCTTGCCTGATTGAGCATATATATGTAGTCCGAGTTTTCAAAGATATTTTCAATTTCTCTTGATGATAACAAGTCTTTGACATTCTGCGTTATGCCCGTCGGAATACCGCCCCATTTACGGAATCGCTTCCAAATTTCAACCGTGTATGCAGCCGTCTGTTCCTCTTTGAGAAGAAGGTGCATCTCGTCAATGTAATAACGGGTTGACTTGTGTGCTTCACGGTTTACGGTAACTCTATTCCATACTTGGTCTTGAACAATGAGCATACCGATTTTTTTGAGCTGTTTACCGAGTTCTTTGATGTCATAACTTACAACACGGCTTCTGATGTCAACATTTGTGCGGTGATTGAAAACATTGAGTGAACCCGTAACATAGATTTCAAGAGCAGTAGCAATATACTGTGCTTCTTTTTCTTCCTGTTTGCGGAGTTCGTTATACAAATCCTCAAGGATAGGCATATTTTCGGGTACGGGATTGAGAAGATAATCACGGTAAACCTGCCTTACACAACGGTCAATGATTGTTTTTTCAACGGGCTGCAATCCGTCTTTGCCTGCAACGATGAGTTCGCACAGAGAAAGAATGAAATCGGATTTAAGAGTCAGCGGATTTTCGTCATCTGAATAGTTGAGGTTCATATCCATAGGATTTATATAGTCATCGGATGTGGGAGAAATCTTAACAACCTGTCCGTCAAGCCTTTCAACCAATGCTCCGTACTCGGATTCGGGGTCGCATATAATAATGTCATCATCTGTAACGAAGAAAACATTTGAAATCTCTCTCTTTGCCGAGAAAGATTTACCCGAACCGGGCGTACCGAGAATAAGTCCGTTGGGGTTTTTGAGCAGTTTACGGTCAACCATAATAAGGTTGTTGGAAAGAGCGTTCAGACCGCAATAGAGAGCTTCTTTGCTTGTCTGAAACAACTCCTGCGTGGTGAAGGGAATAAAAATAGCGACGCTTGATGTGGTCAAGCCTCGATGAATTTCGATTTGATTGTAACCGAGAGGTAAGCAGCTCATAAGTCCCTGCTCCTGCTGAAAATCAAGCCTTGTAAGCTGACAGTTGTATTTCTGTGCAATCGAGCCTGCCTGGAATACAGTATTGTCAAGATGTTGCTTTGTATTTTCAACATTCATAACAATAAAGGTCAGCAGGAACATTCGCTCATTTCGGCTCTGCAAATCCTGCAAGAGTTTTGTTGCCTCATTGTTGTATGTTGCAAGGTCAGAGGGAATAATATCCATATCATAACCGCTTCGCACAGCCTTTTTCTGTTCCTCAATCTTCATTTTCTGAAGGTCTGTAATCTTGCGTTTTACCGTTTTAATCGCATTTACTTGGTCAACAGACTGTATGTGCATTGAAACAATAAGGTTCGTTTCCATATCAAGGAAATCCGCAAGCAGACGGTCATTGAGTTCGGGTGCGAGAATCTGAAGGAACGATACTGCACCTACCTTTTTGCCGATACCGAAGGTTGAACCCGTTTTGAATTCAAATGAACTCGGTGCTATGTAGTCCTTAACGGAAAGACCCGAAGGAACAAGGTCATCCCACGAAAAACGGAACGGGATTTTTTCATCCAAATGAAACATTCCGTGCATAAGTTTAAGTCTTTCATATCCGTTAATAGGTTCTGCCACAACACCCATTTTCTTGAAGTTTGTCAGAATATCACTTTCAATTCTTTCAAGACGGGGTTTTGCGATTTTCAGCGATTCTGCTTCGATACCGAAGGTGAGATATTTGGTTTTAATCAAACCGTTGTTGCCTTTGGCAAGCTGGTCACGGAGAAAGGTCTGATATTCGATTGCAATACCGTCAAACATATCTCCACGAACCGGAATTGAGATGTTATCGGAATAAGTTTCTTTTGCTCCCGTCATATTTATAAACGAGAGCTGAAATTTTACCGAGCTGTCGAAATAGTTGAGGAAATCACACCACGCATCGAAGATGGCATTTTTGTCCTCATTGTTGTTGAGCTGATAGTTAATATCGAGAAACTTAACCGTTTTGGAATAAAAATTGTCCGTTACTCGGCAGATACCGTCTTTGAACATTCTCTGAAACGGTATGCTGTCCTGTGCGGACATCTGTTTTTTATCACCCTTCGCTTTTGCAACAGCAGAATTTATCTGCTTCTGCTGTTCTTTTGAAAGGTTATTGTTATTTGCCTTTTTTGACAATGCGTTCAACCTCCTTGTTCAGTTTATCTTGCTTTTCGAGCAAGGAATAATAATTGTTCGTTTTGTAGGGTCGCTGTTTCGGTCTGATAAACAAAACATTGATTATGTTTTTAGCAACCTTTTCAAACGGCTGTCCGTTCTTTTCATACATTGCAAGAAGCATAAACGGAAGCAAAACGATTATCATTATAATTGCCGCACCGCTTATATTGATATGAGCCTTCAAAATGAAGAAAAGCGGAACGGCAAGAACAAGTCCCGAACCGAAGCATATAAGCTGTCGTTTCGTAAGGTTAAACATTGCCTTTGTTTTTACGGCATTAAGGTCTTTGGGTACGGGTACATAAGCCATATTCGTCACTCCTTCCGTTAGTGAGCATTAAATATGGATTTTGACAAAGAACCTGTTTTGAACAAGCTGAAACACAGAAGTACGGTGTAACCCATACAAGTCCATATTGCATAGGAAATATCGTCTGTTACGGCAATGTTTTCAACAAGTGCCGCATAGATAGCTACGCATACCATAATAAGGAACGCCTGAAAAGCAAGTGCGAAAAGAGAACGGATATAGTTCTGTCCCATATTACCGCTTTCCTTGCTTGTCATTGTAGCCATCGGTATCGGTGCAACGGAAGTAACGAGATATATTTCAATCATTCTGCCGAATGTTACAACGAGAATACAGATTTGCAGTATCCACATACAAATCTTTACTATTCCCGACTGCATCCACAGTCCAATCAAAGCACCGACACTTAAAGCATCTAACTTTGATTCTATATCTCCAAGTATTTCAGCCATATCAATAGTTGTATCGCCTATGACAACTCCCGATGCGTTGTTTATAACCTCTTGTCCGAGGTCAAACACACCCATAACGATATTCCAAGTGTTCGTCACGATAAGAACAGCTCCCGCAGTTTTAAACACCCACTTAAAGAAAGCGAAGGTGTCAACATCCCCGTGAAAGTTGTTTCTTTCAATTACCATTTGTATGAGTTCAAGTGTCATAACAAAGGCAAGGATAACTGCTGCAATGGGAACCATTACATTATCGGACAGGCTCTTAACCATATTAAAAATGCTTGAATTCCAATCTTGAGGAGTGGAACCGACGTGGTCAGCAATCTCTCCGACTTTCTGATTCACTTGGTCAAAAAGCCCGTTGAGATTATCCATAATGCCGCTTGTGAGAATTTCTCGCAGCCATTCTTCCAATGCTTCTTTTATCGCATCCATTCGGGTAAATCACTCCTTTTTACTCAAAGCGGGAGCTTCCGCTTTTGAACAGAAACCCCCACAGATTAGTTCAGGTTATCGGTTGCTTTTATTAACCGAAAAGACCCGTGAGTTCAGGAACGAGAAGAAGACCGATGAGGGCGACACCGCCGCCTGCCATAAGCTGCTTCATACCCTGTGACTTTGCACCGGGGTTATCGTTACCGTAACCTTCAAGAAGGTTGATAACACCCCAAATACCGAGACCTGCACCGAGAGCGATAACGAGTGTCTGGAGAACATCTACTGCTGAGTTAAAAAAATCCATTATAATTATGCTGATGATAAATTGAGTGCGTCTTTAGACCGTATTACATATCATAAGCACTCCTTTCTGTTATTAAAATTTAATTATTCAGACGGTCATTTTGTCTTAATGTTGCAAAAGGAAATATATATTAAATCCGTTGCTTTGTTGCGGGAACAACGGAATTATTGTAAATGCTTTATGCATCTACGCTCTGTTCTTCATCAACAGAGATTTCATAAACATCAAACTGTTCATCCTGTTTGAATTTTAAACGGGTGGATAAAAACTTTTCGATGTCAAATTCGTTTTTCTTGTCAAAGTCAGACAAGTATTTATATTTCGGGTGTTTGGTTATATCAAACTTATTTGACATAAACGGGCGAACGCCACGAAGCTGTAAAATGCACTTTGAGCCATCCAAGACTGCAAGTTCATCAACAGAAGCAAGTTCTTTACCGAGTTTCTGATAATTCAGACTGTGCGATATTTCTCTGCCTCTGCTTTCGCCCGTATTGAATGTATCAATGGTTTCCTTACCAAGAGCTGCCGAGAGTTCTTTAAGTGTTGTCGGTTCAGAACCACCGAGGAATATTCGGCTGTCACAGTTACCGATAATCGTATCGGCACTGTCTTTATACAGAGCCTTTAACTGTGACTGTGCCTGCAACACAAGGCAGGCTGAAATTTCACGGCTTCGGATCGTTGCCATCAGCTTTTCAAGGTTCGGTATCTGACCGATATTCGCCGCTTCGTCAATAAGACAACGAACATGAACGGGTAATCTTCCGCCGTAAACATCGTCAGCCTTTTCGCAAAGCAGATTAAAAAGCTGTGTGTATGCCATTGATATGAGGAAATTAAAACTCGCATCGGTATCGGACATAATGAGGAAAAGAGCAGTTTTTCTGTCACCGATTTTATCAAGCTCAAGCTCGTCATACATCGTGATTTCTCTTACCTCTGCAATATCAAACGGTGCGAGCCTTGCAGCACAGGAAATCAAAACTGATTTCGCCGTTTTGCCTGCGGCAAGTTTGTATTTCTTATACTGCCTTACTGCAAAATGTTCGGGAGATTTTTCTTCAAGCTCATCAAACATTATGTCAACTGCGTTTTTGAATGTTTCATCTTCCTCACGAACTTCCATAGAATTTATCATAGTTATGAGGGTAGAGAAGTTTCGCTCCTCATCGGGAGCTTCGTACCAAAGATAACCAATCAACGCACAGTAGAGCAGAGTTTCTGCCTTAACCCAAAAATCGTCACCCGATTTACCTTCGCCCTTTGTATTGGCGATAAGTGCGGTGACGATTTTCAATATATCTTTTTCGGAATTGATATATGCGAATGGGTTGTAGTGCATTGATTTCTTGAAATTGATAGTGTTGAACACCTTAATTTCGTAGCCTTCACGCTGAAGCATTTTGCCCGTTTCTATTGCAACCGTACCTTTCGGATCGGTTACAACGAAACTTACGGGATATTGTTTTGATGTGCATTGCATCAAATTCGGTTTAATCCAAAACCTTGTTTTACCCGAACCCGACCCGCCGACAATGAGAACATTTTTGTTTCTTGCATTTTTTGGTTCTTTCGGTCTGTTGCACATCATAAGACTTTCCGTTTGCGTAAGAATGATATTGTTATCAAAAACGGGGTCAACAAAAGGGGCAATATCTTCTTTAGTTCCCCAACGGGCAGAGCCGTATTCTTCATTCTTACGATATTTCTTTGCATTTTTGCTTTTAACATATACTGCAAGTCTTATTGCAGCGGCAATTGTTGCTCCGATTAAAATATCGAAAAGATTAAAGCTCGGAAATATATCCGCAAAGGCGTAGGTGAAACCCTCCATAATGTGCATAAGTTTACCTTCAAAACCTGTGCCGGGTGCAAGCCTTATGGCTTGACCGACCTTTGTTGCGAATAACCCGATTGCGAAATACGGAATATTCGGAATTATGAGTTTCTTGAAGTCTATCTGCTTCATTACAGCTCCAACTCCTTATGCTTTTTCTTGTTCGGGAGGTCTTTAATGTTTTTCAAAATCTCCTGAAGCTTTGTAACAACAGATTCCTTGCGGTCTTTCTTCTTGACGGTGTTTGCCGTGTATTCTCTGAAAGCCGCTGTCAAAGCATCTGTGTCCTTTGCTTTGAAGAAAACAAGATAGTGAGGCGGCTGAACGGTCTTATCCTTCTTGACGGCATAATCAACACCGTATTTTCTTGCAACTCTGTCAAAATCCTTGATGTTCTTGTCTGTGATTTCAATGTTCGTCAAACCTTGATTTTGTGCTGCAAGCTGTTTAACGGTCTGTTTGCCGTGAGGGATTACATCTTTGATCTGATTATTCTGAATGTGCTTGTTTTTCTGGTAGGCAAGAAACTTTTCCAATGCTTGTTTAAGTGTTCTTGCTGTGAGCTTCGCCGTGTTTACGGATATTGTGACTGTCCTGCTTTCAACTTCTTCCTGCAAGGGTTACCACTCCTTCCAATCAACAACAAAGACAATTTCAATTACTTGCTCGTCAACGGGAGCAGATGTTGCGGAAACGACTGCATCGTAAACAACCGCAGAAGATTTATCTTTTTCGATTATCCATCCGTTATCATACGAAAGGCTGTCTGTTGCTCCTGAACTGTCCGTCTGAATACCGTTCATCTTAAAGCCGATTTTCTTTGAATCGACTTTTTCTTTTGCCATATTCGTTGAATACGGAACGATATTCCAACCGTTTCGGGAATTTATATCAGCTTTCTTTACTGATACAGCCGCTGTTGAATTATTGACAATTACAACATCTGAGGGCGAATATATTTTTCCGTCAGTTCCCATTGTGAGAACCATAGTTGTCGGAACGGTTACAGAGAACTTTGTCATAAGATAACCGCATTTATCGCAATAGCAGTCCGAGTTTTGGTCAACGTGGTCTGCATAAGAGATGTGTTTTTCTCCGCATATACAGCTTTGTGTTACCTGATGCTGGGTTTCTGAAAACTGCGTATAGATTGTTGATACAGTAAACTTATGAGCTTCAACTGTTATTTTCGGCTCGCCACATTCGTAACAAGTTTCTGTTCTTTCGTGTTCTTCGGCAGAAAGGATAGAATATTTATCATCTGCTATTCGATAGTGATGAACGGAATACGAATACTTGACCTGCTTACATACGGGACAACTTTGGGAACGCTCGTGCATTTTTTCAGAGAAAGGTTGCCACGAGTCTTGGTCCCATACAAACATTTTTGAATGATCCTCATATTCTTTTTCCGAATAGCCACAGTTTGAGCAAGTCTTTGTTCGTCTATGTGCATTGTTACATAACTTATCATTTGTATCACATACCCATTTTTCATAAGTGAACGAATGACTGGCTGATTCTGTGCCTTTATATCCACACAATGAGCAAGTTTTCTCTCTTGTGCAAGTACCATCATTATTATCTGTCCATTCACCGTAAACAAAAGAATGTTTTGCTGAACCGCCACCAATCGCTCTGTCACAAGTATCGCAATGCTTTGTTATCTGATGAGAAGTATCATCAACAGATTCATATGTGTAGAGATTTTCAGGATAATTGTGTGGCGAATTTGTCGCAACACTAAATCTACAATGATAACACTGTGTGATTTGTTTGTGACGTGTATCCGAAGCATCATACCAAGGTGTTTTCACATACATTTTGTGCAGTTCATATTTGGAATTGGTATAATCACAAATTGAACAAGTAGTATCATATCTATGATATTCATTTCCGGGATAAGTGTTGTAATTGGGTTCCTCGGAACCATAATAAACTCCGTCGCTTGTTGTCAGATTATGACTTTCATACTCTGTTTTTGCATAACCGCAAGTTGAACAAGTGGCAGTCCTCTTGTGCTGTGTATCGGAACTTTTTTCCCATGACCCGTGAGTAAACCCGTGAATCTCATAATCAGTTCTTGAATATTTACATATTGAACAACTGATTGTTCTTTTATGTTCTGAATCAGAACTGTTTGTCCATTCGCTTGCGGATAAATTGTGTGTCTGCGTATCAATTGTTGAATAACCGCAAACACTACAAGTTTTCGTTCTTGCGTGAGAGCCGTTTCCTGCATCATACCAACTTCCATAAGTCCAAGAATGCGGTTCAAGAATTGATGCTTCTTTTCCGCATCCGTTTTGTGCCTGATAATCTTCAGCAAGATTTATCATCGTTTCTTCGCTAAGATAAGCTTTTTCACCGCAAAGTGATTGTGATAAAGCATACACATTTGATCCCCGGAAATCTGTTCCGTGGTCACATTTTTTGTTTGCATAATGATAACTTCCGTTGTATTGGGAATAACTTTTGGTTGTGTATCCGTGATGTGCAAACATCAATGTCATCGTATGTCTTAATACACTACTGTCGCTGTTATCATACTTCGGACAATATATGATATACATATGATAATCGTTGTATTTATCCGAATTACTCCAATAGTGAGAATTGAAAACATTTGCATATGTTTTACCGTTAAGGAAAGGTACATTGTTATCTACGGTTTCATTCGGGTCGCCGTAAGGACCCGAAATAACAAGATCACCAAAGCAAAGAGATTTAGGACAATCGTATGTTGTGGTTACGGTTGAATAAGCACTTGCTTTTATAGCAATAGTTGAGAAAACAAAGACAAGTGAAAGAATAAAGGAAATAACCTTTGTGAATTTTCTTGTTTTCACATTGATACCTCCTTAATCTGCGATTGCAATAGTAAATACCACTTTTGCGATTTCTGCATCTTTTTCTGTTGATGCGTCTTTCGATACTTTGGCGAAATATTTGAGATTCAGATTTTCCTGCGGAGCGATAACGGGAAATGCTGTTGAGCTGATAAGCATTGAGCCATCGTCTTTTGTGGGAATACCGTTGATTTTGAGGGCAACTGTTTTTCTGCCCGAAAAGTTTTCATAATTGCCGATTTTATACGAACCGTCAGTTACCGTAACATCAGTAACTTTAATACTTCCGTATTTTGCGTTGTTCGTGATTTTTGCATTATCGGCTGTAATAACTGTTCCGTTTACAATTTCGATAGGAAATGAAGCAGGAACGGTAACACTCACGGCTCTGTAATCGTTTGATACCGTCAGCTTGACGGGTACTGATGCTTTGGCATAAGATGCCGCAAAAGCATTTACAGACGCAAGTGAGAAAACGAGAGCGAGGGCAAGAATAATTGCCGTTATTTTCTTATGTTTCATTGATTATCCTGCCTTTCTTAATAGTAAAGCGGCAACCGTTTTATTGGTCCGCCGCTTTGTTAATTGGTTTTGCTTTGATTAAGCAGCTGTATCCCATTCAACGACGAATACAACGCTTGCGATTGTTGCTTCAGTAGCAGCAACTGAGAGAGGAGTTACGATTGCATCGTAGTTTACTGCAACGCTGTTGTTTGCTGTGTCACCGACACCGGTCATATAGCAACCTTCAACGGGATCAGAGATGAGAGTCTGTGAATTTACATCTGACTTGTCTGTTGCAACCTGAGAGCCGTTTCCGATTGTCATTGCGAAACCGAGCTGATCGCTGTCAACCTTTTCTGAAGCAAGAGTTTCCTTGGGACCGAATGCTGTGAGTGTCCAGCCGTTTTCGCCGTTAATTGTAGCAGTCTTAACTCTTACTGCGCCGAATGAGTTGTTTGTGATTTTGCAGTTGTCAGCTGTGGTAACTGTACCGTCTGTGCCGACTGCCATGGGAAGTGCGGTGGGAACTGTTACGGAAAGAGCTGTTGCTGCGGGGTCGCCACCGAGTGTACCGTCATCGGTTGAAGAAAGGTTTACGGGAGTTGAACCGTTACCGCCGTTGGAAGTGATTTCAGCTGCGAATGAGGGGATTGCCATACAGAATGCCATTGAGAGTGCAAGACCTACTGCGAGAATTTTTGTGATTGACTTTTTCATAGTAAAAATTTCTCCTTTTCGATTAAAAGATATTGTTTTGATTTGTATTCGGTTCATCAGTTAAGAACCGTGATTTCGATTTCTGCACCTGCGCAACCGAGTGAAACTCCTGTTTCGGGGTCAACGTTGTGGAACATTGCGGTGCATTCATAAGTACCTGCGGGAAGAACAACATCGAGCTTTGCTTTTTCGATTTTACTTCCCACGGCAATTCCGTCAGATTCGTAAATCGTTTCACCGGTATCATTTCGGGTGATAATAACTATCTGCGGATAATTGTTGATTGTTTCGTTTACAATCATTAGATTGCCTTCGGCGGAGCCGTTTTCAAACTTCGGTGCGGTGTTCATCGAAATGTTTATCATTCCTGCCTGCACCTTTTCATTAAGACCTTCTTTGATTTTTTCGATGTCAGATTCATCCCAACCGCCGCTTACGGCTTCGCTGTCATAGACAAGACCTCTGTCAGCGGGATTTGCGGGATTATCGGAACATCCTTTAAAGCCGAGAAAGACGAGAAGAAATAAGAGCAATGCCGCTAATACTGCAATCGCAATGCGGGTCGCTGTTTTCTTTTTGCTTTCTTCAGACTTATTTTTACGTTTACTGCTTGAGTAAACATCTTTCATAAAGTTTACCTCCTTGTTGTTAAAAAACGCCTTGCGGAAACCGCAGGCACACTAAGGCGGAATCACCAAACGAAAGAGCTTGATTCCGTGTTTTTTCATTTGTTACTCCTTTCCATCAGCTTAAAAGAGGCTGATAACTCTTTCGGCTACGCCCATTACAACTTCAATGCCGAGCATAAGGTAAAGACCGCCGACAGCAATAATACCGTGAATCATTTTCTCACCTCCTGTTTTTTATAAGTTCTGCTAAATTCACTATGTGAATCAACATTCTCTGATGATGTTGCGTTATATAGTGCTGAAATAATGTAATTGCGATGGTTTCTGATTTTTCTATTGAGATTTTCAAAATCATCAATTACTGTGTCTATTGTTTCTTCGCTGACTCTCAAAAGTTTTGTTATAAGTCTGTTCCGAGAAATCTCTTCACCATTTATTCTTTGGGTTGGAAGATTTGAACAAAAAGCATCAGCCATATATCCGATGATATCGGTAACAACATCTCTTATTGATTCGGGAAAGTATTCCAAATCAATTCTTTCATACAAATGAGCTAAACACTCATCATAATTCTCCATCCACCACTCCTTTTTGATGGGTTGGTAGTTGGTAGAGTAAGTATTTTGTTGATTAGTATTTTGTATATAAGTATTTTGTTGCGTTTGATTTTCCGATGTCGGTTTTTCCGTTGACGGATTATCCGATGTCGGATTTACCGTTGTCGGAAAATCTAACAACGGTGGTTCGGAGATAGGTTTTTCATAAACGAAGTATTCACTTTTTGAAAACCTACCATTGGAATCAATGGTCTGTCTGCGTCTTAAATATCCTGCTTTTTCTAAATTTTTGATACAGGAACGAATGGCGGTAATTCCATCGGGATGTTTTGCCTGCAGTCCATCCATTGTGTAATCCCAATCATCCGGAAGACTTAATATGTAGCAAAGCAAACCTTTAGCTTTGAGTGTTAATCTTTCATCACGAAGATGATAGTTAGACATAACCGTATAATTTCCGGTTTTCTCTACTCTAAACACTTCCGACATATCAACTATCCTCCATTTCCGAATCGTAAAAAAATAACACCAAACCGCTTAATCAGCTTGGCGTTTATAATCAGCTTGAATGCCGTATCATCTATTATTTCGGGGTTTGCTAAATCCCTTTCTGAAATGTATTCTTGTCCGGTATATATCTCTTTTGCTGCCATAAGCACGGCATAGAGTTGAGGGGATATACCCCGTAACCTCATTCTTTTGAAATCAATTCCGTATTTGCTGAAACACCACCAAGAGCGATTTATCAACTCTTGATTTGCACTCATTAAGTACATCGCTGCATAAAAGCTGTTTGTGTTTCGTTCCAAATGAAATCCGAGGTTATAGTCTGCTTCATACATATTCATTGAGTGCTTTTGATTCAGCCAAATAAGACTTTGAGGTTCAGAGGTCAGAACCATATTACAAACCCTCAATTTAAGTCTTTCATTCTCAAAAGAAAGACCTTTAACAACAGCTTCAGCATAACTGAATATCTGTTCTTCTTTGGTGTTTAATGTTGATTTTTGTGACCTCACCTCCATAAATGTTAATGGTGTTTGTATCATTGTTTCCTCCTGTTTTTGGGTACAAAAAAAGCCGAACTTGAAATCAATCAAATTCGGCTTTAATCTCTGTTCTGTTGTTTTTGCTTTTGGATTTGCAACCAACGGTCAAGCAACTTGATTACAATTCCTTCTATTCTTTCCTGCGTAAATGAACGGGGAAAGTATTTTTTCAGTAAGTCCTCTGAAAGCACGATGTTACGGTTTATGGGTTTCTTCTGTTCCATCATAATTTCGAGCATAGTATCTTCGTTGAGTTTTCCTTCTTGACTTAACTTTTTCATTCTCTGCGCCTGCGATAATGAAGGCATAGCTTGTTCGCTGTCAATTGTTGTGACAAGCAGCTCTTGTTCTTCAGGTTTAAGATATGAGATTTCACAAGCGGGAGTTATACCCATTTTCTTCTCATCAACCATATTTTGAAGCGGCTCATTCAGCTCGTTAAGGCGAATGTATCGCTGGATATGCGAAGAACTATCGGGCGAATTATCAGCCAAAATTGACCGTGACCGTTTGTTTTCAAAATTGTGCCCAAGTTGGGCACAATTTTTTTCTGTTGTTTTTGAGGGTCTGCCTGCTTGTCTTTTTATAGCTTCAAGTTTCATCTTGTACGCCCTTGCCTTCTCCATCGGAGAAATAACTTCTCTCTGCAGGTTGCTGTCAACCATCATTATCGTTGCCGCATCTCTGTCGACATTTCTGACTATGGCAGGTATGCTGTCTATACCTGCAAGCTCACAAGCTCGCATTCTTCTGTGACCGCTTATCATTTCATACCCACCTTCCTCACGAAGTCGAACAATAACGGGGGATAACACTCCGTATTCTTTCACACTTTCAAGTGTGTCTCTCATATATTCATCATCCTTAACCTCAAACGGGTGATCGGGAAACGGAAAAATCCTCTCGATGGGTAAATGTTCTATTGTTTCTTTTTTTGAGTTAAATAAAATCATCTCCTTTTAATAGTCAAATTCACATGGTAACATAATACTACTAAAGCTCAATTTGGTTAATTCGACAAAATTTTATTTCAAATGAAATCTTTCGCATTTTGGGGATATATGTATATAGAGATGTTTGTCAAAATTTTCATAAGGAGAGGTGAATTTTAACAAAAATTACAAGCATACTTGTAATCTCTATCAAGTTCTTCTTATTTTTATCTGTACTCTCTATGGTAATTTTATAACAATGAATTTAAAAATGATGGATGTGTTAAATTGTGATAAAAAGTCGTTTGGATGGATTTCCTATTTATGGGTATATAAAAACAAGATCTAGTCTTATTACCGCAAATAAAAGTATACTTGAAAGAGCTACTCTTATTGATAGTTTCAGTAAAGCTTCATCGGAAATACATACTAAAAGCATAAAAAAGGTGGCGGAAATTAACCTTGGCAAAAAGCAAAGAAAACGTATTAGTTAAAAAGAATTATTATTTTATATTAAACATTTTTATAGCAATTATCCCAATTGCATATGAGTGTATACTTCCTCTGTTAGGACAGTTTTTAAAATTGCAGAGTAAAGATGTTGACGGAACTTTAACGGATACTGATTTAGGTGTTGGCGTTAAAATTGCTATAAACATTTTGGTGATTATCGGTATAATTTGGTACAACATAGCCTCTGCACGAAAAGGTGAAACAATTTCAAAATCAGAACTTGACGGTTTGATTGCAGAAAAAGAGGGACAAAAAGCGATAAATCAACTTCTTGTGAAAATGCGAAATTCAACCAACAAAATTTGTTCTTCAAAATTTGATACTCTGTTTATGATAATAAAGGAGTTGGAGGCACAAAATATATCTCCTGTAAAAATCATTTCAGATCCTCAGAAACAAATAAAGTCTATTATAGAAAACATGCTTTCATGTGTTGCAGATTTAACAGGATTAGAAGAAGGGTTCCTACGTGCAAGAGTTGCTTTCAGAATTAAAGGCGAATCTTGGAATTGGATCCCTGGATATGCTTCGACAGGTTATTTTGATATCCCAAACTTGATCGCAGAAAGCAACTCAACATTTAACTGTATTACTAGAAAAGATTCTATGAGGGAAAATTTTATTTTCTTTAATAAAAAATCTGTTGCTTCTCAGAAAAAAAAGTATGTATATGAACCAGTTAGAGATTACGAAGCAGAAACTAACGCTGAAGAAACATTAACAGACGGTTCAATTTTGGCGAAATCTTTGTTTATAGGAGATACTTATCGAGATCCATATGCTGAAATGGCAATTTTTATTGATACAACAGATGAAAATTATTTGGTTAACGATGAAGCACCAACAAATCTGCGCAAAATCAAAAATCATTTTAAAGATAAAATCTTTAAAGATTTTGAACAAAGATTAAAAATTGAACTAGCATTATTGTACATCCGTAGCAAGGAAACAACATAAAAGATTATAAACCAAAGTTAAAATCTAAAACCCGCACCTGTTCATCAATGAACAAATGCGGGTTCTTTTATTACCATATGGTCAACGAAACAATTCCAAAAACTTAAAAATGCAAGGAAAGCATTATAAATCAACTCAAACAAGCATCATGCTATCCGAGTTAGTTGAAATCTATTTCTTCGTTAACTTTTTCATGAATATCAATACGATTTTGGATATCAATAGTCCTAACTAACCATCCACTCAAATGACAGTTTCTAACGAACTCATCAATCCTATTTACTCCATTGATCTCTTTTAATGTCACCACAACGCCAAAGCGAAGACCTACTCCATCTTCTGGGTCTAATCGATTGTTTGTTTTAATCTCCATACCCCAATTTTTATTTCTATTATAAGATTTTTTAGGCTTTTTATTTTCGGTTGGTTTTTCTGTGATGTACTTAACATTGTCCCACTTTCTGAATCTTTTCCTAGCTTCACCTTCAAGGATATAATTTCTAGTGCCACCTGTATCCTCGTCTGGGTTCTGTTTATCATCATTTATTTCATTTAAAGATCCATCATCTTTAATTCTGCCAAAATGTAAGTTCAATTCAGTATTGGTATAATCAACACCTTGTGTTCGATTACATATTGGGAAATAGCACATAGTAGCTCTTGCAACATATGGATATTTGTCATCTTGAATTGGAACTGGAAAATCATAATTATAGGTGTTCCATTTTTCACTTATGTCCGTTACAACAAATTTTATCTCATCATCCGTTGTATGAACAATATCCTCAATCCTTATTGGAACAACACCGTGACCATACAAGGCAACTTCTTCGGGTGTAGGAGTTTCATTCCAGGCTCGAGCCGAATCAATAATCATCGCTTTAGCAATTTCTCTGTTAAACCCTAAAACATCAATGAGATATGACAGTTTTCGAGCAATCCAAGGAGCAGCATATGAAGTTCCTGCAACATTGGCTGCCCCTAAAGGTTCACATACCTGAATGTATTTTTCTTCACTTCCACCATAATAACTTACATCCGGTTTTGCAAAGAAAGAAAGAGCCAATCCCTTTCGAGAATATCTCGTTGACAATCCACTTTTGGTAACTGAATTTACAACCATACTATTTATCGAATCTGCAGGTGAACCAATTTTAACGATACTGTCATTAGGTTTATTAGTGCCTGCAACAACAAATATTACATCATTTTCATATTGTATTTGATCAAGGATGGCTGCTTCTGCAGATATAAAATTATCATTTACTTCCTTATCACTACCAAGAGAAATATTCCAGACCTTTATATCTTGGTTTTCTGCAACAATTCTTTTGATCTGTTTTATTATAGTAAATGAAGAAAATTGTGATGCTGTTGCAACACCAAAATGACGCACCTGAAACCTTCCACATCCATCATTCAGCCACGGATTTAATCGAGCTCCATCAACAATTATTGAGGAAACTGCAGTTCCATGGCGATAATCTTTTGATGTTTTGGGAATATTGGCATCAATCATTTCATGATATTCAACCCACTCATTGAAATAAACCCCAGTGTCGAACAGAGTATCAATTACCCCGATTGTTGGTTCGATTGATGGACTTGGAATATGAATCATTCCATCATCATAACTGCTCAGAAAATCTTCTGGTGATAGATCAAGCAAATTTTCTGTTGCCATAGCAACAAGATACGGAGCTTTTTCATATAGAATCTTTGCTTGATTTTCATCCAAAAATACGGTCCTATTATCCAAAATACGGCTTGAAAGAACATCAATACCAATCTTTTTGAACAAAAGTTGAGTATCCATTCTAGTATCATAAAGAGTAACGATGCTTTCTTTAAATTGCTGAGAGGCTTTTTCTACTTCGAAATCCTCTATATAAGAAACATCTGCAATTATTTGCCTAAATGCCGATTTAGACATATGATACGTTTTCGAATCAATCTTATCAAACAACTCTTTTTTGTTATCAAATGTGTCTTTGGAAATTCCCTCCTTGAACAAAGAACGAACAATTTCGTTTGCAATTAAGACTGATCCTATTGTTTGTTTAAGATCGTAGGAATCTAAAAAATAAGTAATAATATGCTTGGTTTTCTCGTTGTTGAATTTCGCACCAACTATAGCTAAATTTGAATCTGTTCCTTTGAACAATCCGTTAATACGATTTGTTTTTGCAACTATTTTATTGTAATGAACACTAATTAATAATCCTCGGAATGGCGTTTGCTCTTCATCCCAAAACTTCTTGATTTGTTCTAATTTTGATGCTAATCGCAGAAGTTGTTCCGTTGTAACAACAGACCTGCTATTCATAGAAGCACCATTTCTGCCAGGTTTTTTTGATGCTTGGACGAAACGTTTACCTTTTAGTTCAAGCATATTATTCATTCTGTTCATCCTCCTTGTTTAATTTTCGAGAAACAGAGCTTTTGGACTCACCTTTCAATTTTTCAATTTCTCTTACGGTAAATCCAATTTCATAAAGCTGATTTATATCTGTCTTTTCCAATTCGCCAATCAGATTATTGTAAAGTCGTTTTAAATAATCATGTTCCAGATTAATGTCACTAAACGCTAAAGATGTTTTAATGATATTTTTTAATTCTCCGGGATAAGGAAGCTCATTAGCAATGGTTAGAATTTTTCTAAACAATCGTATATCTTTAGATATTCCCTTAAAATTCTTAACAAAAGAGGAAAAATAAAACTCAGCCACTTCAATCAAATCCTCTTTACTATATCTGTTAAAATTAATAACTGCATCAAATCGTCTAATAAGTGCTTTGTCAAAATTAGAAAAGAGGTTGGTTGTAGCAATGATAACTATTTCTTTATTTAAATCAGTTAATCTATCAAGTTCTCTTAATATCGTTGATGTAACACGTCCCATTTCTCTTACATCATTTGAATTAATTCTATCTAACGCAATAACATCGATTTCATCAAACAAAACGACTACTTTATTCGCATGCGGTATCATATTGATTTCGTTAAATACTTGCGAAATATTTTTATTTGTTTGTCCTAATTTGCTATCGATCAAATTATCAAAATCAACACAAAATAAAGTTCTATCTAACAAACGGGCAACGTGCTTCGCAGCTTCGGTTTTTCCAGTTCCAGGCAAACCTTCAAATAAAAATTTGTTGATTCCTACGTTATGGTTAACCGCATTTATTATTCCCTTTACATCCTCTGAAATTTCAACAGGAAGATTTAAGGGATCCATCACACGTGTATCAATTTGCTTTAAGAATTCACTTTCAAAATCACTGCTTTGAGGAGTATACATATTTGACTCTGCGATTAGTCCCATAATATACTCGGCTAACTGATCATCTCCAATACTATCAAAATATCTAGCTATATTTATAGCTTCGTTTCTGAAAGAATTTTCGTTTTTTTCAACGTGGTACTTTATTAAATTTAAAACATTTTGCTTTTTCATATATAGCACCTCCAACTAACACATAGTATATAACTGTTTGGGACAAAAGTCAATATATTGGGACAAAAATATCGCGGTTGTGCAAAATCAATTAAAAATAACTTTTCAACGATTATAAAAATTTTGTTGATTTTCGTATAGTTATATCCTTGTTTTATGATAATCAACATATGTCATATTGATAACACATATTATATAGAACATTTGTTCTATAGTCAAGGCTTTTTAAAAATTTATTGTCCATTCATACAAATATCTTTACACGAATGGACAATATAATTAAGATAATCTACTGTTCAAATATATCAGTTCTATGCAGTCTAACATTCTTAAATGACGATAAATATTCAATAAGACTTGTTTTAGGAATTAGTCTTTTACCACTGATTAGAAAGCTAAAGATTTCTCCTACTGTACACTTTTTGGATATTGTTTTGCAAGAAAGTCCCATGATTTCTGAAACTTCTCTTACAGTTAAAACATCTTTCAAAGTTTCGAGTTCTTTTTCACTCATCGAATACATTTTACAGTGCAGAAACGATGAACTGTTTTTCTTTGAGTTGCTGGGTAAATAATATCCAGGACGAATTTCTCTGTCAATCAAATAAGTGACAATGTCAGTAACTTTAATCTTATATTTTCGAGTTTTTTTACCACTTTCTATACAAGGAACCTTTTTGCTTTGCAACAGGTATTGTGCTGTTTTTTTGCTTATGTGTGCAATCTTGTAGAACTGTTCTTTGTTGACATATTCAGGATATTCATTTATAATATTTTGGTAATAATCATTGTTAATACTCATATACAATTCACCTTTTCAGCATATTTAAACATCAATAACAATGTGCTGTCTGATGAATCGTTCTAATATTATTTCGAGAGTGATTATGACGGATTTGTTCTCTCGAAATTCTCTTTGTTCTCTCGGAGTTCTCTCCAAAATTCACATTTTTATGACATTTTGGTAAAATACTCGAACTCTTTATTTTTCAATACTTTTGCGGCTTTAAGTCATAAAAAACGTAGGTTTTCTTGGAGTTTCAAGTTCCACTTGGTACCATTTGATACCTTTTAATTCCACTGCGTTCCATTTGACCTAAAAATCTCGAAATGCTGTGTGGGGAAACTCACCTAGGGTTCGAATCCCTAACTCTCCGCCATCTCGAGTGTTCATAACGGATTCAAGTTGTGAACACTCGATTTTTTATTTCAATTTTATTTTCGAGCAGGCTTTATGCCTGCTCTTTTTGTTTTTTACGGACAGTTTTATGCCGGGATATTCTTTGAGATATATTCAACCGCAACTCCCTGTCTTGTGTCGGCTCGGTAATACTCCCATTCGCTTTCGGTCAGCGGTATTTCGAGATAGCCTACAAATCGGTAGTAAATAACAATTCTCTGCGTTCTGTATTTTCCCGTTCCCTGCGTTTCGTAAACAACGATTTTGTCTATCAGTTCTTTGAGCAACGGCGCAGTCAAAGTATCCATTTGCATAAACTTTCTCACGGCTGATATGAATTGCTCCTTGCCTTTCTGCATTGTGCCGAGATTGCTCAGCTGCTCACGGTATTGCTGAATCTTTGTTTTGAGTTCAAGCCTTTCGCTTTCATATTTGTTAGATAACTGCATAAACCATTCGTCGGTTACCTTGCCCGAAACATTATCTTCATAAAGCCTTTCATACAGCCTCGCAACATCTTCATTTCTTGCGATTGCTCGGTCAAGCTCTTTCTGAACCTGTTTCTTTTCTGTAATAAGATCTTCGTTTGTCTTTTCGGCAAGCATATCGGCAAATGCTTCTTCGTCATATTCAAGAAACTTCGCAAGCCGTTTGAGTTCAAGCATCACAACCTGCTCTATTGCATCTGCACGGACATAATGCCTTGCATCGCAGGTGCCCCTTGTGTCTTTCTTGTAGTTGGAACAACTGAAAAACTTGATATCTTTGTTACGGGGATTCACGTGATGCCACAGCTTGTGACCGCAATCCGAACAGTAAAGCAAATCGCTGAATATGCTTTTCTCACCGTTCTCGGGTTTGGGCGCTCTTCGTTTGGTGTTTTTTATGGATTTCTGAACCAGCTCAAAGGTTTCACGGTCAACTATCGGCTCGTGAACATCTTTAAAAATTACCCAATTTTCTTTTGGATTTGCCAATCTCCGCTTGTCTTTGAATGAACGTGAATATGTCTTGAAATTGATAACGTCTCCGCAGTATTCCTGACTTTCAAGAATTCTTCCGACTGTTGTTGCCATCCATTTGCACGGGTCAGCAGGTTTTCTTCCGCTTTGCCTGATGCCTTTTTCTATCATATATGATGTAGGCACCAAAACTTTTTCTTCGTGCAATATCCTTGCAATCGTTTCGTTGCCTTTACCCTCAAGACTCATTTGAAATATCCGTTTCACAACAGCAGCCGCTTCGGGGTCAATTATCCATTTTTTCGGATTGTCGGGAGATTCGGTATATCCGTAAGGCGGTTTTGAAAGCGGTTCGCCCGAATTACCTCTTATTCGGTATGATGAGCGTACTTTTCTGCTGATATCCCTTGCATAAAGCTCGTTGATTACATTTCTTATCGGTGCAAATTCGTTGTCACCGTCTGCACTGTCAACTCCGTCATTTATTGCAATGAACCGGACATTTTTCTGCGGAAAGTAGTTGTCGGTATAGTAGCCGACTTCAAGATAGTTTCTGCCCAGACGGGACATATCTTTTACGATTATCGTTGAGATATATCCGAGTTCAATATCCTCAATCATCTGCTGAAATGCGGGACGGTTGAAGTTTGTTCCCGTATATCCGTCATCTACATAAACTCTCGGATTCTGAAAACCGTTATCTTTAGCGTACTTCTGCAATAACTTTTTCTGATTAACCACAGAATTACTGTCGCCTTCGGTACCGTCATCACGGGATAAACGGCAGTAAAGTGCGGTAAAGCCTTGTTCTTTTTTATCCTTCGACTGCATAGTCCTCCTTTCCGGCAGTCAAACACACATTGTTCGTTTCAAGTATATCTTCATCTGTGTTTACTGTCAAAGGTATGAAATCGCTTCTGATAATTCTTTTGATTTTATCATGGAACGTTGTCTGCTTGCTTTTTATATCATACGGAACAAAACGGGATTCAACCGTATATGTGACACCGTTGACCACATATTCGTTTGCACCGCACGATACGGGCTCAATAATCGCAATGTTGTTTGCTTTTTTCATTTTGTAATATCCTTCTTTCTTTGATGTTTATCGTAAAATTCAAGTGCTTTCAAAATATGTTCTTCCTTGTCTTTCGGGGTTGAGAATTTACCGAGGAATTTATCATATTTATCAGAATTCAGTTTCAGAAATTCTTTCTGATTCGGCTTTGCGGTTGTCATAATTTTAAAAATCATATCCATATCAAGACGGTGAATTTGCGAAAGCTGTTTCATTTTCTGTGCCTGTGACAACGACGGAGTGCAGTCCTCGCTTTGTATTGTTTCGAGCAGATTTTTCTGTTCTTCTTCGGTGAGATATGAGATTTCAACGGCGGGGGTAAATGCAATTTTTCCTTTATCAACCATATCCGAAAGTTCCGGGATAAGGTGAGTGAGCCGGATGTATCTTTGAACCTGTCTGCCGCTTTCTGACTGTGAGATAAATTCGGCACTTTTCAACTTGGCGACAAGTTGTCGCGAAGTTGATTTGCCCTGATGCGATATGGCATCCATTTTCATTTTGAATGCCTTTGCTTTTTCGCTCGGCGGGATATTCTCACGTTGCATATTGCAGTCAACAACCGCAATTGTTGCGGTATCTCTGTCAATGGCATAAATTAAAGCAGGTACCGTTTTCAGTCCTGCTTTCTTTGCTGCACGGAGTCTTCTGTGACCCGAAACAACCTCATATTCATCTTCCGTGTTTTCCTTTGGTCTGACGATCAACGGATTTATGATTCCGTTTTGCTGTATGCTTTCGATGAGCATATTCATTTCATCGTTATCGGGTACGCTGAACGGATGTCCCTCAAACTGATGAAGCTTTTCAATGGGTATGTTTACTGTTGATTCTGACATTAAATTTTCCTTTCATTATTCAATATTTTGATTTTGTGTTTTGATATTTTGTCTTTCGTTTTGAGGTTGGTTTTGCTCTGTTGCTTTGACATTTGCCATAACAACTGAAATGATATATTTTGCTCGTTTGAGTTCTTCAAGGCTGCCGTAGTTGCTTTCGATTAAAGCTTCATCGGCGGCTTTTTCTGTTTGCAGTTTTTCGAGTTCTGCCTTTAATGATTTGGTTGTTGCGTTCGGATTTTCATCAACCCATCGTTTTGCTCGGTAGAATGAATTTAACTCCTTGCTGTGTTCGATTTTGAATTTATCTCTGCCGAATTTCTTTTTTGCATACTCATCGGCAACGGATTTGTATTTCTCATAATCACCGAGAAATTTAATTCCCTTCTTGAGTTCTTTGATTTTTTCCTCGGCGGTGTCGATACGGCTTTGGATTTCGGAAACTTTTTCAATCATCTCCCACAAAGAATCAACCGATGTGATATTATGTTGCTGAAGAAATGCAAGTGTTTTTGAAACTTGCTTCAAGTCAACTACAAGGTCTTTGTTGTAGAAATATCTGCTTTTACCGCTGTGAGCTTCTTGTCGGGATTTCAGATAATCGATGAGAATATCTGCGATAGTCGGCTCTTTTTCTTCTTTGAATTCGGAAAGAATTTTCTTGATTTCTTCAATCCATTCTATCAATTCCGCAAGTGCTTTTCGCACCTTATTTCTGACAGAGTTGAATTTAACAATATCCCGATTCAGAGTGCCGAGAATTGTTTCTTCACCTCTGCGTTCCATTTCCGATGCGGCGGGACCGAGATGAACCGTTGGAACTAAATCTATTCCCTGCCGTTCGTAAGAACGCATATCAATTCTTTCGGGTCGGTTGTTTTTCTCAAGATATTCGTTGACTTTTTCTTCCCATGCGTGCCGCCAGATTTCTGCATTTTCTTTTTTGTTCCAATCAACGATATCTTCACGGTGACTGCCGATACGGTTGCCGTGTTCATCAAGTTCATAAACCTTTCTGCACTTCGGAAGCCACTTTCCGTTTTCATCAATTGCTCTCATTGTCAGCATAATATGTGTGTGCGGATTGCCGTCACCTTTATCGTGAACGGCAAAATCGCAACACATTCCTTTTGAAACAAATTGCTCACGGCAATAACTTCTGACAAGTTCCGCATACTGGTCGGTTGGAATCTCTATCGGAAGTGCGATGATAATTTTTCTAGCAAGTTGTGAGTTCCACTGTGTTTCGACTTTCTCGGCAGAGTTCCATAAAGTTTCTCTGTCGAGATATTCTTGCGGTGCGTTTTGAGGAAGAAGAATTTCAGAGTGGATGACTTCGTTTTGTTTTCTTGTGTAGTTTTTGGTTCGGTTATCATATTCCGAGAAAAGTTTGGAGCCGCTTTGGTAAGCGGCTCCTGCAACAGCGGATTTGTTTTCACTCCGCTTTTGTATTGATATTTGAAAATGGGTACAAGCTATTTTTTATCACTCTCCTATAATTTTAAAAATTGGGGTAGACGAAGTCGCAGGGGTGAAACCCTTGTCTGATGAAATCAGCGGAACGTTGTTCCGAGTGTTTTTGCAAAAAACCGCAATTTCACCGCAACGGTGTATAATTGCGCACTTTTACAAAGTGGTGTTTTCGTTGCTCTCTCTGAATTGCTCGATCGCTCTGCCGACAGTTTCGGGTTGAAATGCAATTTTCAGAATTTCTTCAACCTGTTCATCGGTCAGTTCGTTGGGACAACCGAGAAATTTTTCAAGCATAGCTCCACGGGTGCAAAGTCTGTGAGTGCGTTCTTTTCGTGTCAGTAAATTTATTTGTGACTCATAATATTTGCTTTTGTTATGCAACACCTTCAGTTCAGCTTCACCCTTCGCTTTCATCTCACGAAGTTCGTCAAAGGATTTGTTTTTGAGATTTTGATTTGACATTAATTATCACCTCTTTTCTGTTTTGGGGCATAAGAAAACCGCTTCACTAAAAGTGAAACGGTTTGATGAAATATATTTGATTTTTATTGTGCTGTTGTTTTTATTTATAACAATTCAGCTTCTACATCTTCCGTAAGTTTTTCACGGAAGACTATTTTCCATTCAATGTTATCTGCATGTTCAAAACGCAAAGCTGATAAAGCTCGGTGCTGTTCTAAATTCTGACCTGCCGAAACAAAAACCGAAGTCGGACCGTCTGCACCGCCGATAATCGCAAAGGCACAAGCATCATAATTTGCTTGCGGCTCAAATTTATTGCGTGGTTTGCGTTTAGGCTGTTCATTCTGAATACAATCCCGCACTTGGAAGTTTCTTTCCGTCAATTCAGGTTCCAATGTATAAGTCATTGCAGTATGAAGTGTGGGGAATTCATATTCTTCATCTTGAAATCCTTGACGTGGGAACTCTTGTTTTTCATAAGCAAGAACAGTTAATTTGTGTTCGGTTTTATGAATGGGATGAACAAAAGTTATTTCATCTCCGACAGAAGGATTTTTGAAATGAACACCTTGAATTGTAACGGGGTCTCGTTCCAACTTTATTTTGATAGTTTTGATTTCAGGCTTTCTTTTTGATTCCCAAGGAAATGACCAACGATGAAATGACCAAACCTTTGTTTCATCCAAACCGTAATGCCCGATCACCTCTTTAGCTTCTCTTTCGCTTCTTACTCCGTCAGGCAGACAGCTTTCAGGAATCCATTGAATAGCATTGCCATGTTTAGCGATAACAGGTTTTCCGTTAACTTGTAAATGAGTTCTGAAATTCACATCTATCGGATTTTCCTGTTCAATTTGTTCACGGAGTTCGTCACTGATGTTCTCATCTTGTGCAAGAATGGGATACCATTTATCAAGATATGCTTTCTCTTTTTCGGGTTGTATCTCAATACAGAAATCAACAACCAATCCTTTTGAACAAGAATAAACCGCAGGAATGTGCCATATCTCATCGTCCCAAGAAAAACTCTTGTTTATAACTATTTCTTCACCCGGTTTGCCTTTTGCATTTTTGTCCCAAAATCCGTGTTCATAATATACTGCCCACTCTGTCGGAACTTCGGGAGCTGCCGCATTCATCTCGGGGTCATAGTAATCTTCGGTGTACGGAATCTGAGACAAATCAAATTCAGCTTGTAATTCCTTAACATATGCAAAAGAATCATATATAGGCTCAAGAACACACTTGTTCTTTATTTCATCCAATACTGCTTGTTGCTTTTCTGTTATAGAATTATCTATAAGGAAAGCTTTGTATTGCTCTTCATCCCAAGCATAACACTGTTCCAAAGCGGCAATATCCCCACAATGCAACAACAAACGGAGTAAATCTTCAAAGCTTCGTGCGATAGGATGCACACAGTCATCGAAATTCATCGGACTTACGGCAAATATGATTTCACCAAACTGAGGGATAGTGCAGTAATGTATGCCGTCAACACCCGATGATGCAATAATCTGAGCCTTTTTCGGTGTGCAATAATAAAGCTCAAAATCACCGTTCATATCAAACCCTAAAAGGGATAAGTCAATTTTTGTTTTCTTAAATGATTTTATATCCATTAGTTTATATCTCTTTTTCAAAAATCAAGTCAAGTTCTTGTGTGTGACCTGTACCACGCTGTTTTGTGGGGATATATCCAACATATCTCCAACCTTGCTCAGCTCGTTTATTAATTATTGAGCGATAATCTTCAATCGAATAAATATTACCTGAGCCTAAACCCCAACCGCCAAAATCACAGCTGACGGTTTCGTATTCGTACTTATACATTGAAAAATTCTCCTTTCAATTATTAAATAGAATTATACCATACACAAACATAGAAAACAACCGCACATTCACTCAAAACAATTATTCGTTTTCTTTGCTTTTATTTATACCGTGCTTTTTCGCATGTTCGCTCAACTTCATTCTGCGTTCTTTAGAATACGGTGCGGTGAGTCTAAAACTCAATCTGCCTTTGAGAATTTCAAAAAGCATTCCGCCGTGTTCGTCATCGTCTGTCAGCTTGCAACAGTCTGGATATTGCTCGCTGAATTCTAAAAGTCTGTTTCTCAAATCCGTATTGTGTGTCCGCACATCAATGATGTCACTTTCCTCATTAAAGCAGATAACCGTATCTTTCTGACGCTTTGTTAATCCTGTTTTCATTTTGCCTCCTTTCCGCCGGATATCGGCTGATTTTCGTGATTTTTTCTCGGTTCAAGAACCGTGAAAAGCACCGTGTTTTCCGATGCATTTTCTCAAAATGATGCGTTGGTTGTTTGAAACATTTCTATTGTCTCATTTCTGAAACCCTCCTTTCGGGCATCAAAAAACAGCCACGAAATTAATCGTGACTGTCTTTGTCTGCTTGTTTGTTTTTCTTGTTTTTTGAGTGGGTATCTAAAAATTCTCCGTAGTTTTTTAAAACAAAATCCTCGTATGCTGTTGCGATTTTCTGTACGCGTTTGTAAACTGCGCTCGGGGTTTTGTAGCCGAAAAATGCTGCAATCTGTTCAAGCGTGCATCCGTCCATTCGCATCTGCAAAATCTGTTTATCCTTTTCGTCAAGTGCCGATGTAAAAGTTTTGACTTTATCTTTTGCAAGAATCTTTGTTTCAAAATCTTCACGGGGAGCAGGCAAATGAATCAGCAATTCTTCGCTGATTTCTTCGTCTGACTTGATTGCTTCATCAAGAAAGATAGGCTTTTTATTATCGTTCCACGAGCAATACCATTTGTTGACGAAATCCCTTTTGTTGGTGCTTTTGCGTTCGCTGTAATCATCCATCTGACGATTTTTCCATACTTCATCAATCATCGGTTGCCAGTTCTGTTCAGCAACAATAATATCTGTGAGATTACCGATAAGATTACTGAACTGCTGATATGTAAGCCACGGAATTTCCATATCCTTCGGCATCGTAAACAGCTTTTGAAAACTCCATTCCATTTCCGTTTCAAATTTGTTTCGGAAATGATTCTGGATTGCATAACACAAACGCCACAGAGGGAAGTCACCCGAATAGCTTGTCCACTTTCCTGGAATATCACCGTAACCATTACTGCGAGGAACTTGAATAAACTGCCATACAGACCAAGCATAACAATCCCAGACGAGTTCGAGAAACGCATCGTCTTTGATGAGATTATCATATTTATCCGTGCGTAAAACATCGTAAGGACTTCTCGGAATTTCAAGATACTGCTTGCGTTTTGAAACCAATTCTTTCGGCAACGCATAGAAAAGCGGAAGCCAAGCAAGATTACTGTCCTGCGGAATCGTTATTATCTGATTTGGGAGAACAACGATAAAACTGTTTTTTGCGTTATCAGCCATAATCAATCACCACGTTTCGGAGAATATTTCACCCCTTCACTTATATATGGAGTGAAATCAAATGAATTTTTCCTGAATTTTGAAATTTTTTATTTTTTCATAAAAACATCGGTTTGCTTTAGAAAAAAACACCCTCTCACTTATATAAGGAACGAAGTTAGATAAATTTTTCCTCATAAAATAATTTTTCACTGAAATGATGATTCGGAACGAATAATCTTTATTTTATTATCATCAATGTCACTTATAACACCAAAATTAAGGAGTACATGGCGAATATCTTTTTCTGTTGCTTTACATTTCGGACCTAACACAATACTGTTTATCGCTTTTGACATATCACTAATACCTATTTCCACATGTGGGATGATGTCCGCATTGCGAACTATATAATCAATATTGGGAGGTAAAAAATTCTTTTTATATTTAGGGGTAGAAACAAGATCAAAGTTTTTAAAATGTAGCAGCTCGTTTGATAAACGATAATCATTCATTGAGTATGCAATACGCCACTCTTTTTCTTCCTTAAAAGACGGATGCTTAAAAAATGCAGAAACATGAGTAATGTCCATCATATTTTCAAATATGAATTTCGAGCTATCAGTTGTATCTCTCAAAGAAAAAATCGAGTCAAATAGCGAGGTTAAATCAGTTTTATATGATACATTGCCTAACATAAAGTTGAATATTGGACAAAGCAATCCTTTTCCAGTAATTGCATTTAAATACTTTTTCGAGAAACCTATCGCAACGCCTTTTCCACCGTCTGCATAGCCTCTCCATTGTCCTAAAGAATCCGAAAGTTCACTTAAACAAAAAGTGTAAACACGTAAGCTATTAAACAAATCCGAAATTTGTTCTGCTGTTTCATTACAAGCGGGTAATAACCAAGAGGGCGTTCCAAGGAAACCGTCTTTAGGGGCAAAAGACAGAATAAGTTCACAGATAGATTTAATGTTATTATCATTCGTTTCATTTAGTTTTTGTAATAAATAACTGTAATATTGATGTCTGAACCAATCTAACTCCTTACTATCGTTAGATTTTTTTACATCAGATAACCATATAGATGAATTCTTAATTATAGAAAGAAAAGTGTCTAAACTACAATAATGATATAATGTGCTCGTTCTTTTTGAACCCATAACAATTACCTCCGTTTAATTTTTCGATAATGTATATGTTCTCTTATGCAAAGTGAGATACAGTAAGAGTGCAAGTAAAACAATTGTTTATAGAAAAGTTTGCAATCCTACAAACAAATGTTCGACACTATTTTATATCATTTTTATTATAAAGTCAATAGCGGAAATAAAAATGCTGGCAACTCTAAAATGTTGCCAGCGAGTCTATTTTTTCTTTTTTCAGTTTTTCTTCTGCTTTGATTTTTCACTGAAATAAAACTCAATACCGTTCTTTAATTTGTTATAACCATATTTAATTGAGTGAAGATAAAATATTCTTTTACAGATAGGCAGTCCCATTCCTGTGGAATTACCATTACAGTGTCTTGATTCATCGCCTTTGGTAAAAATATCTCAAAAGAAGAAATCCGAGGTTATTTGAGTTCTTGACAATATCGAAAAAATGATTCAAAATTTATATATCTTCACTCCGTATGCAATCAATGGAGTGGCTAAAACTCTGTTATAAACTTTAATTCCACGATTCGCAGACAAATTCCACGGATGATGTGTTGAAAAACATATCTCTTTATCAGAGAATATAATCAAAAAAACAAACAAGGAGAGTGTTTTATGGAAAAGAAAACTATGGGGTCTTTTATGGCTGCATTAAGAAAAGCCAATGGATTAACTCAACAGCAAGTTGCCGACAAATTAAACGTTTCCAACAAAACAATCAGCAAATGGGAATGTAATGAAGGCTATCCTGAAATAACAATGCTTCCAGTCATAGCAGAATTATATTCCGTTTCAGTTGATGAGCTTTTGCGTGGAGAAAAAACATTCAAAACATTCACCGAAGAAAGCAAAGATGCAAAAAGTGATGAAAGAGTCAAATATTTAGTTGAAAAAGCATCTGTTAAATTTACGAACAATTCTATCACCTCAATTGTTCTCGGTATTGTTTCTGCCATCTTAGCTTATACCATCGGTGACATAGTTAATTACAATGTGTTATGGGTAAGTTATATAATAATACTGATTTTATCTGCCGCTTCAATTTCTGTTTCGCTGATTTCGTTCAACAATTTAATATCAGGTTTACGAAATGAGGATATTGTTGAAAAAGAAACCTTTGAAAACGCAATAAAAAAATGTATAAAACATATTTCAATTATAGTTTTCCTGACAACAGTAAGCTTCTTGGGTCTTATTCTTAATATCATTCTTGACGGTCCGTCGTTTCTTTTCGTTGCATCGCCGGCTACGGCTGTTGTTGGAGGTGTGGTCGCATATTATATCCGCTCGGTTTTATATAAAAAATATGAGATTTCGGAAACAGGACTGTCACCGGAGCAAAAACGTTATCGTAAAAAACATATAAAAATCACTTCCGTCATTCTTTCAATTGTCATTCTCGTTTCTGTTGCATCACCTTTTGCGTGGGCATTTATAAGATCTTTTGACAACAGTTCCTTTGAGTTTTTGATGGGTGTCGGTTATCAATATGAAACAAAAGAAGAAGCTGAAAGAGAATATTATAAATTAAAAGGTTATGTTTCCGGTGAAAAAGTTTTGTATGATGATATCATTCACGAGGAATATAACGAGGAAACAGACACATATATTCTGTATCTTAACGAAATGAGACATACTTTTGAAGAGGGTAAAAATGGATATAACCTTACTATGACAGGCGCAAATATTATGATGGATTCATATACCGATGCACCTGAATTCCGTTTTAAAACTCTTGAAGAAATGGAAAAATTCAAAGCCGAAAACATATATGATAACGACAACGTTTCGATTAATCTGCTTCAAAAGAATGTAACCTTTGATGATGAAACATTGACTGTGACTTTTAAACAGAACACAAATTATCTGAATGTTGCGCTTGATATTTCTCCGTTGATTATCATAATCGGCTCTTGTGTTTTTATTATTGTGTTTATCATTTCCGTTGCAATATATTACAGAAAGAAAAATATTTAGAAAATCATGCAACCAAAACAATCTAAATACGAGTATATTGTTGAAGAGCTCTTTTAAAGGCGGTGTTGAAATTGAACGACAAGCAAATTGTTGCTTTGTATTTTAAACGTGATGAAAAAGCGATAGCGGAAACAGCGTTAAAATACGGCAAATATTGCTATTCTGTTGCTTTTAATATAATTGGTAACAGAAGCGATGCAGAAGAATGTGTTAGCGATACATATCTGAGTGCATGGAACAGCATACCACCGCATAATCCGTCTGTTCTTTCAACATTTCTCGGAAAAATTACTCGGCGCATCTCCATTGACAAATGGAGAAAAAACAGCGCAGAAAAACGGGGTAGCGGACAAATAGTGGTTGTTTTGGATGAACTATCTGAATGTATACCCGATAAAAACAATGTTGAGCATACGATTGAATCAAAGATTCTTTCTGAAATTATAAACTCTTTTATCAAGGATTTGCCTGATAAAGAGTGTCGTGTGTTCCTTTGTCGTTATTTTTATTTGGATTCGGTTGAATCAATAGCCGAACGTTTTAGTTATTCACAGAGCAAAGTTAAATCTATGCTTCACAGAACCCGCCAAAAACTGCGTGCCCGATTGGAAAAGGAGGGCTTAAAATGAAACCGAATGAACTTTTGGATGCAATTGGTAAAGTAGACGATGAATACATTAAAAATGCACGGTCAAAACCAAAAACTGATAAAAAAATATGGATAACTGCCGCTTCATTTGCGATTGTCTTAACTGCTGTTATGTTGTTGACAAAACAACCTAACAATCCTGTAATTGACCCTGCAACAACAAATGTTCCTATCCACAATGAAACAAACGCTTTTTCAGGAGAAATAACAAGCACGGACTCACACGAAGAAAACATTGGTAACGATGATCCTTTGTGTAATCACGAGTACCATTATCACTCTATTGACGGATGCTTCACTAATTATGTTGATGAGCATGCTCCCGGATGGTCCGATAAATTTATTGATATGTTTGGTCGCACTGAGGATTGCAACATACGTTTTTTCACTGATTATTTCGGAATACCTAAAGAGGATTTTTGGATAATTGTAGGCTCTCAGGCATCGGATTTTGGTATAGATTATGAAGATTTTTTCAACACCGACAGATGGTATGCAGACGATTACGCAACAAACGAGTATTTTATTACAGACGATAACCCCGCACCGGATTCCGGAAGTGTTATGATTCGTCCTGAAGGCGACACGATTCACACCGACAGATATTTCACAATTCACAAATCGCTTATTGATTTTGTCGGAGAAGATCGCTTTGAGGAATTTAAGGAGTTTTACGGCGGTACAGATGGGTTCAACGTTCTCAATTTCATTGATTATTTCCATATAAGCCGCGAAAGATTTGCAAACATTATGGAAGAGCAGAAAAAATTATCGTATTATATCTATAATGTTGATTATGTTTACGGAACTGAAGAACAGCAGAAAATGTATTTTGAAAAACATATAATCGAAGTTAAAGAATAACCCGAAAAATAATTGGATGACAATGGATTGGAAAGTTAATCAGAGAACCTGTTGTAAAAATTGTTATTGAATCGGAAGAGTTAATGAATTCTTAAGAATTTGTTTGCATCAAAAATGATAAATTTTTACACTTATTTAGTGAAACAGATTCTGCAATATGTATAAGTGAAGAAAAACGTTTGTAATTCGTATTTAAAATTAAGAAAATCTTAATCGTTTATCTACTTTAATTTTAGAATTTGTTTTTATACAATTAATATTGTAATACAATGAAAGAGAATTGATGCAAGGAGGTTATTATTATGTTTTTACAAGAAATCTGGGATTATCTTTGTTTTCTGATTTGGGATATAACAGAAACAACTAAAGTAATAGCTTACATTCTTTGGGCAGCATTACAAGGGGCTCTGAATTAACAAAAATTGAAATATTAATTTTTAGGAGGTAACAACAATGATAGGTCTTTTGAAATCACTCTTTATTATAGCGGAAGTTTTGTTAATGCCAATAATAATGGCGATAAAGAATCCGGAGCTGGGCGAAGCAATGTTTCAACAATTAGTACTGGATCAGATTTACAACTTTTTTAACTGATCGCTGATATTTATGACGGGTGCATACAACTTGGTTGTGAAAGGAGAAAAAGAAATGATTTTTATGTCATTATTAATGCTGACATCGGGAGTATTGGCATACATATCAGAATTCTTTCAAGCAGCTTTTCAGCCGTTGACAGAAGCACTTGAGAATTTGCTTCAGATGTTTTAAAATTAAGGAGGGCAAAAAATGGCATTTATTTTATCAAAAATTTTTGCAGGAATGATGTCTGTTGTTGTAATGCTTTCGGGTTGGTTCCCCGCGCTTTTTGGCGGAGATGTTTTCATCAATCCTAACAGCGGAGATGTATTAACTGCTTCCGAAATTTGCTTCACGGGTATTGAAGAACCTATGGTTATTACCGATCACGAAACCGCTTTGAAGCATTTCGATTTTGAAGAAAACGGAGAACTCAACGAAAAATTTTTTGAAGTATCAAATATTGTTGCAATTCCCGTTACAATTCCCAATTCAGTATGCAAAGTTTTCGTTGAATCGGTTTCCGTAAAAGACAGCAAGGTTACCGTCAAATACAGTGTTGTCCGTGACAGATGTGTTGGTGTAACTCTTATATCAGAAGAATTGATTCTGATTTCAGTTGATAAGAATGTTAAAGAGGTTGAAGCGATAGAAAAAAGTGTAACAGTTCCGTTTTGTATACACGGTGTTCCGTTTTCTTTTGACGTGTGATTGAAAAATGCTTTGAGTAACCGTTTATAAGTTTTTAGTGTGACTAATATGAAAAAATTTAAAAAAATACTTGTTATTATTTTAATTGTTTCGGTAGTTTTAAGTGCAGTCGCAGTAACAACAGATATTGACGAAACAATTCGGAATATAACAGGTCTGATTATTGTGAATATGTTTAACCTTTATACGAGAGATTATTTCGTGAAAGATTTCGAAGTAAACCAAAATGATTTTGAACTGATTGCAAATCTAATTACAGATTATGTGAATACATACGATTCTGACGATGAATCAGATTCACGGTTTATTTACTTTACACCCGAGCGTTATTCTTCGTCAGGCAACATAATTTTCAAAGTAAAAACCGATTCTTCTTCAATGAGTTCAGAAGTAAATTTTTCGGCAGAAGAAACAGAAGTGTTCAAAAGAATAACGAAATGTTTTAAGGCAGAAGAAGCAGGATTTGATTCTTTTAGCATTGACAAAGAAGAAAAAATGGTTTATTTTCATACTTCTGACGGCAGATATTCTCTTGTTTATTCCGCAGAAAACAAGAAACCGTATTATGTAAACGGAACATATGAACTGGAACGTGACCAAAAGTATGTTGTGGACAAGATATGCAGAAATTGGTTTAATATTGCTTTGGCATCATAAGGCAGAAACAGCAGGCAACACCGAAAATGATGTTGCCTGCTGAAATTTTATCTCATATCAGATAACGGCGTATAATCTGTGTTGTTTCGCAAATATTCTTTCATCTTGCCGCTGAGCAATAATCTGACATAACTCATCGGCTCATTGTATATAAGAAAATCGAGTTCTGATGTTTCGTACATGTTGTTTGCATATTCGTTTTCCACTGCGATACAATCGATTGACACCATAGAACCGTCGGTTAATTTAACTTCAATGCAGGCGGTATCAATGTTGAATTCACAAGATAAAATATTGTTTTTCATAATTTGCAATTCCTTTCGGTTATTAATGATAGTATGAAACAATGTGTATTTAACCGCCGTTTACAATTTATTCATTGAATCCGTTATGAACACTCGTACCAGAAAAAAGTCATTACAGTGTCAACTGTGATGGCTTTTTATTTTAGCAGGAATTCGAAGTGCAATCGGCACAAAGCAACAGTCCGTTCATACGAGCGGACTGTTTTTTCGGACTATCTGATTCTATTTAAATATTCTTCGTTGTTAATAATGAATCTGTATGCTATGTTTTCTCCTGCGATTTTTATCAAATCGTACTCTTCAATTTCTTTTTCATCCTTAAGTTCATTACCACTGACAAAAACAATGTTGGCTGCACCACAGATGTTTTTGATTTTCCAGGAAAGTGTTTTTTCATCGTAATAAACTTTTGCAATTTTTTCGATCGTTGAAGATTTAATATGTATATCACAGTCATCGCCGTTGCCTATATATGAGCCTAATGCTCTGACTACAAATTCCTCCTGATTGGGAATAGTATACAGATAACTTGTCATTGTTTCCACAGTAACACGTGTTACTGCAGGTTTCTTTTCCCGTTGTGCAATGGTAGGATCATTTTCTGCAAACCAGTTATCAAGATCCGTTGTAAAACGATAGCTCTTACTGTCGGTTACTCTTATTAATGCATTTTCGTGTAACGGCAGAACCGTAGTGACTTCTTTGCCGTTAAGGTAAACATGTCCCTTTCTCTTAGAGCGGTTTTCTATTTTCCAGACACCATTATCACAATAAATAAGGAAGCACTCTTCAACAGCGGTTGTATAAACGCAAAGATCACTTTTGCTGCCTGCACCAACGATAAATTTGTCACCATCAATATTGAATGGTTGCTTTGATGGAATTTCAACAATAGCAACAAGCTTTGTAAGAGGATCATCCTTTTCGTGCTGTTTCATTCTTTCTCTGATACCTGAAGGTAAGTATTTTTCAGAGTATTTGACTCCGCGCGGAGTTGAATCGGAAGTTTCGGCAGTTTTTGAGATAGATGCCGCGGGTTTTTCTGCAGGCACAACAGGCTTTTGAACAGGTGCCACAGGTTTCTCCGCAGGCACAACAGGCTTTTGAACAGATGCCGCGGGTTTCTCTGCAGGCACAACAGGCTTTTGGACAGGTGCTGCGGGTTTCTCTGCAGGCACAACAGGCTTTTGGACAGGTGCTGCGGGTTTCTTTTCGGCCTTTGCTGTATTGCCCGTGTTATTATTGGATCTTATGAGTTTATCAAGTTCTTCTTTACTCAATAAGAACGGATTAAGCGCACGTTCCACATTTACAATAAATGTGATAACAGGGAAATATCTGTTCGATCTCAACTCGACAATACTTGCCCAAGGAACAATCTGCTCATTGGAACTTTTGTATTTGCCTTTCATCACATTTTCCAATTGCTTTTGAAAATCATCAACTCCCGTATTATACACAAGAGAAGCTACAAGTACTGCCTCATTATATTTCGGTCTGTCAATCAAAACCTGAAAAGATCTTTTGCCAAATACATTAGGATTTGATTCAATCGAACCAAAAAGACTATCAACAATTTCAGATAACTGATTACCGCTGAAGTTCAGTTTTTTTCGAATAAAATAATTGTTTTTTGTTGAAGTGCAACGCGGAAGATTTTTGGCATAAAGCAAATCTTTTTCGTAATAATGCGTAACCTGTTCATCAGTCAGTCCAAAGAACGAATAATTGGTTTCAACGTTTATATCATCGCCAAGTCTTCCGTTATAATCGCAGAAAGTGCAATCAATATGACACCACTCACCGTCAATCTTAGCAATATTCCATGCATGACCCGCCTCGCCCTGTGTTTTAGAATTACCAAGTACCGTAAGGCAAGGAATGCCACGTTTGTTCATTATCATACTGTAAGCACTTGCATATCCGAAACACACTGAAGCGCCCTTTGTAAAAACTGCATAAGCAGAGTTGTTCTTAAAGTAATGGCTTGCACCGCTTATCATACCTGAAATTGAATGATCGTAGTAAGTATGTGAATCCAACCATTCCATAGCGGCAACAGCAAAATCAAAATCAGACTTGCCTTTATAAAGAGTTAAAACCTCATCAACACGTTCTGTCATTTCTTGGAGTATGGCATCTCTCTCCGCTTTGGTGACGTTATATCCTATATGTACACGCATAACGGAACCAAGAGCTTCAAAACGGTTTTTCGTTATATCAATCCAGAATATTTCAGGATGGTCAACCATAAGCATAGGGTAGAAAATTTCGTTAATCTTCATTGCTAATTGCTGTGCATCATCAATGGAAGTTATGCCATACTTGGAAAGAGTAAGCAAAAAGCCTGACTCCATCTTCATTACAGCTTTGTATATCCTATTATAAAGTTTTTGAAATACAGGATCGAGCGAGCTCTTGCCAATGAGTAAATTTTCTTTCTTTGCCATATTTATCACTTCCAAAATTAATATTTATATAGAACGACGAATAAACTTAGCCGTTTTTCAGAAAACAAACATTGAAATTAAAACCATTTTATTATGCACATCTTTCTTCAACACAATTAAAAAGAACGCAAAGATTCAGTCACAATTAAATATCACTCTGATTCAAATCTTCTCAATTTCACCTTGAGACTTCTCAAAACACTTGCCAGATTTTCATTGCCCAATGAAACCGCCGCTTCAAGCTTGGCAATCAATGTTTTGAAAAATGTTTCCTCTTCGCTGAAAGAGAATTGCTCGCAAGTTACATAAATCGAATATATAAGTGCTAATTTCCTGAGATTTTCTTCACTTTCTTTAATCTCGTAGTTTTTACGGGAATAAAAACAGCTCTTCTTTATTGATTCGAATTTTTTATCCTTCTCTTCGCTGAAAATGTTATACGAAAAATACTTGCTGAAATACAAAAAAGCTCCCACTTCGTAATAAATGCTCGCTTCTTTTTCTTCTATTTGAAAAAACATTTTTTCTGATTTTTCAAACAGTTCTGCTGATTTTTCTGCATTTTCATCCGAACCCGTAATTCTTCCGTAAGCAGCTGCCGCGCTTGTATATTCCATCACTCTGCAGCAATGATTATAGTAAGTCGGAGTCAATTCGCAGATTTTATCAAAATAAGTTGCAGCCATATGTTTGCTCTGCGCTGCCGATACCATATCATCGAGATCGTCTTCGTACACAGACATCATTATTCTTCTGATATACACAAGTTCCCACAAAAAATCTGAGCTTTTTGTTTCGGCAGAATAATTATTCAAGACTTCCAGATGACTTTCAATTTTCGAAATTTCACCGCCCGCCTTTAAATATTTAACGATTCGCTCAGCAACATTTTGTGCTTTGCGGTCATCACAGCCGTTTTTAAAGCCCTTCATTATAAAGCGGATTTCCGAAGCAATAAAAGAAGTATCCGCATTTTTTGAAGTGATTTTTTCACCGTTTTTATTGATCATTGTCGGTTTTACCTCTCCTCTGTTTAATTAAGAAAACGGTAACGGACGAACCTCATCTATGATTTCTTTATAGAAAGTATCCAGATCAAACTGTTTGGATTCAGGCATCTGTTTTTCATCCAAAGGCACGGACTCAAAGCCTTTGAACATAGAATATGAATCTATATCGGCAATCTCTGAAATTATCGGATATTGGCGCGCATGCATTATCAGTGCTTCGCCTTTTGACTTATCCAACCTTTGAAGCTCGGAAATTGAAATAAGCTTACGTTCAAGTCCGTCCGGCGTATAATAAGAGCCGCAAAGCGCGCTGATTTCTCCGAGCAAATCAAGCTCCTTTGATGTAAGGAAAACCCAGTTTTCACAGTTGCCCTTGATGGTATCTGCATCTTCCCCGTATCTGCCTTTAAGCTGATGAAGGCTCTGGGCAACAAGATAGTAACGCATATTACGGCTTCTTGCCGCAGATATCATAGACGGCATATCGGGTATCTGGGGCAAATTACAAAACTCATCAAGCACAAAATTAACCCTTACCGGAAGCTGTCTGTTTTTCTCTTTCTGTGCTTCAGCTATCAGCAATTCATACGCCTGTTTTATAAATGTTGTAATAAGGAAATGGTATGTGCTCTTTTCGTCGGGAATAATAAGATAAACCGCTGTTTTTTCTCTTCCGAACTTCGATATGTCGATCGTATTGCCGGAAAGCATATTTGTCAGATTTTTCTGGGTTGTAAATATGCGTATCATGCCGAAAAGACTTACCATTATGCTTTGCAGCGTTTTTTCCGCACTGTTGAAAATATTTTTGTAATTAAGACCCGCAATTGTATCCGTTCTCATATTGGAGCTGAGCACTTTAAGCTTTTCGGATGACTCACTGGTGCACAGCATCGCAAGGCTTGAAACGTTTGCCTCTTCAAGCTTTGCAGATTCCATAAGCAGAAGAAGGTTTGCGAGTGCAAGAGAAGAAGCCATTTCCGGCCAGAAAATATCTTTTGTGTTTTCAAGTTGCGGTGAGGCGATTGTTTTGACAAAATCGTTAAGCATTGAAACAGCTTCATCCTGCTGACCGCTGTTATAGAGCACATAAGGGAGCAAAAGCGGATTCCACATATCTCCCTTTCCGATTTCTCGGAAATTAAGAACAACGGTTTTATATCCGTTTGCTTTTGCAATACCCGAAGTCCTGTCATAAAGTTCTCCCTTGGGGTCTGTGGCAATGAACGATTCGCCCGCCTTGACAAAATAATTAATCATCGGCATACAGAAAAGTCTGGTTTTCTTCGAACCTGTGGCACCGAAAATCAATGTATGAGTATCCGATCCGTCAACATACGCTTCATGACCGTCGGACATAACAGGCAAACCCGCGCAAGGATATTTGTCATCGTAAAGATTTATATATGTAGCTGAACGCTTTATTTCATCTGTTGTTGCCCAGCGCGTTTCCTGGTTTATGTTTTGATATTTTCCTAACTTATATTCCATAATCTTTCACCTTCAAAGAATCAGAATCCTAATGTTCTTTTGATTTTTACAACAGTTCTGTTAATATATTCGCTGTCCGCTGAAAAGTCTTCAAGCATTTCCGCCGTAATAACATTGCTCACCGTGTGTGATTCGGAGAAAAGCGAATATACTATATCCGCGCACAGATCCAAAACAGTATGTAATCCGTAGAAATATCTGTTTTTTCTGAGAACATTAACAGATTCCTTTAAAACAGCTTTTGCCCCGTCATCCATCTCAAGGCCATATTTTGCAAAATATTCCGAAGCGAAATCAACAAGTTCATTGTCATTCGGCATATGAAGAGTAACCTTTTCGATTCTCAGATACATACTGACAACGCCTTCCATTGCTTTTGTCTCTTCATTTTCATCAGTATTGGAAATAGTGATAAAGACAAACCAATATGCAGTATTCATCTGAAGGAACTCCAGAAAATCTATAAAATGCTTCTCTTTGTGATGGCCAATCCACTCATCAACATTGACGCGGATAATACCCTTGAATTCACTTCGGAATCCCGCGGCTGATTCGATGGATTCTATAAGGCGATAAAGCTCTTTGAAGTTTTCGCCGGGGCTGCAATATTCCAGATTGAACTCAATAAATTTGACATCTCCGTAAAAACTCATCAGGTTTTCTTTTGATTCAAGATATTCCGAAATCAAGTGAAGAAGTTTTGAATTGCCGTATCCCGGTTTTGTGTAAACAAAAAGATCAGGCAAAATTATCGGTGCATCAAAAGAACGCTTGCTGATGTTGTCGGAAAGTATATCCCATCTTTTCACAATCTCTGCCAGCTCATGCGCTCCCTTAAAATTTATCAACTGTTCATAACAGGTATCCATAAAAAACACACCCTTTATATAATTATAAAGTAATAATATCACGGATTTAATCCGTGTGTCAAGTTTTGTCGTTTCAACTGTCCGTTGCCGAATCAAGTTCCATTCAACTTAACGAAAATAAAATCAAATAATCCCATTGAAATCAATCGGTTTTGGCTGTATAATCATAATTAAAAAGTCAAAGGAATTAACATATGAAAAGCTTATCAATCAATCAGATAATTAACGCGGATTTTAAAATTCACAAAAGCAGTCCTGTCCTGAAGCCTTGGGGCGGCTCGATTGTTGTTGCAGACCCGTCAATGCTTACTCCCGATATCAGCCACGACAAACGATGGCATATGTTTTTCCACACAACATTCGGAGTCTGCCAATGTTCAAGCGACGACGGCATACATTTCGGAAAACCGCAGAAAATAACAGGCAGAGCAATGCGCCCCAACATCAACCGCATAAACGGCAGATATTATCTTTTCTTTGAGAGAACCCGTCCGCTTTTTTTCAATGCGCTGAATGTTGTGAATCTCGCCAAATGGAAATCGGAAATTTATGTTATTGAAAGCGACAATCTTTCGGAATGGTCGGAACCCAAACCCGTTATAAAAAACACCCGTGACTACGAAAAGAGCGATCGCGGAATTTCAATATCGAATCCGTTTCTTCTTCAGGAAAACGGAATCAACCGTCTGTACTTTTCCTGCGGAATGACCTTTATCAAAGACTGCGGCTTCTGTGAGCCGACTCACATCAGCTATGCAGAAAGCAACGGAATCACGGACGGTTATGTTTCGTCTGAAAAGCCGATTGTTTCTCCCGACAAAAACAATCCGTATCTCAATCTTTGCAGCGGATGTCTGAAAGTGTATAAGCTCAGCGACGGCTATATCGGAATCCAGAACGGCATATATGAAAAAGACAGTAAAAGCCACTCTGCAATTATGCTTCTGATATCTGCTGACGGACTGAATTTTGAATTCAAAAAAATGCTCGTAGAACCCGATATGAACGGTACGAACGGCTGGATGAAGCAGTTTGTTTATGCAAGTCATCTTGTCAGACACGGCAACACTCTGCGTCTTTATTTCAATGCACGGGATACTTCCGATATGCTTAAGGGACGGGAATGCATCGGTTTTGCGGAAGCGATATTATAAGAAAAACGGCAGGATAATTCCTGCCGTTCATTTTTTATGTTTTATCCCAAATCGGGTTCGTCGTCGAGCAACATCGCGGGCTTTTCATAACCTTCGAGTTCGAGAACAACAATTTCGTTTTTGCCTTCTTTGAGGAAGGGTGCGGGAAGATAAGCCGAGCGCTGAGGACCGACCTCCCAGTGTCTTGAAAGAACTCTGTTGTTAACGATGATAATACCCTTTTTGAAGCCGGGAAGCTTCACGAAGGTATCGCAGCATTCGTCAACCTCGAATTCCGCTTTGAGAAGAACAGGTGTGCCGTCAAACGCGGGAACGCCTTCCTTGAAATCAACTCCGGAAACATCGTCAAGCGGGAGCGGATAGTTCTTCCAATGATAAACAAAGTTGTTTCCAAAGCCGATGCCCTGAGTGATGCCCTTCGCATCCTTGAGCTTTGCGCCATAGTTGACTCTGCCCATATTTTCAACAAGAACAGCAAGCTCTTGACCGCCCTCTTCGATTGCAACGATATTCTTGGGCTCGGTGTCGTTTCTGTACTGAATTCCGACAAATTCGCCGTCAAGGTAGATATAGCCTCTGTCGTGGACATCCTGAAGGCGCACTTTCTGCGGAGCTCTGGGACCTCTGACAAGCGCCTTGTAAAGCACGAAGCCGTAGCCCTGATCGAGCTTTTCCATTGTCATGGGCATAACCGATTCAACGGGAGTTGAAAGCACATCGAGGTTATCAAAAAGCTTTGCCGAATGAGTGAATTCTATTTCGCCGTACTTTTTCTTCTTTATCGGAGCAGGCATTTCAACCTCGGGAATGGGTGCATACTTTGAAATGACTTCTCTGAATTTATAGTATTTTTCGGTAAGCTCACCATTTTCGTTGACGGGAGCGTCATCGTCATAGCTTGAAATTGTCGGCTCATATGCATCGTAGTCGTTTGCGCCGTTCATATAGCCGAAGTTTGTGCCGCCGTGGAACATATATGCCGAAAGGCTTGCGCCCATTGAAAGAATTTCATCCATTGCATCCGCTGCATCCTGCGGGTCACGGCTGTGATGTTCCTCTGTCCAATGGTCAAACCAACCGTTCCAGAATTCGGTACACATAAGAGGTCCGTCAGGCTGATATTCGCGGAGTCTTGCAAACTGTTCCTTTGCTCTTGAGCCAAAGTTTGCAGTTTTGTGGATTTCGGGGACTGTTCCGCCTGTGAGCATCTGATATTCCGCGCCATCGGAAGTAAAGAACGGAACATCGATTCCTCTGTCCGCCATACCCTTTGCTATGTATCGGATATACTCGCTGTCGTCGCCGTAGCTTCCGTATTCGTTTTCCACCTGAACAAGGATAACGTTACCGCCCTTTGTTATCTGATGCTTTGCGATTCTGGGAATAAAATCATCATAGAATCTGTCAACAGCCGCAAGATAATCCTTGTCCATGCAGCGAAGAGCCATCGAGTCATTTTTAAGAAGCCACCAAGGCAGACCACCGAAATCCCATTCGGAGCAGATATACGGACCGGGGCGCACGATGGCATAAAGCCCGAGTTCTGCAGCAATTTCAAGGAATTTTTCGATATCAAGCATATCGGAATAATCATAAACTCCCTCTTTGGGCTCGTGAAGATTCCATGCAACATAGGTTTCAACGGTGTTGAAACCGCAAGCCTTAAGCTTTATGAGTCTGTCGCGCCAATATTCGGCGGGAACTCTGAAATAGTGAATCGCACCGGCAATGATTCTGAAATCTTCGCCGTTCAGTTTAAAACCATCTTTTTCAATAGCAAATGTATTCATTTTTACACCTTCCTTAATCAGGTAATTCTTCTCTTTCGTAAGGAAATTCGCTGAAAACCTCAAATTTCTTTGCTCGCATCCAAAGCGATGGATTCACTTTTACGGTGAATCCGCAACCGTTAGGAGTGAGCCACTCGTGCATCGGATATTCGGGAATGCCGTAAGCAGCAAGAATCGTCATTATAACACCGCCGTGTGTTATGATTGCAGCAGAGGTTGTGCCCGTTTTCATAAGACCCTCCGCAACCTTTTCAAAGGTGTCGCAGACTCTTTTGGCGAAGTCCTCGTTGCTTTCGCCGTAGGGTGGCTTCACGCCTTTTTCACCCGCGAGCCAACGGGGAAATTCCTCGTATTTTTCAAGCTGTTCGGCTGTTTTGTTTTCAAACTCGCCGAAATTATATTCAATAAACCCGTCAATAACAAGGGGTTTGTTTTCGGGATAAAGAATCTCCGCTGTCTGCAGACAACGCTTGAGCGGACTTGTGAAAACGGCGTTTACGGGCGGATAGACAAGCTCGTTTTTCATTTGAGCAAGCTGCGCCTTGCCTTCTTCACTGATTTCAACATCGGTGTGACCGATATATCTGCCTTCAAGGTTTTCGTCGGTGAGGGCGTTTCTTATGAGATGAATAGTGTAGGACTTCATTTTTCCTCCAAAAAACGGTGATGATTTTCGTAAGTTTTTACAATATACAAAATGTATAAAAAAATGTATAATACATATATTATATTATACTGTGAGGAATTGCTATGGATAAAAATTTTCCTATCATATTAACAGAACTCCGAAAGGAAAAAGGACTAAGCCAGAAAGAAGCCGCTGCAAGGCTCGGAATTTCGCAAGCACTTCTCTCCCATTACGAAAAAGGAATAAGAGAATGCGGTCAGAGCTTTCTGATAAAGGTTGCAGATTTTTACGGAGTTTCGTGCGACTATCTTCTCGGGCGCACGAAAGAGCGCAACGAGCTTGATGTGCTGACAAACGAGATACTTAATGACAACTCTGCCTCGGATTCTAATCCGACGGGGAAAACCTTCGTCAAAGCAGGTACGCTTATCACCCAGCTTCTCAAAAATGCCGACAGCTCCGGCGGGATGCGCCTTGATATGCTCTATGCAATCGCACTTTATAAAGTTATTCTCATTCAGGCAAAAGCGGGAAATCTGCCCAAAAACTGGTGCGGCAGAGCATATGTCAACGGCGACGTTTGCTGCAATACTATGTATCTCGGAACGATTGAGCTTGCCGCCTACGATGCAATCAAACCGCAAAAAAATAAGAATCCCGCACCGGAAGCGCCCGTTCCCGAAGCAGTAAAAACTCTCATTGAAGAAGCAGAAAATTTCATCGTCAACGCCGCAACCAAGCACTGTCCGCCTATACCGTTTGAATTCTTAAGATAAAATCCAATCAAAACCACCCGTTTTAAGCGGGTGGTTTTATTTCTGTCAAAGAACAGATTCGTAAAGTTTTATATATTCCTTTGCAGAGCGGCCCCAGCTGTTGTCACACTTAAGTGCTCTGAGAACGAGCTTCTGCCAATATTCCTTATCTTCAAAAGCTGCAAGAGCGCGTCTGATTGCATCGAGCATATCATATGCGTCATAGCTCTTGAAGGTGAAGCCGTTGCCCTTACCGTCGCCGCTGTCGGTGATGGTATCTTTAAGACCACCGGTTTCTCTTACGATGGGGATTGAGCCATAGCGGAGAGCAACCATCTGCGAAAGACCGCAGGGCTCACTCTTCGAGGGCATAAGGAACAAATCACTGCCTGCATAGATTTTTCTTGCAAGATCAGGAACAAATCCGAGGCGCAGACCGACCTTTTCGGGGAATGCCGCCGCAAGCTCTTTAAAGAATGCTTCGTATTCCCAGTCGCCCGAGCCGAGCACTACAAGCTGCATATCGGTTGTGGAAAGAAGATCCCACATAATTCTCTTGATGAGATCAAGACCTTTATGAGCAACGAGTCTTGTTACGATACCCATAACAGGAACATCATCTCTGGCCGGCAGACCGAAAATTTCCTGAAGAGCAGCCTTGTTAATCTTCTTGCCTTCCGGTTCTTTTGCGGAATAGTTTGCAAAAATATCCTTATCCTTTTCGGGGTCATAGTTGATTGTGTCGATGCCGTTAAGGATACCGCTGAGTTTATAGCTGCGCTCTTTGAGAATGGGGTCAAGTCCGTGGCTGAACCACGGGTCAAGAATTTCACCCGCATAAGTGTTACTTACGGTTGTTACTTTATTGGCACACTCGATACCGCCCTTCATCAGGTTGAGGCAGTCACCGAACTGAAGAAGTGAGGTTGTTTCTTCGCCGAGTCCGAAAACATCGCCGAGAATATGGTTGCCGTATATTCCCTGATACTGGATGTTATGGATAGTGAATACGGTCTTTATGCCCGTATATCCTTCTTTGTTGCCGTAGAGCGTTGTGTAATAAACGGGAACAAGAGCCGATTGCCAATCATTGCAATGGATGATATCGGGTTTGAAATCAATATAGGGAAGGATTTCAAGAACCGCTCTTGAGAAGAACGCAAATCTTTCACCGTCATCATAATGACCGTAAAAAGTGTTTCTCTTGAAATAATATTCGTTATCAATAAGATAGTATGTTACTCCGCCTGCCTTGGCTTCAAAAATACCGCAATACTGTCTGCGCCACGAAACGGGAACCATAATGCTGGTTATGAATTTCATGCTTGAACGCATTTCTTCACTGATTGTGCCGTAGAGAGGCATAACAACTCTTGCGGCAACCTTGCGTCTTTTGAGGGCCTGAGGAAGTGAGCCTGCAACATCGGCAAGTCCGCCGCTGGCTGCGAAAGGAAGAGCTTCACTTGCAACGTAAAGAACTTTCATAATTATTTCCTTTCTTATTCAAAGATAACCGTCGTATAATACTGACCTTCATAAACAATGATGCCGACACCTATCTTGGTTGTGTCTGCACTCATTGCTTTGTCTCTGTTGGCTGCCTTGACAGTCTGATAAACAGGATTGCCGCCATAGGTAGTCACAAGACTGTATGCACCGGAAGGATCGCCGTAAACTTCGGGAAGAGCAAGAGCCATACTGTTTGTTCTTGCGCTTGCCTTAAGACCCGCTGCATGCTCCAGAGGAGCAAGTCCTTCCGCCTCACGGTCTCTGTTAATCTGGTCAACAACCGCCTGAGCAAGAGAATCATCTCTCTTGAGATTAATCTTATCGCCCTTGCCATCATCGTTTGTTGTGCCGCTCTGAAGATTTTCGCTCCAGAGGTCGGGAAGGGTTGTGGGCGGTGCATCAAGAGTAACTATCTCTGTCAGAGGATTACCGTTTTCGTCCTTTTCCACTTTGCCCCATCTGTTGGTGACAACAACACCTTCTGTCCTCGGAACAAATTCCGTGGTGGGCTCGGTGGTTGTTGTGCTGTCTGCAGGAACAGTGTAAGTCACAACTTCGGTAAACGGAACACCGTTTGCATCAAACTGCGGGATTCCGTTTTCATCCGTAACCGGCACAAAATTTGTCATTTCGAGCATAGGCACGGTTGTTGTGGTTGAACGGGGAACGGTTGTTTTCTTTTTTGTTGTGGGATAGGTGTGGTTTGATGAATACTTGGGCTTCGGATATTTCTTGAAAAATGTAACATATTCAATGCTGCCTTCTTCATTTGTTGCACTTTCAACAACCAAAGATGTTTCGATAATGGTCTCAATCTCGGTTGCTTTATTCGTTGCGCCGTCAATAACACCGGTTTTGACCAGTATAACGACAACAACAAGAATCAGTGCCAACGCACAAACAACACCTGTTAAAATATTTTTACCGGACATTGGTTTTCACGCTTTCTCAGATAACAATTCCCTTGCCGATGTAGACAGGGTAGCTCGAATCTCCGCAAAGAGTCTTGTTGGGTTTAACGACAACTGCTTTATCGGTGATTACGCTGTTGAGATTTGAATTTTCGCCAACGAAGGTATCCTGCATAAGGATTGAATTCTTGATTTTTGCGCCTTTTTCAACCGTTACGCCTCTGAAGAGGATGCAGTTTTCAACTTCGCCGTAAATATGGCATCCGTCGGCAATGAGTGAATTCTTTACATTTGCGCCGATGCCGTAAACTGCGGGCACCTGGTCTCTGACCTTGGTGTAAACAGGTCTGTCCGCAGCGAAGAGTTCTTTTCTGTTTTCGAGCTTGAGAAGCTCAAGGCTGATGTCATAATAGCTCTGGAGTGAGTTGAGCACTCTTACAAAGCCCTTTTCCTCATAGCCGTAAACTTTCAGATGCTGAATGTTATTTGAAATCATTGTTTCGATGTCAACAATCTTTGCACTGTGAGCCTCATGGAGAAGTCTTTCAAGAAGAGTTCTTCTGATAATCATAACTTTCAGCGAATAATTTGTGCTTCCGCTGTAGCAATCGATAAGACGGGTTGCTGTAACTCTGCCGTCGCCGTCCATAACAAGCTCTGTGCCGTCACTGATTACGGGAGGTTCGCCGTTTGCATATGCAATGGTGATATCTGCATCGTTTGCGAGGTGCTCCTTGATAAGCTTGTCATAATTCATACTGCAGATAACATTGCAGTCAGTAAGAAGAACGTGGTCCTTCTGCGAACCGCTTATGTAGTCGATGCAACCGTAAAGAGCGTCAGCCTTGCCGATGGTTATGCCTGCACCGGGAGTATCATAAGGCGGAAGAAGGGTCATACCCTCTCTTTTTCTTGAAAGGTCCCAGGGTTTGCCTGTACCGATGTGATCCATAAGCGAGCGATAGTTGCTCTTTGTGATAACACCGACCTGGGGGATTCCCGAGTTAACCATATTGGAAAGCTGGAAATCGATAAGACGGTAACGCGCCGCAAAGGGAATTGAACCCATTGTTCTTAAAGCGGTAAGCTGAGGAACAGCTTCATCGTAGGCATTTGAAAAGATAATGCCGAGAACTTTTTTTGCAGACATTATTCAGCACCTCCTACATCGCTATCTGTCATTGTGTCGGGAGCAATCTTTGCGCCCTTGCCGATTTTAACGCCGTTTCCGATAACGGCAACGCCCCAATCCTCGATGTTCTTCATATTTTCGGGGCTTTCACCGACTACCGCACCTTCTTCGATAACGGCATTTTCAGCAACTATTGAATACTGAACTACCGCACCTTTTTTGATTACGGTGCCGGGCATTACGATCGAATATTTAACCTCTGCGCCCTCTTCGACAGTTACATTTGCAAAGAGAACGGAGAAATCAATCTTACCGTTGATTTCACAGCCTTCGGTTATCATTGAATTTTCAACAACCGCATCTGCGCCGATATAGTGAGGCGGTGCTGCAGGTGAACGCGAATAGATTCTCCAGCTGTCGTCGTTGAGGTCAAGGTCAACCTTGGGATTGAGAAGGTCAAGGTTTGCATCCCAGAGACTGCTGATTGTTCCGACGTCTTTCCAGTAACCGTCGAACTGATATGCAAACATTCTCTCGCCTGCAGAGTGCATCGCGGGGATAACATCGTGGCCGAAGTCGTTGCCCGAGCCTTCCTTTGCCTCATCCTCGATGAGATATTTTCTGAGTTTCTTCCAGTTGAAGATATAAACACCCATTGAAGCCTTGTTGCTTCTGGGATTCTTCGGTTTCTCTTCGAATTCGCTGATTGAGCCGTCGTCATTGACAATCATAAGGCCGAAACGGCTTGCTTCTTCCCACGAAACTTCAAGCATTGCAATTGTGCAGTCTGCGTTCTTTTCCTTGTGGAAATCAAGCATCTTCGAATAGTCCATTTTATAGATATGGTCACCCGAAAGAATAAGAACATATTCGGGGTCATATCTTTCAATGAAATTGATGTTCTGGTAAATTGCGTTTGCGGTACCCTTGTACCACTCTGTGCCCTTAATCTGCTGATAGGGTGAGAGAATATGTACGCCGCCGTTAGCACGGTCAAGATCCCAGGGCTGACCGTTGCCGATATAATCGTTAAGTTCAAGCGGCTGATACTGAGTCAGAACACCGACGGTGTAAATGCCGGAGTTGACGCAGTTTGAAAGCGGAAAGTCAATAATGCGGTATTTGCCGCCGTAGGGCACGGCAGGCTTTGCGATGTTTTTTGTCAGAATGCCGAGACGGCTACCCTGACCGCCTGCAAGGAGCATTGCTATGCATTCGGGTTTAACTGCCATTAGGGGTTCCTCCTTTATATTAAGCTTGTTTTTTTCTTGAAGTGTTTTTTATATACATACAACTGAGACCTTCAATATCAATCTCAATGCTGTAATCATATCCGTGCATGGGTTTCTTTTTGGCTTTGACCGAACCGACAGTACTTTCGCCCTTGCCGCCGAATTCGGGAGATGCCGAACTGAAAACCACTCTGTATGTCCCCTCTTTGGGAACGCCGAAGCAGTATTTCTGCCTTGTGACCGGAGTGAAATTGCAGACCGAAATGATTTCGTTGCCGCTCTTGTCGCGTCTTGTGTATGCGACAACGGAATTATCCCTGTCGTCGCTGACTATCCAGCTGAAGCCGTCCCAGCTGTAGTCATCTTCCCAGAGAGGAGCGTTTTTAAGATAAAATGCATTGAGCGAAGCAACATAATTCTTAAGCTGCTTGTGGGCATCGTAGCCGAGAAGCATCCAGTCAAGCGGCTGCTTATAATTCCATTCGATGAACTGACCGAATTCACTTCCCATAAACAGAAGTTTTTTTCCGGGATGCGACATCATATAACCGAGGAATGAGCGTACACCCGCAAATTTTTCTTCGTAGTTGCCGGGCATTTTGTTGATGAGTGAGCACTTGCCGTGAACAACCTCATCGTGCGAAATGGGGAGAACGAAATTCTCTGAGAATGCATAAAAGAAAGAAAATGTCAGACAATCGTGGTGATGCTTTCTGTGGATGCCGTCAAGCGAGAAATAACGCAGGCAGTCGTTCATCCATCCCATATTCCACTTGAAGTTAAATCCGAGACCTCCCATAAAAGTAGGTTTCGAAACCATCGGCCACGCCGTGCTTTCTTCTGCAATCATCATAACATCGCCGTACTCTCTGAATATGCTTTCATTGAGTTTCTGAAGAAATGCGACCGCTTCAAGATTTTCGTTTCCTCCGTGCATATTGGCAATCCAGTTTCCGTCGTCCCTGCCATAGTCGAGATAGAGCATTGATGCAACGGCGTCAACACGCAGTCCGTCAATATGATATTTTTCAATCCAGAACATTGCGCTGGACATCAGGAAGGAGCAAACTTCGGGTCTGCCGTAATCGAAAACCTTGGTACCCCACTGATAATGCTCTCCCTTTCTCGGGTCGGGATACTCATAACAGGGCGTACCGTCAAATTCATAAAGGCCGAAAGCGTCTTTCGGGAAATGAGCGGGCACCCAGTCAAGGATAACACCGATATTTTCTGAATGAGCCTTGTCAACAAAATATGCAAAATCATCGGGAGTGCCGTAGCGTGAGGTAGGAGCAAAATATCCCGTCACCTGATATCCCCACGAGCCGTCAAACGGATGCTCGAGAACAGGGAGAAGCTCGATGTGAGTATATCCCATTTCTTTTACATACGGAATAAGTCTGTCGGCAAGCTCTCTGTAAGAAAGCGGATTCCCGTCATCATAAGTCTGCCATGAGCCTGCGTGGATTTCATAAACATTGACTGGAGAAGAATAGACATCTTTGCTCTTTCTCTTTTTCATCCACGATTTATCGGTCCAAGCAAAATCGAGCGAATCATAATATTTTGATGCGGTATCGGGTCTGGTTTCGGCATGAAACGCATACGGGTCGCTCTTGAAAATATCACGCCCGTCCTTTGTGCTGATGCGATATTTATACGAATCAAACTTTCTGACATTTTCAACCGTGCATTCCCAGATGCCGTCGCTGATTTTTTCCATCGGAGCACAATCGGCATTCCAACCGTTGAAGTCGCCCGCAACACCTATTCTTTCGGCATTGGGTGCCCAGACTCTGAAAACAACTCCGCCGTCGCACGGGTGCGCGCCGAGATATTCATACGCCTTGGCGTTTGTACCCTCGTGGAAGAGATAAAGAGGGATATTGCTTTTATCTTTTTTCATAAAATGCAAGCCTCCGCTTTTTAATTAGTATAATTATATCAATTTTAAATTATCATTTCAAGTGTGTACATAAATTATTAATAACAAAATATTACCGTAAAAGTTTAACAAAATGACGATAAAGGTTACAATTATGTCACCTTCATTGACAAGATTGCACATATTTGATATCATTATTTCGGTTTATAATGCAAAATTGCGGCATTAAATACTTTATTCCGTTTTGAAACGGCAAGGAGCAAAAAATGATCAGTTCAGATAATTTATGTATGGGCTGTATGCGCGAAATCGGCGAAGCAAAGCAATGCCCTTACTGCGGATTCAAGTCAGATTCCATTCAGATGTCGCCTTATCTTCCTGTCAGAACCGTTATTTCAAACCGATATCTTGTCGGAAAACTTCTTGAAAACAACGGCGAAGGCGCAACATATATCGGCTGGGATCTCACAGAGAAAAAAGCCGTTAAAATCAGAGAATTCATCCCCGATTCATTCACCATAAGAACTACATCAAATCTCAACCTTCAGATTATGCGCGGCAGCGAAGATATTTTCACCGAGCTTCGCCAGAGCTTTGAGGAACTGTGGACAAAACTCGCAAAACTCAAAGGTCTTTCGGCTCTTATCAGCGTTACGGATGTTGTTTCGGATTATGGAACCACCTATGCAATAAGCGAACATTTTGCAGGCATCACACTCAGAGACTATCTTCTCAGAAGCAGCACCGGATACATCCCCTGGGAAAAGGCAAGGCAGCTTCTTATGCCCATCCTTTCAACCCTCGGTACACTTCATTCCCAAGGCATTATTCACAAGGGAATTTCTCCGTCAACTCTCGTTATTTCCCCTGACGGTAAAATAAAAATAACAGGATTCTGCATCGGAGCTGCAAGAACCGCAAGAAGTGACCTCAACAGCCAGCTTTTCGACGGATATGCGGCAATCGAGCAATACGGATTCGACGGAAGTCAGGGCACCTGGACGGATATTTACGCCTTTGCAGCTGTGCTTTACCGCACACTCATCGGCAGCGACCCGATTTCCGCGAAAGAGAGAATGTCCAATGACCGTCTGATGGTACCCGGCAAATTCGCCGAGGCTCTTCCCGCCTATGTCATTAACGGACTCATCAACGCTCTTCAGATTCTTCCCGAAGACAGAACCCGTACCGTTGAGCAACTCAGAGCCGAGCTTTCCGCTTCACCTGCCGCAACGGCAGTGAGCAGTCAGTATCAGCAGAGACCTGTTGTTCCGCCGTCGGCACCTTCGGGCAGACCCGCTTCACAGCAGAAACCTGCCTCAACCCAGCAATCCCCCAAAAACGGAAAGGGCAAGAAAAAAGACAGTGCACAGATTATCATCACATCGGCAATCATCAGCTTTGCGATTTGCCTTGTCGTTTGCATAATCCTCGCTCTGACAGTATTCCGTGACAGAGTTTCCATAGATTTCGGCGGCCAGGGCAACCCCTCTGAAGTCACCGTTCAGCAAACTCAGGCAGAGCCTGTTGCCGTTCCCACCTTTGTCGGCAGAAGCTATCTTGACATATCGTCAAACCCCGTGTTCGCTCAGAATTTCGAATTCGGCGACCCCGAATATGTTTATGACGATGAGGTTTCAGAAGGTTACATTGTCGGTCAGAGCGTTCAGCCGAACGAGATGGTTGCGCCCGGAACAAAAATCACTCTTTATGTAAGCAAAGGCAAGGAAGAAATCATTCTTCCCAATGTTATCGGCTCAGATTATGAAGAAGCGGTTGTCCGCCTTGAAGAACTTGGATTCGTCTGCAAAAAGAGTGAAACATCTCACGGAAATTACAGAGAAAACGAAATAGTTTCCATGTCGCCCAGTTCGGAAAAAGCATATTCTCCCGGAGCAACCGTCTATCTCATAGTTTTCGTTCCCGAAACAGAGATTGTGACAAACGAATTCGGTGAAATCATCACTCCCGAAGAAAACGTTCCCGAAGAGGATATTCAGTCAGAAGAATAAAAATTTTTAACGGGTGGCTGACAAAGTCACCCGTTTTTCGAAATGAAGAAATGAAAAATACTTTTCCCTCATACTACAAAAAATTTTCCTGTATCGCCGACAAATGTCCCGACACCTGTTGTGCCGGATGGGCGGTGGTTGCAGACTCCGAAAGCCTTGAAAAATATAGCAAAACCGTTGGTGAATTCGGTCAAAAAATCCGAAGTGTCATTGCCGTTGACGAGGATGGCGACTCGATTTTTACTCCCGTAAATAACCGCTGCCCTTTTCTTCTTGACACCGGTCTTTGCGAGATGTATATTGAACTCGGTCATGAATCCCTCTGTCGCACCTGCCGTCAGTATCCGAGGCACATAACATACTTCGGCGCACGGAGTGAAACGGGTCTTTCGCTCTCCTGCCCAGAGGCAGCAAGGCTGATTATGCAGAGCGATGCTCCGATAACATTTGAAACAGAAAACACTCTGGATTTCCCTCAGCCGACCGACATCGATCCCGAACTGTATTTTACACTTCTCGACGCACGAAAAAAGGCGATTGATATACTTCAGTGCAGAGAATTTTCAATCCGCCGACGCATCTGCGCATTTCTTGAGTTTTCGCAGGATATCGCACACGGTGTCCGTCATTATGAATATGATGAAATTCGTTCGGCAAACAAAAAAAATTATTTTGAAACACAAAAAAACGCTTACTCTCAAAGAAAAGCAAGTGGTGCAATCAGAAAATATTTTTCGGATTTCCGCAGTCTTGAGATGCTTCATTCATCGTTTGCAGACTGTCTTTCCAATGCTGAAAGCGTTGATATTACTGGGGGTTCCGAAAACGAAACGGAATCCGAGCATCTTCTGGTATACTTCGTTTTCCGCTACTTTATGACAGCTGTTTTTGACCGTGATTTGCTCACAAAATCAAAATTTGCGGCAGTATCATTCATTGTTATTCAGAAACTCTGTGCCGCGCAGAATGCCGACAAAGAAAAACGCATTCAGATAATACAGCGATTCTCAAAAGAGGTTGAACACTCGGCGTCGAATATGGAATATCTGAATACCGAAATGAAAAAAAGCCGCTTTTACAGCGTCGATAATCTCATAAATATAATTCAGGAGAAATAATTATGAAATACTGTAATCTTGTCAACACAAAGCAGGGCAGTAAATCCGTTCACCGTTTTTCAAACGGCAACACTCTGCCCCTTGTTCAGCTTCCTTTCGGTATGGCGGCATTCTGCCCGCAGACCGTTGAAGGCAACATCCGCTGGTACTATCATCCCGACAGCCGCAGCCTTGAAGGTATCCGTCTGACACATCAGCCGTCACCCTGGATTGCAGACTACGGCGCAATGCTTTTCAGCCTTCAGAACAAAAAAATGGGCGGATTCGACGGCGAGGACAGATGGTCAGGCTTCAGACCCGAGGATGCCGTGCTTACCCCCTATTGCCTCAAATACCGTTTCCTCAGATGCAAAGCGGATTTTGAGCTTGCTCCCACAGAAAGAGGCGCGGTTATAAAGGTTGATTTCGACGAAGATATCGACAACTATTTTTCCGTAATACCCGTTAAAGGTAACAATTCATTCCGCTTTGACGAAACAACAAACACTCTCTACGCTTCAACCGATATGCACATGAGCGGCGAAGCAGTTAAATTCAAGAATTACATCGTTTTAAAATTCCCCGAAGGCAGTGTTGATGTTGACAAAATCCTCATCAGCAGCGATGATAAATTCAAAAAAGGAACAAAGTGCAGAGGCAAAAAAGCAGGAATTCACATCGCACTTAAGAACAAGTCAACCGAAATCAAGCTTGCAACCTCATATATCAGCTTCAATCAGGCGCTTCTCAACCTCGAATCCGAGCTTTCGGACGCTACCCTCAAATCAGTCAAAGCTTTTGCCGAGGCGAAGTGGGAAGAATATCTCTCAAGAGTCAGAATCGAAACCAAAGATAAGAAGATGCTCAAAACCTTCTATTCCTGTATGTACCGAGCATTCCTTTATCCTCACAAGTGCTATGAATACGATAAAAACGGCAATGCAATCCATTACTGTCCCCATGACGGCTCAACCCGTCCCGGCGTAAGATATACAGACAACGGATTCTGGGATACATACAGAACAGTTTATTCGTTCTTCTCACTCGTTGCAAAAGACGAGATGAAAGAGATGCTCACCGCATTTATCAATGAATACACCGAAAGCGGATGGCTTCCCCGTTGGCTTTCAATCGGTGAATGCGGCTGTATGCCCAGCACCCTCGTTGATGCAGTCATCTGTGACGCTGCAGTCAAAGGCTTTGTTGACAACGATTTGCTCGAGGTTGCTCTTGAAGGTATGATAAAGCATTCCGTAAAAAATGCTCCCCACAGCCGATTCGGCAGAAACGGTGCAGAGAGCTACTGTAAACTCGGTTATGTGCCTTATGAAGAGGAGAAAGAGACCGTCAACCTCACTCTCGATGCCGCTTACGGTGACTGGTGCATTGCCGAAATCGCAAAGCTTCTCGGCAAACCCGACATCGAAAAAGAATACAGAAAACGCGCTCTTAACTATAAAAACCTTTTCGACCCCGAAACAGGCTTTATGCGCGCCAAAGACAGAAACGGCAACTTCAGGCCCGACTTCACTCCCATTGGATGGGGACGCGATTACACCGAAGGCAGTGCGTGGCAGAATTCATTTGCCGTGCCCCACGACATTGAAGGCCTTGCAGACCTTTACGGCGGAAAAGATAAGCTCATCGAAAAGATTGACGAGCTTTTTGCAACTCCGCCCGAATACGAAATCATCGGCTATGGCTGTGAAATTCACGAAATTACAGAAATGGCAGCTGCAGACTTTGGCCAGTGCGGTATGAACAATCAGCCCAGCTTCCATATTCCTTATATTTACTCCGCACTCGGCGAAGTTGAAAAAACCGCCTATTGGGTAAAGAAAATCTGCGATGAAGGCTTTTCCTGGGAAGATGACGGTTTCCCCGGTGACGAGGATAACGGCACAACCGCTATCTGGTACATCTTCGGCGTACTCGGTCTTTATCCCTTCTGCCCCGGCACAAAAGAATTTGTCAAGGGCATAAAGCAGGTTGACAAGGCTTTCATCGGTGAAAAAGAGCTTGATATCAACAAATTTGATGGTAACAAAATCAATTATGACGATATAAAATAATCGGAAAGGAAAATTAAAATGGACAGATATCTTATTATCAATGCAGACGATTTCGGTATGTGCAGAGGTGCTAACCTTGCAGTTATGGACCTTCTCAAGGATGAGAAAAGCGCACTTACATCGTCAACAATTATGACCCCCTGTGCATGGGCACCCGAAGCTTGCCAGTTTGCCGCCGCAAACCCCGAGCTTGCAATCGGCGTCCATCTCACATTCACCAGCGAATGGTCAAAATACCGCTGGGCACCCGTAAACACCAGCAACACAGACTCTCTCCGCGATGAAGAAGGCTTTATGTGGCACGAGAGCGACCAGGTTGAAGAGCACGTTGACATTGACGAAGTTGAAGGCGAAATCAGAGCACAGATCGAACGCTGCAAGAAGCTCGGCTTGGCTACCCCCTCACATCTTGACAACCACATGGGCTCGCTTTACGGCATCGAAACCGGCAGATTTGAGCTTCTGCAGACAACCCTTGCAATCGCAGGCGAATATGGTCTTCCTTTCCGCCTGCCCGGTATCTTTTCAGATGCAATGCTCGGAAATTCAATGCTCGAAATCAATGTTGACAAGAGCATGATTGATATGGTATACGGCAAAATTGTTGAATTCGCAAAAGCAAACGGCGTTGCGCTCCCCGACCACCTTATCCCCAACGAGTGGGGCGGTCCGCAGGACGAAAGCTATGAGAATTTCAAGGAATATCTCTATAACCTCTACGCTTCAATGCCCGAAGGAATTACCGAAACTTATCTTCACCCGTCGCTTGAAACCGATGACCTCAAGGGCACATCGGGTGCATGGCAGCGCAGAGTATGGGAATACCAGGTTATGAAAGACCCGCAGACCCGCCAGCACATCGAAGCTCACGGCATCAAGCTCATCAACTATCGTGACCTTGCGGCAATGAGAAAATAAAATAACAAAATTAAAGGGACTGTTTCAAAACAGTCCCTTTTTGTTTACCTGAACGCTATATAGTAATATGTTGTGCCCATTTCGTTAAGCAAAGGATTACATAACCTTACAACGGTTGAATTTCCGTTCTTAACCTTGAAACCCGTCGAAGTCACTTCAAGACCGACACTCGAACTGGAAGGTGTTCCGATTGCCGCCAACGCGTAACTCTTGTTCGCCTCAGAATCAATAGACATAATCGGCAATCCTGCACCGTACACGGCAACAAAACTCGGTTGAAACCCCAAAGAAATCGATCTTGAAGCATTTCCCGTTCCGAAATACGACCCTACCTCAAACGGAGCACTGAGATAAGTCTGTTGCTCGGGAGAAAGATGTATTGCCCCATCGTTGATATGCGAACCGCAAAGATGCTCCTTGCTGATGAAGGACGGGAAAGCAACGCTTGAACTTAACGCCGGACAGAGTGAGGCATTGACCATCGCCCATGCACTGAGTACAAAGGCATCGGTATCTCTGTCCGACACTACCCCTTCACAGCCTGAACTGATGATATCAAGACCCGATGCAAAAGTCAGGCAGTCGATAATATCCGTAAACGCGTCGTGGCAGGCTTCACCTCCGGAAGAATACGGCACGTGAATGGAAAGTCTGAGATTTATTTTTGCCTGCCTGCAGTACTCGTTTTCAACAAGAACGCCTTCATCATTTTCCGCAAACGAATCAACGATTTCCATGCTTTGAATGCCAACCGCAACCGTTGTGCTTTTAAGCGGTATAGCTTTTTTAATTGCCGGGAATTCCGTCAAGAAATTTATATAAGAAAGTTCCGGTCTTTCCTTGAGCCACGCAACAATATTTGACGGCAGTGCACTTAACTCACTCATAAATCACACCTCCACAATCACTCTTATTATTGCCCATATGTAAAACACTTCATCGCCATTGTATACCTTTTCAGCGCGGTCAATTCTGTATTTTTCTTCTCCGCAAATCACATATGAGCCTTCTTCTGCGACTGTAAGATCAGGCTCGGGAGGGCCGATGTAAAGATAATGGCCCTGAGAATTATAACCGATTTCGGTATTTACACCGTAAAGATACATCTTATTCTTATATCTCAGAGGACTTATGAAAGCCTTCATATCAGCAATTTTCTCACCGTTTCTCGATGAAAACGAAGCCGTTCTGCCATATGAATCAAAAATCGGATTTATATTCATATGCTCACCTGCCTGAAAACAAATTCATCATCGTTGAGAAGCGGAAGCGCTGCAATAAGAGCATCGTTTTTTTCTTTTTCAGCAAGTTCTATCATCGCGTTCGGCGAAACCGAAACGGTAACATCGCCGGCTTTGAACGATGTAACTTCATTGGTGTTTCTCATTTTCTTAACACAGAGGCGGTAATTCACCATTGCCGCCGCAAGGCTGACAAGACGGCCATCCGAATGCATTTCTTTTGACCTGACTCTCGGCAGAATTTCGTTCACCGTCAGGGTGCAGACGGGAGCAAGCTCCTCGTCCGTACCCTCGGGGGAATAATATTCTCTCAGCGCGGATAAAACACTAAGGCAATCTATCAACGCTTATCCCTCCTGTCAGACGGAAAGCACCTTTGATGCTCCGTCAAAAATCTTTGCGAAACCTGCTGTGCAGCTGATAACAGCGCGTTCAAGCTGACGGTCAATAAGCTTATCGTATTCGGTCATAATGTCGCCTGCCTTGACCATTTCAAGAGCAGCGGTCTTATCAAGACCGATAAGCTTGTTTTCGCCCACTGCGGATGACTTGAGCAGCTTTGCGCCCAGAGGGGTAATCATATCGCCCTTGCCGTGGAAATTGAGACCCGCCGCCGCATCTCTGAACTGCTCCATGTTGAGCATTTCCGCCATAACGGCAGGATCTGCAATAATTGTGTTGAGCTCGTAGGGGTCAAAGCCGTTCCAGAAGTTTACAAGGTCGGCATATGTAAGAGCACCTGACTGCGCAACGCTGACTGTTTCTGCAGCATTACCGTTACCATCGCCGTTTTCAAGGACATCAATCGCATCCTTGAGAAGTGTTCTTGCAATGTAAGCGCCGATCTGTCTGAGAGTGACGGTAAAGAGGTCGAGGCGCTGGAATCTGATTGCTTCGTATGACGCAACAAGGCTTCTTCCTCTCTTCTTGAGTTTCACAAGATTTTCCTTTGTGCGGATAGTTGTTTCGGGAATGAACGCACCCTCCTTGACAACCTTGATTTCCTTTTCTTCCTCGGTGGGAATAGAGCTGATTGAACGGTAATCAAGACCGTCAATTGATGTTGTTGAAGCAACCACGTCCGAAAGAATATCTGCCTGCTCAAGACCCTGCTTTACGGCTCTTGAAACATATTCGGGGAAGAGCACTGCACTCTGTGAGCTCTTGAAAAACTTATCAACCACATCGCTTGCGGGGCCGCCCACCTTGATTCCGAATCTCTTGAGCTGACGCTGGTATGCGTCAAGTCCCTCGAGAGAAGTGCCCTTGTAATTTTCGCTGGGGTCAATGCTTTCGAGTGACTTTGTGAAATTACCCGATGCATAAAGACCCTTTTCAAGCTTAATATTATCAAAATTTGACATTGTTATTTCTCCTTCCTTACATAATGAATGTTACGGTTTTCTTTGCTTCGTCAACGGCAACAACAAGATATTCTCTGCCGCCCTCTGATACAGTTACGCCCTCACCGTCTGAAGCGAGATTGACATAGCCGACCTCGGGTGTTGAGCCGCTGTAAACAGCTGTAACCGTACCGCTGAGCTGAACTGCAGCGTAACCGCCACCGCAGTTAATCGCAAAACCGCAGAACTTGTCGCCGCTTGCACAAGGAGCAACGGTATCCGATCCGCTCATCTTAACAGGCGCACCGCCTGCAATTTCTTCGTTTGCCTTGAATGTTGCCGTGTTTTCGTTAAATCCGTTGAATGATACTGACATAAATTTTTCCTCCTTAAATTTTATACTCGGAATTTTCGCTGCCGTTATCGCAGTCCGATGACTCGAGCTGTCTGATAACGGGCAGATTTTTCTGCGCACTCATGCGGAGTGCATCACGCAAATCTTTGAGTGATTTGAGCGAAAGCGCGTCGCATATTTCGCCGACCGCTTCACTCTGAAGTCCGGGAATGACCGTTGCCGCCGAGCGCACGATATCGCACTTAAGCTCATCGGTATATTCCCTCGCCCATTCTGCAAGCTTTTCTCTCTCTTCAAAGGGATTGAAAGCTTTGATAACACCCGCATTTTTCTGTGCGGGAACAGCCACGAAAGACCATTCATATGCATCTGTCGGCTCCGAGAGCAGATAACAGCAGAGCTTTCCGCCGTAAACATTGCCTTTTTTATGTTCGCATCCTTCGTTTTTGATGTTTCTGCCGCAGATTGAGCAACTGATATTTCTTACCGCACAACCGACGCTCGTTTCCTTTTTGATTCCCGCATCGATTTCTGCAATAAGATCTTTGTTCTTTTCGGTTCTCACCATATATGCCTTGGCTTCGATGTATGTATAATCCTCACCATCTGCCGTTTTTCTGGAAGAATCGGTGATAACCTTCGCCGTATAAATTCTTGCAGACTGATCCTTACTCTTCATATTGTGGTCAAAAATACCTGTCTTGCCCACAAAAAGACCTGCAAGGGTATTCAGTGCATCTACGGTGAATTTTTCGTTGTCTCTGTCGATTTCGTTATCACAGAGAATAAGACTGAATGTGTAAAGTTCGTCGCTTGAAAGCTTTTTTCTTGCAAACCTGCCGATAAGTTCAAGCTCCTCATCGGGCAGTGTGTTTGTTTTGTTCTCCTGCGTAATTATTCACCTCTCTTTAGTTTTTCTGCCTGTGCTCTGTAAAGCAAAGCCCTGCTCTGCTCAACATCATCCTGAAGCGTGATGTCATCCCAGATTATTTTTACTCCGCTATGATAGCCGTTTCCTCTGAGAAATGATGTGCAGATTTTTTTGATAATGGGAGTAAGAAGCTTTCTGTAAGCTTCAAGCTCACTTGTAAGCACATCTGCCTGCTGAGACGACATTCTCTCCGTGCTCGACCACGAAAGACCGAGCATAAAGGGAGGCAGACCCGTTTTTGCAACAATCTGTTCAAGCATCTGCCTTACGGGCACATCGCTGTCAAGAATCTGGTTATCTGCACCGATGACCTTGATCTGAACATCGCCTACAGCAACAAAATCCCTGATTTCCGAGCCGCTCTGCATCGCCTCTCCCCATTCCTTTGCAACCTGCAAAGCTCTGTCCTTGGCATATGCTCTGTCGACGGCATCGTTTTTCGGATTATAGGTTACGGCAAAGCGAAGATTGCCGACCCTCTCCCAGTTTGCACCGATGCTCTCAAAGATTTTGAGAAGAACGGAGCTGACAAAAGGCAGGCCTTTGAGCATCGAATTTCCCGTAAGAGCGCCGGGTTCGGGATTAAGCACACTCAGAAGGCACATTTCGGGTCTGCTGACCTTGCGTAGCTCCATACCGTTTCTGACAAAAATATCAACATCAAACCCGTTTTTATTCCTTTTCAATTCGATATTTTCAAGCGGAGAATTGAAAAGCGCACGGGGAACTCCTTCGGTATCTGTCACAATTTCACCGATTGCCGTGCCGCATGTCAGAAGCTGCTCAAAATAAGTTGAAACAAAAGCGGAAACACCTTGTCTGTTGCCTCCGACGGGTACGCTCTCAAGGAACTCCTCAATCGCCGCCTGAGCCGCAGAATCAGTGCATTCAACCGTAAATCCGCCCGTAAGACGGACTAATTTGAATATTGCCGCATCGATGACGGGCACAGCCTCGCGAAGAGCGTGATAAAGCCTCATCTGCGGCACTCCGAGCGGCACATAACCGTCAATTATACCGAATGGATGACCGCTTTTGTTCTGCGTTACGGGTGCAGAAACCCTTGATGTCTTTCGGTTTTTAAATAATCCCATTTTTTAACCCCCTTTCCTTTTTGCCGCAAGGGCAAAGAATCCGATATCCTCTTCCTGCGTCAGAACAGTCGACACGAAATAGCGGATATCGTCCATTGCGTGGTCGTTTTCTTTTCGTACGGCATCCTTTGAAGAACTGTTCTCCCATCGGTAAAGACCAAATTCCCTGATTGAAGCCTTGCATTCGGGTGAAAAAAGAATTCTGCCATCCTTAAGACAATCCGAAACACGCCTTATCCCGTCAATAACATCGTTTTTTGCAGGGATAACATTGAATCTTCTGCCGCGCCTTATACACTCAATAAAGCTTGCCGCTGACGGGTCAACTATGACCGCCTCAATTCCGAGTCCGTCTGCAAGCTCACAAAGCGCTGCATAATGTTCGCTGTCCGTTTTCTGATTGCCCTCGGCACGCGAATCAAAATAGTATTCTCTGATTCTGTACCACTTACCGCCGTTTTCTCCCCACAAGCCGAATGAAGAGGGATTCACCGTTCCGTAATCGCAGGAAATATAGTATTTCTCAAAGCTTGCGGGAGGGTGAACCACGTGCTTCTCCTGCGAAAACATCGGGTAAACACAGCCTTGTGCCGCCACCCATCTTCCGAGAACAAAGCGTTCATAGAACGCACCCGAATAAAGCTTCTCGTATCTGCGGATAATAGCAGGTGTAAGCGAAGGGTTATCCTTCATCGTGAAATGCAGATAACAGCAGTTTTTTTCGTCTTTCTTTTTTATCCACTCTTCGTGGAACCAATGCATCGGATGCTCAGGGTTGCAGTTGAACCACAGTTTCGAGCCTTCAACCGAGCATCTCGCAAGTGCCTGCTCAACAAAAGAACGCGGCATCAGCGTAACTTCGTCAAGCAGAACTCCCGCAAGGGTCATGCCCTGAATGAGAGCGGCAGACCCTTCATCCTTGCCGCCGAAAAGATAAAATCGGTTTGTTGCTCCGCCATAGGAAATCTCGATGAGGTTTTTCGAATATTTCTCGTCACACTCAAAGCCCAATTCGCGCAAGACGGGCAGAATGACTGTGACAACGTTGCGGCGGAGGGAAGAAATTGTTTTTCCGCAAAGAGCAAAAGAGCTGTCCGAAAAAGCAGAGAACGCCCATGTCACAAACGAAACCGACATGCAGAGAGTTTTTCCCGAACGGACTGCGCCGTCGCAGATAATCGCATCGTAACCGCTGAGCGGACTTTGCGGCATCCACCAGCACAGAGCCTTCATCTGCTTTTTGGAAAACGGTGTGAACCCCTTTTTCTTTGCTGATTTATTCACTGTCATCCTCCTCGGATATCAGTTTAGCGCCTTCGGAGAGAGCCTGAATAAAGCTGCTCTGCGGTTTTTCTTCGCCCGTACCGAGCTTTTCAAGTCTTTCAAGCGCTTTGAGTCTGTCGAAAAACTTAATCTCCAGACCCCCGCCCTTGGGACGTTTTATCTCGGCAACATTAAATAAATCAAGCTTTTCAATTTCGTCCGCAGACATTTCATCTCCGCAAAGCATCAGCCTGAGCGCATCCGTAACAGACCCGAAAGCAAGACGGTAAAGTCCCCTTGCGGCAGCCTGCGACGTTTTTCTGTCTTTCTCGATTTTTGAAATCTCCGCTTTGATTTCATCCCTTGCGAGAAGCTTTGCCGCACTTCGCTGAGGGGTCAGGGTAAACCCAGCCCTTGCGGCACAGCCTCTTGCATCGCCGCCCTGAGCATAATACGAGCAGAACAGCTTCTCTTTTTCGGTCAATTTCTTTGACAACAAACCACTTCCTTCCCGAGAGGGTTTCAGCAAAACTCCTCTCACCCTAAGGGCAAACACCGTGTTTTTTTAACCCAAAAAGGTATCCACTTTCGAAGAATCACGATTTATTTTCGTTCGGATTTCTCCCGTTTTCGCTTGTTTTCACCCTATTATCGCCGTTTTTCTCGGTTTTTAAGAAATATTTTTGAATTGCGGTTTTTTTGGCAAATTTGCTTGACTTGATACGTCTTTGGGTGTAACATATATGTATACAAAATTTTTTCAAAAAGAGTGGTGAAAACCTTGGGCAGTTCCGATATACCCAACCCCCGAAGTAGAAGCTTAAAAATTTATGCCGCATTGACGGAGCTGTGCCGAGAGTGATTTGCCGCAACCAAATCGCTTATATTGACTTTTGGCATCCCCTTTGCGGTAATTCGCAGAAGGAGATGCTTTTTTATGGAAATAAATGAAATCTATGAAGCACTTATCCAACAGATTGAGGAGCACATCGCAAAAGGTGAAATTTCTTTTCTCCGCGAAATTCTCACAGAGCTCAATGTTGTTGATGCGGCGCAGATTATGGAAGACCTTGCGGATAAAAACAGACTGACTGTTTTCCGAGTTCTTCCCAAAGATATTTCAGCAGAGGTTTTTTCTTATCTCGAGCCCGACACGCAGGCGGATATCGTGCGTATGATAACCGATGCCGAGCTTGAAAGACTTCTTGACGAAATGTTCCTTGACGATACGATTGACTTCCTCGAAGAAGTGCCCGCATCTGTTGTAACAAGAGTGCTTTCAAACTCCGACCCCGAAACAAGAAAACTCATCAACCGTTTTCTCAAATATCCCGAAGACTGTGCGGGTAGCCTGATGACCATTGAAATGGTTCACCTTCAGACAAGTCTTACCGCCGCACAGGCTATCGAAAAAATAAGAAAAACAGGCGTAGACAAAGAAACTGTCTACACCTGCTACTGCATTGACCGTGAGCATCATCTCCTCGGAAGCGTGCCTCTTCTCTCGCTCCTTCTCTGCGACGAAAACACGCTTGTCGGCGATGTTATGGAAGACGACGCCCAGCTCATTTCGGTCAACACCCTCGATGACCGCGAATATGTTGTTGAAGTTGTTAAAAAGTACGACCTTCTGAGCGTACCCGTTGTTGACAATGAAAACCGACTTGTCGGTATCATCACGGTCGACGATATCGTTGACGTTATCGAAGAAGAAGTCACCGAGGACTTTGAAAAGATGGCTTTGCTTGCTCCGTCGGATGACGAATATCTCAAAACCGGCGTATTCAAGCTTGCCCGCAACCGAATTCTCTGGCTTCTGATTCTGATGATTTCGGGCACTTTTACAGGTAAAATCATCGAAGGCTACGAAACTCTGCTTGCAGGCTTTGTTGCGCTGACAGCCTCTATGCCTATGCTTATGGGCACGGGCGGTAACGCGGGCAGTCAGGTTTCAACCCTTATCATCCGCGGTCTTGCGGTCGGTGAAATCGAAATCAAGGACTATCTTAAAATTGTATTCAAGGAGCTTCGCGTTGCTTCGGTCTGCGGACTTGTACTGGCAGTCGCCAATATCCTCCGTATGTATCTTTTCTGCGAAGGCACGCTTGAAGTATTCCTTGTCGTATCACTGGCAATGTTCTGTGCAATTATTGTTGCAAAACTTATCGGATGCTCGCTTCCGATTTTTGCAAAAATTGTCAAGCTTGACCCTGCACTCATGGCAGGTCCGATGATTGCAACTCTTGTTGACATCGTTACTCTCGTTATCTATTTCGGACTCGCAAAAGTATTTTTGCTTTAAAATATAATTAACTCTCGAGGTAATTGTTTTGAAGATTTATAATAATGCTGCCGAGGTAATCGGCAACACACCGCTTATCCGTTTTTCGTCTTATGCGAAAAGTGCGGATGTTTCTGCGGAAATTCTTGCAAAAACAGAATATCTCAATCCCGCAGGAAGCGCAAAGGACAGAGTGGGATACGAGATGCTACGCTCTGCAATGGAAAGCGGAAAAATCACAAAGAATTCCGTAATAATCGAACCCACCAGCGGCAACACAGGTATCGGAATCGCTTCGGTTGCGGCACAGATGGGTCTTAAAGTTATTATCACCATGCCTGAAACAATGAGCATTGAGCGCAGAAAGCTCCTCTCTGCTTACGGTGCAGAACTTGTGCTTACAGAAGGTGCAAAAGGTATGGCGGGCGCAATCGCAAAAGCAAATGAACTTGCCAAAGAGATTGAAGGAAGTTTTATCCCTGCACAGTTTGATAATCCGTCAAATCCCGATGCACACTACAAAACAACCGGCCCTGAAATTTGGAACGATACCGACGGCAATGTCGATGTTTTCGTTGCAGGCGTCGGTACGGGTGGCACAATCACGGGTGTCGGCAGATATCTCAAAGAAAAAAATCCCGATATAAAGATAATCGCCGTAGAGCCCGCGGACTCTCCTTTCCTTTCTGAGGGCAGAGCAGGTGCACACGGCTTGCAAGGCATCGGCGCAGGTTTTGCCCCGTCAATACTCGACACAGAAATTTACGATGAAATAATCACCGTCACTACTGAAGAAGCTTATACAGCAGCAAGACTAACAGTTAAAACAGAAGGTATTCTTATCGGAATTTCTTCGGGCGCGGCTCTTCACGCTGCAACTCTTGTTGCTTCCCGCCCCGAAAATAAAGGCAAAAAAATCGTTGTTCTTCTCCCCGACGGAGGAGAAAGATATCTTTCAACACCGATGTTTGAGGAAAAGTAACTATGTCACACACTTCCAATATCAAAACAAATCCCGATGCTTGTCCGCTTGCAAAAAAATGCGGCGGATGCCAGCTTCAGAATATGACCTATGAACGCCAGCTTAAATGGAAACAGGCGAGATGCGAAATTCTTCTGAAGAAATTCGGCAAAGTTGAAAAAATAATCGGAATGGATAATCCATATCATTACCGCAACAAGGTTCAGGCAGCTTTCGGCAGAACAAAAAGCGGAAAAATCATCTCCGGTGTATATCAGTCGGGCAGTCACAGAATCGTTTCTGTTGACAGCTGTATGACAGAAGATGTTACCGCCGATAAAATTATCGTTGACATCCGTGAAATGCTCCCGAAGTTCAAAATATGGACTTATGACGAAGACAAGGGCACGGGTTTTCTTCGCCACGTACTGGTTAAAAGAGGCTTCTCAAGCGGTGAAGTCATGGTTGTGCTTGTCGGTGCAAGCGGATATTTCCCGATGAAAAAGAAATTTACCGCCGCACTCCTCGAAAAGCACCCTGAAATAACAACAGTTGTCTTGAACATCAATCCCAAAGACACAAATCTTGTTCTGGGTGATAAAGAAGAGGTTCTTTTCGGTAACGGATATATTGAGGACACTCTCTGCGGTTGTGTTTTCAGAATTTCTCCGAAGTCTTTCTATCAGATTAACCCCGTGCAAACAGAAAAACTTTACGGCAAAGCAATGGAGCTTGCCGAGCTTGATGAAAACACAAACGTTCTCGACGCATATTGCGGAATCGGAACAATCGGTCTGGTTGCCGCAAAAACGGCAGGCAAGGTTATCGGTGTTGAGCTTAACCGGGATGCAGTTAAAGACGCGATTTCAAACTGTAAACGCAACAATATGGAAAATGCTCGCTTTTACTGCGCTGATGCAGGTGATTTTATGCAGGAACTAGCTGAAAACGGTGAAAAGTTTGATGTCGTTTTTATGGATCCTCCGCGTTCGGGAAGCAGCAAAAAATTCATTGATTCTCTCGTTGCATCCTCACCAGAAAGAGTTGTTTACATTTCCTGCAACCCAGAAACACTTGCACGCGACCTCAATATGTTGACTCACAAGGGATACAAAGTCAAAAAAATCTGTCCCGTGGATATGTTCCCCCACACAAATCATATAGAGTGCGTCGTTTTGCTGACGCATAAAAAATAAAAGGTGAAAAATTAATATGATGTATGCATTCCTTACAGCGGCGGCTCTGCTTTTTGCAATGCAGTTTCTATTCAATCAACAGTTCCGCAAGCTGAACGGCGACGGCGACGATTCAACCGTTGTTTTTGCCGGCTATACTCACGGAATCAGCTTTCTTATAATGCTTGTTCTAAGTGGATTCAAGCTTGAATTTACCTGGTTTTCCGTTTTGATTGCCGCAATTTACGCCGTTGTTGTCCTCGGATACAACTACGCAAGTCTCAAATCATTCGCAACGGCAAACTTATCCGTTTTCTCTATTTATGCAATGCTCGGAGGTATGCTTCTCCCGCTTGCCTACGGTGTTATTTTCTGCGACGAAAAGCTGAGCATTTTCAAAGTTTTCTGCATAATTCTCATCGGAATCGCAACCGCTCTCAGCTTTGAAAAAAGCACAACAAAAGGAAATAATCTCAAATACTATTTCGGCGTTTTCATGCTTAACGGTATGGTTGGTGTTCTTTCAAAAATACATCAATCTGACTCGTCTCTTGCCGTTGACAGCAAAAGCTTTATGGCAACGGTCAACATATTTGTTTTTGTAATCTGCCTCGCGTATCAGCTCATCAAAAACAAAAAAATTGTAAAGCCTTCTCTTAAAGCACTCGGCAGCATCGGCGGACATGCATTCTGTAATGGAATCGGCAATCTGCTTTGCCTTATCGCTCTTGTTTCGCTTCCCGCTTCCGTACAATTTCCGATAACAACGGGCGGTGTTATGGTTTTTTCAACAATAATAAGCCTCATCAGAAAAGAAAAGCCGTCACCCAAAACTCTTATTTCAACCGCAATAGCATTTGTTTCAACAGTTCTTATGATGTTTTAAACAAAAAAACGGAGACTATTCATTATGAAAAAGTCTCCGTTTTTTCTTATATAAAAGAACAGCCGGATGCCCCAGAGGACATCCGGCTTATTTTTGTTTGGGTTTATCCTTTCGGATGAATTTTAACCGAGAAGGCTTTCAAAGAGTGTGGGAAGCATCTGGAAGAATGCAACAAATCCGTCAGGTGTGAAGATATACTTGGGAATCGGGAATGCATCGAGACGGATTGAGAATGCAGACCAATCAATGCTGATTGTGTAGAAGAGAACGATGTTATCTTCAGGCTTTGTGTTGATAACTGTATCGCTGTACTTTTCAACAATAACGCCCTTGTTCCAATAGTGGAATGAGAAGTCCTTACCTACTGCGAAGTAGATGTCGCCATCTGTATCGTGGAATCTGAACATCATATCCTTATGTGCCTTCCAGATGGGCTGGAAGATAAGGGTTGACTGTGCGATTGTTGTGCCTTCTTCGTTTACGCCTGCTTTCCACTCTGCTGTGTAGGGATCTTCACCTGCACCGATGTGGTAAATGTTCCAGCCGATAATCTCTGAAGGAGTTTCGGGTGAAGTGTTGGAATTAACCGAGTTCATTACCATTGTCTCGAATGAACGGCTGTAATAAGGTGCCTCTTCCTTAACTTCTTTGATGTCTGCACCATAGAGAAGAATTTCCTTACCGTCAACTCTGTAGAGTTTCATTGTCTCTTCAAGATTTGCTTCGGGAAGGTAGTTATAGTCAACATAAACCTTAACTGTTGCTGTGGTGTATACTGCATAGTATGAAACATCCTTAGCAGGCATGTTTGTCATTGATGTGTCGGGAGCATCTGTTTCCTTGTTGTACCAAATGTTGCTGAATACTTCGCCTTCAGCTGCTTTTGCGTTAACAGCTGCTGCAATTTCTTCGGTAACTGTTCTGTAGGAAGCGATTGCACTGCCAACCTTAACATTGTATGAAGCAAAGAGTTCTTCTTCACCTTCTGCATTTGTAATGTAGAATGAAAGAACAAATTCTTCTGCTTCCCACATTGCGTTGATATTGATTACGCCGTTTGCAAAGTTTTTCTTGATAATATCAGCTGTAAGCTTAACGGGGAATTCAATTGCAGCTGCATTTGAATCTGTTCCGAATGACCAACCTGCAAACTTGTAGCCTGCAAGAAGTTCATAGCCACCGTCTGCCTGATCTTCGTTATCAAGACCGATTTCAGGAAGAACTGTTGCTTCGCCGTTAAGAGTGAATCCTGCGCCGTCGATTATGATTTCGTCACCGAGTGAAACTGTGCTTGTCATCATAAGAAGGTCAGGTGTTGCACCGTTTCTGAGGTTGAATGCAACTGTGTATTCAACAAGCTCGAACTCTGCAATGAGAGTTGCGGTTCTTGTGTCAGCGCTAACAATGTATGCGCCGCTTTCGTTAAGCTCAACCTTTTCGCCTGTTGCTGCATCCTTCCAGTATGCAAGAACATAGCCGGTGGGAGTGTCAACAGCCTTATTGAGCTTTGATGCTGCTGCATAAGGATCTGCTGCGCCTGCATAAGCTGCGGTTGCTACCTTATCTGTTGCAACAACTGTTGCGTTTTCATAGTCAAATGTATTTGTTTCTGCATTGTAAGCAGGAATCATCCATGTTACTTCGCAAGCAAGAGTTGTTGCGATGTAGAATGTCTGATGGCCACTGTATGTAAGAGCAGCTGCCTGATATACGCCGGGAGCAAGCTGAAGAATGCCGTTTACTTTGCTGTCAGCATTTTCATCGGGGTTAGCTGTGTAAACACCCTGAAGAGTAATGTTTTCGTCTGCGCAAGCAGCTGTGATTATTTCATTAACCTTTTCTGCTGAAACTGTTACTGATTCAGCTTCGGTCTTATCAATAATCTTATTGATTTCAACCCATTCGCCGTTTGCATAATCTCTTACCATGAATGTTGCTACATTTGCATAGTCTGACCATGCTGCATAAACATTAAGGTCGTCTTTGATTTCGAACTGATAGTTATTAGCTGTGCTGATGAGTTCATCGTTAGCAGCATTGTACCAACCTGCAAACTTCTTGTCAGTGATTGCATTTGTGATAGCACCGTACTGAACTTTAGTGTTATACGCAACGTTTTCGAATGTCTTGATAGGATCAGCGGTTCCGACTGAATCCTTGTCAAGATAAATGTTAACTGTGTAAAGCTCGGGATTCCAGAGAGCCTTTGAAGAAAGGGTAACAGGTGTGCTGAATACGCCGTTAACTGTGTTAAGAGTAATAACGCTGCCGTCAACTGTTGAGGGAGCGGTTGCTGTTATATCCCAACCTGCGATTTCATTGCCTACCTTAGCGATTGCATCTTCAATTGATGCAAGGTCGAAGGACTCGCCGATTGAAAGCATAACGCGAAGAGCTACCTTGCTTTCGTCATATTCAACGCCTGCAGCTGCAAGCTTTTCAGCGTCAACGGTTATTTCACTTGCCTGTGCGTCGAGTGAAATTTCAACGGGGAATTCAGTTGTTGAAAGAACGCGAAGGAAAGTAACATCTGCATCCTTAACTGTGTAAGCATAGTTGCCTTCTGCATCGGGTTCAAGCATTGTGCCGGGAGTTGTCAAAGCTTCTTTTACGATAACCCAGCCAATCTGATTCTCAACAGAAGCAGGGAATTCGAGCTGGCTGCCTACTACAGCCTCTTTGGTTTCAATTGTATCTTTCTGGTTTTCAGCAATAAATGTTGCTGAAATCTTTACTTCTTCAGGAGCTGCGGGAGCATCACCGATTGTGAACTCGTGGTCCATAGCGGTTACAAAGTGGTCAATAACACCCTGGTCCATAGCTGCTGCCATGGTTGTTGTGTCTGTAACAAGTTTCTTGCCTGCTGCATAATCTGCGGGCTTAACAACGGGAATATATGCTTTCTTTCTTGCATCGTGCTTGCCGTTTGCTTTGTTAATTGATGCGTGCCAGAGTGTTTCGGGTGATGAAACTATACCGGTTTTGCCGTCTTCAAGACCGGACTTAACCTTTACATAGTATTCAAATACCCATTCGTCTGATGTTGCATCATATGCATTCTGGCTTACAGTAATATCTGTTTCTGTGTTACTCTGAACAAGATCTGTCTCTGCAAGATATGTTGCTTTGAATCCGCAAAGGTTCTTAATCCAACCTACATTTGTGATGTTGATTGATGTAATGATATGAGGTGATTTGTTGTTCTTTCTGATGGGATGGTTTGCGTTAATTGTACCGTTATCGTAGTTACTGGTATAACCGTTACCATCTACCGATGCATTGGGTCCGCCTGCAAGCTTAACATCAAAGAACTTGTTATCAAAGAGTGTGATGATATAGGATTCGCCTACATACATGTTACTCTTGATGAAAACTCTTGCTGTAAGTTCGTCGCCCGACTTAACATAGTAGTCGGTAAGCTTACCATTTGATTCATAGAATTCAATGCCTGTGTACACGAAGCCGTCGCCGTTCTGACCGTACTGTGCAACAAGGTCAGCATAGGACTTAACCTTCGATGTTTCTTCTGTAGCCGAAGCCACAGGTGCGATGTTACCGACCAGTGCGAATGAGCCAACAAAAATGGCTGCACAAAGCACAAGGCTGATAACCTTTTTCAATGTGGACATAGATTTTCCTCCTTAAAATAAACATCTGTTGTCCGGGGATAATCCCCAACGAGAGAGAATACCGAAACGCATTCTGCTCCAATATGCATAGCAATTATGCCACAATTATTAAAATAAAGCAAGGGTATGTTATGATATTTCAAACTCTATTTTAATATTTTGTGAATAACCACCAAACAAGCAATATTAAATTCGTGCAATTCCACAATCGCGTGCTGCTTTTGAAACAGCCGCAGCAACCGCCGGACCGACTCTTTTATCAAATGCCTCGGGAAGAATGTAATCCGAGCGGAGATTTTCTTCTGAAACAAGGTCGGCAATAGCATAAGCCGCCGCAAGTTTCATCTTTTCATTGATATCCGAAGCCCTCACATCAAGAGCACCTCTGAAAATACCGGGAAACGCAAGAACATTATTTATTTGATTGGGATAATCACTTCTGCCCGTGCCGACAACCGCAGCACCTGCCGCAAGCGCTTCATCAGGCATAATTTCAGGCGTGGGATTTGCCATCGCCATAACAACAGCGTTTTCTGCCATGGACGCAACCATCTCTTTGCTGACTATTCCGCCCGCCGAAACGCCGACAAAAACATCCGCGCCCTTCATTGCATCGGCAAGAGTGCCTGTTATGCGGTTTTTGTTTGTGAAATCCGCAAGTTCTTCAAAAGCGGGAGTGAGTTCCTGACCCTTGCAGATAATCCCCTGCTTGTCACTCATAATTATGTTGCCTGCCCCGCAAGCATTGAGAAGCCTTGCAATTGCCGAGCCTGCCGAGCCTGCACCGCTCATAGCAACCGTACAGTCCTCAAGCTTTTTACCTACACATCTGAGCGCATTGAGAACCGCCGCAAGAACAACAACTGCCGTGCCGTGCTGGTCATCGTGGAACACGGGAATATCGCATCTTTCTTTAAGCTTTCTTTCAATCTCAAAACATCTCGGAGCCGCAATATCCTCAAGGTTGATGCCGCCGAAGCTTCCCGCAAAAAGCGAAACCGCATTGACGATTTCATCGGTATCCTTTGAACGGATGCAAAGCGGAATCGCATCGATATCCGCAAAGGATTTGAAAAGGAGGCACTTACCCTCCATTACGGGCATACCCGCCTCGGGTCCGATATCGCCGAGGCCAAGAACTGCAGTGCCGTCAGTGATAACGGCAACCGTGTTCCATCTTCTTGTAAGTTCATAACTTTTATTTATATCTTTCTGAATTTCAAGGCAGGGCGCAGCAACACCGGGAGTATAAGCAAGCGATAAATCCTGCTTGCTGTTTGCACTCGCCCTTGCTTTTGTTTCAAGCTTACCCTTCCATTCGTAATGGAGTCTGAGCGACTCCTTCAAATAGTCCATTTCTTTACATCTCCTGAATTATTTCGCCCATCCCTTTGAGCATTCAACGGCTCTCTTCCAGCCTGCATAAAGCTCGTTGCGCTTTTCTATATCCATTTCGGGAACAAACACCTTTTCAACAACACGGTTATGCTGGATTTCTTCGGTGCTTTCCCACAGACCGACAGCAAGACCTGCAAGGTATGCCGCGCCGAGAGCGGTTGTTTCAACATTCTTGGGACGATTGACATTGCATCTTATCATATCCGCCTGAATCTGAAGCATAATGTCACTGACACTCGCGCCGCCGTCAACGCGAAGCTCGGTGAAGTCGATTCCCGAGTCAGATTTCATTGCCTCAAGCAAATCGGTCATCTGATATGTAATCGCTTCAAGCACGCTTCTTGCAATATGTGCTCTGTTGACACCTCTGGTCATGCCGACCATCGTGCCTCTTGCGTACATATCCCAATAGGGAGCGCCGAGACCCGTGAAAGCGGGCACAAAATAGATTCCGTTTGCATCGGGTACGCTTTCGGCAAGTTCATCGCAGCGCTTTGCCGTATCAATCATATGAAGTTCGTCACGAAGCCACTTGATAACCGAACCTGCATTGAACGCCGAGCCTTCGATTGCATATTCAACCTTGTTGCCGATGCCCCACGCAACGCCAGTGAGAAGATTATTCTTTGATTTTACTCTTGTTTCACCTGTATTCATCAGAAGGAAACAGCCAGTGCCGTATGTGTTCTTTGCCTGGCCGGGTTCAAAGCATCCCTGACCGAAAAGTGCGGCGGGCTGGTCGCCGATCGCGCCGCAAATGGGAATTCCTTCAAGCGATTCAAGACCGAGAATGCCCTTTGAAACTCTGCCGTAAATCTTGCTTGACGGAACGGGTTCGGGAAGAATCGACATCGGGATACCAAGCTTTTCGCAAAGGAACTTATCCCAGCAAAGATTATCAACATCAAACAGCATTGTTCTCGATGCATTCGAATAGTCCGTAACATGAACACTGCCACCGGTAAGATTCCAGATAATCCAGGTTTCAACCGTGCCAAAAAGAAGTCTGCCTTCGTCAGCAAGTTTTCTTGCCTCGGGAATATTATCAAGAATCCACTTTATTTTTGTGCCCGAGAAATATGCGTCGATAAGAAGACCCGTTTTATCTTTTATGTAATCCTCAAGACCCTGAGCCTTGAGTTCTTCGCATATATCAGCCGTTCTGCGGCACTGCCACACGATTGCGTTGTAGACAGGCTTTCCTGTCTGTCTGTCCCAGAGAATTGTTGTTTCTCTCTGGTTTGTTATGCCGATGCCCGCGATATCTGCGGTATTGATTCCGCCGCTGATAAGACACGATGAAACCGCCTGAAACTGACTGTAAAGAATTGCAAGAGGGTCGTGCTCAACCCACCCTGCCTGAGGATAAATCTGCTCGAATTCGTTCTGTGCTTTGCTGACAATGTTTCCTTTTTTATCGAAAATTATCGCTCTGGAGCTGGTCGTACCCTGATCCAACGCAAGAACATATTTTGCCACAATAACTCCTCCTTTAATTAACGCCGAAATACTTTATGGCGTTGTTATACGATATATCTTCTGCGATTTTGCAGATCGCCTTTTCATCATAGGGATAAAGTCCGTCCGCAACCATATCTCCGAGAAGTCCGCACATAATTCTACGGAAATATTCGTGTCTGGGATACGAAAGGAATGAACGGGAATCCGTTACCATTCCGACGAACTTTCCGATTGCACCGAGGTTTGCAAGAGCCTTCATCTGCTCTCTCATACCGTCGATATTATCGTTGAACCACCATGCGGAACCGAACTGAATCTTGCTTTCCGCTTCGCTGCTCTGGAAGTTGCCGAGCATAGTTCCGAGAACATAATTATCCTTGGGATTAAGGGTGAAGAGAACCGTTCTGGGGAGCTGTTCTTTGACTGCAAGGCTGTCGAGGAATTTCGAAAGCTTGCCTGCAATTTCTCTGTCGTCTATCGAATCAAAACCTGCGTCGGGCCCGATTTTCTTAAACATAAGGGTGTTGTTGTTTCTGATGGGACCGATGTGAAGCTCCATTCCCCATCCGCGCTTTGCATATTCTGCCGCAAGGAATGAAAGAAGAGCGGTCTTGAATTTATCAGTTTCAATTACGCTTGCATCCCCGCCGTTTTTAACTTTGGAGAATATCTCTTCAAGCTCTTCTGAGGTTGATTCTTCATAAGGCACATATGAGAATGCGTGGTCACTCGCGCGGCATCCCATTGATGCGAAAAATTCTATTCTTTCTTCGAGAGCTTTGCAAAGCTCCGCAAAACCGCCGATTTCTCTGCCGACTGCTTTTTCCATATCTGCAAGCCAGGGTCTCCACGAAGGAAGGTCGATACTCAGCGCCTTGTCGGGTCTGAATGCAGGAAGAACCTTACACTTGAAATCAGTTGCAGCAATAAGCTTATGATATTCAAGACTGTCTGCGGGATCATCGGTTGTGCAGAGATGCGAAACATTCGATTTTTCGATAAGCTCTCTCGGAGTGAAGCCGCCCGCTTTTATTGCAGCATTCGCTCTTTCCCATATGCTGTCTGCATTTTCAGCATTGAGAATATCGTTAATTCCGAAATATCTTCTCAACTCAAGATGGCACCAATGATACATCGGATTTCCGATGAGATTGGGCATAATTTCTGCAAACGCCTTGAACTTTTCATATCCGCTTGCATCTCCCGTGATATATTTTTCATCAACACCGCAGGAACGCATCGCGCGCCATTTATAATGGTCGCCCGCAAGCCAGAGCCACGCGATATCCTCAGGCTGCTTGTTTTCATAAATTTCCTTGGGAGAGAGATGGCAATGCCAGTCAAAAATCGGCATTTTATCTGCCGCCTCAAACATTTTTACGGCAGGCTCGCTGTCAAGCAAAAAGTCCTTGCCCATAAATTCTTTTATCATCAGAGTATACCTCCCGATTATAATATTACATTTTAATTTTATCATATATCGGTAGATTTGCAAGCAAAAAATTAAATTCTCCCAAAAAGTGAAACCGCACCCTTGCGGATGCGGTTTCTTGAGGAGTTGTATATAAGAGGGTGAGAAGATGTCAAAAATTATTCGTCGATTCCGAGAAGTTCGTTGACGGACATACCAAGCACTTCGGAAAGAGCCTTAAGCTCAAAATCAGTAACAAAACGAAGCTGACCCTCAAGCTTTGAAAGACCCGATGCGTTAAGGTCGATTCCCTTTATCTGGAGCTGTGTGAGAAGGTCCTTCTGCTTCATATTGATTTCCTTGCGTCTTGCTTCAATTCTTGCACCGACGATGTTTCTGTCGCCGAGCGCCTGCTTTCTGATTCTCATATCAATAATTCCTCCTAAGAAATAAATCCCGGATAAAATTTATGCTCAAATTATACAATCTGTATAATCGTGTTTCTTTAAACTATCCGAAACAACACTGTTTGTGTTTACGGCAGTCATTCTAACACATAAAAATTAAAAATGCAACTGTTTTTCCAACAAAAACAGACAAATGAAAAAAATTGTTTTTGACTTGACTGCGAAATTAAATTTTACATTTTTCAAGAAAATTAATGATTATATATTGTAAATTTTTGAAAAATAAGTCATAATAAAAATCAACGGCTGAGCCGAATACTACCAAAAGAGGCGTAATTTTTATGGAGTACACAAAACCGCAGAGAAATCTGACGATGCTGACCGACTTTTATGAAATCACTATGGCAAACGGTTACTTCAAAAACAATTTCAAGGATACAATTGCGTATTTTGATATGTTTTACCGCAAGGTGCCCGACGGCGGCGGATTTGTTATTGCGGCAGGTCTTGAACAGCTTGTTGACTATCTTTCAAACCTCACATTTGACAAAGACGATATCGAATATCTCCGCAGCAAGGGATTCGGTGAGGATTTTCTTGACTATCTTGCAAACTTCAAATTTGTCTGCGACGTATGGGCAGTCCCCGAAGGTACACCCATTTTCCCGGGCGAACCTATTGTTAAGGTAAAAGGACCTGTCATTCAGGCACAGTTCATCGAAACAATGGTTCTTCTTTGCATAAATCATCAGAGCCTTATTGCAACAAAAGCAAACCGAATCTGCCGTGCCGCAGGAGATAAACTGGTTATGGAATTCGGTTCAAGACGCGCTCAGGGTGCTGACGGCGCAATCTACGGTGCAAGAGCGGCATATATCGGCGGATGCGCCGGCACCGCTTGCACAATTTCCGATGAGATGTTCGGCGTTCCCGCTCTCGGAACAATGGCTCACAGCTGGGTTCAGCTTTTCGACAGTGAACTCGAAGCCTTCAGGGCATACGCAAAAGAATATCCCGACAGCTGCACTCTTCTTGTTGACACATACAACACACTCAAATCAGGCGTTCCCAACGCAATAAAAGTTTTTGACGAGGTTCTCAAGCCTCTCGGCAAACGCCCGAAGGGAATCAGAATCGACAGCGGCGACATTGCTTATCTTTCAAGAAAAGCAAGAAAAATGCTTGACGAAGCAGGCTATCCCGACTGCTCAATCGTTGCATCCAACTCACTCGATGAATACATTATCAGAGATATGCTTATGCAGGGCGCAAAAGTTGATTCATTCGGTGTCGGCGAAAGACTTATCACATCATCCTCGAGTCCCATGCTCGGCGGTGTTTATAAGCTCTGCGGAATCCAGAAAGACGGCAAGGTTATCCCCAAAATCAAGTTGAGCGAAAATGTTGCAAAAATCACAACCCCCGGCAACAAGAGAGTTTACCGTCTTTATGACAACGAAACAGGCAAGGCCGCCGCAGACCTCATCACCCTTGCAGATGAATTTGTCGACGATTCACAGCCTTACGAACTGTTCGACCCCGATTACACCTGGAAGCGCAAAACCATCACGGATTTCACCGCAAGAGAGCTTCTTGAACCCGTTTTCGATAAGGGCAACTGCGTTTTCAACAGAAAAACAGCCAAGGAAATCCGCGAATACTGCAAACAGCAGGTCGAAACTCTCTGGGATGAAGTTACAAGATTCGAAAATCCCCACAATTATTATGTCGACCTTTCTCAGCCTCTCTGGGACCTCAAGCACGAACTTCTCAGCAAAAACGGTAAATAATTTGTAATTACAGAATAGGTGAAAATATGAAAGCAAAAATCACTCTTGCAAAAGAATTCAGAATCGGTGAAATTGATAAACGAATCTACGGTTCATTCATCGAGCATCTCGGCAGAGCTGTCTACGGCGGAATTTACGAGCCGGGCCATCCCACAGCAGACGAAAACGGCTTCCGTCAGGATGTTATCGACCTTGTCAAAAAGCTCAATGTTCCCATCGTGCGTTACCCCGGCGGCAACTTCGTTTCGGGTTACAATTGGGAGGACGGCGTAGGTCCCGTTGAAAACAGACCCAAAAGACTCGACCTCGCGTGGTTCACAACCGAGCCCAACACCTTCGGCACAAACGAATTTATGGAATGGTGCAAAAAAGCAAACGCCGAATGCATGATGGCTGTCAATCTCGGCACAAGAGGTGCAGACGAAGCAAGAAATCTTGTTGAATACTGCAACCACAAAGGTGGTTCATATTGGTCAGACCTCAGACGCTCTCACGGCGTTGAAGAGCCTCACAACATCAAGCTCTGGTGCCTCGGAAATGAAATGGATGGCGGCTGGCAGATGGGCGCAAAAACCGCTGTTGAATACGGCAGAGCGGCTCTCGAAGCATCAAAGGTTATGAAGTGGACAAGCCCCGGAATCGAAACCGTGCTTTGCGGATCATCAAGCAGAAATATGCCCACATTCGCAAAGTGGGAAGCCGAAAGCCTTGAAATTGCTTATGATAACATCGATTATGTTTCACTTCATCAGTATTACGGCAACCACGACGATGATGTTATGAGTTTCCTTGCAAGAAGCCTCGAAGTTGATGACTTTATCTATTCAATCATCTGCACCTGCGACTACATAAAAGCAAAGAAACGCTCAAAGAAAACAATCAATCTTTCATTTGACGAATGGAATGTATGGTATCATTCAAACAATGCCCCCTATGAAAAGTGGAGTATGGCACCCGCACTTCTTGAAGATATTTACAATTTTGAAGATGCTCTCCTTGTCGGCTCGCTTCTCATCACTCTTCTGCGCCACTGCGACAGAGTAAAGATTGCTTGTCTTGCACAGCTTGTCAATGTTATCGCACCCATCTTCACCAAGACAGGCGGCGGTGTTTTTGAGCAGACAACATATTTCCCCTTTATGCATCTTTCGAATTACGGCAGAGGAAGTGCTCTTCTTCCGCTTGTTGATTGCCCGAAGTATGACTGCAAAGCATTCACCGACGTGCCCTACATCGAAACAATCGCAACCTATGACGAAGAAAACGAAGAAATGGCTATTTTCTGCGTCAACAAGAGTCAGGACGAAAGCGTTGTCCTTGATGTTAACCTTATGGATTTCGACGGCTACAAGCCCTGCGAATTCATTTCAATGGACGGCTACAACAGAAAAGAAGAAAACTTCTTCGACAGCGTAAAAGTAAAGCCTCATAACAATCCCGTGCCCGCAATCGACGGCACAAAGCTTGAAGTTGAACTCAAACCTTTCAGCTGGAATGTTATAAGACTTAAAAAGTAATATCAATGCAACTCCCCTGCAGAAACAAGACTCGTTTTTGCAGGGGAATTATATTTTATTTGCAGTTCTTAACCGCTTCGTATACCACCTGAGGATAATCCGACATAATGCAGTCAGCACCGTTTCTGATAAGAAGTTCAGCATCCTGTGCATCGTTGACTGTCCAGTACTGAACAGCTATATCATTTTTATGGGCATAGTTTATCAGTTCTCTTGTGCCGAGATTAATAAGACTTTTCGCGCCGCTTTTTGCATAAGGAATCTGAAGGGCAATGTACGAAACATCAATGTCATTCAAATCCCAGTTCATTCTGGAATAAATGTAAAACATTATAACCTCGGTTGTTCTTGCGGAACGCGGCATATCGGGATATTTCTGCTCCATATATACGGAAACCAATTCTTTGGATGATGCCCAGATTACTCTGTCTTTCATATTTCTTTCCGAAATAATCGAACAGAGCTTATCCGCCGCCTTCATACCGTTCTTGCCGGTACTTTTGATTTCAATTATGTATCTGAAATCTTTGCTTCCGCAGTTCTTCTCGATGTAATCAATAACCGTTTCGCACTTTACCACGCGGAGGTTTTCGGGGATATCTTTGCCCCTGAGACCTCTGTAAGGATAATTTTCGCCATCCGTAGTGAAATTTTCACCGAGATTCAGCGTATCATACGCCTCTTTATATGTCAGTTCGGAAACCTTAACATTTTTATGGCCAAAAGCTTCAACAGCATTTGAGGTTGCATCATAAGTTGTGTTGTGGAGAAGAACAAGCTCTCCGTCAGCCGTTATGTGAACATCAAATTCAAAAACATCAACTCCGAGCTTTTTGTTTTGCTTAAGAACATATTCAAAAGCCATCAGAGTGTTTTGGGGTGCTATACCCGCACCCGAACGGTGTGCCGAAACCTCGGTTTCGAGATATTCCGAAATATACGGATTTTTCGCCTCGGCATTGACCATAACAGGAGTGTTGGGATTGCCCGGCAGACACATGGTTGCAATCATAGGAATTATGGTAACAACCAATGTCAGAGCGTGAACAATGTTTTTTAAAGCAATGATAATAAATGACATTTTATATCCTCTTATTTAACTCTTAAAAGTTTAAGAATCGCATCGAAAAGCAATTCAAAAAATCCGAAAAAGCTGTCAACATAAATCAGACTTGTGGGGTCGTCAACATCGACATTGCCCGAGCCGACGCCTTTTGCACCGTCATAATCGGAGGTGTGACTGCTCAGCCACGAAATCATTCCGTCGGGGTACTCAAGCTTCACATTTTCGCCGAGACCGTTAACGGTTGTCATATAAGGATAGTCGCCGTTTTCAGCCGAGAACATATCGTGATTGATCGCAAACCACGCATGGTGGCTGCTCGATGTTGCTTTTCCGTCCTCGTAGCAGACCTTTGTGAGAGTTGAGAATCTGCACTCTTCGGGAACATTCGAGATTTCAACAAGTCTGTCCCAAGTGGGTGAAACACCGAGATAATAGTTGACAAGCGGGTCGCGTCTGCTCGATGTGAGCCATATGGGCATATCCTTGATTTTTTCAAGCATTTCATCCGAAGGTGCCCACGCAGGACAAATCGGGAATGCTGCAGCGAAAAGCTCGGGATAAGCAATTGCCATTTTATAGGTCATCTTGCCGCCCATCGAATAGCCGCCGACATAGATGCGGCTGAGGTCAATATTTGCTTTGTTGTTTTCAATAAAATCATCGATTGCGGCACGGAGAGGTTCGATAAGTTCATTATCCCAGAACATTCCGTTCTCTTCTCTTGAACGGGCTGCAAGTATGAATGCACCGCCTGCAGGCTCAAAACGCGCCTGAAATTCGTCGCTTGCCCAATAAGCGATATTGCTCTTCTTGACTTGTGTTCCATCCTCTGCGCCGTCACCCATACCGTGAAGCCAGACAACGAGGGGATATTTTGTTGTATCGCCGTCTTTAACAGGTGAAAAATAACGGTAGTCAATTGAATGGTTGCCCGCAACGGGACCCTCGCCGAAAACAAACTGTTCTTTAATCGGCTCAATTCCGCCCTTGATTGAAAGCGCAGAAGCACCCGCGGGGTAAACAGCAATAAGCGATATTGCCAGAAGAACCGCAATGAATTTTTTGATGTTTTTCATTTTTATCTCTCCTTTCAATAATAATAAATTAACACAACATAAATAATATTGCAACAAAAAAATTCCTCCGATTGTTCATCGAAGGAATTTCATCTTATTCAACCCAGTTTATAAACTTATAGCTGTCAAGCACTCTGAAAAACTGTGCAAGTCTTTCGTAAAGCGGATGCGCTTCCTCACCGAAATGAGCATCAACATCCTTTGCAAGGTCAGCTATGTTCTTTTTGCCGTCAATAAGCGGCCAGACAAAACTGCCCGTCTTGTCAAGATGAATATAACTCACCTTCGGCTTTTTGAAAAGCTTCTGTGCGATTCTGTTCATCGCACCCTTATTCTCAATTTCGAGTGTGACGATTCCGTTTTCGTCTGCCGACCATTTTATGTCGGGATGAACGGGAATTTTATCGAGATAGTTAGTATCGTTTTTCTTTTTCATAGCTTACTTGCTCTTCTTTTTCTTCCATACGGAAAACTTGAGAAGCGAAAGGATAACAAGACCGAATACCACAAGTCCCGCTGCCTTTGCAACGCCCTCAGGAAGATTGAGAAGTCCCGAAATATCGATGAACTTGTCAACACCGAATACTGCAAGAAGTGCAAGAAGAATACCGACAAGACCTTCGCCCGCAATCATACCCGAGCAGAAAAGAATACCGTCGTTTGTAATTCTCTTCTTATCTTCTTCGGGTTTCTTCATCTTGTCAACCGCAAGGCGTACAAGTCCGCCGACCATAATACACGCATTAAGCTGAACGGGAAGATAAACACCGATTGCAAAGGGAAGAACGGGAATGCCGACAATTTCAACAACAATTGCAATAAATACGCCGAGGAAAACAAGACCCCAGGGAAGATTGCCGTCCATAACACCTTCAATAATCATCTTCATAAGGGTTGCCTGAGGAGCAGCAAGTTCGTCGCCGCCGAAGCCCCATGCAGAGTCAAGAAGATTGAGAGTGCCGCCGATTGCAAGAGCCGCTGCAACAACACCGAGAATTTCGCCTATCTGCTGCTTCTTGGGTGTTGCGCCGAGAAGGAAACCTGTTTTAAGATCCTGCGATGTGTCACCTGCGATTGCAGCAACAATACAGATGATTGAACCGATGGCAATTGCCGCTCTCATGCCGTGAGCGCCTGTATCTCCCGTGATTTTAAGAATAACGGTTGCAATAAGAAGAGTTGCAATAGCCATACCCGAAACAGGGTTGTTACTGCTGCCTACAAGACCGACCATTCTTGAAGAAACGGTCGCAAAGAAAAATCCGAAAATAACAACGATTGCAGCTCCGAGAAGTGAAACGGGAATTGCAGGAACAAGCCATACAAGAATTGTGAGAATTGCGATTGCAATAAGCACAAGTTTCATGCTGAGGCTCTGATTTGTGCGTTCTGAACCTACATCTGTGCCGCCCTTCATACCTTTAATTGCATCTCTGAAAGTACGGACAATAAGAGGAAGCGACTTAATAAGGCTGATAATACCGCCGGCAGCAAGTGCACCCGCACCGATATAACGGATATATGAACCCCAGATTGCGCCCGCGCCGCCCTCAGCAAACATTTCGCCGATGGGAGCTGTGCCGGGATAAAGAATGAGGGTTTCGCCGAAAAGAACAATCATCGGAATAAGCACGAGCCAGCTGAGAATACCGCCTGCAAACATATAGGATGAAATCTTGGGTCCGCAGATATAGCCGACGCTCATTACAGCGGGATAAATCTGAGTTCCGATTTCGCCTGCATAGCCTTTGATTCTGAATGAAATCTCACCGGGAACAGCCTTAAGACCGTCAATGATGAGCTTGAAGAAAGCCGCAAATCCCATGCCTGCAAAAACAGTTGATGCATTTGAGCCGCCCTCTTCACCCGCAAGAAGAACTTCCGCACAAGCAGTGCCTTCGGGGTAAGGCAGAGTTGCGTGCTCTTTGACAATAAGTGCGTTTCTCAGCGGAACCATAAAGAATACGCCGAGAAGACCACCGAGAAGAGCGATAAGAGTTATTTCAAGCAGACCGGGTTTTTCCATCTTGCCCTCTGCTGCCCAGAGATAAAGCGCGGGAAGAGTGAAAATTGCGCCTGCGGCAAGCGACTCGCCTGCAGAGCCCGTAGTCTGAACGATATTGCTTTCAAGGATTGAGTTTTTACGCATGATTACACGGATTACGCCCATTGCGATAACAGCGGCGGGAATCGAAGCCGAAACCGTCATGCCGACACGCAAGCCGAGATATGCATTTGCCGCACCGAAAACAACTGCCAGAATAATACCCATAACAACAGATGTTACGGTAAGCTCGGGAGTTACTTTGCTTGCGGGAACATAGGGTTTGAACTGATTATTGTCCTGCATATGTTTCTCCTTTGTTTTTGATTTTTTGCATTAACCCTTACATATTACAGAATAATTGTATATATTGCAAGACTTTTTTTAAATTTCCACTATTTCATAGAAAACAACCGCATTCGGGTCAAGACTGATTTCCAGATTTATTTCACCGTTTTCAACCGTCACAGTCTGCTCCGTCGGCACAAGCTTCGAACATTCGGTATACTTATCATAAAGCTCGTTTTTATAGAGTTCTCTTGCCTCGGGGTCAGAAAGCGTTGTGGGGTTGTCAACAATGGGGTCATCGGGCGACCAGGCAAAGCAGTCATCCCCGATGCCATATGTCTTTCTGTCCTCAACCCATTCATCAAACCAGTTGCAGTCGTCATTGATAACGTACTTTATTATTTTCACTTGCTTTCCGTCAAACTGCGGTGCTTTAACGGTGAATTTTAAATCAGCATTTGATTTATAATTAACCTTGTTTTTAAAATTATATGCCATAATGCGCAGGGTATCCGTGTTTTCATCAAATGCCGAAACCGCATCAACCTCGGCTTTAAAAATCCATCCCCTGCCCGTTCTTTCTGTCGATGCCAGCTTTGCACCGCCGAATTTTGCAGCATTGCGTGCAACATGATAGCTGACAGTCGGATTGCCGCCAAGAAGTCCGTCAGAAAGATAATACCACGACGAGAAATAGTTGATGTCATTATTAAACATCTGCTTGTAAATTCTCGCATCATAGCCTGCCTGATATGTATAACCACAGGTTCTCGAAAGAAGCTCGTCACTGTCTTTGCCGCTTGTGTTTCCGCTGAGGATTCTGCCCTCATCAATGCCGTAAATAAGGTTGGTCAGACCGACTGATTCCGCAACACTTCTGATATATTCAATTGTTTCGGGAAGAGTGTATCCGCTTGTGAATTTACCGGGTTCAGCATCATAAAACGATGCCGAAAGATAGCAAAGCCTTGAACCTTTTTTGCCCGTTTTATAGTTTGTGCCGTTTGCGCAATGCTTTATGAACAAAGCCTCATCCCAAAGACCCTCGGTGACCGTCATTGAATGAGCGCCGACGAAAACTTCGCCGATTTCATCTTCAAGCGCCGCAACGGTATAGTCATAGAGTTTGCAGTATTCAACCGCCGATTCATCGGGGTCGCCGCTGTTTGCCTTGAACCATGCTTCGTTTTCATATTCGGTCATAACGCCGAAACGCCAGGTCAGAACTTCTTCTCTGCCGAATTCTTCAACAAGCGCCCGTGCGATTGCGGCGATATAGTTATAGTAGACATTATAATCATCGGGAGGATAGATGTTTGTGCCGAACGTCGCATCTGTGTTTGCTTTTGCGGAATATTTGAGGGGTACACTGCCGAGCTTGAGCATCGGCTTTGCTCCGAGATTCACAACTCCTCTGCAGTTTTCAATGAGTTTTGTGAAATCGTAGTCGTCAAGCACCGTTCTGTCAAGCGGGTCAACAAACAAGTCCCTTTCCGGGCTTCCGCCCGTGCACTGCATAAACTGAACATAATTGACAAAATCAAAAATATTGTTTTCTTCATTTATTTCTGCCCCGACAAACGGGTTACCGTCTATCGACCAGATGTTGACATTGCTTGCGGGATTCGCAAGCACTCTGCCTGTCACGCTCGCATCTACTGTGAATTCATAGTTGTTGAAAGCATCAACAACATCACCCCACATTGTTCCGAAAAAAGCGGTCACCGCCGCAAGAAGTGATGCAAAAAAAGCTTTCATTTTTGTTCCTCCGTTTCTTTTTCAATCCACGCCATAAGTAAATTTACTATTTTCTGCTGCTGAACTTCGGTCAGAGCCTTACCCTGCGGTACTTTATACCACTTTTCAAGACATCCTCTGCAGCAGCAGGCACAGGCGTGCTGCGCCTTGAACACGGGATGTCCTTTCATCGGCGTTTGCCGCCCGTCATTCGGAATAACCGCGGGAGCAAGCCGTTTGCGGATAAAATCCTCCGCGTGAACTCTCACCGTTTCAAGACCTTTTTCACTTATGTAAGCTCTGTCCTCTTTGCTCAGATGAAATCCCGAGCGAAATTTTGACTCAGACAGCTTTTTAAGTGCTTCATTCACCGTCATAAACTCACCTTGTTATAATATATCACAATTAAAAATCAAGCGCAACATTGATTTATAAATTGGTTTATGATAAAATAAATCCAACAAATATTTTGGAGACTTATATGAAAAAAATAATGTTCGTCTGCCACGGCAACATTTGCCGAAGTCCGATGGCAGAATTCATATTCAGAGATATGGTGAAAAGAAAACATCTTGAAAATGAGTTTTCGGTTTCATCCTGTGCAACAAGCACAGAGGAGATATGGGGCGATATCGGCAACCCCGTTTATCCGCCTGCAAAAGCGGAACTCGCAAAACACGGACTTTCCTGCGATGGCAAGCGCGCCGTTCAGCTGAAAAAGAACGACTACGAAAAATATGATTTGTTTGTCGGAATGGACAATATGAACATCCGCAATATGCACCGCATTCTGGGGACGGATCCCGACTGCAAAATCAGAAAGCTTATGGAATTTACAGACAGAGGCGGCGACGTTGCTGACCCGTGGTACAGCGGCAGATTTGACATTGCGTACCGTGATATTTATGACGGTTGCGAAGCGCTTCTCAGCTTGCTGATTGAGGAAGGAGAAAACATATGAAATATGTAATTTATCAATGGTTCAAAAAAGTATTTGCAGCACTTGTTGCGGCGATTACGGCCTTCGCGGGCTCAGGCGGCGCAACTCCTCCCGAAAAAGACAGACCCGATGCCAACACTGTCACCGCTTACAGCACCGAGAATTCCGACTACACACTGAATATCGATGCGGGTGATGAAATCCACGATATCAGCGACCTTCTTTTCGGCATATTCTTTGAAGATATCAACTTTGCCGCCGACGGCGGGCTTTATGCCGAAATGGTTGCAAACCGCTCGTTTGAATATACGGAGCTTGCAGTAAACGATTCGCTTTATGCGTGGAATTCTGTCAACGGTGCAGATTTGAAGATAAAAAGCAGCCAGTCGGATTCACTCAACGAAAACAATCCGAGTTATCTTGTTCTTGCAAATAATTCCGATTCCCCTGCAGGCGCCGCAAACAGAGGCTTCCTCGACGGAATGTCGGTCAAAGCAAATTCAGGCTACAATTTCTCCGCATACGCAAAAGGTCTTGACGGCTATAACGGCAAGCTTTATGTACGTCTTTGCGTCAGCGACAGAATTGTCGGCGAAGGTGTTATCGAAAGCATCACTTCGGAATGGCAGAAATACGAGCTTTCCCTTACTTGCGCCGAAACCGCTCACCAAAACATAACTCTTCAGGTGCTTACGGATAAAGGCGCGGTTGCACTCGATATGATTTCACTCTTCCCTGAGGACACTTTCAAAGGCAGAAAAAACGGAATGCGCAAGGACCTCGGCGAAATGCTCGAAGCGCTCGAACCGAAATTCCTGCGTTTCCCCGGCGGATGCATCATCGAAGGCAACGACTATGAATCCGCATACAATTGGAAAGATTCCATCGCAACAGGAAGCAACGGTCTGCCGCTTGAATTCGACGGAGGTTACGGCGATGTTGCCGCAAGAAAACAGGGCGTGAATCTCTGGACAAACTTCGCTGCGACCGATGACCCCAACCCTTGCTTTATGAGCTACGGTCTCGGCTTCTACGAATATTTTCAGCTTGCCGAGGATATCGGCGCTATCGGTGTGCCCGTTATCAACTGCGGTCTTTACTGCCAGATGAGAGGCAGAGGTCCCGTTGATATGGAGAGCGACGAATTCGCTCAGTATGTTCAGGATATGCACGACCTCGTTGAATTCTGCCGCGGTGATGAAAACACGACTTGGGGTAAAGTCCGTGTCTCTCTCGGTCATCCCGAACCGTTTGAACTCAAATATATCTGCATCGGCAACGAGCAGGAGGGCGAGGTTTATTTTGAACGCTATCAGGTGTTCCTTGATTCATTCAACGAAGCAAAGGCAGAAAATCCCGACCTCTACAAAGGTCTTGAGCTGATTTATTCATCGGGCGCATCCGACGGCACCCACAGCGGTCAGTATCTGCCGTCATATGAATACGCAAAAGAGCAGCTCGGCGATTCCGATAATGCTGCTGATTTTGCGGGCGCAACCGACCATCATTACTATAACGAACCTTCGTGGTTCCTTCGAAACACAGACTATTATGACAAAGAAAATTACAGACGCTCCGTTGATGAAATGACCGACACAATCTACGGCGGCGGAATTCAGGTTTTCCTCGGTGAATACGCCGCAAGGTCCAACAGACTCCGCGCCGCAATCGCTGAAGCGGCATATATGACGGGACTTGAAAGAAACGGCGATATCGTCCGTATGGCGGCATACGCTCCCCTCTTCGGTAACCTTACCGCAACTCACTGGTCGCCCGACCTCATCTGGTTCAACAATCATCAGGTGACGGGTTCAATCAGCTACTATGTACAGAAACTTTTCTCCGTCAATCAGGGCACAAAGCTGCTCAAATCCGCTCTTGACGGCGCAAAAATCCCCCAATCTCCCCTCAATGGCAGAGTTGGTATCGGCACCTGGTACACATCCGCCGAATTTGATAACATAAAAGTCACTAACAACGAAACGGGCGAAGTTCTCGGCGAGCAGAATTTCTCACTTCCCACGGATTTCTGGTGGAACTGGGAAAACATTTACAGAAATAAAGATTTTGCAATAAAGAACGGTAAACTTGTTCAGACAAACACCTGGATGCCCTACACCGACACGGGTCTGGTTGCACACTACGGCTGCGATGACTGGACAAATTATACCTACACCCTCGAAGCCACAAAGCTTGACGGTGAAGAAGGCTTCATAATTCCTTTTGCGGTCAAGGATTCTAAAAACTGTTATTTCTGGAATATCGGCGGCTGGCAGAACACCGTTTCTGCGCTCCAGCAGATTGAGGACGGAATTAAAACAGGTCAAGTAAACGGCACTCAAAAGCCTTTCACCGCCGAAACAGGCAGAACATATAATCTCAAGGTCGTTGTTTCGGGCACCGAAGTCAAATGCTACATCGACGATGTTCTCTATGTCGAACACGACTTTGCAAGCAAAGCCGAAGCCGAGGCTTACCACGTTGTCAGCACCGATGAAAGCGGCGATATTATCGTGAAAATCGTCAACACAACGGGCACAAGCAAGGTCTTTGCGGTTGATGTTGAAAATGCGGATGTCAAATCCTCTGCAACCGTTCATCAGGTTGCGGGTGACAGCCTTGATAACGATAACATCCTCGGAGCAAAAGAGGACTGCATTATGGAAGAATTCACCGTCAGCGGCTTCTCAGATAAATTTAACTACACCGTGCCCGCATATTCCGTAACCTGCATCAGACTCGAAAGAAACTGAATATATAAAGCAAGAAGGTGCTGTTCAAAATTGAACAGCACCTTTCTGACTGTCGATAAACTAAAAATAAATAGAAAAAACGAAAGTGGTTGTTACGGCTCCCTCTGACGAGGGAGCTGGGTCATAGACCCTGAGGGAGAGATAAGATTTTGCGTAAATTCGTTGGTATGTAAGCTTTAAGGTTGTTCCCTCCCCCCGTCTTTTGCTTCGCAAAATCCACC